>JBEKQD010000067.1:0-40043 GCA_049520075.1 Occallatibacter sp. | reverse complement strand
TATCTGGTAACGGATAAGGGCATTGACGCCTCTCGCATCACCGTAGCTACCGGGACCACAGACGCTCAGGAAGTGGAAACTTACCTGGTGCCTGCCGGCGCTAACTTTGCGGCCGACGTGCAGGGAACCACTCCTGTGGACGAGACCATGGTGAAGGCGCAACCGCGCAAAGCCGTGGCCGCGCACAAGAAGGCTGCAAAGATGTAGCTTTTGCACTCTCGGCGCGGCGGCCTTCGGGTTCGTCGCAACGGAGAGGACTATCTGTAATCAAAGAGGCTGACCGGCTTCCCGGCCAGCCTCTTTGATTTTCACTGCGTTATAGTGCGTGGAACAGGTGTATCTGTGTTCTTTGTATACTCTTTACATGAGCCTAGGGAGTTTCTTGTCCGCATGAATCGTTTGCGAGTCTACTTTAATTATTCTTTCGAGTCCGGATTATTTGCGCAAATCTCACTCTTGTTTCTGCTTTTGCTTGCCGCACCGGGATTGACGGCGCAGACGCCCTGGAGCGCGACTGGTCCGGAAGGCGGCGACGCCCGCGCTTTTGCTGCCGTTCCCGGCCAGCCGCATCATCTGTATCTGGGCACAACCAACAGCTGGCTCTACGAGTCACTGGATGGGGGCTCATCGTGGCGCAGACTCTCGAAGCTGGATGCTGCCGAAAATTTGATTTTGGACCACATCGTTGTGGATGCGGCAAATCCGGCCACCCTCTATGTTGCCGCATGGCAGCTGGATAAGCCAGGCGGCGGGCTGTGGGTGAGCCACGACGGAGGGCATAGCTGGAATGCGGTAGCGGCGTTGCGCGGCCAGTCGATTCGCGCCTTTGCCCAGGCGCCGTCGAATCCGGCCATGCTGTTTGCCGGTACGCTCAAAGGCGTTTTTCGCAGCACGGATGCCGGCGCAACCTGGACGCAGATCAGCCCCCCCGGAAGCAAAGAGATTCACGAAGTGGAGTCGCTGGCCATCGATCCGACGGATCCTGATGTGGTCTATGCGGGCACATGGCATCTTCCCTGGAAGACTACCGACGGTGGCAAAACCTGGAGCAACATCAAGCGCGGCGTCATCGACGACTCAGACGTGTTTTCCATCATCATCGACCCGGCCGAGCCGAAGATTATTTTCGCCAGTGCATGCAGCGGCATCTACAAAAGCGTGAACGCGGCCGAACTGTTCAAGAAGATCGAGGGCATTCCCGACACCGCGCGCAGAACGCGGGTGCTGAAGCAGGACCCGGCAAACCGAGACGTGGTGTATGCCGGAACCACCGAGGGGCTCTACAAGACTTCGGATGGAGGCAAGAAGTTTGAACGCATGACCGGCCCGGACGTGATTGTGAACGATGTTCTTGTCGATCCGGGGAACTCGAATCATGTGTTGCTGGCCACCGACCGCGGCGGTGTTTTGCTCAGCCAGGACGCGGGAGCCAGCTTTGTGGAGGCCAATGGAGGCTTCAGCGGGCGCAAGGTCGAGGCGCTGCTTGTCGCCAGCGGCAATCCGGTGCGGCTGTTTGCCGGCGTGGTGAATGACAAGAACTACGGCGGCGTTTTTGTTTCCACTAACGGCGGAGCGCATTGGGAACACATGGACAGCGGGCTTGACGGGCGCGACGTTTTTGCGCTGGCCGAGTCGCCCGATGGAACGATTCTTGCCGGGACCAACCACGGCATCTTTGTTCTTGACAAGCCGGACAAAGACGCCGCGGCTGCGCCGGGTGCGAATTCGGATCCGCCCGCCGCGAGTTGGAGCCCGAGGGGTACGATCGAGAATACGCTCGAGAAGACAGCGACCGAAACGCATTACGGAAAACGCGTCACGGTGGAGAAGCGGGTGAAGGACGCAAGCCACGAGATGGACGGTGGCGTGCGCGCGCTCGACCTTTCCGGTGACGCATGGCTGGCTTCGACCTCCGGCGGCCTGTTCTCGAGCGTGGATCATGGCGCTACCTGGCAAGGCGGCCCTGTAATGAGTTCGGTGGATTATCTTTCGGTTGCAGCGCATAGGTCAAAGCTCGTCGCTGCTCGGCGGGATGGAGCGGTTCTGTCCACTGACGCAGGCGAGAGCTGGATGCCCATCGGCATCCCTGCCATGCTTACACGTATTCATTGCGTAGCTTTCTCCGCGGATGGGACGCTGTGGCTCGGCGCGCGCGAGGGCGTGTACTTTTCGCGCGATCTGGGCAAGACCTGGTTGTGGGTTCACCGGCTTCCGTTGAACGACGTGGACGACCTTAACTACAACGATCACCTGGGCCAGATTCTAGTCAGTTCGCGTTTGAGCGACCAGGTCTTTGCCATCAATCCCAAGACGCTGGAGTGGAAGTTTGCGCAGACCGGCTACCGAGTCAACCTGGTGCGCGCGGCCGGAGGGCGGCTGCTGGCGGCCTCGATGTTTGACGGGGTGGTGGTGGAACCGGAGAAGACAGGGAATAGGGAATAGTTCTCTGCGGAGAAGTTGTTTCTGTATCATTAAGGTATGCAGACCGAGACGGCGGTTCCTCGCCAACCAGCAAGCTTCAGGACCCACGACCCACGGCTTGAGCCGATTGCCGCAAAGGTTCTTGCCCAGGAGCGGCTGGACTTCAATGACGGCGTCGTACTCTATGGGTCTTCGGATGTGCTGGCTGTGGGCTGGCTGGCCAATCATGTGCGGGAACGTCTGCACGGCGACATTACTTATTTCAACGTGAACCGGCACATCAACCCCACCAATGTCTGCGTGGCTGCTTGCAAGCTGTGCGCCTTTGGACGCAAAAAGGGCGACGCGGCTGGCTACACCATGGCTCTGGAAGAAGCGTGGGAGACGGCGGCTTCGGGCTACTCGGAAGCGGTCACGGAGTTTCACATCGTCGGCGGACTGCACCCCGACTTGCCGTTTGAATATTTTCTCGATCTGGTGCGCGGGCTCAAAGTGCGTTTTCCCAAGGTTCATGTCAAGGCCTTCACCATGGTCGAGGTGGCGTACCTCGCGCGCAGGGCCAAGCTGACGATTGAAGAAACGTTGATCAAGATGCGCGAGGCCGGCGTGGACTCAATGCCCGGCGGCGGCGCGGAGATCTTTTCGGCGCGCGTGCGCTCCATCATCTGCGACCACAAGATCGACGGCGACGAGTGGCTTTCGACCGCGCGAATGGCTCACAAGCTGGGATTCAAGTCGAACGCAACCATGCTGTACGGGCACATTGAGAACGACGAAGACCGCGTGGACCACCTGCTCAAATTGCGCGCGTTGCAGGACGAGACAGGCGGGTTTCAGACGTTTATTCCGCTGGCCTTCCATCCCGAAAACACGATGCTGGACCACCTGCCGGTGACCACAGGGCTGACCGATATTCGCCAGGTTGCGGTGGGCCGTTTACTGCTGGACAACTTCCCGCACATCAAGGCATACTGGCAGATGCTCACGGCAAAGATTGCGCAGATAGCGCTGCGCTTCGGCGCAGACGACCTGGACGGCACCGTTGTCGAAGAGAAGATTTATCACGACGCAGGAGCGACCACGCCGCAGGGCATGACGCGCAAGGAACTTTGCCGCCTGATTACCGAGGCTGGGCGCATTCCCGTGGAGCGCGACACGCTGTACCACGCCGTCACGCGCACGGAAGATAGTTTTGTCGTTGCGGTTTAAGGAGAATCTGGAAAGGGGCGATTCTGATGGAAGCTTTTGGACGGGCTGCTTTGGCTGGATTCTGTTGGGGATTCGCGTGGGGCATCGGTTGCTCAATCGCAATTCTGTATTCCATTTACCTTTCCGCCTATCGCAAGGCGGTCAAGGATTCTCTCAAGCAGGTAAAGCCGCCGCGGTACACGCAGGTTCTCGAAAAAATTTTGGCGAAGAAAGAAAAGAAAGCGGCAGCGGCGTCCAATCCGCAAGGAACCGCCGTCTAGCATGCGGTTTTAAGACATACTCGGAAATTGTGTAGTGGGTGAGTCTAAACAGACTTTCCCTCCGGGGCTAAAGCCCGCGTTGATTTTGCGGGATATCGGCACGACTAAAGTCGTGCCCTGACACAAAGCCGGAGTCTTTCAACAGGTTCCCAGATAAACAGTTTCTGGAACGATTTACTGGCGCACAACTGCGCCGCCCTTCATCACAAAGCTCACGTGCTCGACGGCGGTAATGTCTTCCAGCGGGTTGCCGGGAACGGCGACAACGTCGGCAAAGTAGCCGGGCTTGAGTTCGCCAATCTGGCCCTCCCAGCCGAGCAGTTTCGCTCCATTGATCATGTCGGCCTGCAAGACTGACAGCGGCTTCATTCCATAGCGGACCATCAACTCCATTTCGACTGCTTGCGTGCCGTGCGGGAACGGGCCAACGTCGGAGCCCACAGCAAATGGGATTCCGGCGGCAATCTGCTTCTTGAATTCGCGAATCTTCACATCCAGCAAAGCCTTCTCGCGCGCGGCAACAGCGGGCGTAGGGGCGTGCTGCGCAAAGTAGTCAAAAATTGCAAAGGTCGGGACAGCGGGAATCTGCTTTTCCTTCATCAGGCGCATGGTTTCGTCGCTGAGCTGTGTGGCATGCTCCATGGAAGCGACGCCGGCCTGCGCGGCAAAGAGTGTGCCCGGCTCGCCCATGGCGTGGACGGCAACTCCGGTGCCCAGGCGATGCGCCTCTTCAACAGCCGCGGCCAGTTGCGCCTCGGTGTACTCGTAAGGCGTGTGCAATTCGCCGTCAACTACTATGTCTTTTCCGGTCTCATAAATCTTGACGAAGTCGGAGCCTTCCTTGTGCTGCTGACGGATGACCTCGATTAGTTGGTCGACGGAGTTGGCGTAGTCGGCATTGGACAAAACGTGCTGCGTGGGGTTGTAGTGAATCGCGTCTTCGTGGCCGCCGAGGATGTTGATGGCGTTGCCGCTGATGCGCAGGCGAGGGCCGAGGATGAACCCCTGATTGATGGCGTCGCGCACAGCCGTGTCAGCCGAGCCTGCGCCCTCGGTGCCCAGATCGCGCTCGGCGGTGAAACCGGCCAGCAGGTCGGCCTTGGCTGCGTCGGCAGCGAGTAGGGTGCGCCAGGGAACCGACTCCTCGACCGTCTGCAGGTCTTCAGCGCCGGGGTGCAGGAAGAGATGCACATGGGCGTCAATCAGGCCGGGGAGCAGCGTGACGTCGCCCAGGTCGATAATTTTGGCTCCTTGCGGATGCTCGACCGTGCGGCCCACAGCGCGGATGCGTTCGCCCTCGACGAGAATCTCGCCGGGCTGAAGCAGGGTTCCGGTATCTACCTCAAGCAGGCGCGCTGCGCGAAGCACGATGGGTGTGCTGGCTGGCTGTTGCGCATGGGCCGTGCCGGCAAGGGCGAAAGCCAGAGTGAAGATGAGCAAGCGAATGGGTCGGGAAAAAAGCGACAGGTTTTGCATGACACAAGAATATGCCGCATCGGCCCCCTTCTGTCGAGAGCCAATGCGGGTCAATCGTAATTAAGAAAACCAAGAGCGCGATTAGGGTTCGTTCCGCCTCTACGGGGCAATGGGATCCTCTTGCACTCATTCCCAGGGTTTCACCCTGGGCTATTCTCACAGCCTCCCTACGGGAGGAACTCATCGCTCTAGTACGCCGGAATCCCGGTGAGGTGCTGGCCGATGATCAGCGTGTGAATATCGTGCGTGCCTTCGTAAGTGATGACAGATTCGAGATTCATCATGTGCCGCATGATGGGGTAGTCGTCTGTGATGCCGTTTGCGCCCAGAATGTCGCGCGAGATGCGGGCACATTCCAGAGCCATCCACACGTTATTACGCTTGATGAGCGAGATATGATGGTGCTCCACGGTGCCGGCGTCCTTGAGGCGTCCCACGTGCAGTGCGAGCAGCTGGGCCTTGGAGATTTCATTGGCCATCCAGACCAGCTTTTCCTGAACAATCTGATGGCTGGCGATGGGCTCGTTGCGGAACTGCTTGCGGAATTTGGCGTACTGGAGGGCGGTGTCGTAGCAGGACATGGCCGCACCGATGGCTCCCCAAGCGATGCCGTAGCGGGCCTGGTTGAGGCACATGAAGGCGCTCTTGATGCCGATGGCGCCCGGCATGGCCGCGGTGAGGGGCACGTGCACGTCCTGGAGCGAGAGGCCGCTGGTGTGAGAGGCGCGCAGGCTCCACTTGCCGTGGACATCGTAAGAGGAAAAGCCGGGGCGATTGGTTTCGATCAGGAATCCGCGGATTTTGCCGCCCTCATCCTCGACTTTGGCAAAGACAATGGCCACGTCGGAGATGGTTCCTGAGGTAATCCAGAGTTTTTCGCCGTTGAGAATGTACTCGTCGCCCACCTTGCGGGCTGTGGTGGTCATGGCTCCGGGATTGGAGCCTGCGCCGGGCTCGGTGAGGCCAAAGCAGCCCAGCTTTTGGCCGCTGGCGAGCGCGGGAAGCCAGGTATTCTTCTGCTCGTCGGAGCCGAAGGAGTAAATGGGGAACATGACCAGGCCGGATTGCACGCTGACAAAGCTGCGGAAGCCGGAGTCGCCGCGTTCCAGCTCCTGCATCACCAGGCCGTACTCGACGTTGGACATGCCGGCGCAGCCGTAACCTTCGAGGTTGGCGCCATAGAAGCCCAGTTCGCCCATGATGGGGACCAGTTCCTTTGGGAAACGCTCGGTGCGGAAGCACTCCTCGATGATGGGGACGAGGTTGTCCTCGACAAAGTCGCGAGCGGTCTTCCGGACGAGCAGTTCGTCCTCGCTGAAGCTGGAGTCGAGATGAAGAAGATCGAAGCCTTGAAATTTGAAGCCCATAAGTTACCTGCCATTCTGTCGCAATCAACCAAAACAGTCGATTTTAGCAGGTGGGGAGGGATGGTGGGAACTGGGATGAATGGGAGTGGTCCAAACTTCCCCATAGGCGGTGACACACCCTGAACTTACGTTTTTGGGAGATGCCATATGTCCACCCTGTAAACCCTAGGTGCCAAACAGACATTTAAAACGCTTACTCCGGACGCCTGCCTGTGCCGAGTTGTATGATTTTCGGCATGCAATATATTGTGTGCCGTTTCGCTGCTGTCATTCTGGGGGTCGTTCTTTCTTCAGCGATCGGGGCGGATGAGCCGGATTGGCTTTGCCCGTCAACTCCGGGCCTCCCAGGCGGTAGTCAGGAATCGGAGACCTGGTTCGTGGGCTCGATTGGCAGTGTGGGAGCGCGGATGCATTTGATTCGCGGAGGCGACGTAGCCAAGGGCGAGTTTTACCGGCAAAGCGACTGGAAGCCTGTGATCGTTGGTGGGCGGGTTCAGGCCGACGGCACGCTGCTGCTG
Source organism: Occallatibacter sp. (assembly GCA_049520075.1). GTDB lineage: Bacteria > Acidobacteriota > Terriglobia > Terriglobales > Acidobacteriaceae > Telmatobacter. The sequence goes on along the minus strand of JBEKQD010000067.1, from coordinate 32,792 downwards.
CACGATGAGCAGGATTCTAAGTGCGGCGTCGAGGATGAGTGTACGGGTTCCGGGGTGCTGCGTGCTCAGCTGACGAAGACGGGTCTGACCGGAACTTGGAGGGCCTCACCCAGCGATCAGCCGGAGGCAATGCGGATGCGCGCGGAGCCAGCCCCTAAGTGCGAGGTCGCGGAGCCGAAACGCATCTTCCGCGATCCCGGATGGCCGATAACTTTTGAATTTCCGGCCGCTTGGCATATTGACGCGAACGCGCATACGATTGCACTCCTGTGCCCTGATCCTGACCGGATGGCGTATGAGGGCTCGAGTGTGTCCCTGAGGATGGGAAATCTAACGCCAGGCGGCGATCTTCCGAAGGAAGCAATAATTAGCGAATTCACCAAGGAGGACAAGGGAAAATGGCAATATGAAGGCTCTCTCGGTGGCGGGCCTGAGTCCGCAGCGGTGGAACAGCGTGATGGACTGACGATCATACGCGCCGTGAACGCTTCAAGGCGGGGCTATTGCCTAGTCGGCGGCTATAGCGGCCTCTTTGACGAGGATTTAGTGCTAATCATTTTCAATGGCCATTGGATTTTGGTGAACGGCGGACCGCAAGTGGATTTGGTGGTGAAAAGCGCGGCACCGCGTAAATAACCATCAGCCCGCACCGTAAAGGGACGCAGAGCGCACAAGAGCAAAGTCCGCGTTCCATCTATGGCGTCTACGCTCGAGCAAACCTTCGCGCTAAAACCAATGCTCCCACCCGTAAGCGGGCAGAATCCAGCCGAGCGTATCTCGGAGTTCTGAGTATTCTGAATGTATCGTCGGCTATCCGGAAATTACACCACTCCCGTTCCAAATCCCATTCCCAGTCCTACTCCAAAAATTCTCGTACAAACGGGTTTTGGCTTTTGACCAGCTCGTGCAGGGAGCCGTCGAAGATAAGGCGGCCTTCTTCGAGCATCAGAAAAGTTGTGCTAGGGTCGGTTTCGCCTTTAGGGAACGGAACCATACGGCCTTCTTCGGGGTCGAAGCGGTGGTTGCAGAGGGCGAGCGCGTCCTGGAGGCGATGAGTGACCAGCAGCGAGGGAGTGTGGCTGACGTCGCGCTCTTTGACGATCAGCTCGATGATGGTGGTCGAGGTGACGGGGTCGAGCCCGCCGGTGGGCGAATCGTAAAGCAGCAACTCCGGCGTTTGAATGAAGGCTCGGGCGATGGCCACGCGGCGGCGCATTCCACCTGAGAGGCTGGACGGAAACATGTCGATGGTATCCTCCAACTCGACAAATCGCAGAGCATCGCGGACGCGCCGGTCAATCTCGCTGTCAGGCACCTGCTCCTGGATTAGCTGGTAGGCCACATTATCGCGGACAGAGAGCGAATCAAAGAGCGCGCCCTCCTGAAAGACCATGCCGGTGCGGGCGCGCAGGGCGAAGAGCTGCTCCTCGGGCATGTGGGTAATCTCTTCGCCGAAGAGCAGAATGCGGCCCTCATCGGGGCGCAGCAGGCCGTTGACGAGCTTGAGCAGCACGCTCTTGCCTACGCCGGCCGGGCCGAGCAGCACGCGCGTCTCTCCCGGCGCAATGGAGAAGCTGACATTTTCCAGCACTGGAGGGCCGTCAAAAGCGATGGAAACATTGCAAAAGGCTGCGACCGGGCCTGCCGCATCTTGATCGGATGGGCCGGGGCCAGGCGGGACGAAAGCTGGGCAGTCGCTCATAGCGGGGGAAAGAGGGTAAGCAGAACCTGGGTGAGGAGGAAGTCGACGAAGATGATGAGCACCGAAGCCCATACGACGGCTTCAATGGTGGAGCGGCCCACGCCCTGGGTTCCACCTGTGGTTCTCATGCCATAAAAGCAGCCGATGGAGCTGAGGATATAGCCGAAGAAGAGCGGTTTGACCAATCCCTGAATGACATCGGGATAGCGGAGGCACTCCCAGGCCTTGTTCAGGTATTGGGTGCCGTCCTGGTGGTTCATGAAGACGGTAACCAGTCCGCCGCCCGCGATGCCGCATGCATCGGCGACGATGGTGAGAAACAAGAGCATGGTAATGGTGGCGGCGATGCGCGGGGTGACCAGCTTGCGCATAGGGTCAACGCCCAACGCGCGCATGGCGTCGATTTGCTCCGTCACAACCATGGAGCCGAGTTCACTGGCCATGGAGCTGGCGTTGCGGCCTGAAACCATGACGCCGGTGAGCACCGGGCCGAGCTCGCGGATCATGGTCAGCGCGACAAACTGGCCGGTGATCGCGGTGGCGCCAAAGGCCGAAAGCGTGGCGGCCGATTGCAGCGCGAGCACGCCGCCGGTGGAAAGGCCGGAGAGGACGACGATGGACAAAGAGCCGACGCCGATGATGTCGGCCTGGATGAAGAATTCAGGCCAGTAGATGGGAGGGCGATAGAGATTTGTGAAAGCGCGCCAGGCAAAGAGGGAGTAGTCCTGCACGGTGAGGACGAGGGACTTGGCGGTCTTTTCTATCGACTCTATCGCCATTGTGTTTGCCGGCCTGTGGCGCTCTCCGTAAGTGTTGCTGCAAGGACAGGATAGCGCATGAGGGACGGGAAGGGCGGAATGAATCGCGAGGGGACTGACCGGTCGGCAAACGCGAATTTTTGATGAAGCGGTTATTTTTCTCCTTGACAGCTTAGGAGAGTTCGGGCTAGTCTCCTAATCATCTTAGGGGGAACGATGAACGACCAGGCACAGCTTCTTCCCGGCACGCTCGATCTGCTTATTCTCAGGGCGGTCTCGCTCGGCCCGTTGCATGGGTATGGAATCCTGCTGCGCATAGGGCAGATTTCCGAGAATGCGCTGCTCATTGAGCAGGGCGCACTCTATCCCGGCCTGTTTCGGCTTGTCCGTCAAGGATTGCTCAAGGCGAGCTGGGGCACATCGGAGAACAATCGCCGCGCCAAGTTTTATGAACTTACCGTCGCGGGACGCAAGCGTCTGCGGGAAGAAACTGACAGTTGGAACCGCCTGGTGACCGCCATGGCTTCCGCGCTCTCGCCACAACCGGAGGAAATATGAAGCCATGGCCAGAGAGATTGCTGAACTCAACGCTCTGACACGGAACAGACATTTCGACGCCGCCGCGTTCGTGTAGGGACTCGATTCCCGTTGCTCCGTCCAGTTCGGCACGATCCACCTGATGAGAGATTTGAGGTCTGAAGGACTGTGAAATGACAAACTCAGGCATCGACAACCCGTCACAGAACTTCAAGGCCCGGACGGCCGGAGCGCTGTATTTTTTCAGCGTGCTGATAGGGGGACTCGGCGAGCGTTATCTTCACGGCAAATTAGGATTCGCGGTGGGCCTCATCACTATCGCGGGCATGGTCACGATGACACTGCTCTTTTACGGAATCTTCAAGCCGGTGAGCCGGAGGATCGCATTCCTCGCGGTGTTTCTGAATCTCGTTGGAGTCGCCTTCGAAGTTCCTCGATGGAAACCTCAGGGAGTGAATATCGCTATCGTGCTTTTGGGGTTCTTTTGTGTCCTGATCGGCTATCTCGTTTTAAGATCGACTTTTTTGCCGCGCATCCTGGGCGCGTTCATGGCGATTGCGGGTTTGGGCTGGATGACCTATCTGTCACCGGCGCTTACCCGCTATCTCTTCCCCTCGAATCTTGCCGCGGGCCTTCTCGGGGAGGCATCGCTGTGCCTGTGGCTCCTCGTGATGGGCGTGAACACCGAACGATGGACGGAACTGATCAATTCTGTGGAGAAATGACCATGAAATTTCTTGCGTATCTTCGTTCCCTTGCCGCTATGACCTTTCATCGCGCTCAGATTGCGGATGAAATGGAAGAGGAAATCCGCTCCCACATCCAGCACCGCGCTGACGATCTGGTGCGTTCCGGACTGCGTCGCGCGGAGGCGGAACGGCGCGCGCGCATCGAGTTTGGCGGGCGCGAGAAATACAAAGAGGAGATCCACGAAGCGCTGGGCGGCAATTTTATCGGGACTCTCTTACAGGATGTGAGGTTTGCTCTCCGCGTGCTGCGCAAGTCACCCGGATTCACGATAGCCGCGCTCTTGACGCTGGCATTAGCCATCGGCGCCAACGCCGTGGTTTTTGCCGTCCTTGATGCGCTGATCCTGCGCCCGCTGAATGTGCCACATGAGGCGAGCCTCTATTCGATCGAGCATGGGCCCTTTAAGGACGTCTCTTTTTCTTATCCCGACTATCTCGACCTGCGCGATCGCAACCGCAGCTTCGATGGTCTGGCAGTGTATACCCTGGCGCCTATCGGATTGGATATGGGCAACAATCCATCCCAGGCATGGTGCTATGAGGTGAGCGGGAATTACTTCGACGCCCTGGATATTCATCCGTATCTTGGTCGTTTCTTTCACGGCGCCGACGAGCATGGCCCGAACAGCGCTCCGTTTATTGTGCTGAGTTATGCGTATTGGCACAGCCATTTTCAAGACGACCGCAGCGTGGTGGGCCGTCAGGTTCAGGTGAACAAGCATCCTTTCACCATCCTCGGCGTAGCGCCGCCTGAGTTCCGGGGGACGTTGTTGTTTTTTTCCGCGGACCTATGGCTGCCCATGGTTGATCAAGGACAAGTGGAGGGGTTGAATGTTTTGAATTCGCGCAAGGACCGCAACATTTTCCTGTTGTTCGGACATTTGAAGTCGGGAGTTTCTCCGGCGCAGGCAATTGGCGATTTGAATTCCGTCGGTGCCTATCTCGAAAAAAACTACCCCAAAGACGAAGTCGATATGAGCTTTTCTCTCGCGCGGCCCAGTCTTGCCGGCGACATGCTGGGGCCTCCGGTGAAGGGATTCATGACGGGGATGATGCTGCTGGCGGGATTGATTCTGCTGGCCGCGTGCGCCAACCTTGGCAGCCTGTTTGCAGCGCGCGCCGCCGACCGTTCCAGAGAAGTTGCCTTGAGGCTGGCGCTTGGTTCGAGCCGCAAACGCATCCTGCGCGGGGTATTTACTGAAGCGTTGCTGATATCAGTTGCTGGAGGCGCGCTGGGGCTTGCTGGCAGCATCGTATTATTGCGCGAGCTAGGCGCATGGCAGCCAATTCCACAATATCCTTTGTACCTTCCTGTGACACCGGACGCGCAGGTTTACCTGGCCGCACTATTTTTGGCATTGGCAAGTGGATTCCTCTTTGGCGCTGTGCCGGTGAGGCAGATACTTCGCACCAATCCGTATGAAGTGGTCAAAGCCGGGTCAAGCGGCATCATTGCGGGCAATGCCGGAAGCAGGATTACCCTCAGGGATGCGTTGCTCGTGGTGCAGATCGCCATCTGCGGCGTGCTGGTTACTTCTTCGCTGGTGGCTGTGCGCGGGCTGGTGCGCTCTATGCACAGCAACTTCGGTTTTGAACCGAAGAACGCAATGCTGGTGGACACAAATCTCAGCATGTCGGGTTACAGCGGCGACCGAATTCCTGCAATGCAAAGACAGATGATTGATGCGCTTGAAGCGATTCCCGGCGTAAAGAATGTGGGACTGGTGAGTCAAATCCCCCTGGGAGGGGGCGGGTCGAGCGAGAATGTCTTTAGCGACCAAACGACAGACCTGAGGCCGGCGAATTCCGCGTCCTGGGTCGCGACGTTCAGGATATCTCCCGAATACTTTCATGCGGCGGGGACATCTCTGCTTGCGGGCAGAAATCTCTCCTGGCAAGACGATAATTCTGCGCCGCGCGTGGCAGTGGTAAACCAATCGCTAGCTCGCAGAATCTTCGGCTCTGTCAATAATGCGCTGGGCAAATACTACAAGTTGGAAGATGGAACGCGCGTGCAAGTGGTGGGTGTTGTGGAAGACGGGAAGTACTATATGCTCACCGAAGATCAGCGCACGGCGATGTTTCTGCCATTCCTGCAATCGCCCACCAGCCTGACATGCCTGGTAGTGCGCTCCGACCGCGATGCTGCGCAACTGGCGCCAGCCGTCCGGAATGCGCTGCGGGGCCTGGATGGAGCCTTGCCTTTGAACATTCATACATGGACTGAAGGATTGAACATCGCCTTGTTTCCCTCCCGTGTGGCCACAACAGCGCTGGGCGTGCTGGGCGGAATGGGAGCGATGCTGGCGCTCACAGGCATCTTTGGAATGGCCGCGTACTCGGTGAGCAAGCGGCTGCGGGAGTTGGGAATTCGCATCGCCCTCGGCGCTAAGCGCAAAGAGGTGTTGAAGGCCGCGCTGGGGCGTCCAGTGAAATTGCTGGCCATTGGTTCGGCGGCGGGCCTTGCTCTCGGAATTCTGGCAGGCAAGGTACTGGCTTACATCGTTTATCAGGCAAATCCCCGCGACCCGCTGGTATTAGCGGGCGTGGTTCTGGCAATGCTGTTGCTGGGCCTCGTGGCTACGTGGCTCCCGGCGCAACGCGCACTCTCGGTTGATCCTCTAATCCTGCTGCGCGAAGAGTGAACCGGTTCTACTGGACTGCGGCGCGCGGCTTGATTAACTCGTCGAGATAGTCCGGCTTGTCCGGTACCCGCACCAGGTGTGGAAACTTCTCGCCGCCATGGTAGTTGATAGTGGAAGTTCGGTAATAATCGTCCACGACAACCAACAGCGTGACTGGTAGCGCGGTGTCTTTGGCGGCTTTGATTGCGTCCACAAGCAAATCGTGGCTATAGACGCGGTCATTTACGCCGACGACCTTCATCCCCGAGGAGACGCCGGCCTCGAATGCGGGGCTGCCAACGATGGAATCTGTTACTACGCCGTCTGCGCCGATCTTGAGTCCGATTGAATAAACATCACCGGGGTCGCCGCTGCGTCCCTGCAACTTCATCGGCTCGGCGTTCATCACAACCTTCCAGCCGCCGTTTTCGATGCCGCCTGTGGGCGCACCCGCTGAGGTGGAATTCAGACGCGCGTGAAAGAAGCCGGCCCAGTCATAGGGCGCAATTACATTCAGCGCACTCACCAACTCGCCGAAGGTGTATGTCTTTACCTCCGCGCCGTTATTAGGACCGCCGTGGAAAGACTGGCAGAAATCATCGATGGATTTCTGGCCGTTCGTTTCGCGATGAATGATGGTGGCAACTTCAAGCCAGAGCAGATCGCCTTCGTCGTAGTAGTCCACTCCGCGACGCCAGTTCAACCAACCGCCTCTTGCGCGCCCCAACTCCGTCTCTCCGACAGCGGTGTCGAGCAGCGGACGCCAGGTGCGGCCGGGGCGACCCGGTCCGAGCGAGGCTGCGATGGCGGCCATATGTTCGTGGTACTGTTCCTGCGTCCAGAAGCCGCTGCGCGCGGCCAGTAAGGGGCCGAGATAATCCGTCAGCCCTTCGTATCCCCAAAGTAAGTCGGTTTCCATCGGCACTTCAAAACCCGGGGTCGAGAGATCGGCAGGGCGACGAAATTTGCCGTTCCATGAGTGAACGAACTCATGCGCCAACAAACCACCGAGAGACATTCCGGAAGTGGGCAGGAGCAGAGCGCGTTCCGGCAGGCGGCTGTCGTTGGACTCGTGATGCTCAAGGCCGAAGTGGGCAACGTGATCGCTGAGAGTGAGCAGAAAATGGTAGTCGCGATAATGACGCGCGCCAAACAGCTTGCCCGATTCGGCAACCAGATTGACCATCTGCTTCTGGTTGTCGGCGCTCATATTCAGAGCGGCTTCGCTGTCGGCTATCATGTCCAGTTCGTGATGAATCGGCTCACCTGGGGGCGTAATGTCGATGGCACGATAATACTCGCCGGTAATGACTGGCGAGTCTACTAACATGTCGAGAGAAATCGGCTTGAATGAAACCTCATTGCCGGATTGTTTTTCGACGGGGAGCGATGTGCCGAATTTCCAGCCATCAGGTATTAGGATTTTGGCTTCATAGGTGAGCTGCTGTGCGGGGGCTCCGGCAGGATAGAGAACCACTTCATTCCATTCGAGGGCCAGCAGCTTGTCAGTGGCCGAAACACCATCCGGTTCAATGTAGTCGTATTTGGCATCGAGATGGCTGATGCCGGCAGGTATATCCAGATGGAACGTGTACACATCCAGCAGATCGCGCTGCCACGGAATGGTCTTGCCGTCCGCCTCGAACTTGAGGCCGGTGAGGTTTGCGATTGGCCCAGCGGGTGAGTGCTCGCCAGGAATCCATTTGGGATAGTAAAGCGTCAGCGGCCCGGGCTTGACGGGAATCACCTCGTGAGCGCTCAGGAGCTTCTGCGGCGTTCTGGTAGCATCTACCGTGACCGAGATCGTCGGGCTGGCCAGCGCGGCGGGCGCGGCGAAGACCAGGATTACGGCGAGAAACATCAAGGTGCGAAGACGGCCGAGTTTCATGCAAATGCTCCTTTGGGGAAACAGAAAAAATCTACTTGTGCATCATACTATCAAGCGGTGGGGCGCGGTAAACGGCTATAAATACGTTCGACAATCTCACTCTAGGCGCAAGAACAAAGACGTGCCAAAGGTGGGGAGTTCGGTGGGGCATCGATCAAAGTTCGACCGCTCTCCTCAAGATGTGCTACCTCGGCAAGCGAAACCCCGCGCAGCATCGCCGGCTCCCAGCCCCTTCCACGCTGCGAGAAGCCCATGTAAAAAGCGCCGTAGTCGCGGAGACCTCTTCGACGCTGAGCCGTCGCATCGAACGTAACGGGCAGATATACCATCACCGCGCCGCGCTTCTGTGACTCCGATTCCCCGCTGAACCACAAAAAAGCTGCATCCTTATCAATATCCGCGATTCGTCGCGTAAGTGATTGTTTGCTAAGGCACTCGATATGCAGCGGCGCCGCAGCTACCGCCTCCTCAAAATCCGGTCCTACAAATACTCGCTGCCCCACCACGCGACTGGGAACAAACGGCGGTACATGCAGGCGCGTCTTATGAACGCCGATCGCAGCAGTAGGGAAACCGCGAAGGCGCGCTCCGGCAGTGAATTTTCCCGCAAAGAGCATCCATCTCGGCCCAAACCAGTTGTCGATTCGGATGACGTACAGGCGCGCAGGCTCAAAATCTCGAGCAACTCCAATGGCAAGAGCTCGCGCCTTCTCGATGAACTCAGGCGAATCTCCTTGTTGCGTGGAAACGATCTCTGCGACAGCACCGAACATGGTCGCCTCCGAACTCCCAACCACCATTAGGTATGTTTCATTACCTTTTCACTGCATTTTTATTCTCTGCCTTTTTTGCGGATCTCGATGTTGAGGCGCTTGATCTTTTGGTTGAGCGTGGAGAGCGGGATGTGGAAGTGTTCGGCGGCGTCGGTCTGGTTCCAGTTGCAGCGCTCAAGCTTTTCGATAATGATGCGGCGCTCAATGTCTTCGAGAATGTTGAAGAGCGAAGCGTCGGGGTTGTGCTCGAGCAGTGCGTCCTGGAAACTGCGGCCAGTGATGTGGCCGGGAAGCAGATCGGAGCCGATGACCGGCCCGCTGGAGAGCACTACGCCGCGTTCGATGGAATTCTCGAGCTCGCGAACATTGCCGGGCCACTCGTAATCGACCAGGGTGCGCAGGGCGTCGGCGGAGAGCTTGCGCGGGGCAAGGGCGTTTTCGTTGGCGTAGAAATCGAGAAAGTGCTGCGCGAGCAATGGGATGTCTTCGCGGCGGGCGCGCAGAGGCGGCAGGTCAACGGTGATGACGTTGAGGCGATAGAAAAGGTCCTCGCGGAAGCGGCCCTCGCGAACCTCCTTGCGCAGGTCAATGTTGGTGGCTGCGATGATGCGCACATCCACCTGAATCTCCTGCACGCCGCCCAGGTGCATAAAGCGGCGATCCTGCAGGACGCGCAGGATTTTGGCCTGAGTGTCCATGCCCATGGTGGCGATTTCGTCCATGAAGAGAGTGCCGCCATTGGCGACTTCAAAGAGGCCTTTCTTGGATGCGATGGCTGATGTGAATGCACCTTTGACGTGGCCGAAGAGCGTGGATTCAAGCAACTCGCTGGGCATGGCGCCGGTGTTGATGGGAACGAAGGGCTTGTCTTTGCGCGGCGAGTTTGCATGGATGGCTTTGGCGATGAGTTCCTTGCCGGTGCCGCTCTCGCCCTGAATGAGAACCGTGGAGCGGCTGGGCGCGACCTGCGCGACAAGGTCGAATACCTTGAGCATGATTTCGCTTTTGCCCACAATATTGGCGAAGTTATAACGCTGCTTGAGGGTGCGCTTGAGTTGCAGGTTTTCTTCTTCAGCTTTGTGGCGGGCGACGGCGGAACGAATATCGGCCAGCAGCTTTTCGTTGTCCCAGGGTTTCTGAACGAAGTTCTCAGCGCCGGCGCGAATGGCGTCAACGACGTTGTCCACGGTGCCGTAGGCGGTGATCATGATAACCGGGAGCTCGGGCTGACGCTCCTTGATCTGAGGCAGAATTTCAAGACCGCTCTGGCCGGGCAGGGCCAGGTCGAGCAGTACAAGATCAAAGCTCTCCTGGTCGAGAATTTTGAGGCCTTCAATGCCGTCGCCGGCGACTCTTGTGGTGTATCCCTCGAGCGAGAGCAGCACTTCGAGCGACTCGCGGATGGCGGCTTCGTCGTCGATGACCAGAATGCTGGCCAGGCCGCTGGAAGGGCTGGATTCGTCAGCGGCGGTGGCGGATGTGGGCGGATTCAAAGGCAGTTCAACCTCAGACATGGACGGAATTCCTCAGCAAGGGAAACTCAAGGTGGAAGGTTGTGCCGGCGCCGACGGAGCTTTCGACATGAATCTTGCCGGCGTGTTCCTGGATGATGCCGTAGGAGACGGAAAGTCCCAAGCCTGTGCCGCGGCGGTCGCCGGGCTTGACCATGGTTTTAGTGGTGAAGAAGGGATCATAGATGCGTTTGAGGTGCTCGGGCGCGATGCCGGAACCCGAATCGGCGACCAGCGCAGCAACATAGCTGCTTTGCCCCTCAGGCGAATTGATTTGAGTGGCTACGCGCAGACGGCCCCCGCTGGGCATGGCTTCCTTTGCGTTGAGCAGCAGATTGAGAAAAACCTGCTGGAGCTTGCCGGGGTTGCCGTGGATGGTGGGCAACGACTCGGCCAATTCGAGGTCGACAATAATCTGCGCGGTCTTGAACTGATGTTCGAGCAGGGAGAGCGTGTCGCGAATGACCTGGTTCAGGTTGGTGTCGCGAAATTCCGTAGTCGAAGTGCGGGAAAAGTTCAACAAGCCATTGGCGATTTCAGCAGCGCGGAAGCTCTGCTGGATGATCTTGTCGAGCACTGGCCCAAGGCGCTCGTCGCCCTTGAGCTGCTTCGAGAGCATCTGCGCGTAAGAGGAGATAACGGCCAGCGGCGTGTTGATCTCATGGGCTACGCCGGCGGCGAGCAGGCCGATGGAGCTGAGCTTGTCAGACTGCGCCAGTTGGGTTTCAAGCGAGACACGCTCCGTGATATCGTCCACCAGAATAATGCGTCCTACGGAAACAAAATCGCGCGAGAGCAAGGGAGCGATGGCGATGTTGGCAGTGCGCATTTCGCCGGCGCGGGTGGTGAGAGGGAACTTGTAAAGATGATGGACGCCTTGCTCGCTGCGGAAGGTGTCGAGCGCATCGACAAAGTCGGCGGGGAAGACGGAACGAAGCTGTTGGCCGATGGCCTCGGCGCGGCTGAGCGCGTACATGGCTTCCATCTGCGCGTTCCAGCTTTCGATGCGCTCGTCCAGATCGAGAGCCAGGATACCGACGTTGATGGATTCGACGATGTTTTCGTTGAATTCCTTGAGGCGCTCGAACTCGCCGATTTTTTCCTGGAGCCGGGCGTAGAGGCTGGCGTTCTGAAGTGCGATGCCGATGTAGCTGGCGAGAGATTCGAGCAGTTCAATGTCTTCGCTGGAGAGGAAGTCGCCGCCGATGGTGCGACCCAGGCCGATGACGGCGATGGTGCGCGTGGCAGCTCCGTCCTGGACGCGACATGGCAAGTAGTAGTTCAGGTCGAGGAGAGCTGCGGTGCGCTGCTGGCGAGCGGGCAGGTGGAGGGCAGCCTGAGCGTTTTCGAGGAAGATGTGCGAGTGGTCCAGGGCACGGTCGAAGTCGAGGAATTCCAGGGCCAATCTGTCTTGCGCGGCCAGGGCCTCGGCTGGTAGCCCATGGGAGGCCGCCAGGCGCAGGCAGCCAGGCTCCTCCGCCGAGTCTTGGTCCAGAAAGATCGCAACGCGCGCCACCAGCAGGGTACTCGGCAGGCGCTCGACGATGGACTGTAGCAGGGCCTGCAGATCCGTTTCGGAGCTGAGACCGCGGCCGAACTCGACCAGCGCCTTGCGGTAGTCATAGCGATGGCGGTCGAAGACTTTGTCGACCCAGCCCTGAATCCTGCGCTTGAGAGGCTCAAAGAAGGCTGCCACCAGCACAATTGCGATGCCTTCACCCCAGTCCCGAGCCGACTCAGGAAGGCGATAATGGGCCAGGCCAGCGGCAGCCGCGATGATGCCGAAGTAGCCTCCAAGGATCAGACCTGTGGCCAGCGTGTAGGCCATTCCGCGCTTGAAGATCAGATCGGTGTCCATCAACCGGTAGCGGACAATAGCCCAACTGAAGGTGAGCGGCAGAAAGATGATGGAGAGGCCGGCGAGATTGGTAAGCCAGCTATACGGTTGCCAATCCAGAAGGAAGGGAATCGCGTAAAAGAGCGTGAAGGGCACAACCGCGAGCAACGCTCCACGGGTAAGCCACTTCAATTGCTGGCGCAGGAGCGGCGTGTTGGCGCGGCTGTAGCTCAGCACGAACAGCGCGGCGGCCAGCATATAGAAGATTGCGTCGTAAGCTGTTCCAACCTGTTCCAGGCGGTGCTTGAGGAGCGCCGTGGCCTGCCAGAAATTGATGGCATAGAGCCAGAGGAAAAACAGTGCGGCGCCGGGCGTGTAAATGAGCGGCAACAGCCAGCGGCGGCCCAGCTTCTTGAGCCGCTCCTCAGGGAAACTGAGAGCGAAGTGGAGGAATAGCGCTGGTTGCAGCGATTCAGCCAGCACATTGCCCCAGAAGACGGCCCAGTCGAGTGTGCCGAAAGTGCCCGTGTACTTCAGCGCGTAAAGCGCGAAAGAGACCAGGCAGAACACGTAGAAATGAGTGGCGCGCGGAGCTGTCCAGCGGCGAAAGAGCACATAGATGCCGATGGCCAGATAGATGAGCCCAATCAAGCGCTGGCCCAGCGCCAGGCTGCGGTCCATTGGCTCGGGGATTACATCGACGACTACTTCGGCCAGCGCGCCCGGCGCGACGCCTTTGCGCGTGAGTTTGTAGTAGATCTGGAAGTAGTTTCCGGTACGGTAGAGGGCTCGTTCAAGGTCGGCGGAGCTTGTGATGGGGGAGAATTTCACCTCAGGGGAGAGAGCAAGCTGCTCGCTTCCGGCGCTCTGGTCAGCCAACTCCCTGACTCCCGGCAATGGCTCGTGCGAGCGGATTCTCCCTGGCAGACCCGGGCCGACGGAACCGACAGGCAGGATATTAACCCCTGTCAGCAGATCGCCCTCGCGGATGCCAGCGTGCTTTCCGGGGCTATCGGGCAACACCTTGTCCGCGACGAGTCCGGCTCCATTTGCCGCCTCGCGCCACCATACGCCATCGTCCGGTAGCTGAACGCGGCGCTCCTCCATGAAATTCAACACTGCAAGCGACACCAGGCCAACCGTAACCAGGCCGAGCAGCAACGCTTGCAAGCGATTGAGAAAGCTAGTCTCCACAGGGAAGCACCTTAAGTCAGTCTAGATTGTTGCACGTGTGGTGCCACGGCCGCAGAATGTGTCCCACGCCGTGAACAGACGGATAACCAATTTACAATAAGCAAGATAAGGACGCTCGGCTGGAGAAAAGGTCAACGACACTCTTGGAGATCATTTGTAAGCAATACAATAAACAGTATGCAGTATATTAAAAACAGTATTATCCTATTGAAAGCTGTACTCTAGCAACAGTTAACTCTGCATCCGCAGTTAAACGTCGTGGCCGCATTCTCATTTAACGGCAGCGCCGTTTCTAAGCGCGAGGAGGAGAAATGGCTGGAAGATACGGTTGCATTTCCCGCGCAAGATTCTTTATTGAACAGTGATACACAGGGCCGTTCTTATCGAGTATTCTGTTGTGAATTGAAGGTCTTCATTTTGGAGGGTGGAAGGAGTGGCTTCGATGCGTCGTGCTTTGCTGTGCGGTTTTGCGGGGCTTGCGGTTTGCGTGCTGCTTTCAACAGCGGTGCTGGCCGCGCGTAATCTTGATGATTACCCATTGAGGGTTCACATCTATTCTCACGACTCTGTTTCACACTACTGGGGACCAGGCGGTGCGCGATCTCTGAATGGAGTCGACGGCGAGGGCCGGGCAAATCTCTTTGAGAATGGCGAGCCGCGGGGCTTTGACTTCAGGTACTACTGCGGAAACCGCCTCATGAACTCCATGGGCTATGAGACCTATCCGGCGCGCTGGAAGAAGCCAGGAAAAGAGATGCAGATATTGTTGCCGGCCGATGGCGGTACGTGCGACTTCAAGGTTGATGTGAAGCCTGACGTGGTTTATGTCAGGCACAATGGCTTCCTGAACGAGGAGCCGGCTGCAAAGTACAAGGCATGGATGACAAAGCATCAGTACGATCCGGAGCACGGAATGAATCTGCCACTGGAACTGGCTCCCGTACAGAAGCCTGCACAGGCGCCGACGGGACCTAGCGCGCAGCAAACCGAGCCACAATAACAATAAAATGGCACTAGGGGCGGGCGGCTCTGCCCGCCCCGACATTCTATTTACATAAACGAGAATTGCGGATGGGGCTGTAAACTTGCAGCCAGCGCTGGCGTCTATCTGAGTAATGGCAGCCGGCACAGCATTGGAACCGATGACCATGGCCATGGCAGAGGAGATAGGCGCCGAGGAGTTTTCGGCTGTCGTAGCAAGGCACCGCGCGCAGATCTTCCGCTTTCTGCTGGCGTCTACGCGCGATGTGGACCTGGCGGAGACACTGACGCAGGACTGTTTCCTGAAGGCGCACCGGAACTGGGCGAGCTTCAGGGGCGAGTCGAGCGCGATGACGTGGTTGATGAGGATCGCCATCAATCTGCAGAAAGACCACTGGCGCAACCGGCGGATGCAGTTTTGGCGGCAGACGCGGGCCAATGCGGTGGACCTGGGCGAGGCGAGCGAGTGGCTGCCCAGTGGCGAACGATCGGCAGAGCAAAAGTTGCTTGCGCAGGAACGGGTTCGTCAGGTAAGTAAAGCGGTTGAGAGACTAAGCGAGCGTCAGCGAACGGTATTCTTGCTGCGCTATGTGGAAGAAGCAGAATTAAGTGAAATTGCGCGGGCCACGGGGTTGAGCGAGGGTACGGTGAAAGCGCACCTCTCGCGGGCAGTGGCAAAGGTTCGAGCGGAATTGGGGGGGACACAGTGAATTTCAAAAGGAAATTGGGCTGCGAGCCAGCCAGTGCGGGGAGGCCCTGTGGACGACGGCCAGGAGAGGATCTTGAAGAAATGGATCCAGAGTTGACCAAGGCGCTTGGTGAGTTTCGCTTGAGTGTTCATGCATGGAGTGAGGCGGCCTATAGCCGAACCCGGACGGTGACAGCGCCGCGGCGGAGGCGAATCTGGCGGTTGGCAGCCGGGTGGGCGCTGGGCTGTGTCCTGGTAGCCGGCGGTGCATCGGCGGGGGTCTGGCAGCACCATCAGCACCAGCAGGAGATGAGGATTGCGGCTGTACGTGCGGCCGAGCAGCAGAGGTTGGCGGTTCAGCAGCACGAGCAGCAAGCGCGCCAGGAGAAAGAAGATTTATTGGCAAAAGAAGATCTGCTGGCCAAGGTGGACCAAGATGTTTCGCGCGAGGTTCCGGTCGCCATGGAGCCGCTGGGCCAATTGATGGCTGGGGACGAGAGCTGGTAAGGGAGACGTCGGCAAGCAAGGGACAAAAGAGAAATCGGCAAGCAAGGACAAATCCCCGCGCGAGAAAGTTGCGGGAGCGGGCCAAAGGAGAAGCGATGAAAGTATCAGGAACGTTGCAGTTCGGATTGTCGATAGCGGGAATACTGCTGGCGGGAACGATGGCGCTGGGGCAGGGGCCGGGCAGTGGCATGGGCGCGGGGCCGGGATTTGGAGACCGTCAACCACCCATGGAGAGAGCTTTTGGACCCCAGGACGGCCACGGCCGCTGGTGGAACAACCCCAGGGCGGTCGAGCGGCTGAAGCTGACGGATGACCAGCGCAAGGACTTCGACAATATTCTTTTGGAACACCGTGAAAAGCTGATCGATCTGCGAGCCAGCCTTCAGAAGGCCGAACTGGCGCTGGAACCGCTGATGGGCAGCGATCAGCCTGACGAAGCCAAGATTCTGGCGCAGATTGACAAGGTAGCGCAGGCACGTGCAGAGCTGGAGAAAGCCAACGCCGCTTTTCTGCTGGCCATTCGCGCCAAGCTGACGCCTGAGCAATGGAAGTTGATTCAGGCCTTCCGGGCCGAGCATGGAGCTGGTCGAGACTGGAGACAGCGTGGTCCGGGTGGCGAACCGGGGCAAGGCGGTTGGAAGCAAGGCGGGCAGGGTCCGTATCACCGCCAGCCGCAGCCATCAGGTGCAGAACCGGCAGCGCCGCCTGCAGTTGAAGAACCGCCTGCGCCTCCAGTGACATCCCAGGCTCCTCAACAGTGAGCTGAACAGTAGAACGTGTTTTGCAGCGTGCGTTTCAGAACAAGAGCAGATAAAGCAAAGACAGATGGCGGCAGGAGGCGAGTCCTCTTGCCGCCATTGCTTTGCGCGGGCAACGTCCTGTCGCGAATCGAGGCAAGAAAGTGGAGCATAACGCCACACCGTTTGAATCGCTTTGAGGCAGGCTTTGAGTGAAAGCGAGACAGTATGATTCGACCCGCGACAAACGGGACAAAAAGCGGAATTGAAATTTGTGACTAAAGTTATTTTCAGCCGGACCGATGAAGGGTGCAGATGCAAGAACGCCCATCCGGAAAGAGCGGAGGGCCTGGCGGACGAGAAGACGCATTGCCGCGCAGGCCGCGATTCAAGGCATCAAAAAGGAGCTACCTTCCATGGCCCTCGGTGTTTTGAACAATCTTTCAGCGATCTATGCAGAGAACAATCTGAACAACACCAATAGCAGCCTGCAAACAGTGCTGGAGCAGTTGTCGTCGGGCTCGAAGATCAACTCCGGCGCAGACGATGCGGCGGGACTTTCGCTGGTGAATGGCCTGGCAGCGAACTCGGCTGCCCTGACACAGTCGGAGACCAACGCCACGGAGGGTGTAGGGCTGCTGCAGGTGGCCGATGGCGCTCTCTCGCAGGTGACAAGTCTGCTCAATCGCGCAATCACGCTGGCGACAGAAGCCTCAAACGGCACCCTTAACTCGACTCAGGAATCGGCGGCGAACCAGGAGTACCAATCGATTTTGTCGGAAATCAACAATATTGGATCGACGACCACATATAACCAGAATCTGGTCTTCACCGGATCGACGGCAGGCGTAAACATCTACACCGGCGATTCGTCCTCCACCGGCGCATCGGTGGACAGCCTGTATTTCGCCAGCCTGAGCTCTTCCAGCGTTGGCGACGTAGGCGGCTCGGTGCAGCAGAACAGCGCCGGGGTGTTCGCCGATTTGTCGGTGGATGGTTCGCCCTCCAAGATTGCTCAGACCTCCGACACAATCACGGCCGGAACGGGGTTCACCTTCACCGTCGCCAATGCCGACGGCACGTCGTCGACCAAGAGCATTACGGTCAGCGCGGGTGGATCAGCGAACAGCCTGATTCAAGCGATCAATGCGGCGGACATTCCCGGCGTGACCGCTAGCTTTACCACGGCGGCGGCGGAAGGCGACACGGGCGTTGATGGCGGCGACTACGGCATCCAACTCACGAACACCAATTCCAATGTGACAATCACCTCGGACGGGCTAGACGACACGAATACCGGCGCCACTCTCACCACGGCAGATCTCGTCAGCGACACAAAGGCCGCCACGACCATTGGCTACCAGTTCGCCGCCGGGGGCGACACGTCCGCCGATCTTGCGAAGACTGACCTCACCAATTCAACCGATGCGCAGAATGCAGAAAAAGCGTTGAATGCGGCCATTACAGACGTGGCGGGGCAGGACGGTTACATCGGCGCGCAGATCAATACGCTCAACTCGATCAGCCAGGTGATGAGCACACAGCAGGAGAACGTGACCTCGGCGCAGAACGCGATTCAGGCCACCGATTATGCCTCGGCGACTTCGAATATGTGCATCGCCGCATTAGCGCAGGCCAATAGTGTCGAGCAGGAAGTGACCAAGCTTTTGCAGTAAGGTTCTAGCAGAATTGCAGTAACTTCAAGACAACCCAGGGACGGGCGGCGGCAAAGGCGAGACCTTTGCCGCCCACTTTTTTCTAGGGACTAGGGACCGAGGGACTAGTCGATGGCCCCTGTGTTTCACCACTCGCTAGTGGTGAGGTAATCGTGGATGGACTTTGCGGCTTTCCGGCCTGCGCCCATGGCAAGAATCACCGTGGCTCCGCCGGTGACAATGTCGCCGCCGGCAAAGACGCCGGGTTTGCTGGTGCGCATGGTCTCGGTGTCGGCAACAATATAGTTGCGCTTGTTGGTGGCCAGATCGGGCGTGGTGCTCTGGATCAACGGATTTGCCGTGGTGCCGACGCCGATGATGGTCACGTCCGCGGGCAACACAAATTCAGAGCCTTTGATCTCTACAGGGCGGCGACGGCCGCTTTCATCCGGCTCGCTCAGTTCCATACGAATGCAACGAGCGCCGGTGAGCCAGCCTTTTTCGTCGCCGAGAAACGCGACCGGTGCGGTCAACATGCAAAATTCGACGCCTTCTTCGCGTGCGTGCTTCACCTCTTCGGCGCGTGCGGGCATCTCGGCATCGGAGCGGCGATAAACCAAAGTCGCCGTCCGAGCGCCCAGACGCCGCGCAGTGCGCACTGCGTCCATGGCGGTGTTGCCTCCGCCCACCACGATCACGTTGCGATCGCGGCAATCGTAAACTGGCTCGTCGTACTCCTCTGTTTTGTAAGCGCGCATCAGGTTGATGCGTGTGAGGAATTCGTTGGCTGAATACACGCCGTTCAGATGTTCGCCCGGCACGCCGAGAAAGACCGGCAATCCAGCGCCGGTGGCCACGAAAATGGCGTCGTAGTGTTCGTCGTGCATCAGCTCGTCGATGGTGACGCTTTTGCCGACCACCACGTTAGTTTCAAATTCGACACCCATGCGGCGCAGGTTGTTCACCTCGCCCTTCACGATGGACTTGGGCAGACGAAACTCCGGGATACCATAGATGAGCACGCCGCCAAGTTCGTGTAAAGCCTCGAAGACGCGCACGTGATGGCCTTTTTGAATGAGGTCGCCGGCAGCTGAAAGTCCGGCCGGGCCGCTCCCGACGATGGCCACGCTCTTGCCCGTCGCGGGTGCGTTCGGGGGCAGTCCCAGTTGGCCGCTGATGCGCTCGTAGTCGGCTACAAACCGCTCGAGGTTGCCGATGGCCACGGGTGAGCCTTTCTTGCCCACAATGCATCCGCCCTCGCACTGGTTCTCCTGCGGGCAAACGCGACCGGTGATGGCGGGCAGCGAATTGTCTTCGCGCAGCTTGGCGGCGGCGCCGAGAAAATCACCGGCGCGAATCAATGCCACCATTTGCTTGATATCGACGCCCACCGGGCAATCGACAACGCAGCCCGGCTTGGCACATTCAATGCAGCGCGAGGATTCGGTGAGAGCATCGTCGGTTTCGAGGCCCTGGTTCACTTCTTCGAAGTTGCGGCTGCGCACTTTGGGGTCGAGCTCCGGCATATGGCGGCGCAGGATCTTCATGCGTTCTTTCAGTGGAAGAATGTTCATGGCAGAGCGTGGGAGAGTTTTTATTTCAGACATGATTCAGTCTCCTGTGCGGCCAGCTCTTTGCGAAGCTCGGCCACTTCCGCTTCCATGTTCTGCTGGAATTGTTTGAGCGATGCTGATTCTTTCTCGCGATACATGGTGTTGCGCTGCATGAGCACTTCGAAGTTGACCTGGGAAGCGTCGAACTCCGGCCCGTCAACGCAGGCGAATTTGCTTTTATCGCCCAGCAGCACGCGGCAGCCGCCGCACATGCCCGTTCCGTCCACCATGATGGAGTTGAGGCTGACCATGGTCTTGATCCCCAGTGGCGCGGTAATGCGGGCCACGGCGCGCATCATGGGCACCGGCCCGACAGCGAGGATGAAATCGATCTTGCGCCCGGCGGCAATCAGCTCATCGAGCTTTTTTGTGACCAGGCCTTGCTCGCCGTAGCTGCCGTCGTCGGTCATCATATAGGTCTCATTACTCGCGCTTCGCACTTCGTCCTCAAAGACCACCATTTCAGTGGAGCGCGCGCCTTCAATAAAGATCACGTGATTGCCGGCTTGCTTGAGTGCGTTGGCCGTGGGAAGCGCCATTGCGGTGCCCACGCTTCCGGCGAGAATCACCACAGTGCCGAATTTTTCAATCTCTGAAGGATGGCCGAGCGGTCCTACGATATCCAAAATGGAGTCGCCCGCTTCCAGGCAATTCAACAAGGAGGTGGTTTTGCCGATGGCCTGCACGACGATGGTGACTGTGCCGGCCTTTGCGTCCGAGCTCTTTATGGTGAGAGGAATGCGCTCACCTTTGCTATGAAGGCGGAGAATGATGAACTGCCCCGGCTTGTGCTTGCGGGCAATGCGCGGCGCCTCAATTACAAACTGCTTGATATTGAGTCCTACGCAGTTAGCTTCCAAAATTTTGTACATAAAAAAGAGGTCTCCAATTTGGCAGAGGCGACCGGCAATTCGATTTGGCGTGCGTTCGGAAAGACCAGGCACATCAAGGAATTGCGCACCAGAGCACAGGCGAACCAATCGCCGCATAACAGCATCGTTCAGTTTGCGCAAGAGGGGATGTGATGAAAGTCACCGGGGGGAAATCGGTCAGTATCTATAGAATACACGTGCAGTTCCCATAATGCGAAGTTGCTAACAGATGCAGCAAGTTAGCCCTCCCTTGGATAGCGGGGCAGGAAGTCGGCGGCTGGGGTTCAGCCTTCCATGTCCTATTCCTGCTCGACTTCGGCCTCCATTGCGAGGAGGATGGCTCGCATCCGCTCGAACTCAGGGTTGCCGCGGAGGGGTTTCAAGCGCGGGTCGGCCAGTGCCTGGAAGAACCAGGGGCAGCGAGCCTCGTCCGCAGCGCGCAACTCGGCCAAGGCGGCTTCATTATCTCCTAGGGCGACATAAGCAGCGGGGGTGAAACCACGAGCGATGAAGCGTTCGCGGCCCAGCCATTGCATCCGCTCAAGAACGACGCGGGCCTCTTCCGCCTGCCCTGAGCATGCCAGAGCATAGGCGTGCACCGCAGTGGCCAAGTCGAAATGGGGCAGGCGCTGTTCCAGGTTTCGCGCGATCTCGATCGCCTGCTTCGTTTCTCCGTTGAAGGCAAGAATCGCTGCCCCGTAGAGGTTGGTTCCATCGGCATTGGGAAACAAAGTAAGGCACTTGTGAAGCTGCCCCAGACTTTCAGATGCTTGCGCGTCGAGGTGGAGGGCCCAGGCCAGGCGACTCTGCAGCCAGGGCGAGAAGGGATCGACGCGAATGGCCGCGCGCAACAATTCGACGGCCTCGCCAAAGCGATTGCGGCTGAGCGCGAAGAGGACGCGGGCGCGCGTGGTCCAGGGATCGTGGGGCAGATGAGCGCTGAAGGAGAAGGCCAGCAGGGCGGAGGATAGGTTGCGGTCGAAGTGAAAGTTGACCCATCCAAGCGCGGGCAACAGAGCCTGTGCGCTTTGGGGCAGCTCGGGAATCGATTCCGCCATTTGATGCACGATCTCCGCGGAAGCACTCGGGGACATGAAGCCGTACAGAGCCTGAGCAACGCATAGATTTACAAGATCGACCTTGGCGAAGATCTGCGTGGGATCAAGCTCAACTGCTTGCAAGAGGCGTTGCAGACCGTCCTGCATGTGATGGCGATGCAGAGTTTGCCACTCATAATGCCCGCGCAAAAAGAGGTGGTAGGCTTCCTTTTGACGGGTACTGTGCTCGTCGTCAATTTCAGCGGTGGCGGCGGAGATTTCCAGCCGCCCGTTGTTCCACTCTTGTGATGAAGCCGCCTCAGCGGAGATTTCGCTGTTCCACATGGGAGACCAGGCGGTGTCTTCCGGGACGTCGACGCCCAGACGGTAGGCCAGCCGCTGCATCAGATCCAACTCAAGCGCGCCTGTCTTGCTGCGCAACGCCAGCATGTCCTCGACCCAGATTTGCGTGCCATCCTCGACCCGGATCATCTCCGCCCGTAGACGGTACTGGGACGAGAATGCCTGCAACGTTCCAGTCAGGACCAGATCGGCCTTGAGTTCCTGGCCAATTTGCTGGGCCGCGAGCCCGCGTCGCGCCAGGTTGAAAACCGAATCCCGGGCCAGCACCACGACGGAAAAGTGCGGCGTACGGGAGAGACTGGCCGTCGTCTCTTCAGCCATGGCAGGGCCAAGATGCTCGGGAACTGAATAGCCTGTGGCGAAAGGCAGAATGGCCAGCCGCAGAATTTTTCCGGCCGGCACAGCCACGTCTCGCTTGATCTCGACTGAAAAGCGATAACCGCGCTTGTAAACCGTTTGGATGCACGCATCCGGTTCCAGCCGCGCGCGCAGGCTCGACAAGCACTTGGGAACGCTGTCGGCTGTCACATGCACGTCGCCCCACAGTTCCTGCTTCAATTGCGCAGGTGAGACGACCTGGCCCGAGTGTGCCAGCAACAGCCGCAGTGCGGCCAGTTCTTTGGGAGGCAAACGAACTACCGTTTCACCACGCCACAGCGTGCCGTCGGGTTCCAGGCGGAAGCCCGCAAAGAAGTAGGCAGATTCGTCAGCACCTCTGCTGACTGCTTTAGTGGTGGATTCCGCAGTCTTGGCCACGCGCTCGGAGAGGAGCTCTTTCTTAGCTGCCACAACGCTTCCTTGCATCCTGGGCGACACGGCTGCAGTTCTCCTCCGAATCCTACCAAGGAGAAAAGCAACTGCTTACAGCGGCCGCGGGAATCTGCGTGGAGAAAACAGTCCAGATGGGAAAAAAAGCAGTGGTCCCGGCGAATCTCTGTGCTTCAATGAGCCCAGTATTTTCTGTGCATCTAGCTTAACGGCATTACGCACACAACGGGAGAGTTTGCCGAAGTTCCTTGTGCTTTTTGAAGCGCGAAGTAATCCAGGCGGGTTACCAAGGAAACCTAAAGTTTCACTGCCGCGGTGGAAAAGTGGCCGTCAGGCTTCAGGAAAACTTCAGAGATTTGTCAGAAAATGCAGCGCCTGCGGCTGGCAGACTAGGATCTGTTAACAACCCTAACGGAACGGAGTCTTCCATGCCCAAGACTGTTTCCTACGCCCAGTGGTCTCTTGAACCCTACTGCATTGGAATGAAGCTGCGCGCGCTGCG
The DNA here is from genome assembly GCA_049520075.1 of Occallatibacter sp. Lineage (GTDB taxonomy): Bacteria > Acidobacteriota > Terriglobia > Terriglobales > Acidobacteriaceae > Telmatobacter. Next base: position 9,496 of record JBEKQD010000067.1, on the reverse strand, counting down.
TACCCAGAAGCGGTTGACGCTCTCGCGTCTGGGGGCCGAGACCGGGCTTTCCACGGCACTGCTCTCGAAGCTGGAGACGGACCGGATGGTTCCCACGCTACCCACGCTCGCCACCATCAGTCGGGTTTACGGCGTTGGCATGAGCTACTTCTTTACGGAGCCGGCCAAACACACCCTCTCGATTACTCGCAAGGCCCACCTTGCGGGCACGAGCCGCGGACTGGAGTCAATAAAGGCAACTCCGCTCAACACAGTGTCGGACGGAACCCGGCTGATGGCGCGGATGGTCGAGTTTCCTGCCGGCGGAGCATCGTCTGCCACGGATATTGGCCGCGGGACCAGCGGATTGGTATACGTGCTTGAAGGCAAACTGCAGTTGGATGTGGGCGGAATGCATGAGCTGCTGGAAGCCGGGGATTGCGCCTGCCTGGAAAGCGAAATGGCGCTCGCCTGGAGCGCGGCCGGAAAGCATCGCTGCCGGATCCTGGCTGTGACGCCGGTGGGCGAGCGCGCCGAAGGCTGACTCACCGCGCTCATCCTCGACGAGCGCAACTAGTGGGCTGGCACGGTCTGGGCTGGCGTGCGCGCGATCAACTGGAATGAGTCGAGAAAGCGCGTGGTGTCCGCATAGGGTTTGCCGAGCGGCGCGGCCGTCAGGGCTTGATAGAGCGTGGTGCCCACCAGGTAAATGCGGGCGGTGAAGTGGGCGCTGTCGTTCTCGCCTTCAAACTCAACGCCGGGATAGACACCTAGCGTGATTGATTTCTCGCTTACAAGGTGCGCGTTCGTGTTCGACAAGGCGCCATTCTTGGCTCCCTGAAGCACTGTAGCTGGGTCTCTGCCCGAGACCGCCGCGCCGTAGTCGCAAACTCCGACGAACATCGCCGACTCGCCATCCTGTGAGATATACGCGCGCAGTTCAAAAGTGCCCGCATCGGTGCCAATGTTCTTCTTCTGCTGTCCAGGCTCGAAAGCGAACGAGGCGCTGAATCCATCCGCCGGATAGCTGTACGTTTTCCAATCCGGCGCTGGTGAAGCGGGGGTCTGTGTAGGGGTCGCCGGTGTGGTCTGAGCGCTGAGCGTAGCGGCAAAAGCAAGGGCCACAAGAAAAAGGACCATGCTGCGCGCCAAAGTCTTTGAAATGCTGTCGATCATTCCAAGTCTCCTTGTCCACAAGAAAAGAAACCCATGAAAGCTTTGAATCTGGCCGGGGACGTTTGCCGGATTACGGGAATACGGCGAGGAATTTAGATTCTGTCACCTCCCGATTAGTCTTAGAGCAACCGATTATAACGTTTTTGTGCAGGCGTTCGCGTGCGCGATTTCGCACCGGCGGCCTGACGTGGAAGCTCGGCGGCCCAGGGGTCAAAAGTGGCAGCCAAAGTGTTGTACTATCTAATTTTTGCACCGGAAAGGCAAGAGACGATGCGACCCAATTCCAAACTGATCAAGACAACCCTGATTGGCGCTCTGGGCGGCCTGTTGTTCGGATTCGACATTGCTGTCGTCTCCGGCATTATCGATCCCGTTGTGCGCCTGTATGGGCTGGGCGATTACAGCAAGGGCTGGACCGTGGCGATTGGGACCATCGGAACAGTGCTGGGCTGCTTTATTGCCGGCGTGGCCGGGCAGCGCCTGGGCGCGCGCGCGGCGCTTCGTCTGGCCGCCGCGCTCTATATCTTCGCGGCTCTCGGCTGCGCTCTCTCGGTGGGCTGGCCCATGCTGCTCTGCGCGCGCTTCCTGGCTGGCATGGCTATTGGCACGGCTTCGGTGCTGGGACCGGTCTACATCACTGAGCTCTCGCCGGCCTTATGGCGCGGACGGCTGGTAGGCGCCTTCCAGATCAACGTGGTGGTCGGAATCCTGCTGGGCTATTCCACAAATTATTTGATTGGCCTGGCGCATCTCGGGCCCCTGGAGTGGCGCGCGATGGTGGGCGTTGTCGCAGTTCCGGCCGCCATCTTTTTTGCGCTGCTCTTCCGCATTCCACGTTCTCCCCGCTGGTCGGCCTCGCGCCATCAGGTTGACGAAGCCCTTGAAGTGCTTGGTCAAATGGGCGCTCCCGACCCGGATGCCGAGTTGGCCGAAATTCAGGCGGCGCTCAACTCCGAGCACGCCACGACGCACGAACCGGTCTTTCAATGGAAGTATCGTTTCCCGCTCTTTCTCGCCATCACCATTGGCGCCTTCAACCAGTTGGAAGGCATCAACGCCATCCTTTATTACATCAAGGGCATCTTTGCCGCAGCCGGCTTCAGCCAGCTTTCGGGAGACTTGCAGGCGGTGGCCATTGGGGCCACGAATCTCATTTTTACTCTGGTGGGTATGTCGGTGATTGATCACTTCGGCCGCAAGAGCCTGCTGATGGTGGGCGCGGCGGGCACCACGCTCTGCCTCTCCGGCGTCGCCTGGGTATTTATCACCAGCAGCCATCAGGCCGCCCTGCTGGGCCTGCTGGTGGTTTATATTGCGTTCTTCGCGCTTTCGCAGGGCGCAGTCATCTGGGTATACCTGGGAGAGGTTTTCCCCACCTCGGTCCGCGCAAAAGGGCAAGGCGTGGGCAGCGCCAGCCACTGGATTCTGGTTGCCCTCATCGCGCAGTTCTTCCCGCTTGTGGCGCACAGGTATGGCGCGGGGATGCCGTTCGTCTTTTTCGCCGCCGCCACTGCATTGCAGTTTTTGGTGGTCACTTTCTTCTATCCGGAAACCAAGGGCCAGACGCTGGAGCAGTTGCAACGCAGGCTGGTGAAGAGCTAGATGCTGGTGTGTCGATCGGCCTGGGCCTTGTAAGCACTGGAACGGAGATTGCAAGTTGCGAGTAGGCAAAGTAATAACAGCAAAAGACAAGCAAATACGTTTATCGCGGTGGGGACTTCTTTGGGCCATTTTCGCCGGTCTTGCAGTGTTGCTCTTGTTCGATCAATTCGGGAAGTCGGCTCTTGCGCGCCCAACCGCTGACTCGGTTGCGTTGATTATCATCGCCGTTGCAATGAGGTGGGAATCGAGGCGGCATGCTTGGTTTTGGGTCACTATGATCTTCCTCGCGGCGCTTCATCTTCCATTAATTTTGCTTGTTCCGTGGACCACCAGATGGATTCCTCTCGTGGTTTTAATCCCCATCGGCTTAGGGGACGTGCTCGCAATGCTCGGGGTTCTTTTTATTGTAGGAAAATTCATGGAAGGGTGGAAAACCTTAAAAAAAGAGGATGATATATCTCGCCAAGCTCTATGACCGTGGCCGCGCATTGCGGCGAATACCTTGATTGGATTGCATGGTGGCGGAACGACTGTTCGAGCCGGCAGTTTTCCGTCCCCTCTTCATTTAATGGCGCATTCACCTGTGGCCACGCGCACACACAGGTTTCTGCCCTCCACTGTATATAATTTGAATCAATACTAGCGCTTGCCGTAGCGCGGTCATTCAGCCAAGGCGTGAGGACTTGCCATGCAGCATACAGCGGTTCCAATTCCGGAACAGGTGAGGGAAGTGGAAGAGCTTTCCTGCGCATCGGAGCCGGCAGATGAATCGCCTTTGGCGGTTGCCAACTCCTCCGAGGCCCAGGCCATGCGCGCAGAGATTATCCGCGTGGGCCGCAAGCTGTGGGAGCGGCAATATGTTGACGGCAACGGCGGCAACATCAGCGCCCGGCTTGGCTCGCGCTATATGCTTTGCACGCCCACCATGCTGAGCAAGGGCGACCTGGAGCCTTCCGATATCTGTTTAGTGGACCTGGCAGGCAATGTCCTTGCAGGGGAGCGTTCGCGCACCAGCGAATTGCTGCTGCATCTGGAGATTTACAAGGCGAATCCACTGGCCCGCGCCGTTGTGCATTGCCATCCGCCCTACGCCACGGCCTTTTCCATCACCGGCACCACGCCGCCCAACGGACTGATTTCCGAATACGAAATCTTCATCGGCCCGGCAGCGGTGGCGCCTTACGACACTCCCGGAACGCAGGCTTTTGCCGAAACGGTGCTGCCTTTTGTCCAGGACCACAACACGATTCTGCTGCAGAATCATGGGCTGGTCTGCTGGTCTGACACGGCCACACACGCTGAGTGGCTGGTCGAGGTGATGGAAACCTGCTGCAAGACCTACCTGCTGGCCAAGCAGATTGGCAAGCCGCTCAACGTCATTCCCGACAACAAAATTCAGGAAATTTTAACGCTGAAGCAGCGGCTGGGGCTCCCCGACGAACGCCTTGCCACTGCTCCAAAGGCATAGACCGGCTTACGGCAGGCACACCTCGGGCAAGGGCTCCTTCGATTTCGCCCGGTCAACCAGCATCTTCCGAATAGCTCGCAAGATATTCTCGACCGCCGGGTGGCGATAATCCCATCGCGCGTCCTCCTCGGGCGGAAGGACCGCCATGGTCGCATTGGCCTCGAAGACGAGAACCTCACCGTCTCCATTCAAGCCAAAATCAATGCCGCCATAATCCAGGCCAAGCGTCTGCTGAATCCCTTCAAGCGCCGCCATGGCACGCGGCCCAAGCACGCCGCGCATATCGGCCAGGAACGCGGCATCTTCGGCGCGATGCTCGGCGTTATCCGCCATCTCCGCGCTGAAGTAGTGAATCTTCCAATCGTGCGAGATGGCCGCGTGAAGCGGATAGAGCGCGCCATCAATTATCATCACGCGGTACTTGCGCGTCTTGCCGTCGGCCCCGCAGGCGTCAAGAAATTCCATCACCATAAGCTCATCGCCGGGAAGCTCCGCAAGCGCAGCAGGAAGCCCAGCATCGGTTTCCACGCGCAGAAAATTCTCGCCGCCGTGAAATCCCGGTGTGCGCACCAGCAGCGGAAACTCGAATCCGTGACTACTGAGCAAAGAGGCAGTATCCGCTCCGGCCAGTGATTCGCGGGGCAGGGTAAGAGTTTTCGCTGTCACCACTCCCGGTACGCTGGCGAGCCGTTCGGCAATGGCGCAGCGACCCGTCGCGAGCACTGCAGCGGACGAGTTGATTACCGGCGCGGTAGAACGCGCGATAAGTGCCTCAGCGCCGGCCAGTGCAACCCCAGCCGTGTCAGCGTCTCCAATAGCGTTGACGATGAGTTGATGCGGGGGCAGCGGCGTCGTGGCCTCGTAGAACTCCGTGGCTACCAGGTACCGCTTGAATACGGTGTCGCTGAGAAAATTCTTGATGCGCGTATTGCCGGGGCCGATGGCCACCAGTTCCAGAATCGTGATGGGTGGCTCGCTGCCGCGATAAGGCATCGGCACCACGCACCGGCCATGAAAAGCTGCGCGCCGATGCAGGGCCGCTACTTCAACCTCACCCTCGGCCGCGAGAATTGCCGACAGCCCCAGATGGGCCTGCCAGTAATTGGGATCAAGCTTCAGAGCGTGTTCATAATGAGTGCGCGCCTCCGCTGCACGGCCTTCGTTCTGCAAGAGGCTGGCGAGTTTAACAAGGCTTGCCGGATCGGCTGGAAGCTTCTGCGGCTTTGGTCTGCTGCGCAAGCGCACGACCGTGAGTCAGCGTGCCTTCAACCAGGGCGTCAATCTCCGCTTGGCTGGTGCGATGATTCACAATCGCTGCGCGAATCGCAGTGAGACCTCCGAGGCGCGTGGTGGCGCGTTGAGCTGATTGGATTTTTCCGGGTTGGCGTTCTGCGTGCGATAGCGGAAGCAGACAATATTCAACTCGACCGGAGCCATCAATTCCAATTCCGGCGTGTCGCTGATGCGGCCTTCGAGATAACGGGCCAGCGCACAACAGCGCGAGATGGACTCACCCAATCGTTGCGTGCCCAAGACCTTCAGCGTGAACCAGACCTTCAAGGCGCGAAATCCGCGCGAGAGATCTGGCCCCAGGTCGCAAGGCCACGGCGAGCCGGCGGCCATTCCTCGCGCGGTCCGCTCGAGGTACGCGACAGGAGAAGCAAATGCCTGCTTATGCGCTTCGGCGTCGCGCACCAGAATGAAACCGGCGTCGTAAGGCGCCTGTCCCCACTTGTGAAAATCGAATGCCACGGAATCGGCGCGCTCCATTCCATCCAGGCGCGGCGCAATCTCCGGCGTCAATTTCCCAAGCGCGCCAAAGGCTCCATCGACGTGGAACCAGAGCTTTTCGCGTTGGCAAATCTCTGCGATTGCTGCCAGGTCGTCTATCGCTCCGGTATTTACAGTTCCCGCAGTTCCCACCACAAAAAACGGTGTGAAGCCAGTCTCGCGATCGGCCTTAATAGTCTTTTCTAGCGCATCCAGATTGATGCGATAGCGGCTGTCAACGGGAATCAGCCGCAACGCGTCGCTGCCTAGGCCGGCGATGTCCATCGCTCGGGTGACGCAGCTATGCACTTCTTTCGATGCGTACGCTGTCAGTCGTTTCTTTCGTGCGGCCACTCCGGTACTGCGCGCCTTGGCGCCGAGCGCGGCATCGCGCGCGATAAGCACGGCAATCAGATTTGCCATCGACGTTCCGGTGACAAACAACCCACTCGCGCCCTTCGGAAATCCGAAAATCTCGCGCACCCATTCGGTCACCTGCCGCTCGACCTCGACTGGAATCTGATCGCGGCCTCCGAGATTGGCATTCAGCCCTGCCGCAAGCATTTCGGCCACCATGCCCACCGGCGTGCCACCGCCGTGAACCCAGCCCATGAAGCCAGGATGAACATTGCCCACGGCAAACGGCAGAATTTCGCGCATAAATTCCGCATGAACCTGCGCGAGGTCCTCGCCCACGCGCGGCAGAGGCGAGCGAAAGCGCGACCGCACAGCATTTGGAATCGGCTGCCACACAGGCCGCTCGCGAATGTTCTCTATGTAGCCGAGCATATCGTCGAGCATGAGATGAGCCTGTGCGCGAAAACTCGTCCAATCCACCGGGTCGAGGGTTTGACCGGTTTCGATTTCCGGTCCCGCGTCGGCTTTGCTGCCTTGGTCGTTCATTGAGCGCTCCCAGGGATATATATATTCCCTGCAAGGCCATTCTACTCAGCTAGACGGTGGCGAAGGCGGCGAAGCAAGGTCGCGGCACGATGAGCCAATTTTCATTCGTTGCGCAGACGGCCTTCGGAGTCACACACGAATCAAAATGCGCATCTGTGCTACACTGTATTTGCGCTCAGTGATTTGGCCGTGAGCGGCAGCGAGCCCCACCAAGGCAAGTTTGCCTGACACTTTTTTCCCAAGCCCCGACAGCGTATCCACATGAGTCTCCCATCCTGGGGGCCTCTGCCATGGGTCATACCCGGCCCGGCAGTAAACTATGCGATCGTCTCCTTCAACAAAAGGATGCCGCGCAAGCAATCCAGGAAGCGTTAGAAAGCGTGGGAGCGTGGAGCCGGCCGGCAAGGCGCCGTCTGGCAATGATGCAGCGTGTGGCAGCTCCGGGCCTCGGACATTCTCCCCTTGAATGTCCATCGGTCAGTCTTAGATTCGACTCGTCGGTTCTCCCCTACGCATATTGATAAGCAGGTTCGCGCCCTTATATAGGTGTGCCAGCCTCCATGTCCGGTTCCGATTGCAGGCCGCTCGAAACTCTGGCGGCTCCGGGACCCACACAGGAAACGATTTTATTTTGACAACACTGTTTTCCGAGTTTTCACTTTCGCCCGCCTTGATGGCGCGGCTTGACGCTAACAAATTTGTAACTCCCACGCCGGTGCAGGCTGGCTGCATTCCTCCCGCGCTCGAAGGCCGCGACGTGCTTGCCACCGCGCAGACCGGAACCGGCAAGACACTGGGCTACCTCATCCCGATCGTTGAAATGATCCAGAAGGCCGAAGGCAAGGGCGCCGTAGCTTTGATCTGCCTGCCGACGCGCGAACTCGCCATGCAGGTGGAACAGGCATTTCTCACCGTTCGCACCAGTTCCGCACAATCCGTGGCGCTGGTGGTGGGCGGAATGGCGGAGCGCGCGCAACTTGACGCCATTCGCCGCGGCGCGCGGCTGATTGTGGCCACGCCAGGACGACTTGAGGATTACATGAAGCGCAGGCTGGTTCGCCTGGACGGGATCAAGATTCTCGTGCTCGATGAAGTGGACCGCATGCTCGATATGGGATTCCAGCCGGCCATTGCGCGCATCGCAACTACGCTGCCCACTACGCGGCAGACGCTTTGCTACTCCGCTACGCTCGAAGGCGCGGTGAAAGAAGTTGCGCGTAAATACTTGAATAACCCTGTACGCGTGGAGATTGGCTCGGTCTTGAAGCCGGCAGAAAACGTCGAACTGCGCACCTTTGAAGTCGAGGCGGACAAAAAGCAGGAATTGCTGGAACACCTGCTGAGTGCGGAGACAGGCAGCTTTCTGGTCTTCGTGCGCACTAAGCACGGCGCTGATCGCGTGGCGCGCCGTCTGGTTCGCAGCGGACATTCAGCAACGCAGATTCACGGCGACCGCTCGCAGGCTCAGCGCAATGCGGCTTTGCGCAGCTTCTCCGAGGGGCGTCATCGTGTGCTGGTGGCCACCGACGTTGCTGCTCGCGGCATCGACGTAGCCAATGTGGCGCAGGTGATCAACTTCGACATGCCCAAGATGGCCGAGGACTTTGTTCATCGCGTAGGCCGCACCGGGCGCGCATCTGCGCATGGCGTGGCTTCAACCTTTGCCGGCCCGTCAGAGCGCGGCGACCTGAAGAAGATTGAGCGCACACTGTCGATTTCGATGAAGCGGTTCCGTGTGCGCTCGGCAAGCGACGTAAAAGCAGCGTAAGGCAGCTTCCAGTTCGACAAAAATGGGTGTTCCACCTTTGGCGTAGTTTCATCGCGCTGAAAGTGGGGCACCTTTTTTATTGACGCGCTATTTTAGCTTCATCTCGAAGGAGAGCGGCAGCAATTCTTCAAAAGTCATGGTGCGGTCGCCGCCCGCGCAGGGAAAGACAACCGGTGCATCGGGCAGAATGAATTCAGACAGCACCTGTCGGCAGGCGCCGCAGGGCGGGCTCGGAGCGGCGTTGAGATTGGCAACAGCGACAGCCTCGATTCGAATCTCGGGTCCGAATTGGGAAACGGCCCGCACCAGAGCGGAACGCTCAGCGCAGATGGTCAGTCCGTAGCTCACGTTCTCCACATTTGTTCCTGTGACAATTTCGCCATTGGTCAGCCTGAGCGCCGCGCCTACGCGAAAGCCGGAGTAGGGTGCGTAGGCGTGCAGCGCGGCCTGACGCGCCCGTTCAAGCAGGCTCAAAAGCGAGGGTTCCGTCGATGATGCATCGTTCATTGGGTCTCCGATTCCTCAAAAGCGTGGAAGTAGAGGCTATAGCATTTGGGCGCGGTTTACAAGCTGAAGCCGGTTTTCCGAAATCCGCACATCCTGACGCCGGCCCTTCGTCAAAACTCCATTCCTCAAGTTGAGCTCGTTCCCTCCGATAAACCCCTTGAGTACTCTCTGTGCCGGAAGCGTTCATTCCGGCCGGGCGGATGAGTGGGCACAATGGATGAGTTGACGAGGGAATTCCTGATCGAAAGCCAGGAGGGCTTGGACCGCATGGAGCGCTGTCTGACCGATCTGGAGGAGCGGCCCAAGGATGCGGGACTGATTGC
>JBEKQD010000066.1:0-25917 GCA_049520075.1 Occallatibacter sp. | reverse complement strand
ATTCACCGGTCGAATCTTGTGGGTATGGGGATTTTGCCGTTGCAATTCGAAGCGGGCAAGAATGTCGAGTCGCTAGGTCTGACCGGCGAGGAGGTTTACGACTTCGCCGGGCTCACAGGACTTCTGACGAGCCGGTTTGCTTCGGGCAAGACACTCACGGTGAAGGCTACAGCCGCTGATGGCACGGTGAAGCAATTCACCACCAACGTACGCATCGACACGCCGCAGGAGATCGAGTACTTCGAGCATGGCGGGATTTTGCAGTATGTTCTGCGGCAGTTAGCGGCGAAGTAACCATTTGCTTCCTGGATCAGCCCGCTAAAAAGCGCCACTCCCGGTCGGGAGTGGCGCTCTCGTGCGTTAGCACTACAGTTGTAGATGGGAAAATCCGGAGGGAGCAGGGGGTTTTAACCCCCTGAGAGAGAGCAGAAAACTGCGGCCTTTAGGCCCGGGCCGTTGCCTTTTTCCCGCTGTAAGGTGCAACTACAACTGCAGCGTTAGCCGTCGAAGCTGACCACTCTTGCTTTAGCGGCGCTTCAGGCTATTTCACTTCAGGCTCCGGGACAGGCTCCTTTTCCTTTGAAGCAGAAGAGCGCGCTCCCTCCTTTTGTTCGCCAATCACGTGCAGGCGCAGGAAGTTTGTCGAGCCAGATTTGGTGCGTGTGCCGGCCACGACGGCGATCACCTCGCGGTTGCGGACGTGGCCGCCCAGTCCGAGCATGGTCTCGGCCGTCTCCACCATAGCCTCCGTGGTGCTGACCTTGGGGCAGCGAATGGGCATGGCGCCCCACAACAGGTTGATGCGGTTGATGGTGGTCGAGTTGGCGCTGAAGGCGTAGATGGGCGCGCCGGGATGATACTTCGAGATGTGGCGGGCTGTTGAACCGGACTCAGTGAACAGCGCGATGGCGCGGAGGTTCAGGTCGCCTGCAGCGTGGGCTGCGGCTTCACAGATAGTCTCGGCGATGGAGAGATGGCTTCCGCGTTGCTTGCGGCGCTCAGTGAACTCGCCTTCTTTGATGTGCAGCTCGGCATCGATGACGATGCGCGCCATCATGGCGACCGCTTCGACCGGGTACTTGCCCACGGCCGATTCGCCCGAGAGCATGACGGCGTCAGAGCCGTCGTAAACCGCGTTAGCCACGTCAGAGACCTCGGCGCGGGTGGGGCGCGGGTTTTCAATCATCGACTCCAGCATCTGCGTAGCCGTGATGACCGGCTTGCGCAGCTCAGCGGCGCGGCGAATGATGTGCTTCTGAATGGCAGGGACCGTCTCCGGCGGCACCTCGACGCCCAGATCGCCGCGCGCCACCATGATGGCATCGGCGGCTGAGAGAATGTGGTCAAGGTGTTCGATGGCCTGGGGTTTTTCCAGCTTGGCGACGAGCCAGGTTTCAAAGCCCAGGGCTGCAACGCGGTTGCGCACCATTTGAATATCTTCGGCGGTGCGCACAAAAGAGACGGCGATGGCGTCCACGCCGTTCTTGAGCGCAAACTCAAGGTCACCGGCGTCTTTTTCGGTGAGCGAAGGGACGCGCACAGGAATGCCGGGCAGATTGATTCCCTTGTGTTCGCCCAGCAGACCGCCATTTACGATCTCGCAGATCACGTCGCCGTCTTCCACCTCGTGGACACGCAACTCGATAAGGCCGTCGGAGAGCAGAATGCGCGAGCCTTGCTCGACGTTTTCGGCCAGGGTCTTGAAGGTGGTGCCCACCATCGCCGCCGTGCCCGGAACCTCGCGCGGCGTAATGACGAGCCGTTCGCCTGTTTTGAGCAGCACGGGCTGATGATCTTTCAGCCATGAGGTGCGGATCTTGGGCCCCTGCAGGTCTCCGAGGATGCAGAGCGGCTTGCGCTCTTCGAGACTGACTTTGCGAATCATCTGAATGAGCGCCAGTTTCTCGTCTTGTGTGCCGTGAGAAAAGTTCAGGCGTACCACATCGACGCCCGCGCGAACCAGGTCACGGAAGACCGGCTCGGAGTTGGAGGCCGGGCCGAGCGTGGCGACAATCTTGGCGCGGCGCTGGGTCGAGGCATCGGACAGGCTCAATGGTGCGAATGACATGGGTCTTGCTCCAGGAGAAGATTTGGGGGGCCAAAGGCCGGATTTGGGCGGGTTGGATTCGCACTACACAAGGGATGGGACCTTACCACCCCTCTTACTATTATGCGGCAAGAGAGATGCGATGGTCGGTGTAGACGGTCACAGACTTGTGCGACCCGGTTCAGGGCTTGCGGTAACAAGATCCAATTCCTGGCGTTCCCTGTAAAGAACTCCGTTGAGTTCCGCGCCCAGCAGTGCGCTGAAGGAGGTGATGTAGAGCCAGACCAGCGTGGCGATGCCGGCGCCAAAGGAGCCGTAGAACATGGAGTAGTCGGCAATGCGCGTGACATACCATCCAAAGGCGAGCGTGGCCGGAAACCAGACCAGCGTGGCGGCCACTGCGCCGGGCGCAACCCAGGCCCAGTGCTCCTTGCGCCGCTTGCCGAAGTGGTAAAGTGCGCCCAAGACGCTGGTGCTGGTGAGCAGCGCGATCGCCCAACGGACCATGCGCCAGAACAACAACACGACCTGGCGCAGCTCGTGGCCGGCATTGTCGATCATCCACGTCTCGATCTGGCGGCCGAAAACCAGCACCAGGGTTGCCAGCGCAAGCGGCACCAGCACGATGGGCACCAGCAGCAGAGCCCTGATGCGGCGCTGCCAGAATCCCCAACCGTCGCGCGGCTCATGGTAAGCGCGGCGAAATCCCTCCATCAACGACAACATCAGCCCCAGGCTGGCAAAGACCGCGAGTACGCCGGCGGAGAAGATCAACTGCGCGGAGTGTATCCGGTGGGTCTCCATGGCTACTTTCAATAGGGGTATAGCGTCGCTGGGCAAGAACTGCTCGAATGCGCTGCGAATCTCGCCGACCAGCGAGGTGCCCTCCGGGACCATGGCCAGCAACGCGGTGAGGACGACGAGCGCCGGGAAAAGTGTAAGCATTCCGGAATAAGCGGCGGCCTTGGCTGTGTTGAGCACGTCGTGCTCCAGCGCAACCCAGAGAATCTTGCGAAATTGGCGAACGATTGAAGTCATAGCCGTCATTGGCAAGAGTATTGCATTGGGCCGCCCGCTGCGAAGAGTATGTTTCGACTCGCTCCTCGAAATCAACGGTGGAGTGCTTTTTACGAAACAGTGGAAACGTTCATCGCGTTGCCGGAAGATGCCGCAACAGGCTCTCGAAGCAGCTCGGTATCTGGGAGTCCCATTCGCCCCAATCGTGGCCGCCGGGCCTGGTATGAAACTCGTAGGAATAATGTCCTTGCCGAAGCTGCTCCGCAAATCTGCGATTGGGCTCGAACAAAGGCTCCTGGTTTCCGGCGGTGAGGTAGAGGTAAGGTGTGACGGCGGGGTTCGCTGATTTCACAAGTACGAAGGGATCGCGAGCCTGCCGCTCGTTGCTTCCGTACGGCCCGAAGATGCTCCGTATTCTCCACCACTCCCCGGAACGTTTGATGTTGAATCGCCGGTGAAGGATATCGATCGATGGACTGAAGGCGCCGACAAAGGCAAATAATTCCGGGCGGCTGAGCGCCAGCTTGATGGCCGCAAATCCGCCCATCGAGATTCCGATGATGGCTCGATTTTCACGGTTTTTCGCGGCAGGAAACCTCCCTTCCACGTCGGAGATAAGATCATTCACCAAATAATCCTCGTACCTGTCCTCCTGCTTCAAAGCCGCGTTTTGGTAATACGAAAAAGCGCCTTCAGGCATGACAAGGATCAGGCCTTGGGCTGCATAATGAGCAACGTCCGAGTCATTCGACCAGTCCTTAAAATCTCCATTGCCGCCGTGCAAGAGGTATACCACGGGAAGCTGATGTCCGGGAGGAAGCTTAGCGGGAAGAAAGACCCGGTAGGGCATCTTACGCTTGAGAGCCGCGGAGAAAAACGACACGTCTTGCATGGCCACACCGGGAGCGAGGTGGGGATTGTCGGGCTTGTCCTGATGTGCTGGGCGGCAGCCGGTAAGAGAGAGGGCAAGAACGCCAAAGGCCGCCAGGGTTGAGCGCATGATTTGCCTGTTCTTCATAGAGAAAATGATTCTAACTCGACTCTCCACCGGTCTAAGCGGGTACACTGTCCACGAGAAGGAGATCACCCCATGCAGACCAAGATTCAGGGCACGACCATGCCCGTGCTCGATGTGCAACTCGAACCCAATGAGAGCGTCTTTTCAGAAAGCGGCGAGCTATCGTGGATGACCGCTTCCATACAGATGACAACCCACACGCAGATGGGCGGAGGCGGAGGAATCTTCGGCGCGCTGAAGCGCGTGGCCGGCGGTGGCAGTTTGTTCATGACCGAGTACCGCGCGTTTGGAGCCACGGGCGTGGTCTCGTTTGCCACCAAGGTGCCAGGGCACATTGTCCCCATCGAGGTCGCACCGGGCAGCGAGTACCTGATTCATCGCCACGGGTTTCTGTGCGCCACGACGCAAGTGACGATTGGCGTGGGATTCCAGCAGTCGCTGGGTGCGGGAGTCTTTGGCGGCAATGGATTTCTGTTGCAAAGAGTCGGCGGCCAGGGAACGGCTTGGCTGGAGCTGAGCGGCGAACTAATTATGAAAAACCTCGCGCCGGGTGAAGTGCTGCGCGTGCATCCGGGGCACGTCGGCGCTTTCCAGGCCTCGGTTGGTTTCCAGATCACGACGGTGCCGGGAATCAAGAATATGATCTTCGGCGGCGATGGAATCTTTCTGGCCGTTTTGCAAGGGCCGGGAACGGTGTGGCTGCAGACGCTGCCCATCTCGCGGCTGGCGCACCAGATTGCCGAGTACCTGCCGCGAACCGAAAATCAGCAAACGGGGTCCGCGGCCGGTGGCGCGCTGATTGGCGGAATTGTGGGGTCTATTCTGGGTGGAGACAGGTAGGTCTTTCCGGACAACGCACTCATTGACCGGAAGGTTGATTTACCTCGAATACACTGAACGCATTGCCGGAGCCGCATACTCCGGCTTCCAGGAATCCTACGCATGACTGAGGCACCCAATAGCCCGCGCACTCTCCGATCAGACATTGTCTTCACCTTCGCGCTTGCTCTGGCCTGCTACCTGGCTTGGTTAATCCGCGAGGTGCTGGTGCTGCTCTATGTGAGCGCGCTGTTTGCGGTCGTGCTAACTCCGCTGGTGCGCTCCACCTCCGGCTTTCGCGTTGGCCGCTTTCAACCGTTCAAAGGCACTGCAATTTTCCTGCTGCTGCTGATCGCCGCCGGAGCGCTTGCCGCCTTTGGGTTCCTGGCTCTGCCTCCAGTCATCAGGGACCTGCAGGGGTTCGCCCAGGAGATGCCAACACGGCTGCCTGGACTGTTAGAGAAGCTGAACAATCTTCCCATGGCTCAACACCTGGATACAGCGGATCTCAACTCCCGGCTGCAGGGCTTTGTGAGTCAGGCCGCCACTTATCTTCTGTTCTCTATCAGCGACTGGGCGGGCAAGCTATTTGATTTCATCATGGGAGTTATCCTAACTATCTATTTCATTCTTGAAGGCGATCACGCTTACCGATGGTTTCTTTCCTTTTTTCCGTACGAGCGCCGCGAGCGCCTCGACAAGGCTCTCCAGAGGGCGGAGATTCGCATGGGCAGGTGGCTGCTTGGCCAAGGGAGCCTGATGCTCATCCTTGGAGTTACCAGCACCATTGTCTATCTCTCGCTCCACATTCGCTACGCATATGCGCTCGGTGTGCTGACCGGACTGCTCAACATAGTGCCAGTGCTTGGCGCAGCCATTTGCATCGCGCTCGCGTTGATCGTGGCAGCGATTGATTCATGGGGCCGGGTGATTGGCGTTGCTATCTTCTACGTGATCTATCTGCAGGTTGAAAACTCTTATCTAACTCCCCGCATTATGCAGAACAGAGTCGATCTTCCTGGCCTCGCAATTCTTGTCGCCCTGGTGCTCGGCTCTGCGCTTGAAGGCGTGGTTGGGGCACTGGTCTCGGTACCCACGGCTGTGTTGGTAGCCGTACTCCTTGATGAATACTTTGTCCGCAGGGACCCCGCGTGATTGTTTTCGGCACTTGTGATGGTCGGTAATCAGCCGCGCCCTCCAGTGAACAAGAGAAGTTTTGGAAGGCCCGGTTCTAATTCATGGCTTCAGCGGCGTGTCTTCTGCCACGGCGGCGGTAAAGGTCATGCCGGGTTTGATCTCGGCTTCTTCGCCGCGCACCAACAGGCCTGCGGCTCCCGCGACTGGGATCAGGATCAAGCCTTTCACTCTCGAATAATGGTTTGCGCCTTCAAGTGTCTCGCCTCCGAAGAGAGGAACCGTAGTTCCACGTACGGTTATGGAATCAACCTCGAATGCGATGTCTCCGGGCGCACCCATGTGACCGGAAGAATCTGCCTGGGTAATGGTGGCATCCACCTGCGTTCCTTTTGGAATTACAATCGCATCGCCCAGTTTCACATCCTGATCGAGCAGGATGCCGATGCTGTCGCCCACCTGGGCGGTCTTCGAGTTAACAGTCGAGTTAGTAACCAGATGAAGGCGAGTTCTCGAGCGAAGCACTCCATCAGCGGCGAGAGTTAGTGGAAACACAGGCGTGGCAGGGGCATTCACGATGTAGTTCGCGATTGCGATGGGACTGCGCGCCATGCTGGGAGCTATGGCGATGGCTTGCAATTGGGTGGTGTCATTGATTGTGATGGGGCCTTTGTAGCGACGCGAAGCGGGAGTTGGCGTCCAGCCATTAGTGGTGAAGTAGATGGCCGCGTAGCGCGTAGGACACTTGATGCGCACAGTGGTTTCAGGCGCAACCACTCCGGACTTGACGGAGAAAGCTGGCTGGCGGGCGATGGCGATGGATGGGCCGGAGTTTAGCGATGCATTCATCGCAGCCTGCTGCGCATCTTGAGAAGCTTGCTGGGCAAATTGCATAGCCTGCTGGCTGGCCTGCTGCATATCTTGCATTGCCTGTTGGTTGGCCATTTGCGCTGCCTGCATCGCTTGCTGCGCTGCCATCATTCCAGCGTCCTGTCCGTAAGCAACTGCGCTGCCAAGCGCCAGTACCCAAAGTGCGGCTTTCATTGTCATCCCTCGTTCTGGATTAAGACTTCTGCTTGGTTAGAACCGAAAGCATCAGAAAAGTTGCGGTGGGCCGCGTGCCGGTTCTTTCTTTAGTAGTCACCGGGCGCTGATGTTTATTTCCGCTTGCTGCGAACTTCCGGGAAAAACCTGTGCCGTGAAAATGTGCGAGTTTTCGTCGTAGCCGGCATTTTCTATCTTTCCGGTGGTCGCAGTAATGGTGGGGCGATGGGAAGCGTATCCGGAGATGCTACGCATTTTTTCATCGCTGGAGAATTGGATAGTGGCCGACAAGCTCCCCTCGTCCTTGATGGCCGCAAAGCGCGCCTTTCCCAATGTTGTAATCTTTTCCGTGTCGCCGAGCAGAGCAAGGCCGTCCCGGCTCACCGGAGATAGTACCTGAAGTGCCCATCCATCTTTGAACTCCATTGTCAGACTTCCACCGGGAGGAACGAGCTTGCCGTTATGCGTGACCCAGTTATAGGCAAATACCGGGCCGGAGATGCCTAGCTCGTCGAGAGATACCGTAACTTGAGAATCCGAAGGGCGGCGCGGGTATGCAAAGACATAGTGAATTTGCAGATTGCCAAAGTCAGTTACGGCCGTGGCCACCATAGGCGCGTGTTCGCCCAGCGCATCACTTTTATACATCGCATCAATCGGAAGCAGGGGCATATCCGGCTTGATGATGACGCCATCACTTCGTACCGCCGCCATCAGGTTTCCTGCGTTTATCTCGCCAATCGCGTCACCCACTCCGACCGGGCCGGCAGACAGGGTAGAGATTACAAGGCTGCCCATGTCTTTGCTGAAGAACGCATCGGTCCAGGGCCAGAGCCCGAGAGCGCTTGCCATGCGGGAGTCATATAAGAATCTGTCCCATTCGGCGCGTTCAAATCCGTCACCGCTGGGGCGGATTGTCTGTACCGCGGGATAGAGTGTGCTGGCCATGTAGTTACTCGGCAACGGCATGCAGTATTGAATACTCAGGCCGTCACTTGTCATGGCCGACGCCATCTCGCCAAGAAATTCCCGTGGATCATTCAAATTGGGCATAGTCTGCGCGAATTCGTCGAGCCAATCCTGCTCATAAGTCACTACGCCCGCGTCATGGAGATAGTCGGCGGTGGACTTCCAGAACTTAGGATCGATGACTGCATTCCCTGACATGATGAACTCTTTATGGTAGGGGCTTGTAGGAGCGATCCATCGCGCATGAGTCACCATCGGCATCCCGAGCGCGCTGTGGAAGGCTTCGAGACCTTGCGGGAACAGCTCCTTGTCGGCGCGATATTCAGCTTCGCCGAATTCGAGAGTGTCACCACGTGTGTCCCAACGGGCCTGCGGGCCTTTGGGATAAAACCAGCTATCCAATTGCATATAACCCAGCGGGACGCCCAGCCTTTTGAATTCATCGCGCACGGCGAGCAGCGTTCCCGTGTAACCGAGCTTAGGATCGAATTTGTAGTAATAAGTTGTCTTGTTATCGGTCCAATAGCCGAGCTTGGCAAGAGTTACATCGGCGTCGTTGGCCGGGCGTTGCTTTCCGCCGAGCGCAAGAAGAGCCGATCCCCACGCAGCGAAGGCGCGGTTCACGCCCGTTGCAGCTGCGATGAGCGTATCGTGTTCGATTCCCGCGGGAAACCGTTGGATGTTGGGAATAATCCTGCTGTCAACTGAGCCATCCGGCAACTCGTCGAGGCTCGAGATCATAAAGTGATCGGCGGGGGAGATTACCATGGAATGATTTTGCTTATCGAAGAGTAGCCACGGGCCCTCTGGGCCGAGCTTGCCAAACTCATAGAAGCCAAAATTCTTGCGCTGAAAACCCAGGCGGAGCAAACCCTCGGGAAGGCGCTGAAAGGCGGGGAAAGGATGAGTGTTTTCGCCGGGTGTGCTTCGCCGGTCACGGAAAAGCGCGAGAGGAAAAGTATCGTAAACGCGAATCCCATCTTCTCTGGCGCCATCTTTGGATGAGGCCGCGACTTGATGGTAATGACCGATCTTGTCAGTTCCATCCGTCACTCGCACATCATCTGGCGCGCCCGGCAGATGCCCTTCAAGTTTCCATCCGGTGGAAAGAAAATCAAGCTCATAACTCCCGTCAGGTCGCATTGTCGCTTGCAGCGCATCGTTCTTTACGGTCTCAGTGGTCGTGTTCTGGCCGAGTGCCTGCGTGGTGGAAAGAACCGCGCCAAGAGACGCAAGCAGCAAACCTGCATGCGGAAATTGTGCGAATTTCATCAAGCCATCTCCTTGCAAATCGCTGAGCGTGATGAGTCCTATTTTCTCGTGGCACCTATAGCTGCATCCACCGCTGCTTTCGTTACTCCGCAGTTGGAGAGGAAGCGGATGAGGCTTTCGGTGAGCGGTTCTCCGATTTCCATGGAACTAGCTTCGTGATCTCCCACCCTTGCGCCAGAAGTTTTAACCGCAGGTCCTTCGACTTGCTCCGCTCGCTCAGGATGACAGCAGTGTTGGGGGGCCGTCGCTTGCGCCATGTGCATCTCGCCTGTGCCTTGCGCGTCGAGAATAAGGGTTGTAAGTTTGCGAACTAGGTCGAGCGGGAAGCTTTCGGCGACAAAGACCAGCTTGCCGCGGGTGGTGATGACCACCGGGCCTTCGCTGGTGGTGTAGACCTGCTCCTGTGAAAGCGGTTGCGCAGAGAAAGTTTTGACTGATGTTGCCGCATGAGCGGTCTCGTCGAGTTTGACGCCGGAGTACTTTCGGCCCAACTCATTGGCATAGAGCTGAGCGAAGGCTTGGGCAGAGGCCGAATTCTTCCACGCCGAGAGATAAAAAATCGCGATGGAGTCTGTGCGGGCTTGCTCGGCATCGGTCTTGGCGCTGAGCCGCTGGCCGGCCCAATAGAGGCCGCCATCCCACGCCGGGGTCAGGTCGCGGGAGGTTTGGTCGCCGCCGAAAAGCTCGCTGAGAATACGCACGTCGAGCTGCCCCATCTGGCCGATGTCATAAGGCTTGTAGAGCTTGTCTACCAGAGGGTGAATGTTGGGCAGCAGGGGAATCGGGGGCAGGTGTCCCTTTTCGTATTCGCGCGGATTGATGATCTCCCAACTCGATGAGGGCGGGTGGTCGAGCGTTCCAGTAAAAGCCGCAGTCTGGCCCTCGTCCATCCACACATCCTGCTCGAAGCTGAGGCCTTCGCGATAGGGAAACAGCAGCGATTCAGAGAGCAGCATCGGCGCGCGCGCAAGCACTGGAGAATCCTCTGACGCCGCCATTTGCTGCTTGACGTAGTCCATCACCTCTGGATCCTTGACGAGGCTCTTGCCCATCGGCTTGAGAATGTAGTCCATCATGACGGCTGTGGCCTGGCCCTCGACAACCGCCTGGCGCGCCGTGTCCATTTCGTCCTTGGCCAGGTGGTCAGTGTCGCCGGCAGAGTTGACGCTGACATCGTCGGGCGTCTGGTCGCTCCACTTCTCCAGGTCGGAGTGCTGGTCCTGCAAGGCGTGGGTCAGCTCGTGTGCCAGCACAGGCTTCTGCTCCTCAATGTCCACCCAATCCAGCATGTAGACGGTTTTGGTCTTGGAGTCGTAGTAGGCCTCGATCTGTTCCTTGAGCAGCGCCAGCAAAAACGGCTTGAGGGCGAAGTCGCGGTCGAGCAGACCGAATTTCTTGAGCACAATCTCGTCGCGCTGCATGCGCCGGGCGCTTTCGTCCTCGTCGAACTTCTCCTTGAGGTAGCCTTCCACGGAAGCGCGAGAAATGATCTGGCGCTTCACCGGGCTCTTGATGGGTAGCCCGGATTCGTCGGAGGAAAACTTGATCAGCGTATCCACCAGAGCAAAGAGCTGGCGCGTCTGCTCAGGGGTGATTTTGCCGGTCGCCTGCGCTGGGGCCGACTCCGGCTTAGGCGCGTTTGTCACAGGCGCTTGCTGCGCCACGGCCGCCATGACAGCCAGACACAACACGGCCGCCAAGGTCCATCCGCGCCAGTCTCTTATTGCGAGCTGCTTACTCATCAGAACTCCCTGTCTTCTTCCAAGGCTATAATCAGGATGCGGGTTGGCGCACAATTTCCGCAGGAAATCTGCGCTTGAACCGGTGAAAAAGCTTCCCTATGACTGAAATGGCCATTCCCCAAGCGACTCCGGCCAACCATTCCCCGGACGAAAACTTGTCCTCAGGGCCGAGCGCGACACCGCTTGCCTCATTGCTGGCTCAATCAGCCGAGCCAGCGGAGCTTGTCGCTTATCGCGGTGTGCTGACTCCTAAGAAATTGGACGCACCAGCCAGGGAAACAGCGGCGCTGGCCTTC
Organism: Occallatibacter sp.; assembly: GCA_049520075.1. Classification (GTDB taxonomy): domain Bacteria; phylum Acidobacteriota; class Terriglobia; order Terriglobales; family Acidobacteriaceae; genus Telmatobacter. The sequence goes on along the minus strand of JBEKQD010000066.1, from coordinate 14,559 downwards.
GGAGCTGCTGCGCATGACCTGGGCTGGCTGCGGCGAGTCGCGGTGCGCGGCCAGGACCGTTTCCGCTGGCTCAGCGGCATGGTCACCAACACGGTAAACGATCTGCCTGCAAATGGCGGCGCCTGGAACCTAATACTCAATGCGCAAGGGCGCATTCAGGGCGATGTGCACGTTTGGCGCGGGGGCGACGAAACTCTCAGTTTGACGATTGCTGCCGATCAGTACGATCGCCTGCTGGCCCACCTGGACCGCTTCATCATCATGGACGACGTGGAACTGACGCCGCTGAGTTTGTGCACGGACGGTGAGTTGACTGGCGAGACGCCGCTGGGGCTTGCCGGGCCGTTGGCGGCCGGCGTATTGGCGCGGCTTGGTCTGCCGGATTTGGCCGTGCCCTTAACCAGCGCGCGCGCTGACTGGAACGGCCAACAGGTACAGGTGATTCGCGGTTACGGCGTCCTTGTGCCGCATTATGAGCTTTGGGTGCAGGCAGCCCAAATCGCCGCGCTTTGGCATGCGCTGACCGAAGCCGGCGCATGCCCGGTGGGAGCGGACGCCCTTGATACTTTTCGAATCGCCGAGGGGATTCCGGCATACGGTATCGACATTGCAGAGAAAGACCTGGCTCAGGAGACCTCGCAGATGCGGGCGTTGAGTTTTAACAAAGGCTGTTACCTTGGCCAGGAGATCGTGGAGCGCATTCGTTCCCGCGGTGGCGTTCACCGGCATCTACGGCAACTGGAGCTTTTCGGACCCCTTCCGGCCGCGGGCGCTGAGCTGACACTGGACAGCGGAGCAGCTGCCGGAAGAATTACCAGCGCGGCCGAGTTGCCCGTGGCTCCAGGGCGCCGCTGCTTTGCTTTCGGAATGATTCGCGGCGAGGCTGAGTTACGCAATCAGCCTTTCACTTATGCTGTGGGAACGGTCACTGGCAAGGCTCACATTCTGGCCACTGCGCCGGGACTAGAAGCGAGTCAGGGTAGTTAGCAAGTGAGTAGAATTATCAAGGTGTAAGTCATCGAGACGAAATGGAAGACAGGAAACCATGAGCGATACCCCGAAGTTTGAAGTCATTGACCGCCGCAAGATCAAGGCGGAAGAAGAGCAGGAAAACAAGCAACATCAGGCGCCTCCCGCGGAAGCCCTCCCGGCGGCGCAGCCTCCGTCAGGCGGCGGCCCAAGGCTGGTGGTCAACGAATCGAAGCCTGCGCCCGCCGCGCCTCCCGAGGCCGCGCCGCCGGCTGAGGGCGAGATGCCTGCACCGCCCACAGCCGAGGAAAGCCGTGAACAGAAGGCGGCATACGACGCTTCCGCCCAGCGGCTCGAAGACCTGGTGCGCGCGCAAAACCCCGCCGTGGGCGCGCAACCGCCCGTCAACTTCGAAAACCTGGTGCAACAGTTTTACATTTCGGCCATGGTCCAGATGGGAGCGGGCACGCAGGAGGGTCAGCGCCCGAGGGTAGACATTCTGGGCGCGCGGACCACCATTGATCTGCTGGGAGTACTGGCCGAGAAGACCCGCGGCAACCTGACTGCAGCCGAAGACAAGACTCTGCAAACGGTGCTGTTCGAAGTGCGGATGGCTTTTCTGGAACTGACCAGCATGATTTCATTGCAGGGCATGACGCCTCCTCCTCCGCCGCCAACAAAGCGCTGAAGAACGCAGCGGCCGATTATCAGTTGCAGCCGAGGTTTATGGACGGTCTACTTACATTTCTCGGAACGGGAACTTCGATGGGGGTTCCCACGCTGGGCTGCGGCTGCGCTGTTTGCACTTCGGCCGATCCGCGCGACCGCAGGCTGAGGCCTTCGGTGCTGTTGCGTTGGCACGAAGCGGGCGAGGGGGGCGGGCGTGAGCGAGTGGTAGTCATCGACACCGGCCCGGATTTTCGCGAACAAGCTTTGCGCAACGGCCTTACCCGCGTGGACGCGGTTTTTTACACGCACGCGCACGCCGACCACATCATGGGCATGGACGACCTGCGGCCGCTCAGCTTTACGATTGCGCGCGAAGGCGGTCTCATTCCGCTCTATGCCTCGCCGCAAACGGCCAGTGTGCTGGAGCGCATCTACGATTACACCTTTTCGGAGCAATCCACTTATCCCACCCGCGCGCGGGTTCAATTGCATCCGCTCTGTGACCGTACTTCGGTCCACCGCGTCGAGGTGCTGCGCGTGCCGCTGATCCATGGAGAGATGGAAATTAACGGCTATCGCTTTGGCCGTACCGCATATCTGACCGACGTAAGCGCCATCCCCGAATCGAGCTTTGCGCTGCTCGAAGGGCTTGACCACCTTGTCGTCTCCGCGCTGCGCCACAAGCCGCATCCGAGCCACGCTACCGTGAAACAGGCCGTTGAGTGGGCCCGCCGCATCGGCGCGCGCCACACCTGGCTGACTCACATCGCCCACGAGCTGGGGCACGAGGAAACCAACCGCACACTGCCTGACGGCATTCGGCTGGCCTATGACGGCCTCAGCCTGCCTGTGAGCCTATGAATAATCCCATCGCGATGTCCCTCTTTCATTCGGTCGCGGAGATTCCGGCCGGCTACGGTCCCAGCGTGGCGGCCATCGGCAACTTCGACGGCGTGCACCTGGGCCATCAGGAAATTCTCTCGGCGGTGGTCGCGGAGGCGCGATCTCTGGCCGCGCGTGCCTTGGCCATCACCTTCGATCCGCACCCGGAGCAGTTTCTCCGCCCGGCCGAGGCGCCGGGGCTGCTTACGCCCATCCCCGAGCGCTTGCGCCTGCTGAGTTTCACCGGCATTGACGCAGTTGTGGTGCTGCCCTTCGATGCGGCGCTGGCCTCGCTGCCTGCGCGGGAGTTTGCGCGCGGATTACTAGCGGAGGCTCTGGGCGTGCGCAGCGTGCATGAGGGCGGCAACTTCCGCTTTGGCCGTCACGCCGAGGCAGGCGTGGCTGAGCTCGAAGCGTTTGGCGCGGAGTTTGGCTTCGCGGTGCACATCCACGCTCCAGTAAAGGCGCACGGGTTGGAGGTTTCCAGTTCTGCCATTCGCGAGCGCGTGGCTGCGGGCGATGTGACCCGCGCGCGCTGGATGCTAGGCCGGCCCTTTGCGGTGCGCTCCACTCAGGCGCGCGGACGCGGCATCGGCACGCGGCTGCTGGTGCCCACGGTAAACCTGGCGGCTTATGACGGACTGTTGCCGGCTTTTGGAGTTTATGTCACGCGGCTTAAAGTGGCAGGGCGCAACTTTCAGGCGGTGACCAACGTAGGCAACAGGCCGACGTTCGGCGAGGCGTCTTTTGCCGTGGAGTCGCACATTCTGGACTTTGAACCGATGGAGCTTGGCGAAGACACGCCCATTGATTTGGAATTCCTGCTTCGGCTGCGCGGCGAAATCCAGTGGCCCTCGCCTGAAGCGCTCAAGGCGCAAATATTCGACGATATTGCCAGGGCAAAGAGATACTTCCGGCTGGCGCTCTAAGATGACGCCTTCTGGAAAAGGCGGGTTTGTAGATGGGGAAATTCGGAGGGAGCAGGGGGTTTTAACCCCCTGAAAGAGAGCAGAAAACTGCGGCCTTCAGGCCCGGACCGCTGCCTCTTTTCCGCTGTAAGACGCGTGTGCAAATGTAGTACTAGGATTAGGTCTTCGAGGAAAGGCGGACGATATGAAGGTTCTATTCATTGGAGGCACTGGAATTATCAGTACGGCCTCGACGAGATTGGCGGCCGAGCAGGGAATTGATTTAACGTTGCTCAGGCGCGGACAGCACACATCCGAGATTCCCCGAAATTTCCTTACGATATCGGCGGATATCACCGACGAAGCGGCGGTGAACGAGGCGCTCGGCAATGAAAATTTTGACGCCGTCGTCGACTGGGTTGCTTTCACGCCGGCCGATGTGGAACGCGACATCCGCTTGTTTCGCGGCCGGACCAATCAATTCATATTTATCAGTTCGGCAAGCGCGTATCAAAAACCGGTTAGCCACTATCTGATTACGGAATCGACGCCGCTCGCCAATCCGTATTGGCAATATTCGCGCGACAAGATTGCTTGCGAAGAACGCCTGATGAAGGCTTATCGCGAAGAGGGATTTCCCATCACCATTGTGCGCCCGTCTCTGACTTACGGAGATACGCAAATTGTGCTGGCCATAAACAGTTGGCAAAAGTCGTGGACGGCGGTGGACCGTATGCGGCGCGGCAAAAAAGTGATCGTGCCGGGCGATGGATCGTCGCTTTGGGTGGCTACTCACAACAGCGATTTCGCGCAGGGGCTGGTTGGCTTGCTTGGGCATCGGCAAGCCATCGGCCACGCCTTCCACATCACCACCGACGAGGTGCTGACCTGGGATCAGTTCTATCGCATCACGGCGCAAGCCGCGGGCGTTGAGGCGCAGATCGTTCACATCGCGTCGGACTTTGTGGGCGCTTGCCTGACGGATCAGGTTGCCGAGTTGACCGGCGACAAGGCGGCAAGCGTGGTCTTCGACAACAGCAAAATAAAGCGCTTTGTGCCCGGCTTCTGCGCCAAAGTTCCGTTTGCGCAAGGGATTCAGAGAACGATCGATTGGTTCGATGCGGACTCGCGGCGCAAGCAGATCGATGAAGACGCGAACGCTTCCTGGGACAAGCTCATCGACGCATACGAGAGCGGACTTGAAGGCGCATTGCGTCAATTTCGGTCGTAAAATTGCAAAAATTGGAAGGTTGAATCTGAACGGAGGGAGCAGGGGCCTTCAGGCCCATGAATGCAAGCTTGCGATTCAAGCGGCTTTAGCCACGGGCTTCCCCGGTCAAGCCGATTCTGAACGGAGGGAGCAGGGGCCTTCAGGCCCCTGAATGCAGGCTTGCAATAAAAGTGGCTTTAGCCACGGGCCTTTCGTATATGCTGCTGAGATGCGACTCGCACCACAGGAAACTCGAACGTATCTGGTCACCGCTGTGACGGCAGAACGCCGCAGTCTTTTTCAGGTCACGGCCACAGCGGAGTTGTTCGAACAAACCATCCTCGACTATCACAATCAAGGGAAATTTCTTTTGCACGCGTTCGTCATCATGCCTGACCATTTCCACGTCCTGATTACACCCGCTCCAGATGTTTCGCTGGAAAAGGCAGTGCAATTCATCAAGGGCGGATTTTCATTCCGCCTGAAAAGCAAGCATGATGTTTGGATGCGCAGCTTCAACGAGAGCCAGATCTCGACAGAAGAAAAGTTCATGAGCTGTGTGCGATATATCGAGGAGAATCCGGTGCGACGAGGCCTTGCGGCTACGCCGGAGGATTATCGCTTCAGTTCGGCTGCAAGTAGACGGCTAGACCCGGTGCTTCCCTACATGCAGGACGAAAAGGCCCGTGCCTAAAGGCCCTTCACTGATTCGTCGCATTCAGGGGCCTGAAGGCCCCTGCTCCCTCCGCGCGCAGAAGAAAAGTACCCGAACCAGGAAGGAAGATAGAAGAATTCCCGGGCCCAGGACACAGAGCCGCCCGGCCCTTATTTGCCCTCATACTCCTCCTTGACCTTTTCCCGAATTGCCTCGACCAGCTTACGAATCCGTTGTTTCGCTAACGGCGTGCCTTGCTGCCCATCCGACTTTTCGACCGCCGCCATCGCCAGCGTCAGCTTCCGCTTTCGTTTCCGCTCAGCCTTCTTCCGCCACAGGTACCGCTTCACCCACTCGATCGCCTGACCCTCGAAATTCCCCTGGTAGGGCACAATGGCATACACCAGTTGGCAAGACATCGCCCGCGCCGCATCCTCCAACCGCCGCAGTGTGATCGTGTCCTTTGACTCCGCCCGCTCCATCTGAAAGACCGCCGAAGGGCTCACCTTCAAATCCTTGGCCATCGCCGCCGCCGAAAGCCCCAGAGCCTTGCGCACCGTGCGCAGCCATCCCCCGCTCGGCCGGTGCACCCGACGCGCCGTCAAAAACGGCCTCAGCTCCCGGTCCAGATCCCTCTGCGCCACAACCTTCATCTGCCATTCCATATTTCCTCCCCCTCCACAGACAAGAATCTCCCCTGGAAATCACGCGTCGATCCCGAATCTGGCCTCTTTTCACCCATTCTCCCCCTTTGCTACTGAATCATCTGCAACCATTGCGTCGATTTATGGTGAGCGGGAACTGGCCTGTGTCCGAAAAACCGGCGCACACGAGCTCACCAGTTTGCCAAAAACCGGCAAGCTGGAGCTTCACATTGAGGCGGTAAACCGGCAAACTATACCTTCACGGTGCACAAAAACCGATAACCTATAGCTCACCAATTGCTTATGTGGTTCTTTCGGCGCGACTAAAGCCGCGCCCTTTCAAAACGGTTCGGCATAGCGCCCCAAGACGAAGCGCCGGTTCATGCCAGGAATCTTGACCATCAAGAATATATAAAGTAAAACTTCACAGTTTAGCTGTGCATGTGCTAGACTAAATCTGTGAGCAAAAAGAAAAGCAATTCGGGAAACGCGCCTGCATCGGCTTTGGCAGGGGAACTTCGGGTTCTCATCAGCCGATTGAAGCACAGGCTACGCGAACAGACCCATTTGGGCGACCATACATGGTCACAGATATCGGTGGTTATCCGATTGGAACGCGATGGTCCGGCCACCGTAAGCGCGCTGGCGCGAGCTGAGGGCGTGCGGCAGCAATCGATGGGCGCGACGATTTCGGCGCTTGAAGCTGCCGGCCTGGTGAAAGGCTCTTCGGACCCAGCCGACGGACGACAAACCATTCTGTCTCTCACGGATGCGTGCCGGAAATTGATTCAGGCCGAGCGTGCGGCCAAGGAGGACTGGCTGTTCCGCGCCATCCAGACAAAGCTCTCGTCCGCGGAACAGAAGCAGCTAGCGAGCGCGCTCGAACTGCTGAAGCGCATCGCCGACGCGTAGCCGCGCGTGAATGATCCGGCAGACGACTCAGGTTCAGAAAACGATGAAAAGGAGCAACTGACTATGAACTGGATTCACATTGTTTCTTACTTCTTTGGCGGCGCCTTTCTTTCAAATGCTGTTCCGCATTTTGTGAGCGGCGTGATGGGGCGGCCGTTTCAAAGTCCTTTTGCGAAACCGCCGGGCGAGGGGTTTTCTTCGTCGACCGTAAATGTGATTTGGGGATTCTTCAATCTGGTTGTCGGTTATCTGCTTGTGTGCCGCGTGGGAAACTTTGATCTGCGCTCTGCAACAGATATCGTTGCGTTGGGCCTGGGCTTTTTCCTGATGGGCCTGGGGAGTGCGCGGGGCTTTGGGCGGTTCAACGGCGGCAACTCTCCCGGAGACGCGCGAGGGACACGGTGACAGAAGTTTCGCCCAATTTGCCGAGCGAGAGCGACCGACTCGATCCTGCTGTTTGGAAGATCACATCCGTGGTTGTGTTGGGCTCGTTTCTGGCTCAGCTCGATGCAACGGTCGTGAATGTGTCTCTCTCGACTCTTGCCCTTGAGTTGCATAGCACTCTCGCGGCGATTCAATGGGTGACGAGCGGTTATCTGCTGGCGCTGACGCTGATGCTTCCGCTGAACGGATGGCTGGTGGATCGCATCGGAGCCAAGGCCGTTTATTTATGGTGCTTCTCGGCTTTCACGCTTTCATCTGCTCTGTGCGGAGTTGCCTGGTCGGCTAACTCGCTTGTCGGGTTCCGCGTGCTGCAAGGGATGAGCGGAGGCTTGATGGCTCCGATGGCGCAGATGATGATGGCGCGCCATGCGGGAAAGCACATGGCGCGCGTGATGGGCTATGCCGCTGTGCCGGTTCTGTTCGCGCCGATTTTCGGTCCGGTGATTGCAGGAGCAATTCTGCAATACGCTTCGTGGCGCTGGCTTTTTCTGATCAATCTTCCAGTCGGCATACTGGCGGTGGTGCTGGCTGTTCTCGTCCTGCCCAAAGATCATGATGAACTGAGGCCGCGCGATCTCGACCTGGTCGGGCTGGCGCTGCTGTCGCCTGGACTGGTGCTCTTCTTGTATGGGGCCGATCACCTGAGCGATCGTGCCGGTGTTGGGGCTCTGATTGTTTCTGTTGCGCTGCTCGCGGCGTTCTTCTCGACCGCCGCGAAAAAGGGAGACAAAGCGCTGATCGACCTTCGCCTGTTCAAGGGCAAAGCGTTCTCAGCCTCCATTGTCACGCAATTCATGGCGAACGGGATCGCGTTTGCCGGCCAGATGCTGATTCCGATCTACCTGATTCGCGCTTGTGGCTTGTCACCCAGCGCGACGGGCTGGCTGCTGGCTCCTCTTGGCCTCGGGATGCTGTGCTGTTTCCCGTTGACGGGGACTTTGACGAAGCGGTTCGGCATTCGCAGAGTGTCGGCAGGAGGCGCATTTCTGGCGCTTGTCGGCACGCTGCCTTTTCTCTACATGTCAAGTCACAGGCTCACTTTCGGCGTACTCGCGGCCACTCTCTTTATCCGAGGTGTGGGCCTGAGCGCGATCGGTATGCCGTCGATTGCGTCTGCATACGCTTCGGTCAAGCGACAGGACTTGCCGATGGCGACGACGGCGCTCAATATCGTTCAGCGTCTTGGCGGGCCGACACTGACGACACTGTGCGCAGCATTTCTGGGGTGGAGACTGGAGGCAGCCCATATCCATGAAGCAGCGCTCGGTCCGTTTACTGCGGCGTTTCTTCTTCTTTGCGGTTTGCACGGCCTCTTGTTGGTGGCTGCGATGCGGCTTCCACTCACACTTCCCACGGAAGCTGAACCGCGAATTACTGAAGTCGCGGTTGGCTTGGAAAGCATATCGGAGTGAGACGGATGGGAAGGCTCGGTATATTCTCATCTCATGATGTGCATGGCATTTTTGAAGGTTCTGCCGACTGCGGCTGTGCTTGCCGTGGCAACTCCGTTATTCGCGCAATCGGCGTCCTCGCCCCAAGGCGTGCAGTCCAACGGAGTCTCAATGCAAATCCAAACGAGCACGCCGGCGGCAGTGAGACCGGAAGAGACGGAAGTGTGGGAGCCGATTCCCGCGGTGGTGACTCCGGGCGCGCATTGCATGGCGCCTCCTTCCGACGCGATTGTATTGTTCGATGGTAAGAATCTGGACGAATGGGTTTCGAATGCTGGTAAGTCGCCCGCGAAGTGGATTGTTGCCGACGGCATGATGACTGTGAGGAAGGGCGAGGGGAACATCGAGACCAAACGAAGTTTCAGAGACTACCAGCTTCATGTGGAGTGGAAAATCCCGGAGAACATTACCGGCACCGGTCAGGCGCGGGGCAACAGCGGCGTGTTCTTGGTCTCCACTGGGCCGGGCGACGACGGATACGAGTTGCAGATTCTGGATCCCTGGGAGAACAAGACCTATGTGAACGGCATGGCCGGCAGCATCTACAAACAAAGCATTCCACTGGCGAATGCCGGGCGAAGGCCCGGGGAATGGCAGAGCTACGACGTGGTTTGGACTGCGCCCGCATTCAACGTCGACGGCTCTTTGAAGACGCCTGCTTATGTGACCGTGTTTTTCAACGGTGTGCTGGTGCAGAATCACTTCGAGCTGAAGGGCCAGACTCTTTACAGAGGCAAACCTTTTTACAAGGCGCACGGGGCCGCTCCAATTAAACTGCAGGCTCACGGCGACAAAAGCGAGCCTATCAGCTTCCGCAATATCTGGGTGAGGGAACTCAAATAATGCGGGGAAGTGGCAAATGGGATTACGCCGAGGCCGACTCGCAGCGTAAGAAATAGCCCATCGATTGAGGTGGGAATCGGTCCGCGGCTAGCGACAAGACGCAAGCCTGACGAGTCCCGAACCCTCCACGGATTCGTAGCTTGAGAGCGCACACGAGTTTCCATCCAGATGCGCCTCAGAAACATCCATCAGAAAACAGTCGTCGTTGCAGGGCTGGAGATCAGGACGCTCAATATGTTGGTCGAGCGCCAAAGGTGACTGGCGGAAGGTCAGGCACCGCTCAGCTTGCAATCTTCTTCGCCGCGGCGATCGCCTTCGATTTCATGTCCGGTGGCATGTTAGGATCGTCAGCCAGACCGAGCAACTCCTTCTGGCCCGCCTGCGCCGCCTTGGCTTTGGCGGCGTCAGCGCCGTCGCCCTTGACCGCGGCCACCAGGATGTCCACCATGCGCTGCAGTATCTGGTAGACTGCCTCGGTCGAGAAACCGCCCAGCAAGGCAAGAACACCCGGACCAAGGCTCGCGATTTGCGAGCTGTCCTTGGCGAAAAAGGACGGGCCGATCAATGCGGCCATGATCAATCCCGAAAGCACGCCCAGCACGAACCGGATCAGGTACACCGTGTTGTAGCGCGGATCGAATGTTCGGTCCTTCACGTACTGGTGAACGGTGAACAAGACATAGAAGACCGCTCCCAGCGCCGCCGCGAACAACCAGTTGAAGATCATCGCGGGCGACACTCGCGTCTTCTCAGGTTGGTTTGGCGGAGGCTGGCTTGCACTTCCCGCGGGCGATCCGGTGACCGCAGGCTTCGCGGTTGGACTCGTTGGGATTGTCGCCGGGTTTGATGCCGATGGATTCGTTGCGCCGGCCGGTGAGGTCTGGCTTTGAGGCGAACCTGTGCCCGGAGGCGTAGCGGTTGCGCCCGTTGGACTCGTGGCGGGGTTTGATGCCGATGGATTCGTGTCACCGGCTGGCGAAGGCGGGCATGGAGTTGACGAAGCCGTGGCGGGCGGGGCTTCCTGGATTTTAATCTCGGTCCAGGTAAATCCGATCCCCGCTACGATCGCGACAAGGATCATCGCTGAAACCAACACGGGACGCCACAGCGTACCCCAGTGTCCCGGTGCCGGCTCGGTCGCTTCGAGTGAAAGCGGCGTGGCCGGCGCGACGATCTTGGCCAGCACGCCGTGTGCAGCCATAAGGTCCTTGAAGCTCGCCTTTTCCGGATCGGCCCCTACCGCGTTCAACGCAGCTTGCGCATTTTCGTCGGGTGCAAGACCGAGAGAGTTCACGTACCGGAGCATCAGCCTGTATTCGCTGATCATCTGCTTCATATCATCATTCGGCGTCGTTGTATCACCTCCGGGACGCACCGGATTCTCCGCATCGCTCATGGGAACCTCCTCTTCCGTTCACGTTCGCCGTTCTTGCTCGCCGACTCGTGAACCTTCTGCTACCTGACAGGGAACAGCAGACGTTTTATCACCGCTCTCAGTACGCTGCCGAAACTCCTGATTTGATCCGCGCTGCCATTCCGCCGGCCTGAGACGCCGGCCGCGAAAACACCTTCCCACGCGACCACTTCGATCTTCATAACGAGAACCGCAAGCCAAACCCTTCATTGGCACACGAGTTCTTCAGGCGTGGCGAGCTTGCGTTCCATGCAGAGCCAAATCGGATTTGGCTTCCCCCAGATGTCTTAGACCGGAATTTTCGTCTTGCCTTTATGTCCCGAATCAATATACCCCCCTTTTGCCTTCGCTTGCCTTTTTTTTTGCATCCGTTTCCATCCCAAGCCATGGCATGCCCGGCCAGGTTGCATCCGCGACCAAAGAACCGAGATTTTCCCGATTTCGAATGTTCTGGGTTTCTTGTGCGATGCCGACTTCCAAGGGACAAATGCTGTTCCTTTTCATCTTTTCTGGCCCGAGGCCAATTGCATGCTTTTGAGGAATCATCCGCCTAGGCGAGCACATTGGCGATTTATATGAGACTGACAAAGAGGGTGTGGACACACCTACGCCTTGAGTTATCTGACAGGGTCCGCTGCTCATTTGCGAGCAGAGCTTATGGGCTAAAAGAAGAGGTCTGGCGCCTGGCCCGCGATACATTTATTCTGCTCTGCGCCACGCAGGAGCGACAGCGATGCCGTCGCTCCTGGTGGGTTCGGTTTGCCCGGGCTTGGCAGACTATGGCAGCAAATGGGGATTAGCCTGCTGGGCAAGATTCAGAGCTTGCTGCGGAAACCAGGCTCCCGCGGCCGGATCGTCGAGGCCCCACAGCGGATCGAAGACAGCCTGTCTGGTGGCGTCGGTTGGCCATCCTGCCTGAGTGTAGTCTGCGTAGTCCCAGGCACGGACTCCTCCGGCAGCGTCGCAGGTGCCATCCGACTGGCCGGGAGTTTTCACCCAAAGATACGCGTCCAACAACGAAACCCCCGTTGAAGCCGTGGGGTGGGTTCCCAGTCCGCGTTCCGGCGGGTTGCACCAGTTGCCGTTAGTGAGGGTCGTGATAACCGAGGCCGGCTGGTTATACGGTGGATTTGCGTATATGCTGGCGTCGAGAGGTCCCTGGCCGTTGCGGCTGGTGTCAACTACGAAATGCGTCGTGGGTACGGCTGTACCCATGTTCTGCTGATACCACTCGGTGGTGTAGATCCAGGTGGCAATGTTGTCCGGATCGACAGCGCCGAGAGGCGAGTAGTACTGGCTCGCGCAATAGGAATAATTCCCCAACCGCCAGCCGCCCTGCTCTGGATCCATTCCGAACGCGAGGCAGTTGGAGATCCATGTGTCATAGGTGGTTTCGTAGTCGTTCAAATTGTAATTGGATACGTTGGTGAAAAATCCCTGTGCCTGCTGAATGCCTGCTGTGACAAGGCGCTGCGTCATAATCGGCACAGCCTGCCAGTGACTATTGCCTGCATCGAGGTAGACGAGTGTCTGCGCTCCGGCGTTCAGCGTAGTGAGTGCATAGGTGATTTGCGTATAGCGGTCTGCCGTAGCCTGGGGGATGTTTACCAGCGTGGGATCGTATCCGCAATCGCTGGGCAGGTCCGCCAGGGCGTCGGGTTCCAGAATGACGACCACTTTGTGGTTGCCGATGGCCGCTGCAATGGCATCAATCCACGCCTCATAATCCGCGGTGTTCTCGGCGCCGCCCGCAGAGTAGCTGCCGCAATCGCGGCCAGGAATGTTGTAAAGAACCAGCACCGGCACCGCTCGCTCAAAATTCGCCTCGCGCAGAGTTGATGTCACAGTGGCGCTCACCTCGGAGGGCGTGCCGCTTGTGAGCCACACAGCCTGCGGGACCGTCTCCATGGCGGTAAGCAGCAAAGCGTTCTTGAATTGGCGATGCTCCAGCAGGCTCTCCACCTGTTGTACGGCTCCGCTGGGCGGTTGGGGGATAAAGAAACGAGTGTCGGCCGGCAGCGTCTTCGACTGCCCATAAGCTGTTGTGAGTGAAATCAGCAAGAGTGCCGCTGGGGCGAATCTGCTCACAGGGCACCAACTGAGGGTTGTATGGCGCATCGTGAAACCTCCTGTGGATGTGGTAGGACTTTCTGGGGACGTTGCGGCAGTAAAGCTTACAGGGGATTTGGCGGCGGTAAAGCTTTACGCCCACTTTTTTACGTCGACATTGTGGTACTTCCAAATAGGACTTGTCAACGTTAAGAGCCGTAACTTAAACCTTTAACCAGGGCTCGCGGAGGTCAGCATGGCAGAAGCCGTTGATAATCAACTTGTCCGGGCAATTCTCGATTCCTGGGATCGCAATAATCGCATTCTGGTTAACCTGTTGCGCGCCTTGCCTCCCAGCGGCTGCAGCGCCCGCGTGATGGCAACGAGCCCTTCCGTCACCGAGATGTTGGCTCACGTGATCTACGTGCGCCTGATCTTCGTCTCCGAAGACGCACCAGAGTGGGCCGGACCGCTTGACCCCCGAAGCTGGATTCACGAGACTGATGCCGAACGCCTGACCGCCGGACTCGAATGCAGCGCCCGTGCTGTACGAGACGCGGTCGAAAATTGTCTCCGGTCGGGTAAGCCCATGAGACAACATTACGATCACCCGATCCTCTTCCTGCAGCACATGATTTGGCACGACGGTTATCACCATGGCCAGATCAAACTTGCGCTCAAGGTTACCGGCCAGCCGTTCGACGACAAACAGATCGGTCCCCTCACATGGGGCGTGTGGATCAGGAAGACTGGCGGGGCCTGAATCCGTAGCGTGATGACATTTCTTTGTGGTGATGGCCAGGGCGGGAGCAGAGCGGGCCGCGATTGGAAACTGCGGAAAAGTTGCTGTTGACAAACCATCACCATTTGGTTATGGTTTGCATGTGACGCTGGCTAATACCAATTACGTATTCCGTGCTCTTGCCGACCCGACGCGCAGGGCAATTTTCGAGGAGTTGACGCGGCGGGGCGAACAGACCGTACACGCACTGACTCGCTTTGCGGGAGTGTCACAGCCTGCTGTTTCAAAGCATCTGACAGTGCTGAAGAGGGCAAAGCTGGTACGGCATCGCCACGAGGGACGCGAAACACATTACAGCGCACAACCGCAAGCTCTTGGGCCCCTGATCGACTGGATGACAGTCTACGGCGCCTTCTGGCGCGATCGATTTGATCAGCTCGAAAAACTACTGGAGAGGATGGACAAATGACTAACGCTTCCCCGACGTCTACTCCCGTCACAGAGCGGGAGAATACCGCCCCGAGATGCACTCTCGTCATTGAACGAGATATGCCGCATTCGCCTGAGAAGATTTGGCGAGCCCTAACTGAAGGCCAATTGATCGAAGAGTGGCTGATGAAGAATGATTTCCAGCCGGTGGTTGGCCACCGGTTCAACTTCCGCTCGACGCCCGTACCGGGTTGGAACGGCGTTATCGACGGTGAAGTTCTGGTGGTGGAACCGAATGCACGGCTCTCCTATAGCTGGGGCACGATGGGAATGGAGAC
>JBEKQD010000065.1:0-26233 GCA_049520075.1 Occallatibacter sp. | reverse complement strand
CACGGCGTCGAAGAATGCCCATGGATCGACTTTCAGCTCCTTCTGCGTGAAGGAAGCCGATTTGCCGGCATCCTGAATCTTCTTTGCGCGATCAGCGAGCGTTGCATAGTTGACCATGAGCACCCCCTTTCATCGGTCGATCTCTCCCAAAACAATATCAATGGACCCAACTACGGCCACCACGTCGGCCAGCATACGGCCTTTGCACATGGTCTCCAACGCCTGCAACGTGGCGAACGACGGATTGCGGAAGTGGACGCGATATGGCTTGGCCGTGCCGTCGGAGACGACGTAATAGCCCATCTGTCCGCGCGGCGATTCAATGCCCTGATATACCTCGCCGGCCGGCACCGCGAAACCTTCCGTGACAATTTTGAAGTGATGGATAAGCGCCTCCATCTGCGTCTTCATCTTTTCCCTGTCGGGTAGCACGATTTTGGGCGCGTCTGCTTTGATTGGTCCCGCGGGCATTCCGTCCAGCGCCTGTTGGATGATCTTCACGCTCTCGCGCATCTCGATGAGCCTGATTTCATACCGAGCCCAGCAATCGCCCGCGGTGGCAATGGGCACCTTGAATTGAAACTTCTCATAACTGGAATAAGGCATATCGCGGCGCAGGTCGAAGTCCACACCCGAGCCGCGCATATTCGGCCCGGTCACGCCCAGTGCTATGGCGTCAGCGGCGGATAATATTCCCACGCCCTTCAACCGGCCCTTGAAGATCGGGTTGCCCGTCAGCAGGTTTGAATATTCGTCGATCTTTTCCGGAAAGGTCTTGATGAAACCTTGAACGCGATCAAAAAAGTCGAGCGGCGGCTCCATGGAAAGTCCACCGATACGGAAGTAGCTGGTCATCATCCGCTGGCCTGCCAAGCCCTCGAAGATTCTCAGAATTTCTTCGCGTTCGCGGAAGGTATAGAGAAAGACAGTAAGCGCGCCAATATCCATGGCGTGGGTGCCAAGCCAGATCAGATGCGAATTCAGGCGGGTCAGCTCGGCCAGCAGCACCCGCATCCACTGCGCCTTCTCGGGGATTTCAAGCGAAAGTAGCTGTTCGATGGCCAGGCAATAGCAGAGATTGTTGGCCATCGGGCTGAGATAGTCGAGCCGATCGGTGAGCGGGACCACCTGCTGATAAAACTTGGCCTCGCAAGTCTTCTCGATGCCGGTGTGCAGATAGCCGATCTCGGGGTAAAGCCGGACCACGATTTCGCCGTCAATCTCCACTACAAGGCGCAGAACGCCGTGCATCGACGGGTGCTGCGGGCCCATGTTGAGAATCATGTGCTGATCGTGCGCGCCCTGAGCCAGAGGAGCTTCGAGGATGGGTGTGCCTGTATTCATTTAGCGATACCCCTCCACCGGATAGTCCTTGCGCAGGGGATGGCCTTGCCAGTCGTCTGGCATCATAATGCGGCGCAAGTTGGGATGGCCCTCGAACACGATTCCGAACAGATCAAAAACCTCGCGCTCGTAAAAATTGGCTGAAGGCCAGACCGGCGTAATGGACTCAGCCTTCGGCGCGGCTCCGTCGAGCATCACCCGCAGGCGAATGCGCTCCTTATGGGGGTGGGAAACAATATGGTAGCTCAACTGGAACCGAGGTGAGGAAGGGAACCAGTCGACCGCGGTTACATCCTCAAAGAAGTTGTAACCGGCTGTCTGCACTGTGGCGGCCGCGGCACGAATCTGTTCGGCGGCAATGGTCAGCGTCAATTCGCCCCGGTCAAACTTCGCGTCCAGCAGGGCCTCTGGTTTCCAGGCGAGGATAGCCTTCACCGCCGGATGCTCGGCCAAGCCTTCAAGTACGGCTACCTTGCCGATGAATGTCTTTGGCTCAGGCATATCAGAGGTCCGCCTTGTCCTGGCTCCAATTCAGAATGCCCTTGCGCACAATGTAGAAGAGGCCGACAGCCACAAATCCCAGGTAGACCAGCATCTCCCAGAATCCAAAGAGCCTAGAGTGGGTGATCCCCGGCAACCTTGTGTAAATCACCGCCCAGGGCATCATGAATACGGCTTCCACGTCGAACAGAATGAACAGCATGGCAACCATATAGAAGCGCACGCTGAATCGTCCGCGGGCATCGCCCACAGCCTCGATGCCGCACTCGTATGCGGCCAGCTTGGTAGGAGTATTGCGATGCCGTCCTACAAACCAGGAGGCAACAACCATTCCCAACCCGAGCCCGAACGCTGCAAGAATCTGTAAAAACAGAGGAAGATATTGCCAGTGGTAAGGAATCATCGCGGCCCAATCCTGAAAATTACCGGAGAAGTTCACCCTGCTTCCTGAAGCCGCAAAGCTGCTTCGAAGTGAGAGGATGCTAGCTTGAGCTTAGGTATTCAGCCTCATTCCGTCAAGGCCGGAACAAGCGGCTTAACCGTCAAGGACTGCTCGCCTAGGGCTGATGCTGTCCCAGGCGATTGTAATCGGCAACGAACAATCCCGCGCCTCGCCTGGCGAGCCGAAATTTGGCTCCGGTCGAATGCCTGATGTGGGCCTAGAGTTCTGCGGCCGGTGCTTTTGCTGCCAGCCGCGAAATCACTGCATCGAGAGCAGACTCCCATGGCGCTAACTTCGAGCCAAATCGGGCGTATAGCTTCTCGTTCGACAAAACCGAGTTCCGTGGCCGCTTTGCCGCAGTAACGTATTCCGAGGAAAGGACGGGCTTGACTGCCGGGGCTTTGCCTTGAAGCACGCCGGCTGAACGGGCAAAGATCGCATTGGCGAAGCCGCGCCATGTGGTCGATCCGGAACAGGTCATGTGATAGAGGCCGGCCCAGTTTTCGGTAGGTCCGAACTTTCCCTCTAAAGCACCGCTGACAATAGCGCGTGTGGCGTCGGCCAGTTCGATGGAACTTGTCGGCGCTCCAAACTGATCGTCCACAATGCTGAGTTCGTCACGCTCGCGCGCCAGGTGCAGCATAGTTAAAAGAAAATTCCGGCCATGGGGGCCGTAAACCCAGCTTGTCCGAAAAATCAGATACTTGCCGCCCACTTGTTGCACAGCCTCTTCACCGGCCAGCTTGCTCGCTCCATAAACATTCAACGGATTCGGCTTATCTGACTCCATCCACGGCCCCAGCTTCGAGCCGTCAAACACATAATCCGTCGAATAATGCACAAACATTGCATTGCATCGGCGCGCCTCCTCAGCGAGCACGCACGGCGCTGTAGAGTTTACCGCCATAGCAGCATTCCGTTCGGATTCGGCGCGGTCCACCGCTGTATAGGCAGCCGCGTTGAGTATGATTTGAGGCGCGGCGCTTCGCACCATGGCGCGAACCTGGTCAGGATCGGCCAGATCAGCAGTATCGCAGTCATGACAGATAATTTCACCGGCATCGGCAAAGCTGCGCTGTAACTCGCGTCCAACTTGCCCCGCCGCGCCGGCAATAAGTATGCGCAGCCGGTTCTTCACGCAAAAACCTCCGCATCAGTCAGTGAGAAGCCTTTGCGGTCCTTGTCGGAAAGTATTACGAGATTCGGGTCAATGGGCCAGGGAATTGCAATCCGGGAATCATTCCACAAAATTGTCCGCTCGCCTGCCGGAGAGTATTCGTCAGTCACCTTGTAAGCAATGCCGGTAACATCTGCGAGTGAGAGAAAAGCGTGACCGAAGCCTTCGGGAATCCAAAGCATCTTCCCGCTCTCGCTTGTGAGTTCAACTGCAACATATTTTGCAAAGTTGGGTGAGCTTCGGCGGAGGTCAACAGCCACATCGAGGGCCGCTCCATGAGTAACTCGTACCAGCTTCCCTTGGGGATGGACCAGCTGGTAGTGTATGCCGCGTATGACGTTCTTCTTTGAGATAGAACAGTTATCTTGACTCCACGTTGACGGAAGTCCAGCCTCAGCCATCGCGCATTGATTCCATGTCTCCCAGAACTCGCCCCGGTCATCCCGGTAAATAACCGGAGTAAGCATTAAAACGCCGGGCAGCGAGGTTTCATCGATCTTCATAACTCGTCCGTTCCCATTGAAAATCGCGGCTCATCTCTTATGGCGAGCAGGTATTGGCCATATCCACTCTTGTATTCCGGCTGAGCCAACTTTTCGAGCTCGTCGCCGGTAATGTAGCCGAGGCGATAGGCTATTTCTTCAGGGCAAGCAATCTTTAATCCCTGACGCCGCTCAATCGTTTGAACAAAAACTCCGGCATCGAGAAGCGAATCGTGCGTGCCAGTATCAAGCCATGCCATGCCTCGGCTCATGATTTGCACTTCGAGGCAGTCTTCCTTCAGGTAAATCCTATTCAGATCGGTTATCTCCAGCTCGCCACGCGCTGACGGCTTAAGCTCTGCGGCGTAGTTCACCACCTTGTTATCGTAGAAATAAAGACCAGTTACAGCGTAGCGGGATTTGGGAGATTTGGGTTTCTCTTCGATACTGACCGCATGCCCTTGCTTATCAAACTCGACCACGCCATAGCGTTCAGGGTCCTGCACTGGATATGCGAATACGACCGCTCCATGCTTAACGGTAGCAGCGCGTCTCAGGCACGCCGGAAGCGATTGCCCATAAAAGATATTATCGCCAAGAATTAGCGCGCTTGTATCTCCGCCTATAAAGTCGCGCCCAATTAGAAAAGCCTGCGCCAGACCGCCCGGGCTTGGCTGCACGGCATAACTCAAGTTAATGCCCCACTGCTCACCGTTGCCGAGCAAGTCTCCAAAGTGAGTTGTATCTTGTGGTGTGGAGATGATAAGAATATCGCGCAGTCCCGCTAACATAAGAGTGGTGAGTGGGTAATAGATTAATGGCTTATCATAAACCGGTAAAAGCTGTTTTGAAACGACATGGGTCACTGGGTAAAGCCGTGTCGCCAACCCGCCCGCAAGAATAATTCCTTTCATTGTGAAACCCTCTCTTGATAGTTCTTGCGGATCCAATCCCGATATGCGCCGGTTCGGACACCATCCACCCAAAGGGCGTTTTCGAGATACCATCCAACCGTTCTGCGCAGCCCGCCTTCAAAGTCCTCTGCCGGCCGCCACCCAAGCTCGCTGTTGATCTTCGATGCATCGATGGCATAGCGGCGGTCGTGTCCCGGGCGATCAGTCACGAAAGTGATAAGGCGCCTGCGCGGCCCAATTGTATTTTCGGGTCGGTATTCATCAACAAGATCGCAAACCGCTTGCACCACGTCGATATTCTTCCGTTCGCTGTTTCCGCCGATGTTGTAGGTTTCTCCGATGCGGCCCCGGTCGAGTACGGCGCGGAGGGCCGAGCAGTGGTCTGTCACGAAAAGCCAGTCGCGCACGTGGGCGCCGTCGCCATAGACAGGCAGTGACTTGCCTTCAAGGGCGTTCAAGATCATCAGAGGGATCAGCTTTTCAGGAAACTGGAAAGGACCATAGTTATTCGAGCAGTTTGTTGCGATCACAGGTAAGCCGTAAGTATGATAATACGCTCGCGCCAAATGATCAGAGGCGGCCTTTGATGCCGCATAGGGGCTGTTGGGGGCGTAGGCTGTGGTCTCGGAAAAGGCCCTATCTTCCGGCTCGAGTGATCCGTAGACTTCGTCGGTAGAAATATGCAAAAAGCGAAAACCGCGGCGAGCAGTTTCGTCCAGTTCCGACCAATAAGCTCGAGCCTGCTCAAGCAGCGTGAAAGTTCCTTGCACATTGGTCCGAACAAATGCGCCAGGCGCGACGATCGAACGGTCAACATGACTTTCAGCTGCAAAATGGACAATGGCAGTAGGCCTATGATCCCGCAACAATGCTGCCACCAACTCGGCATCACAAATATCGCCACGCACTAACTGGTGCCGTGGATCATTTTTCAGAGTCGCAAGATTATCTGGATTGCCTGCATAGGTGAGCAAGTCAAGATTGATTACGGCAGTGCCGGTACTCTCGATCCACCGGAGCACAAAGTTAGAACCAATAAATCCCGCACCGCCGGTAACCAGGATGGTGTCCTTGACGCTTGTCATCTTACTATGTATCCCTCGAACGCTCGGGATGGCGGAAACATGTCATTCGTCGCTTCCATGCGCGTCAATGATACTGAGAAGACGCGCACTGATTCTCTGTGAAAGTGTACGATCATCCCTTGCGCCCTCGCATTACTCATATCCCGCGAGACTAGCATGATGAATGTTATGAACGCAAGCTTCATTCGGCGCTCTCGTTGGGTGGCAGAGTCGTATATAACAATGCAAACCAGCCGGAAAGTATTTTGTGGCGTCTGAATGAATTTCAAGAATAGATAAACTGATGTCTAACCACCGATAAAGCGCATCGGTATTTGCATCTTCTCAGATTTATCGAATCCCGATTTCATTTCAGGCTGAAGTCAGGCGGTTGCTTGGTCCACGAGTGGGTTCATTATCTGAATCTCCCCATAACGTTTTATCCTCGCCAGATTTTCTGAATAGAGAACGGAGGCGCCGGCATGCTTTGCAGTTTCAAGAATCAGAGCATCCCAAAAGGGAACCTCCAGCCGCCTCTCGACCTCAATCGCCTCAACAATCAATGCGGGAGTGGGTGTAATCACATCCCAGGTCGAGTAGTCGTGAATCATCAAGCAGACTTCCTCTACCGGCAGTGTACTGCCCGCGTTGTGGCAAAGTTGAATGCATAGCTCCTCAAGAACCTGCGTGCTGACCACACCCCAGCCCGAATTCCACAGTTGCTCCATCAGCATCTGCGCGCGCATATGTTTTACTCCCGCAGAACGATCATGCGCGTAAATCAGAATATCGGTGTCCACAAAGCACTTACCGCTCATGCAGCTCACCCCGCAGGCGGGTTGGAGTCCAATGTAAATCAAAGCCCGACCGGAGTCGCGCAATGGCACTACGGCACGCTTGGTCGTATCCGTTGTGTTCGCGGACCAACCGCTCCAGTTGGGCCGCTAGAAGCGCGCTCACCGATGAGCCATCTTCTGCGGCAAGAATTCGGGCTTCGCGCAGAAGGTCCTCGTCAACTTTCAAGGTGATGTTCGCTTTCACATTTGCACCCATTTTCGTGTGGCACCATTTTACGTGCTCTATGCGATGGATACAAGGAAATTAGAAATTTCGTTTTAGCATGCGAGGAACTGTCAAGCTGCAGTGTCCCAATCAAAGGACTGACAGAGCGGATGAGGCGAGGAAGATTTGAGTGTCCCTGTCAGATCGGCTCATTGAATGGTATGCAATTGATTCTGTGGCGCTTTAACCTTCTATTCATCTTGACTTGATAGCCTGTTCCGAGGGATGACCCAAGTGCCCGAGATTCTTATTAAGCAGTCCCAGCTTTTGCCCGAGCCCGGCTCTCCAACAGGGCAGCCTTCGGGCAAGGAGCCTGTTCGCGAAGTGTCGGCCGTACGCGAGTTTCTTCTCTCACGCGGCAACTCGGCGCTCGCGGACCGCGGCTTCCACTGGCTGATGGTGCTTTGCGCCTTGAGCATTTTCGGCATCGTGGTACTGATTGCTTTCGAGCTCGTAAAACGCTCACAACTGGCTTGGGGCAAGTTCGGCCTGGACTTCTTTTACAAGGCGTTCATCGATACATACAGCAAGCAGCCGATGTACTGGGACCCGGTGAACGGGCATTTCAGCGCCTTGCCGTTTCTCTATGGGACACTGGTTTCGTCGTTTCTAGCGCTGCTTCTGGCGGTTCCGCTAGCCATCGGTGTGGCTGTGTTTTTGACCGAGATGTGCCCGCGCTGGCTGCGCGCGCCACTGGCCTTTATCACCGAGCTGCTGGCGGCGATTCCCAGCGTGATCTACGGGCTCTGGGCAGTCTTCGTGCTGGTGCCGATCATGCGGGATTATGTGAATCCCTGGCTGATCAAACTGCTGGGATGGACTGGCTTTTTCGGCGACGATAACCCCACGGGCCTAGGCTTTCTTACGGCAGGTGTGATTTTGGCCATCATGATTCTGCCCATCATCTCCTCGTTGACACGCGAAGTGATGATGGCCGTGCCGCAATCCCAACGGGAAGCGGTGCTTGCCCTGGGTGCGACGCGCTGGGAAATGATCCGCATGGGCGTCTTGCGCAATGCGCGCATCGGCATAGTCGGCGCCATCATTCTGGGCTTGGGGCGCGCTTTGGGAGAGACGATGGCTGTCACCATGGTGATCGGCAACAGTCTGGACATTGAACGCTCGCTGCTCTCGAATGGAAATACCATGGCATCGGCGATCGCCAACCAGTTTGCCGAAGCCTCAAGCGATCTGCATCTGAGCGCTCTGATGGAGCTGGGGCTGGCGCTTTTTATCGTAACCATCATTGTGAATGCCTTTGCCCGGCTGCTGGTCTGGGCTGTGACACGCGGTGCGCCGGCATCGATCCATTGAAATTGGGGGAGTAGGAAACAGAGATCAGGACCGGTATGGAGAGGGAAAGCTGAAGACTGAACATAAATTACGGGCGCAACTGAGAGCGCTAACTGATAGTGCGGCAACCGGCTTGTCGGTGCTATCGACTGTGCTGGTGGTGGCGCCGCTGGTCGCAATCTTCATCTATTTGGTCTATAGGGGCGCCAGCTCGCTAAACCTCGATTTCTTCATTCAAGTTCCGAAGCCGGTGGGCGAAGCCGGCGGCGGCATGGCCAACGCTATCGTGGGCTCGGCGATTCTGCTAGCGATAGGTAGCCTGATAGGCGTTCCGATTGGCATTGCAGGTGGCATCTTTCTGGCTGAGTTCGGGCGCGGCACCAAGCTGGCCAATGCGGTAAGGTTTACGGCGGATGTCTTGAATGGAGTGCCATCAATCGTGATGGGCATTGCCATTTACTCGCTGATCGTAGTGCCGCAAGGGCACTTTTCCGCCTTCTCCGGAGGCGTGGCGCTGGGAGTGATGATGATCCCCACGGTCTGCCGGACCACGGAAGAGATGCTGCTGATGGTGCCTCATGCGGTGCGGGAGGCGGCATTGGCGCTGGGCGTGCCCAACTGGCGCTCAGTGCTGGCGATTACGGTTAAAACGGCTTCTCCCGGCATCATCACCGGCTGTATGCTGGCGTTTGCGCGCGTAGCGGGCGAGACGGCGCCACTGATTTTCACGGCCTTCGGCAACGCGTTCTGGAGTTCAAATCTGAGCGAACCCATTGCCGCGCTGCCCTTGCAGATTTACGTCTACGCGCTCTCTCCCTACGACGATTGGCACCGGCTGGCGTGGGCGGGTGCTCTGGTTCTGATCGTGTTGATTGTGCTGGCGGTTTCCTTGGTACGTTATGTGACCAGCCGCGGCGTTTTGAAAGGGGCAAGCTAAGTGGGCGTCGGCATCGAGGTAACCAACCTGAACGCATGGTATGGCACGAATCATACGTTGCAGGAGATCAATCTGAACATCCCTGCCAACCATGCGACCGCTTTGATCGGCCCCTCTGGCTGCGGAAAGAGCACATTTGTGCGCTGCCTCAATCGCATGCACGAGACCAACCCCATCGCGCGTGTCACAGGCAAGGTGATGATCGGCGATCTGGACATTTACGCCGACGCCAAGCCGGTGGAGATTCGCCGTCGCGTGGGCATGGTCTTCCAGAGGCCGAACCCGTTTCCGACCATGTCTATCTACGACAATGTGGCCGCCGGGCTGAAGCTGAATGGTTATACCAATCGGCATGCGCTGGACGAGATTGTCGAGAAGTCGCTGAAAAACTCCGCGCTGTGGGACGAGGTCAAGGACAATCTGAAGAAGGAATCCGGCGCCAGCCTCTCCGGCGGCCAGCAGCAGCGTTTGTGCATTGCGCGCGCGCTGGCGGTGGATCCCGAGGTGCTGCTGATGGACGAACCGGCTTCGGCGCTGGACCCGGTTTCCACATCGAAGATTGAAGACCTTATCTTTCAGCTGAAATCGCAGTACACTATTGTGATTGTGACCCACAACATGCAGCAGGCAGCCCGCGTGGCCGAGAAGACGGGCTTCTTTTTGAACGGCCGCATGGTCGAATTCGACACCACGCACAAGATCTTCACCAACCCCAGCGACAAGCGCACAGAAGATTACATTACAGGCAGGTTCGGATGACGCGCATACGCTTTCAACAGAGCCTTGATGAATTGAAGGAGCAACTGCTGGTGATGGCGGGTCTGGCCGAGCAGGCCATACAGCGCGCCATTGAGGCCTATCGCGTGCGCGATCTGTCCATCTGCGACCTGGTAAACCGAAGCGAAATGGCCATCAACAGACTGGAGCGCGAGATAGATCAATCTGCGCTCGACATGTTGGCCATGGAACAGCCTACTGCCATCGATCTGCGGTTCATTCTGAGCGTGATCAAGATCAACGCCGACCTGGAACGTGTGGGCGACGCGGCCAAGAATATCACCGAGCGCGTGCGCGGCATGGAACAGATGGCCGCGGTGGATCTGCCGGTGGATATTCCGCGCATGGCGACCCTGGCCTCGGAGATGGTGCGCAAGAGCCTGCAAGCCTTCATCGAGGGCGACGCCGAACTGGCGCGCACTGTGCTCACCATGGATGACGCCGTCGACGGCATGAATCGCGCGGCCTACAAGGCGCTGACCGCGCTGATGGCCGAGCAATGCCATCTGGCTCCGCAGGCTCTGAATGCGCTGATGATCGCGCGGGTACTGGAGCGCGTTGCCGACCACGCCACCAACATCGCCGAAGACGTTATTTTCTGGGTGCAAGGCGACGACGTGCGGCACAACAAAAAGATGAAGATGGTCCCGGACCCGCACGCGATGGAGTAAGGGGCGGGTGTCGTCCTAGATACGCGGATTCGCAGGGTGATATCCTTGCGGACGGTCGTTTTCTGCGGCTGAAAGAACAACTGATTAGTCATAAAACTGGTACATTTCGTCCGTCTGGCGAATGCTAGGGGCGTGGCTTGCGGATAAACTATTGAATCTAAGATAGATATATACAGATTTGAGAGGTCTTCCTTGCACCGAAAATGATATTAGCATCTCTATCTCGTGTTTCCCTCGCTGGGTAGATGGCGGAAGTGGGATACCCAGTGGTGAGCCGGGAGCTCGCTGGGGCTCGCTACTGGCTTCCAGACTCTCAAAATCTAGATCTGGGCCATCTGCGGTAGCGAAATGAACAGAGTCAATGTCTCATAGTGAACAAGTTTTGTACCCGGTTTTCCACGTGGAACACCAATTTATCCACTTTTCGTCGGGTTTCTTCGGGTTTTGTCCGCATCCCCGTGGCTCGCGACGACCCGCTCATCGCATGGAACCGCGATGAGCGGGGCACACCTTCTCTGGCAGCAGGGCTGCTTTCGGGGTTGATGAACGGGCCACCTGCTGAGATTTGAAAGATGCTATGGGGCCGAAGCTACTCCGGGTGGTCGGGGGTCATGATGCAGATGTCGGGAAGGTTGCGGTAGCGCTCGGCGTAATCCATTCCGTAGCCGATGACGAAAAGGTTGGGAATGGAAAAACCCACGTAGTCTGGCTCGATTTTTTCAAGCCGGCGGGAAGGCTTGTCGAGCAATGCGGCGATGCGCAGGGTTTTGGGATGCTGCTGGAGGAAGAGCTTGCGCAGGTAAGAGAGCGTTAGGCCTGTGTCGAGGATGTCCTCGACTACCAACACGTTCTTGCCTTCGATGGGCTCATCAAGGTCTTTGATGAGCTTGACCGCGCCAGAAGAGCGCTGGCCCTGTCCGTAGCTGGAGGTGGCCACGAAGTCGAATGTGGCGTCTACCTGCAAGGCGCGCGCGAGGTCCGCCAGAAATGGAGCTGCGCCCTTGAGCACTCCCACCATTACGAGTTTTTCGCCGTTGAGGTCACGTGTGATCTGGGCGCCCATCTCGGCGACGCGTTCAGCAATCTGTTGGCGGGTGAAAAGAATCTCAAGACCAGATGAGGTGTTTGCGGCCATGGAGACAGTATCGCCTGAAGCATGTAGCAGAAGGCAAGCGCGCCTGTGTAAATCAGGACCGGAAGTAGCGGAGGGCAACCAGGACGTGGTGCTTGAACTTCCTCCGTCTATACTTGAGAAGCGATGATTCCTTATTTGCACATTTGGCATTACCCGGTCCCGACCTTCGGACTGATGCTCTGGCTGGCTGCTGTGGCAGCGGCATTTGTGATGGACCGCGGCTTTAACCGCGCAAAGATTTCGGTTGACGCGGTGGGCATGGTGGCCGTGACCGTGGTAGCCGGCATTGTGGGCGCCAAGCTGTGGCACGTGATCGACACGCCCATCGAATTTCGCGAAGTGGGTTGGCGCGTGTTGTGGGATTCGGCCGGCTTTGCCTGGTTCGGCGGGCTGGTATTTGGAATCGGCGCGCTGATTTTTCAGGGATGGTGGGCGAAGATCGGCGTGCTGCGGACGCTTGATCTGGCCGCCCCTGCAGCCGCCATCGGGCAGGGAATTGGACGCATCGGCTGCTTTCTCTCGGGCGACGGCTGTTACGGCATACCAATCAAGCAGGTCCGTTTTCTCTTCTTTAATTTTCGGCCATGGGGTATGAGCTTCCCCAACGGCATTGAGCCGACGCTGGTGCCCGTCTATCCAACGCCGCTTTATGAGCTGGCTGCCGGACTGCTGATTGGCGGCTGGTTGTGGTGGAGGGCAGGCAAGCGGCCGCGCGCAGGAGTGATCTTTGGCCAGTACCTGATTCTGAGCGGAATAGCTCGCTTTCTGGTTGAATTTATTCGCCGCAACCCTAAGGTGTTATGGGACTTATCGAATGCACAACTGGCCGCCGCCGGCTCGGTTTTAGCAGGCGCATTGTTAATTGCCCTGGTCGCTACGCGACAGGTTGCCGGACCGGAAAAGGCTGCGGGCACGGCTGCTAAGGCTGCGACGAAAGCGGCTTAAGAAGACGTCAAGCGAAGCCACACGAGCGCTTAGAGGACTGTCCTATTTCGCTACAGTCGCTTGATGAACGCCTGCGCTTCCTTCAGCTGAGGGAAGAGCTTTTCTTCCGCTTTGAAATCGCGCGAATGGACGCAGCGACGCAGGCCGCGCATCCTGACCGGGTGCTTCAGGTGGAGCATCTCGTGATAGAGCAGGTATTCGACGGCGTACCTCGGACTCGAGGGCCGGTCGAAGACGCGGCTGACCACAATGGTGTTGAGGGCGGCGTCGTAATGTCCAAGCGAGCGCTTGGCCATGCCTTCGCTCCAGGTCAACTCGGGCCGGCCGAGCAGACCGCCGAAGAAGCGCAGGTTCAGTGAATCGAAGACTTCTTCCAGATTGAAAAAATGGCCTTGCGGACCAAAGAAGCGCTTGCTGCCGCGAGCGCCGCGAATCAACTCGGTTTGGCGAGTGACGGCGGCGCTGGAGGAGAACCGTTTGTAGCGCAGGTTGTGGGCGGCGTCGATGGGCTTTTTGTATAGCTTGGCGAGCAGGATGTGTGCGATCGAGCGGATTACGGACTCCTGCGCGCCTTCCAGAAGATCGGAAAGGCTGACCAAAATCTGACCATCGCGCAGGCGAATGCGGGTATTGAGCGACGTAAATCGCCGGAAACGGACCACCATGGACGGCATCGGCGCCCTGGGGCGCAACGCGCGGTACTCCTCCTGAAAGATGAAAACTATATCAGCGGTCACTTTCCACATTTTACAGTGGTCGGTTGTGTGCGGTCAGTGTCCGCTATTTCTTCTCCAGCACGAGCAGACGTTGGCGTGCTTGCCACTCCTGATCCGGGAACTTCCCTGCAGATGCAGTGAGGAAACGATGGTAGTAAGTTGCCGCATTGGCCTTTTGGTGAAGCGCATCGTAAGCCGTTGCCCAAAGGAAATAGGTGGAAGGGAGCTCCGGAAGAAGCTTTGCGCGCATGGTGAGCGACTGAATTGTGATTAAAGGTTGATTGGTTTTAGAGGCCGCAAAGGCGAGTCCGCTCCAGGCGTCGGTGTTGGAAGGGTCAAGCCGTGTAGCCTTGTCGAAAGCCGCGAAGGCCTCGGCGTACTTGAGCTGCCGAATCAGGTTCTGCCCATGAGCCACCAACAGCACAGGGTCCTGAGGGCTGGCTGCGAGCAGTGCAACGTAAAAGTGGTCCGAGCCGGCGGCGTCACCAGCTTCGGCTAACACCTCGGCCAACATGCGCGTAATGGCGGCATCTTTGGGATGAGCATCGTGCAGCTTCTGCAGTAGCGGCAGCGCTTCGGCTTTGTCTTGTGCGGCAAGGACAGTGGCCAGTTGAGCGGTGAGCGCGGGGTCGTCGGGCGTCTGTGCAAGGGCCGCGCGAAGGAAAGTTTCCGCTTCAGGATACTGTTTGCGCGCAATCAAAAGATGAGCCAGTCCAGCGTTGGCGGGCGCAGATTTTGGATCGCTCGCGAGAATGCGTCGATAGGCGCTCTCTGCGGCGTCGTATTGACCGGTCTGCTCGGCGAGGCCAGCGGCCAACAGCGTGTCGACCGGGGTCTCGGGCGTGAGCTTCAGCGCCTCCAACAAATCTTGAGAGGCCTCAGCTGGATCGATTGTGCGGTCAATCTCCGCCATGGCACGCCACGCCCGCGCTTTTGCGCTGGCTCCGGCATCTCCGGGATCGAGTTGAGTGGCCGCAACCAACTCCGGCCGCGCGTCAGAAAATTTGTTTTGTCGCGCCAGCACCAGACCCAGCTCCGCGTGCGCCTCGAACGACTGCGGATTTGCCGCGACTGCGCGCCGGTAGAGCGCGGCTGCACCGTCGAGAAGATTTTGAGCATCGGCCACGTAGCCGGCGTCAAACAGCGCGCGCGCATCAGTGGGATGGGCAGCCAGCCATGGGGCGAGTTTAGCCTCCGCGGCCTTCCAATCGGATTTGACGATGGCCGCTTCAGCATCCGCCACTTCAGCGGAGACAGGCTGGGGCGCGACGGCAGCGGGCTCGGGAGCCGGCACCTGCTCTTCGGGATTCTGCGAGGAACTCTGACCAAAGATGGCGGACGAAACGAAGAGCAGTGCAAAAATGCAAAGACGAAGCACGAATTACCTCTTTCAACAGTTTACCGGGGAAGACCTTTGGCGGGGCGGCTGATACTTCGACGCGAGGGAATAGTGGAAGAAATCATACAAAGAGCAGAAATGACCAGAATAGTTGGGATGGTGAGCCCATTCTGAAAAACAAGAGATGAAGAATGCCCAGGCAATGAGAACAAATTTTCTTGCAGAAATTTCGATGCAAGAGGGCACTTGAAGAATCGCTTTATTTTCTTTTACATGCACATTGCTGAATGCAGCGACATAGTACGCAAATGTGCAAAATAAAACAACCCGAGGTAATTGGAGTGCATCAATCTGAATAGGGTAAAGCGTACGGTGGATCGATGCTACGAGCCGAATGCCAACAAATGATGATCGGAGGTCGATCGATGAGTCTCGCTTCGATGCAACACATCCCCCTCACTTCAGCCTATCTGTGCCAGGACTGCAACTCTGTGGGCAATAGCTCAAAGCAATGCCCGGCGTGTGCATCTTCTGTCCTGATGGGCTTGGCCACTGTACTTGACCGCGAAGAAGAAGAGGACAGCAAAGTGCTGTCTTTTGAATATATCGCGGCACTGGCCGCGTAAGTTCCCCGGTTTAGACAAGGTCTTTTGCTGGTAACTGTCTGGATTTCACAAATGTAGGAAATTGGGCCAATGGAAAGCGGCTGGACGGTAGGGCGCTGCGGGTGATTTTTTCCGCTTGCCTTTCAGGGCTTTGCTCCGTGGTGAATTCCGGGCCAGTTGTGCCGGGGTTTTGCACAAGACGCTAGTGGTGTAACTTGTGGCATCTCGGCGGTAACAGCAACAACTCACAAGATATTTCGTCATTGCGATTCAATGCGCCTGTTTGCAGACTGGCTCTTGCAGTCGGTAGGATTATTTACGAACAGGAGACTTTCATGGATCGCCGTCAATTTTCCAGTTTGCTGCCGATGTTGCTTGCGACTCCGGCTCTCACAGCCGCAGCTGACGGCCAGGCCACAGGGCAACCAACTGCGGCTTCTCCGCCAACACTGCCGAAGCTGACCTCTGGCCAGTACGTTTGGGGCGAGGCCTACGGCACGCAACGGCCTGCTCGCACCTCGCACCGCTTCCTTATTGGCATGCTGCCAGACAATATCCGGCTTGAAGCGCATGTTACTTTTCTCGTTCCGGGCGCGCCGGCCGAGCCCATCGAGCATCACAAGCACTCTGAGATGTGGTTTGTTCGCGAAGGGACCGTTACGCTGATGACCGCAGGCGTGACGCGCACGCTGAAGGCGGGCGACATGGGTCTTTGCATTGCCGGAGACGATCACTATGTAACCAATGCCAGCAAGACCGAGCCGGCGTCGTATTTTGTTCTGACTGTGGGGCCTCCTGAGTAGCAGGCGCAGAAATCGAAGACTTGAAATGCGTGTGCCTCGGAGAGGGAGCATCCATCCGAGGCACAAGAGAAAGTCGCAGGTATCAGAATTTCTAGAAGCGGACGACAACTCCGCCGGAATAGCGGAATCCGTTGGTACTGAGCTTTATGCCACTTTCCGGATTATCGATAATTTCGAAGGATTTCGCCGCAGGCCGTGCGTCCCCCTCTTCACCGACAAGATCGAATACTGAGATCTGCTGAGTGAAATATTCCATTTGCACGGGCCGAATCGAGATGTGCTTCCTCAGCTTTATATCGACGCCGCCTCCGCTGACCATGGTGAACGAGTTTGTTGACAATGAGCAGGATTCCTCGGTTGGACCGCAATCTGTAATCGTGGGATCGAGCGCAAACGAGAAATGAGTGGCGCCGAATAGTTGGTGGGCAAAGAAACTGACCCTCGGCAATCGTCCGTGCCCGAGGCCAAATCGCACGGAAGGTCCAGCCAGGTAACCCTGCGTATTGACAGTCTTGACCGATGAATCCACGCTGTCGGTGTACCCGGCGAACTCAACCGTCGCGCCAACATACTTATTGAAGTAGTAGCTTCCTGAGGCTTGTCCGCCGTTGAGGCTCAGTGGGAAAGGGGATTCGTTAATGCCGACGTAGGCTCTCGAATAGGAGTAGCCGCCGAAAACATCCCATTTGTCCAGGGCGGCTGGTTTCGGTTGTTGAGCTGATGAAAGAATCGAGCAGCATGTTAAAGCAAGAAATAACACAAGAGCTTTAGGCATGAAATTTCCTTCTCTGCTTGTCGAGAGCAGTTGTAGTGGACCTCCACTTGACTGGCCGTCACAAGGGATTTCCGTTTGTAGGAATGAGTGATTTACAAGAAGAGTAGCATAGCTCGCCGATGAGCGGAGCCAATAATAGCCTTTGGTTTTGCGCGGGGTTCCTTATATTGCAACAGATTCCGAAAATGGCGCTATGAGGCAGCGTACCTCGACCTTATAATGAAAAATGGCTGTTTGTGTCCTGATCCTGACAGTGGGGACAGGAACAGAGTTGCGCGACTTCTCGCCCGGTGCTTCCCTTTGAATGACGCCATCACGATCCGCGGCGCGCGGACCCACAACCTGAAGAATATCTCCTGCGAGATCCCCCATGGCAAACTGACGGTGATCAGCGGGGTCTCCGGGTCCGGTAAGTCCTCGCTGGCCTTCGACACCATCTACGCAGAGGGACAGCGGCGTTACGTCGAGTCTCTCTCCTCCTATGCCCGCCAGTTTCTGGAGCGGATAGAGAAGCCGGACGTGGATGAGATCGACGGACTGGCACCGGCCATTGCGATCAAGCAGAAGAACTCAACGCGCAACCCGCGCTCGACTGTGGCCACGGCCACGGAAATCTACGACTATCTGCGGCTGCTCTATGCGCGTTGTGGCACGGTGCACTGCGTCCATTGCGACGGTCTGGTGAAGCGCGACTCGATGGACGAGGTGGCGGAGACTATATTGCAGCTCGGCGAAGGAACACGGCTGAATGTGCTTTTTCCGGTGCGCCAAACCGAAGCTGAACCCGCGGCGGAAACAAAGCCCGCGCGACGAGTGTTGAAATCAGCGGGAAAACCCACTGCCAAAGGGGCGGCCGGCACGCCAGCTGATTCTCCACTGAGTGAAGCGCTGAAATCCCGTCTGATTGAGCTGCGCGGCTCCGGTTTCAACCGCCTCTATCAAAGGGGACAAATTTTCGAGTTTTCCACGCCAGAGTCGCTTCTCGACCTCGACTTTACGCTTCCGGTTTTTGTCTTGCTGGATCGGATTGTTGTGAGCGCCGAGAACCGCGCGCGCATTGTGGATGCGGCGGAGACTGCATACCGCGAGGCCGGCGAGGTGACATTTGAAGAGCTTCCACGAGACGAAACGGCCGCTCGCCCGCGCCATCGCTTTTCCGGTTCATATGAGTGCAAGAGTTGTCATCGCGCAGGCCGCGAGCCGGAGCCGCGCCTGTTCAGTTTCAACAATCCTTTCGGCGCTTGTCCGCGTTGTCAGGGCTTCGGCAATACCATGGACTTCGACCTGAACCTGATTATTCCGGACAAGGGGCTTAGCCTGAACGATGGCGCAATCGACCCCTGGAACCGGCCGAGATACCGGCCATGGTTCACGGAGTTTCGCAAGCAGGCGGTCGAGCTGGGCGTTGCGCTGGACGTGCCATGGCGCGAACTGCCGGAGGCCGCGCGCGAGATTGTTCTGCGCGGCAAAGGCGCTTTTGTGGGCGTTTATGGATTCTTTGCGCAGATGGAGCGCAAGAAATATAAGCTGCACGTGCGCGTGATGCTCAGCAAGTATCGCGGCTACGCCGAGTGCCCGGACTGCCGGGGCCAGCGGTTGAGGGCAGAGGCGCGCAGTGTGCGCATTAACGGCAAGAATATCTGCCAGGCCACCGCGCTGACGATTGCCCAGGCCAAGGAATTTTTTGATTCGCTCAGGCTCTCACCCATGCAGGAGGAGATTGCCGGCTCGATTCTCGAAGAAGTGCGCCAGCGCTTAGGTTTTCTGGATGCGGTGGGCCTCGAATACATTACGCTCGACCGGCTTGCCTCGACGCTCTCGGGCGGCGAGGCGCAGCGCATTCAACTCGCCACTTCGCTAGGCTCTCGGCTGGTGGGCGCGCTCTACGTGCTGGATGAGCCTTCCATCGGTCTGCACACGCGCGATACGGCGCGTCTGATTCATATTCTTCAGGAGCTGCGCGATCTGGGAAACACCATCATCGTCGTGGAACATGATGCCGACGTGTTGCGCGCGGCCGATCATTTGCTCGACCTTGGCCCCGGCGCAGGCCAGTTGGGCGGCAAGTTGTTGGCCGAGGGGGTTCTGGCGGAGATTGAGGCCAATCCTAACTCTCTTACAGGCCGCTATCTCTCGGGGCAAGTGTCGATTCCTGTACCCACGCGGCGCCGCGCGCCGGGCCGCGAGCGCCTGGTGCTGCGCGGAGCCACGGCCAACAACCTTCACGGTCTCGATGTGGAGATTCCGCTGGGGTTGCTGGTGGCCATCACCGGCGTCTCCGGATCGGGCAAATCCTCGCTCGTGCATCAGGTGCTTTATCGTGCAGTGGCGCGGGCTCTGGGCCAATCCGATGGCGCCGATCCTTCCGGAGTGTTCGCTTCCTTGTCCGGCGTGGAACGGATCAATGATGTGATGCTGGTGGACCAGACGCCGATTGGCCGCACGCCGCGCTCGAATCCGATCACGTACATCAAAGGCTTCGACCTGGTCCGCGAGCTTTTTGCTGCGCAACCCGAGGCCAAGCGTCTCTCGCTCACGCCGGGACATTTCTCATTTAACGTTCCAGGCGGGCGATGCAACACTTGCGAGGGAGATGGCACGGTCACGGTCGAGATGCAGTTCTTGGCTGACGTCGAGCTACCTTGCGAGGACTGCAACGGAACTCGCTATCAGACCAAGATTCTCAATGTCGGCTACAAGGGCAAGAATATTCACGATGTGCTGCAAATGACCGTGAAGGAGGCACTGCGCTTCTTTGCTGGACAAACGCGATTGCTGGAAAAGCTCGCTGTGCTGGATGAGATCGGGCTCGGCTACCTCAGGCTGGGCCAGTCGGCGACAACTCTTTCCGGAGGCGAGGCACAGCGTGTGAAGCTGGCTGCTCATCTGGCCCAGGTTCGTGCCGCCAACGCTAACGCCAAACCATCGGAAGCCAGCCGCGTGCTCTACATCCTCGACGAGCCAACTACGGGCCTGCACTTTGACGATGTTTCCAAACTGTTGACAGCGTTCCGAAAACTGATCGATGGAGGAGGCTCACTGATTGTCATCGAGCATAACCTGGACGTAATCAAGTGCGCTGACTGGGTGATCGATTTAGGTCCTGAGGGCGGGGAAGCAGGCGGACGCATTGTGGCCGAAGGCACACCGGAAGAGATTGCGGGCAATCTCCACTCGCACACTGGCAAGTGGCTGGCGCGCGTGCTGTAAGCAGACGATTGTTTGACTGCGAAAATCTCCGCGAGAACAATTCACCTAGAAGATCGTTGCATGGCTACCTCACAACATCGGCTCGGGTCGCTGTTTGCGTAAATTCAAAACGCAGGAGCAAAGCGCGGTTACTGGCTTGTTCACCCGCTGGCGAAGGTTTGAATCTCCATTGGCGAGCGGCTTGCAGAGCCAAGTTAGAGAAATACCTGCTTCCCGATGAGTCGATTGCTGCATCGGAAACCGCACCGCTGGGAGTGACGGTGACGCGGATCTTCACAACGACTGTGCCGCGGATGGTGTTCCTCGCGCGCTGAGGCACATCCGGTAGAACCTGATTGGCGGCAGCACCGCTCATCGCAGCGGCTCTGGCGCGTTGCTTCCTGGAAGCGGAAGAAGGATGCGCGGGCGCGGCGGCTGGCGACGCCGCTTGCGTGTCTCCGACTGGAGTCGAGGGAGGGGTGTGGTGAGAGCGCAGCAGAAAAGCAGAGATAACCAGGATCAGGACGAGTACTGCGGCAACTAATGCCGTCAGACGCTTTTTGGGAGTCAGCGTTGGACTGGCTTCACTGGCAGGCTCCGAAAGAGATTGAGGCGATTCGAGACGAGCCTTGATTTCGCGGATGGTGCATCTGCGATCGGGGGCAGCCCGAAGACACTCTCGCGCGATGGTGGCGAAGGGTTCGGGGATGGACTCCGGCACAACCGGCTCATGCCGTGTCGATCTTTGCCCAGCCGGAGGATGCTGCGTTAGGGCTTCGACCAGCAGGGCGCCTAGCGACCAGAGATCCGCGGGCGGCGAGATTGGCCCGGCGGCGCTTTCCGGCGCGTCATAAACGCTCGGGGATGTAAGGACGCTGACTGGGTCGCCCGCGACTTGCAGGCTCTCGCTGGAGACTTTCAACTGATCGTCAACGACCATGATGTTGGACGGCTTCAGATGCCCATGCACGAATCCGTTCTTGTGGAGATAGCTAAGCGCGTCGAGTACCGGATCAAGCATCTCGCGGGTTTCGGAGGGCGTCAGCGGCCGTTCGGGAAGAATCTGGGAGAGATTTTCTTCGGAATATTCCGTCACGGCATAAAGCAACAGGTTGCTGCCGACCCGCCAACTTCCGGTGTGAAAGAGACTTATCAAGTGAGGGTGAGAGAGGGTCGCAATGGACGCCCAAACCCGGATGCGGGCTTGCGCCGAGCTTTCATCTGCCTGAATGAGTTTAATGGCGGCTTTGCGCGAGGGATCTCCGTCCAGTTCCGTGAGGAATTCGCCGCCCATCCCGGAGCCGCCGAGCCATTGGAGAAGGGGAAATCTTCCGTCGATGACCTGACCAACCCAGTCGCTGTTAATTGTCGATGAGTTCATGGTTGAACCATTCTAACTCAAAGCAAACAAAGTGAAACAAAGAAGATTTTGCGGTTTTGCGTGGGAAGGGGCTGGGAGAGCGACGGGAACGCGAGCGGGCCCAGGGCGGCCTTTGCGCCAGTGTAGTCACGCGAAGTCCGGCGATTCTTCTTGTTTCGACGGCGCGTTTCAACAGGCGCATCCTGCGTCTATCGGCGGCAAAGGTATCATTGAGGGGGAGTCACTTCCGCGCAGAGACATCACAGGAAGCAGAATGCTGGAACTCAATTGATAAGAGGTTATTGACGTGAACGAATGTGCTAAGAATAAAGGGCTTATGGGCCGGGAAGTGACCGGGAAGCCGGTTACCAGTTGCGAGAATCTGAATGAGGTGTTTTCGGGATCTCTTCCGGCTTTTGGAGGCGCCTACCTGCGGCGAGTCTATGAAGTAATGAAGCAGGTGATCGAGAAGCGGATTCCGCTTGTTGTCACTTGCGCGGGACCAATCACGGTTTCCGATCAGCATCGCGCGTGGCTCATTCCTCTGCTCAGAGCGGCGAACACGGCGTACATCACGGTTACCGATGCGATCTGCTATCACGATGGACATGATTCGCTCCGGAAGACGGATGAACGCCCGATCCGAGAGGTTGCGCTGTTCGGCGACGACGCTGAACTGCGCGAGAACGGTGTGATTCGCGTTACTGACACCGGTTTTGACGAGCAGGTGCTCTTCGACCAGGACGCCGTTTTGACGCAGGTACTGCAAAGGCCTGAGTTCCAAAAGCGCATGACGACAACGGAACGCAACTATCTGCTCGGCAAGTATTATGCCGAACGAGAGACGGCGCTGGGCATTGCTCCGGGACTGCTGAGCACATGCTCTGATCTTGAGTTGCCGGTTTTCATTGGCGCGCCCGCGGATGGCAGCGCATTTCTCAATTCCGTGAAGCTGTGGATGCTGGCGCGGCTGGGGAAGATCAAGTATGGCTTCGACTACGATCTTCACGAAGACGTCTTCGAATCCTGCGCCTACCATTACTGGGGCTTGTTCGGCTCCGAAGCGAAGTCGTTTGCAATTCTGGTATTGGGCGGGGGTGTTCCGAAGAATTATTCGTTGCAACCGGAACCGACTCTGTCGCAGATCTTCTTCCTCGAGAATATTCGCGGCTACGATTACGACGCTCAGATCGTTTCGTCCCCGGTGACTGACGGCAGTTTGTCATCGTGCGCGCCGGCGGAAGCTGTGTCGTGGGGCAAGGTCAATCCGCAGACTTACACCACGCAGACGGTCAGCATGCAGGGCGATTACTCGTCCTACATGCCTTTCATCGTTCGCGCGCTTGTGGGGAAGGAACTGCTACATCATCCGCCGGAACCGCTTCGCCTTTATGCCAGGCGCGATGAGCTCAAGAAGAACTTGCTTACGGCGATCGGGAACGACGAGGGAGTCATGCAGAAAATCATGGAGAGCCTCTCGCTTCCTGCGACACTCAAGATTTAGGGGCTGCGTAAATAGCTTGTTTATGCAAAGGGGACGTGCTTGGGCACGTCCCCTTCTGCGTTGCAGGCTCTAGGACTTGGCAGCTTCGAGCAGCGCGTTAACTTTGGCGATGACTGGGAATGCGTCCGCGACGTAAACGACGTCGGCCTTGCCGCGCGTCCAGCCGCAATTGGGGTCAAGCGAGATGGCGCGCCGGTCTGCGATGAATCGCCAACCCACTACGTGCGGCTCCTCACCATGGCAGCAGGTGGACAATCCCTTGGCGTGGCGCGGCGTCGAACCAGTCTGACCAATCTGATTCAGGTGCGTCAGAAAAGGAAGAACGGAGTTCCCTTCGCCGCCCTGATCGACGAGAGATTTACTGCTGCCCAGCGACGCGCCGGTCGCGGCGAGGAAGCCGAGAATCAACTCGCCCGCTTCGGCGGTGTGAATCTGGCCGTCAGGCTGTTTCTTGGTCCAGCCAGCGCCAGCGACCAAGAGCATTTTCGCATCAGGACGGATGGTCTGCTGGTCTTGCTGTGGGGCACGGAAGCCGCTGACTGTGGTGCGCAGCGCCGGAAGTTGAACGGCGACCTCTTCGACTTTGGCAGCGCTGGATGCGCCCGCAAAGGCCGCGTGGGTGCCTGCATCGAGCAGCAGGAACCAGGGGCGAACGTCGCGGCTGACGACCGCTTCAATGCGCTGGCGATAGAACCAGCGGGAAGCTTCGATAGTTTCCGCGCCGCCGAGGGCGGTAATGTGAGTATCGATGAATCCGCCAAGGCGATGAGCAACACCGGCAGCGATGCGTGTGAACCGCGAAGAGCCGGGAGCGAGAACGATGGTGGCGTTCGCTGCGCGGCAAAGGGCTTCGACAGCGGCCGCGTCGGTGGCGTAACGCGACTGCGAGAAGGCTTCGCCTGAGACAGCTAACAAACGCGCTCCGGTCGAAGAAAGGGCTGCTGCTGCGGATGTGGCGTCCGTAGCGACAATGCCGATGGTGAGCGGGGCGGAGAGGCGCGTGGCTAGTTCCAGCCCGGCGGTGACTGTTTCGAGCGATGCGCGTGTGAGTGCGGAGCCGGTTTCGTCTGCGTGCGTGAGCACAAGTAGGTTTTCCATTATTCGGCTCCAATCCAGGCGACCAGTTCGGCTGCGATCTCGTCAGGCGTGAGGTCTTTCACCACGCGGGTGGTGCGTTGCTGTTTGGGCAGGCTTACTGAGACGTAGCTAAGGCCGTTGGCATCGAGCTTTGCGGCCTTGGCCTTTTGCAGCGCGGGCATAATCGTTCTCATATTGCTCATGCCGACTTGCGGATTGTTGCGGGGCTCAGCGAGATTGCCTGTGGCCCAGCCGAGAACGGCTGGCGCACCGGCGCAGACCGAGACCTGATGCTTGCCGCCTTCGACGCGCTCCAGCACCTCGAAGCTGCCATCGCCGCGCAGGTCGATTTGATCTACGCCCTGAAACTGGTCGGTGATGCCGAGGCGCTCGCCGACAAGCTGAAGCGTCACGCCCGCGCCGCGCGTAGCCGACTCCCAGCCGCCGAAAAGAAGGAGCTTGGTGCGGTCTAGCCCAGGGATTGCCTCGATTGCTTCAGCAAGCACGGCTGCGGTTGAATGAGCGTCGGGAAAGCCGCCGATGGGTCCCTCGATGGGGACCAGTTCGAAAGGGACTTTCTGCGCGATTGTCATCATCACCTGTTGCAGCTTGGCCTTGGGGCCGAGCGAGACCAGCCACAGCTTGCTGCCGGGGTTCTTTTGGGCGAGATTTGCCGCCTCATAGAGCGCGCAGGCGGCCCATGGGTCGAGGACCGCGGGCAAGACCATTTCGTTTTTGAGGCCGGGGCCTGTAAGGCCGGAAACCGGCTCCAAGGTCTGCAGCGGATCGGGAACGATGCCCGCGCAAACCACAATGTGCAGAACATTTGCCATTATTCGTTTCCTTTTGTTGTGTTATTCAGAGATTCCGGAGGTATAGCAATGCCAAACGGTGCCGTCAGGCAAGAGGAGATCAAATTCCTGGCGGACAACAGTGCTATCCGCGTTATGAAGATTTTTTGTGAGCCGTGCCTGATAGTCGCCTGGAATGATAAGAACGGAGCGTCCCGAAATATTCCTGGCGGGTCCAGCTAACTCGATCTTCTTTCCATTCAACAATGCATCAGCAAAGAGTTCGTCAACACAGTTGCCGCAGAAACTTCGAATACGCGTTGCGGAAACATGAACCTTGATGAAATTGTTATTGGTGCCATTTGTCGCCACTGTTTTGGACGCTTCCGCGTCCTGCCCATACCGCGTTTTCTGGCCATGGATTAAAGAAGTCGAACAGAGAAAAAGGATCAAAACAGCAAGGAACTTTCTCATTGATGGCCTCTCTGAAGATTATAGTCAGTGATTGGTTCAATCAGAGCTTGGAACTGGCTCAGCAAAGGGCAATTGATTGAACTGCTACCCGCTGGCGAGCTGGATTCGCTCCCTGCGGAGGCTGATTTATTCCTTTGAAGCGCATTCCTGAGCTATTCAGAGATGCCAGTGACGGTACCGCGAAGGATCCTGTTATCAGGCGTACGCAATTCATATATGTCATTGATAGGAGAATCGCCCGCCTGATGATTAGCTTTCAAGAGTCGTGCATCGTAGTTGCCCGGGAGGAGGCGAAATTGATTGTTGGAATATGCCCAGTCGCCCCGCAACTCTAGTTTCTTTCCGTCCAAGATCACATCTGCGTAGAGAGCACTACTGCAGGAATATCCATATCGATCGTCCCAGTGTGAGGTGCAATACGCGCCGATATGCATTCCGGTAATATGGACCTTGATTGGGTAATCAACTCCCTTCTTTGCATGGGGAGGCTCTTGCCCATAACGCGTCTTTTGTCCTGAGATCGGAGTTATGAAGCCGAGCAGGAGGAAGACAACAGCAACAAGTTTTCTCATTGCTCATCCCTCGTGTGTAATGTGTCGGCGATCCGAAGCCAATACTCTTCAGAACACGAGCAACGAATTATTGTTGCGGACAAAGTTGATGCTGCTCAATTTTCCGCGGAGTGCAAGCCACCTGCGCCGGCGCTGAATGCGATGTTGGAGTGGACGCCGTCTGGCGATTGGGCGCAGTTCCAGAGGCATGCGCCGCAGTGGACGCACTTCTCGCGCTCGAAGGCGGGGGCGCCGTCTTCGCCGAGCGTGATGGCTTGTCCCGAACACATGGCGATGCAGGTCTT
>JBEKQD010000064.1:0-34129 GCA_049520075.1 Occallatibacter sp. | reverse complement strand
TATGAACCGCAAGGAGTCGCGCTCGGATTCCTTGTTGAACGACAACGGTTTTGCCCGCCACGCTGAGTTATACGGCGACAAGATTTAACCATGCTGTCCGGGGAATCCTGGCGCGGTTTGTGAACGCGGCACAATGCCGTATTCCTGGGCCTCCCGCGATCATCTTCGGCGGGAGGCGTACGATGCTTCGTGGATTCCTTCGCTCTTTTTCGTCCAACTTTGGAACAGGCAATACCCTGTCTTCCTGGGTCGCAACCTTCAAGCTTCTTTTCGCCATTACGCTTGCCGGCTTGTGGCTTTGGGCTTCCGTTGCAACTGCGGCTCCCGTACCGGTCACCACGCTTACGACACTAGCTGTGACCTCGGGTGGGAGCTCGACGAATTCAGTGGCCTCGGGCGCGAAGGTGACTCTGACGGCCTCAGTGACGGCGAACGGGAATCCTGTAACGGCTGGCCTTGTGAATTTTTGTGACGCCTCGGTCACCTATTGCACAGACATTCATCTCCTGGGCTCAGCTCAGTTGACAAGCTTGGGAACAGCCGCAATCAGCCTTCATCCCGGCATTGGAAGCCACAGTTATAAAGCTGTCTACGTGGGCACGCCCGGCGCGACCACGACTATATATCTGTCCAGCACCTCCTCGCCCAACGCGTCGCTGACAGTGACAGGGATCTATCCGACCGCGACGGCCATCACCAATGTGACCGGCAGCGCACCGCCTTACACGCTGACAGCCACGGTGACCGGTTACGTGAATTCCACGGCCGTGGCCGCGCCGGCTGGAACGGTCTCATTCCTTGACACCAGCAACAAC
Source organism: Occallatibacter sp. (assembly GCA_049520075.1). Lineage (GTDB taxonomy): Bacteria > Acidobacteriota > Terriglobia > Terriglobales > Acidobacteriaceae > Telmatobacter. The sequence goes on along the minus strand of JBEKQD010000064.1, from coordinate 33,314 downwards.
GCGGTACTGGCTTCCCCCGGTCTGGGAAACCCGATTTTTGCGCCTGGTCTTGTGAATGCAAGCAACCCTCAAACCGGCAATGAACCCGGCGCGATAGTGACTGGAGATTTTAATGGAGATGGAAATCTGGACTTGGCAGTTGGAGTCAACGAAGCGAATCAATCGGTAAGCATTCTCTTGGGAGACGGGACGGGGAACTTTACGGCGGTGACGAAGAGCCTAATCACGGCTGCGGGAAGTCCTGTACTCGTCCAGGATTTTAATGGAGATGGGATACCAGACCTTCTTCTTTCGGACGAATTAAACGGTTCGATCACAATCCTCCTGGGCAATGGCGATGGGACCTTCAGGGTAGCCCCGGGAAGTCCATTCTCAACCGGTTACGGGGTATCTCCCATCGTTGTAGCAGACTTCAACGGGGATGGGATCCCTGATATTGCTGCGGCAGGCGGATATTACCTGGTTATCCTGTTGGGAAACGGCGATGGCTCATTCACCCAAATGCCAATTTCCTCCTCCACCCTCTATGAAGCTTCAAACTGGGGTTCCATGGTCACTGGCGATTTTAACGGTGATGGAATTCCCGATTTGGCAGTCTTGAATACGACCTCTAATCAATCTGTAACGATATTTCTCGGCAATGGGGATGGAACCTTCACCCAGAAGTCTTCTGTCACGCTGAGTCCGCTAAGCGCCGGTTCACCAGCGACATTTGCCAGCGGCGACTTCAATGGTGACGGCAAGCTGGATTTGGCCGTTCCCATCTACGGCAGTAGCGGCTCACTCGCGATTCTGCTCGGCAACGGAGATGGAACGTTCTACCCGGCGTCCGGAAGTCCTGTCGCGGTGGAGGATTGGCCAAATCGTGTTGCAGTTGGAGATTTTAATGGCGACGGTATTCCCGATATTTTAGTGGCCGCTCAGACCAGCGGCCAAACGATGAACATCCTTCTCGGCAAAGGGGATGGAACGTTCAGTCAGATGCCGACCGGGTCGGCTCAACTTCCGTGCTGTTCAAATACGGTTCTGGGAGACTTCAATGGGGATGGCGTGACGGATATTGCGTCGTCCAGTTTCTATAACAGCATTGCGCCGGTACTGTTGACACAGCTTGCCCAGACGGCCACGGCAACGGCCAGCAGCATATCTCCGGAAGGTGCGGGAACGCACAATGTTAGCGCGAACTATTCGGCAGGCGCTACTTACGCCTCGAGCAGTTCGACGACCACCCCGCTCACAGGAGTAGCTCCGGGATCAATAACGGTCATTACCGGCAACAGTCAGTCGGCATTTGTGACTACGGCCTTCACCACTTCTCTCGAGGTGCAGGTGCTGGACACGGGCAACAACCCCATGCCGGGCATAACCGTGAATTTCGCGGTGCCTTCTTCGGGCGCCAGCGCCACGCTCTCCAGCTATGCCGTAACGACCGACTCATATGGCGAGGCGATGGTGACAGCCACTGCCAATGCGACGACCGGTTCCTATACGGTATCCGCCACGGTACCCGGGGCCACAGGCCCCCTGAGCACCGGCTTCAGCCTGACCAACACATCCGTGCCGGCGATCGCGGTGACCACGCTGACGGATGATACGAGCGGAGTCATCGCAAATTGCATCGACCCGTCGCTCAGCGCAACCTCTTGCAGCCTGCGCGACGCCATTGCGACAGCCGCGGCCGAGAGCTCCTCGACCCTGACACCGACAATTACCTTTGCCAGCTCGCTCAACCTGACCACAACCGCTCCCGGTGACTACAACGTGACCACGGGCGGCACTCTCAACATCGGCGCGAGTATGAATATCACAGGACCGGGCCTGAAGCTGCTTAGCATCGACGGCGGCGGCGCCACTCGAGTCTTCAATATCAGCGGCGGACCGATCTCCATCTCCGGGCTGACGATTACCAATGGCAACTTTAGCGCTGGCAACGGTAAGGGCGCCGGCATTTACAGCAGCGGCACGCTCAATGTGGCAAACAGCGCCTTTACCTCTAATAACGTAACCGTCGATGGTGGCGCCATCTTCAATTCCAGTGGCGCGCTGACGGTGACCAACAGTAGCTTCGCGAATAATTCCGCAACCTATGATGGTGGCGCCATCTTTAACGACTTCGGTACGATGATGGTGGCCGGCAGCACCTTCACCGGTAATACCACCACCAGTCCCGGCGGCGAGGGCGGCGGCATTTTCAACAACGTCAATGGCACACTGAATGTGGCCACCAGTACCTTCACCGGCAATTCAGCACCCTACATGGGCGGCGGCATATACAACTCGAACGGCGCCCTGTCGGTATCGACCAGCACTTTCAGTGCTAACAGCACGGGCACTAATGGCGGCGGCATATACAGCTACAGTGCTAACTGGACGGTAACCAACTCCACCTTCTCTGGTAACTCTGTACCGTATGGCGGAGGCGGCGGCATCGCCTATAACGGCGGTGCGCTGACGATTGTGAACAGCACCTTCAGCGGCAATGCCTCGCCGTACGGCAACGGCGTCTACAAGGAGGGCATCAGCAAGCTCTACCTGGTTAACGTGCTCAGCACTGATTCCATCCCCTACATCGACAGCAACGTCGGCAGCGTTCTCGGGGGCAGCATCAATCTTGCTCCCCTGGGCAGCTATGGCGGACCCACGCAGACCATGCCTCCCTTGCCGACGGAGACCACTACGGCCATCTGCGCTGGGTTAGCGACAGGGCTTGGCAACGACGCTTCCGGCAAACCCATTACTCTAACGACTACCGATCAGCGCGGCAACCCCCGATCGACGACGATCTACAGCGGCGTAACCTGCGTGGATGCGGGCGCGGTGCAGACGGCTTACTCGCTGCAGTTTGCCGTTTCACCAAGCAGTCCTCAGCACATCAATCAAGTTCTCGTGCCCGCGCCTGCGGTGCAGTTGTACGACAACGGTCAGGCAATAGCGCTTCCCGGCGTGGCAGTTGGGATGGACTTCGGTGGGAGCGGACTTGGCGGCTCGACGGGAGCGTCCACGGACGCGACCGGCCTTGCTACCTGGGGCAATCTGACCGTTTCCACGGCGCAGACAGGCGTATATCTGGGCGCGTATATCCAAGGCCACTGGGGCCTCGCAGTAGCGTATTCCGGCAACTTCGATGTCGATTTGCAGACGCAGACCATCAACATCACCCAGCTCCTGCCCACCGCAGCCATCTACAACGGGGTGACCCTCAACTCTTCGACCAGCGCCACTGGCGGTACCTCGGGCAATCCCGTCATCTTTACCATCGACCCCAAATCCACCGCGCCGGCCACCATCACCAGCGTTGGCGCACTGACCATCTCCGGCCCCGGCACGGTCGTTGTGGATGCCAATCAGGCGGGCAGCGGCAATTATGCGGCGGCGGCGCAGGTGCAGCAGACAATCACGGTCACATTGGACACGCCGGCTACGATTAATGTCTACGCTGGCAACTTCCAATCGGTCTATGTGAGTTCAGCGTTTACCAATAACCTGACGGCCCAGGTGGTTGACGGCAGCGGTGTCGGCGTTTGGGGCGTGCCGGTAACATTTGCAGCCCCGCCCTTGTCGGGCGCTAGCGCCACGCTCTCCATTTTTTCCGGTGTTACAGATGTGAACGGTATGGTCACTGTTGCCGCCACGGCCAACGGGACGCCGGGCCCCTACCAAGTGACCGCATCCTACCCTGGCAGCGGGTTTGCCACCTTCAGCCTGACCAATCTTGCTCCTCCGACTTTCACGGTGACTACGCTGGTCGATGACAACCCCTACGGCAACGGCACTGGAAACGCGAGTCTGTGCACCAACCAGAGTCTGCCCAATGCTACGCTCGACGCGAACTGCTCGCTGCGCGACGCCATTGCGGCTGCCGCGGCAGTCAGTACCTCGACAGTGACACCGACAGTCAACTTCGCCAGCTCGCTGAACCTGACCACCAGCGCTCCAGGCGACTACTTCGTGATCAACGGCGCCTGCCTGACTATCGCCAACAACATGAACATCGCGGGACCGGGTGCGAACCTGCTCAGCATCGACGGGACAAACGATGTGGGATATCCCGTCTTCTATATCAGCGGCGGGACAGTTTCGATCTCCGGGTTGACTATTACCCACGGCAATAGTGGTGGCGTTGCCGGCGGAATCAACAATTCCGGGACGCTGACGGTCGCCAACAGCGCCTTCGTCGGGAACGTCGCATCTTATGATGGTGGAGGCATCCTGAACGGCGGCACGCTGAATGTGACGAACAGCACTTTTAGCGGTAATTTCGCGACCGGCGGTTATGGCGGCGGCATCTTCAATGGTGGCACGTTGACGGTGACCAACAGCACCTTCTCCGGCAACACTGCCGGCGGCATCGGCGGCGGCATCTTCAGCTTTAGCCCAGTTACCGTGACGAGCAGCACCTTCCTCAACAACTCCGCAATCTCCGGCAGCGGCATCTACGCGCAAAACACGATGGCGATGGCCGACGTGCTCAGCCCTGATGCAATAGCTGGCGCCGTCAGCTACACCGATAACGGCGGTAACGTAACGTCAGGCAACATCATTCTTGCTCCGCTGGGCTACTACGGAGGGACCACGCAGACAATGCCTCCACTGCCCGGCAGCGCAGGCATCTGCGCCGGATTAGCGTCGGGGCTCAGCAACGATGTTTCCGGCAAACCCATTACCTTGGCGGCAACCGATCAGCGCGGCAATCCACGTTCGACGACCGCTTACAGCAGCACCGCTTGCGTGGACGCGGGCGCAGTGCAGACAGCTTACTCGCTAGCTTTCATCAATTCGCCATCGAATCCACAGCAAGCAGGGACAGCATTCACGCCCGCTCCCACAGTCCAATTGAATGACCTCAATCCCGCTACTGGGAAGCCTGCGCCGATCGCGGTTTTTGGCGCACCGATGACGGTGGCGCTCAATGCCGGCGTCTTCAGCAGCGGAACACTCACGGCCAGCACCGATTCGAATGGTGTGTCCACCTTCAGCGGCTTGACGGTCTCAGCGGCGGAGTCGAGTGACTATCTGGTCGCTTCGACCACGGCCGGCCCTTACACCGTCACGGCCAATAGCGGCAGCTTCGATGTCGATCTGATAACGCAGACCATCAACATCACGCAGGCCCTTCCCAGCGGGGCCATTTACAACGGGGTGAGCCTTTACCCCTCGACCAGCGCTACGTCGACCTCGGGTGGCGCAGTCACCTTCAGCATCGACAGCAGTTCCACACCCGGCATCGCCGGCATAACCCCCACCGGGACACTGACTATCACCGGCCCCGGCACGGTCATTGTGGATGCTAACCAGGCGGGCGGAGGCAACTATGCCGCGGCAACACAGGTGCAGCAGACCATTCTTGTCACCCTCGATACGCCGGCTGCGGTTGCGGTCTACTCGGGCAACACACAATCGGCCTATGTAACTTCGGCATTTACCAATAATCTGACGGCCCTGGTAACAGACGCGGGCGGCAATAGCATCTATGGCGCAACGGTGACTTTCGCCGTGCCCGCGCCGGGCGCAAGCGCTACACTCTCCAGCCTGACTGCGGTAACCGGTATTAACGGTCTGGCCAGCGTGACGGCCACGGCCAACACGACCGCCGGTGGCTACACTGTCACAGCCTCTGTTGCCGGAGTCAGCACCAACGCCAGCTTCAACCTGACCAACCTGCCTTCTCCGGTCTACACAGTAACCACGCTGGCCGATGACAACCCCAACAACAATGGCACTGGAAACGCCAATCTGTGCAACGACACATCGACCGGCAATGCGCCAATCTCCGGTTGCAGCCTGCGCGATGCCATCGCGGCGGCCGCGGCAGTCAGCTCCTCAACACTGACGCCAACCATCAACTTCGCCGCCACTCAGACCACCAGTTCCGGCAGCATTGCGCTGAGCGCAACCACCCCGGGCGACTACAACGTTACCACCGGCGGCACGCTGACCATCAGCAACAATATGAACATCGTGGGGCCGGGCGCGAATCTGCTCTCGATCGATGGCGGAAGCGCGGTTGGGGTCTTCAATATCAGCAGCGGAACAGTCTCTATCTCCGGATTGACGGTTACCAATGGGTCCACCGGATCTGGCGGCGGCATCTTCAACAATGCAGCTAGTTCGTTGACCGTGACCAACAGCACTTTTTCCAATAATCACGCAAGCTCCACAGTCACCCACGGCACGGTAAACCTCTACGGCGGTGGTATCTACAACGGGGGCACACTAGCGGTAACCAACAGCGCCTTTTCCAACAATCAAGCAACGATCGTTCCGGGCCTCGAGGGCTGGGCTTACCTCTACGGCGGCGGTATATACAGCACGGGCACGCTAACGGTAGCCAACAGCACTTTTTCCAACAATCAAGCAAGTGGCTCCGGCGGCATGTACGCCACGGTTGACGTTTACGGCGGTGCTATAAGCATCGGCACAGGCGGCACTGCAAAGGTTATCAACAGCACTCTGTCTGGCAATTTCGCCAACGCCAGTTCTTATCTTGGATCAACCTCTGTCTTCGGCGGAGGAATCTACAACTCCGGAACGCTGATGTTGGCCAACACAATTGTCAACGGCAACTGGCTGGGAACCGCGTCCACTCCGAGCAACTACGACGATCTCGACGACGCGACTGGCGGCACCACGTTCACCGGTGGCCCAAGCGATAGCAGCGGCAATATCCTCGGCAATTACAACATCCAGACCGCAGTGGCGCCGAGTCCGGCCATCCAACTTGCCCCGCTTGGCAACTACGGCGGAGCAATGCAGGCCATGATTCCCTTGCCGGGCAGCGCGGCCATCTGTGCGGGTACCACAGCCAACGCGACAGCGGCCGGGCTGACCACCGATCAGCGCGGTAACTTGCGTTCCAATTCCACTTATCCGGGTTACTCGACAACCGCCTGCGTTGACGCGGGCGCAGTACAGACCAACTATTCAGTGAGCTTTACGGCCCCCAGGAGCGTCGAGCCATCTTCAAACGAAGTTGCAGGCGAAACCTTCTTCACGCCTGCCCCTGCGGTAACGCTTCTCGAGAGCGGAGTCGCTTTCGCTGACGGTCATGATCAAATCACCATTCCGCTGACGCTGAACGGAACCGGCGCGCTCGCCGGCGGCTCGGCCGTGACAGACCCAGTAATAACTGATGCGACGGCAGGAGTGGCCACTTATGCAGGTCTGAGCGTGAATCAGGCGGGCGCCGGCGATCTGTTGACCGCATCGCTGTCTCTCAACACTTCCTTGAGTCCGGCACTGGCAGTTTCGGCTGTCAGTTCTCCCTTTAGTGTGCAGGCCCCGGTTTTGGTTTTTGGCACTGCTCCGCCTGCCACCATTGCGCCGGGCGACAACGCAGGCACTGTGACGGTACAAATTGAAGGCGGCAGTAACTTGGTGACAACTGCCACGGACCAAATCACTTTGTCTGTCACCGGGCCAAACAACTACTCGGCGACTTATAGTGCCCCCGCCTCGAATGGCGTGGCAACCTTCAACCTCGCATCGGCAACCTTGACGGGTGGCAAATACACTTACACTGTCTCGATGCCTGGCGCAAACAATCTGGTGGTAACTGAGCAAGTCACGGCGAGCGAAACCTTGAGTCTGTCCGCTGCTCCGAGCTCCACAATCAGCGTCAACCAGCCGGTGACCTTCACGGCGCAACTTTCCGGTGCGCCTTTCAATGTCGCCCCGACGGGAACGGTAACCTTTACCGACAACTTGACCGGGAATACAATTTGTTCCTCGCAGGCTGTGGATCCATCTGGAATGGCGACGTGTACGATTTCATTCCAGATCGCCGGTTCGCATCCAATAGCGGCGACCTATGCCGGGGATCCCGACTATACGGTGGCGCAACCGGCAACGTTGACCCAAAACGTCAACTCAGCTTCCACTACGACAACAGTTGCGTCGTCGCTTAATTCGTCGTCGGTCAATCAGCTGGTGACATTCACAGCGACAATTACGCCGTCTTTTTCTGGATCCGTTTCACCTTCCGGAACTGTGGCCTTTAAAGATTCCAGTACGTCAGCCGTTCTTTGTCCGGTGGTTTCTGTAATCTCTACCCGACAAACTGGCACGACGGCCTCGTGCAGCTACAACGACCTCTACGAGGGCGCGCACTCAATCGTCGCGACTTACTCCGGTGATGCGAATTTCACGGGAAGCACCTCATCCGTTCCACTAAGCCAGACCGTAGTGGCGGCTGCTCCCAATCTCGCCCTATCGGCCTCGCCATCGAATACCACCAACGCCGAAGCGCTGGTGACTTTTACAGCGCAGCTTTCGGGGGTTGCGTTTACTCCGATTGTTCCCACTGGGACGGTCTCCTTCACGGTTAATGGAACTGCGATCCCTGGTTGCAGCGCGGCTTCATTGAATTCCAGCCAGCAGGCGACCTGTACGACTTCGTCGCTGCCAGCATCCGCCGATTCGATCGTCGCCAAATACTCGGGCGACACAAACTTTACTCTGGCTACGGGCGGCGCAACGCAAACCGTTAACATGCTTGCGTCCGCGATCTCTGTTAGCCCCAGCGTCAACCCGGTTTTCGTCCAGGACACAGTTACCTATACGGCTGCGGTAGGCTTTGGGTCTGGCTCTGGAGCAACCGGGCCAACCGGCACAGTGACGTTCCTTGACGGAACAACGCCGATCACGGCTTGTGCGGGTTTGACGCTGGGCGCATACAACTCCACGACCGGCGCGGCTACGGCAGTCTGCCCCGTCAGTTACGCGAGCGTGACCCCGGTCACGCACTCGATCACCGCGACGTATTCGGGTGACCCAATTTTCAACCAATCCTCCAGCGGCGCGCTCACAGAAACGGTGGTTGACTTTACCGTCACCGCGCAGAACGCCACGCTTACGGTACAGCCCGGCGCCGCGGCCCAGTACAGCTTTACCTTGACCCCGCAAAGCCCGGCAACCACTTTCCCGACAGCTGTCAATCTCACGGTCAGCGGCTTGCCTGCGGGAGCCACTTACAACTTCTCGCCATCAGCCACCATCGCGGCCGGCACGACCGCGACCAATGTAACCCTGAACATCCAGACAGCGGAGACAACTTCTCAGAATTCGCCGAACACGGGCGGCAGGATGGCCTCACGGCTAGCAGGCATCTCGCTGGCATTGCTGCTGTTGCCCTTCTTCGGCAAGTTGCGCAAGACTGGCAAGCGCTTCAGCCGCATGTTGTCGATTTTGCTGTTGCTCGTCGCGGGCATGGCTGCCGTGGCCGGGCTTAACGGTTGCGGTGGCAGCGCCAGCGGGCCGCCGCCACAGAACTACACAGTGATAGTGACCGCAACTTCGGGCACGTTGTCGCATACTTCCAACATCACTCTCACAGTTGAGTAATCTCGCATCGAAACCTTCAAGGTAATTCCATCGTGCCGCCGGAGCAAACCCGCTCCGGCGGCACAACTACTCTGAGGCTTCAATCGATCATTCTGGTCACAGAGCGTGACGGAAGCGGCAGCCGCCGTGCTCGAACTACACTATATCCGGAAGGTCGGCCTTGCCTCATCCATGTGCGCGGGCTTTTCGCCAGATCCCGATTGGAGATTCGAGCTTGCATACATCTGAGCGTCTGTATTATTCAGATTCATTTCTCACGACATTCACTGCAGCAGTGACCGGCGTCCGCGAACTTGCGGACAACGACGGAAAACCGATCTGGCAACTGGCGCTGGACCGTACGGCCTTTTACCCGACGAGCGGCGGTCAGCCTTTCGATAAAGGCCGGTTGGGCTCCTCTTCTTCAGATGGAACAGCGCTGAATATTCCCGTGGAGCAGGTGGAAGAAGACGAACAGGGAGAGGTTTGGCATTTCGTGCACAAGCCGCTTGCCGCAGGAACCATAGTCGAAGGGCAAATCGACTGGGAACGCCGGTTCGACCACATGCAACAGCACACGGGGCAACATCTGCTGTCTGCGGTTTTTTGGCGGGAACTTCAGGCGCCAACGATTTCTTTCCATTTGGGAGAGAACACATCGACGATCGACTTGGCTTCCGAGCTACTGACAAACCAGAGTCTGGAACGCGTAGAACGAATCGTAAACGAGATCATCGGGGAAGATCGCCAGGTGACCACACGCGACACGCCCCGAAGCGAAGCTGAAGCCATGCTGGCCGCAGGTCAGCTTCGCAAGCTGCCGGATAGACAGGGCTCAATTCGTGTGATCGACATTGCAGACTACGACAAAAACGCCTGCGGCGGAACTCATGTCCGTTCCACCGGACAGATAGGTGGGTTACAGTTGCGGACGGTAGAAAGAGTGAGCCGGGGCGTGCGCGTCGAGTTCGTCTGCGGATTACGGGCGGTTCGATCTGCGCGTGAAGATTTCACCATCCTGCGCGAAACCTCAGCTCTGCTTTCAACTCGGGCGACAGAATTGGCGCCAACCGTGGCACGGCTGCTGACCGAGGGAAAGACGAATGCGAAGCAGAGCCAAAAGTTGCGCGAGGAACTTGCGGTATTTCAGGGGACAAAGCTGGCGATGGAAGAGCCAATCCAAAACGGACTGCGCCTGGTTGTGCGCGCGTTCAGAGATCGAGACCGCGATTACGTGAAGATGTTGGCCTCACAAGCAGCAAAAGCCGCCCCGCTAACAGTCGCAATCTTCTCCGCCAACGACGCAGACCCGGCACATGTATTCGTTGCTCGCAGTTCGGACCTGGGTTTCAACTGTGGGCAAATTCTGCGAGAGGCACTGGCCCGCGTGGGACTGCGAGGCGGAGGATCGGCAGATCAGGCCCAGGGAGAAGTGCCGGCACAACAAGAGGCAGCGTTGCGAACTTCCATTAGCGAAGCGATTCGCAAGGCAGTGGCCGAGGCGCACAGTCAGCAATAAAAAACTTGCTGCGAATCCAGAACCCGCAGGACAATACCAGAGTTTCAAAGCACCAATATGGATGCTTGCCTGGCAAGGTTGGGGCTGAAGGCAGGGGCGGACTTCACCAGCCCGCTACGATCCTGCGCTGGCCCGGGAAGCTTGTTCGATGACAATCCTTTCGAGATGCTCAAAGAACTGTCACCGCCAAGACAAGTCGCTTCCCGGTCAGAGTCGCTACTGCACGATATTCAAGGTCACCGGCCCTGTTGACCAGCCGAGAAGCTCCGGCGTTGTCGATGTGGGAGTGGCCAAAACGGCCGCGCTGGTTGAGAGTTGGTAGCTCTCCAATGTAGCGGTAGAACTGACCGTGAACTTAATCGTCATGGTTCCGCTGCCAGGCGCCGGGATATAAGCGGGGCTGACCTGAACGGTGATTCCACTCGGAGCTGCATTCGCGGCAAGGCCCAACTCGACCACGCCGCTTGCTCCACCAATAGGCGTCGTGGTCACAACTAGGGTACCCGTTGTGCCGCGGTGGACTGTGATGGACGTTGCGCCATTCGCGACAAGGATGCCCGCTACCTGTATCTGGATGTTTTTGACCACGGTGAGCCCACTGCCGGTTGCCGTAACGGTGATGGTGTAGGAACCGGGAGGCACCGTGAGAATTGCGCCGTTCTGACTGGCCTCACCGGCGGTGATGGTGAGTGTGGACGAACCTGTATTTGAGGCGCTCATGGTAGCCGGATTGCTGCTCCACGTTGCGGTGACATGGGCTGGCAGTCCGCTCACACTCAGGCTAACGGGGCCTTTGAAGGAGCCGCCGCCGGTGAAGGTGATGACCTGGCTCGCGCTGCTTTGAGTCGTGGTGACGGCCTCAGTCGGATTGACCACGGTCATGCTGGCGGAGGCAGGCGAGACCGCCAATGTTGGCGCGGAAGCGACAACTGTGAGTGTTAGTTTCTGTGTGACAGAGAGACCATCACCGGTGGCCGTTACCGTCACCGTGGATACCCCGGCAGCAGCCGCGGATGTGACCGTGAAGGTCAGCGTAGAAGAGCCGCCTGCCGCGGTCAACGTTAGCGGGTTGCTACTCCATGACGCCGTCACTCCCAATGGAAGTCCACTTACGCTCAGAGTTACTGGACCGCTGTAGGTAGCGTTGCCGGTGAAGCTAAATATGTCGGTTCCAGCGGCGCCCTGGGCTACGGAAACAGTTGCCGAGGCGGGCTTGAGGGTCAGCGTGGGCGGCGTCAACGTAACGGTCATGGGCACGTTCTGGCTCGCGGTGTAAACCGTTCCCGTCTTCGCGGTCACCTGCGCGGTCAAAGCCAAGGTGGACGAACCGGCCGCAACGCTGGTGCTCCCAGCTAGCGTCAGCGTCCATGTGGTCGCTCCCGAAGCCGGGCCACTGGGCGCGCTCCACGTTGCCGTGAAACCCTTGGGAAGTCCCGATGCGATGCTGATTTTTTCGCTGCTTGCAACGACCCCGCCAACCGGCGTCGCGGTTACCGCTACAGTGGTTGTTGCCAACGATTGCACGGAAACGGAGCTGGGCGAAACCGCGAGCGTGACACCGGGGGCCTGCAGTATCTGAACTGTGATCGACTGACTTGTGGTCACCCCGTCGCCGTTAGCGGTCACGGTGATCGTGGCTGAAGTGGGAGCGGCAGAAGATGAAGCGGTCAAGGTCAGAGTGGAGCTTCCGGATTCCGCGCTCAATGTTACCGGATTGCCGCTCCATGACGCCGTTACCCCAGACGGAAGTCCACTTACGCTCAGAGTTACCGGACCGCTGTAGGTAGCGTTGCCGTTGAAGCTAATCACGTCAGTTACACTGGCGCCCTGAGTTACCGAAACCAAAGTCGAGGCAGGCTTGATGGTGAGCGACGGCGGAGTCAACGTGACGGTCATCGGCACATTCTGGCTTACCGTATAAACCGTTCCTGTCTTCGCGGTCACTTGCGCAGTCAAAGCCAAGGTAGACGAGCCGGCCGACGCAGACGCACTACCCGTGAGCGTCAGTGTCCACGTAATAACGCCGGAACTGGCCACGCTGGGCGCGCTCCACGTGGCTGTGAAGCCTTTCGGAAGCCCCGACGCAATGCTGATTTTTTCGCTGCTCGCCGCCACTCCGCCAACTGGCGTTGCGGTTACCGTGACAGAAGTCGTCGACAACGATTGCACGGAAATCGCAGTGGGCGAAACCGCGAGTGTGACACCGGGCGCCTGCAGGACTTTCAAATTCACGCTCTGGCTGGTTGTGAGGTTATCGCCGGCGGCTGTCACGGTGATCGTCGGCGAGCTGACGGAGGCGGAGGATGAAGCAGTCAGCGTCAGGGTTGAGGTGCTGGTTGCCGATCCCGATGAAGGCGTAAGCGGATTGGCGCTCCAACTGGCGGTTACGCCGGAAGGCAGACCGGTGACCGACAGAGTAATGTTGCCGCTGAACGATCCGCCGGTTGTGGCTGTAACGCCTGCCGTCGCTTGAGCGCCCTGCGTGATGGAAACAGAGCTTGAAGCCGCAGCCAGAGCAAGCGTTGGCGGCTGAATCACAGTGAGCGCGTAGGTTACGGTCTGCGATCCCGATGTGTCCGAACCGCTGATGGTGATGTTCTGCGTGCCCGCGGTAGCAGTCGATGCTGCCGCAATCGTCACGGTCGCTGTTCCACCTGATCCGATGGATGCCGGACCGAAGGTGACTGTGATTCCCGTGGGAGCCTTGGCTGTGAGCGCGATGCTGTTTTTCGCCGTGCCGCTCTCCGTCACGCTTACCGTAAACGTGGTGGATTTTCCTGCCGTGACCGTGCCCGAGGTAGCCGAAGAGGTGAACGCAAAGTCGGTGGCCGTTGTTCCTCCGCCAATCCAACTGCTGACAAGAACCGCTCCATCAACGGATCCGAGCCCAGTTGCGAGGTTGTACTCGGTGCCCGTGGCAGTGAACCCGGTTACTCCCGGAACGCTGTTGTTTCCTGAGGGCGTTGCATGGAATGGATTCTTCGCCGCGCTTAACAGCCCGTACAATCCAGGGTTGGCACTTCCCAGCCCCTTGCCGCCCTTGGTTTGCACCAGCAGCGCCATTACCCCGGCAAACGACGGCGATGCCGCCGATGTCCCCGCGATTGTCCAGTAGCTGCCGTCCTCCACAATGATGTATGCGTCATGGCTGGCCGCATCCATGGCAATGTCCGGCACCGTACGCATTCCGTTGGCTACACTTGTGCCGGGCAGACCCTTCTGCCACGTCGGCTGCGCATAGACCACGCTGATGCCGCCGGTTGAAGCCCACAGTCCCGACCCGCCATTCGAGCCGCTTTCGTTCCATACCTCTTCGGGGATGTAGCTCAACGCAGACTCATCATTGGACGCGTTGGTCGTGCCCCAATACTTGCTCGTGTTGTTACCCTCGTTGAACTCGGTCCCGCCCACGCAGGTGGAATACGGTGAGCTGCAGAGACCGTTGACTCCGGTCCCCGATGCGGAACTGCTGCCACCGGAGTAGCAGCCCGCCGCTCCCGAGTCTCCTGAAGAGACAAACGCGCTCATCCCCTGGCTCGCAGCCTGTTGCCACAGGCTGTTGTAGAACGCCAGTTCGGTTGTTCCCATGTCCTGCTCGCAACTGCCGTAGCTGGTGCTCAAAATCGGCGCGGTCGCGTTATTTACGATGTACTGCGCTGACAGGTCCACGCCGTCGCTCGTGGCCGTCGATGCGCCGACCACAAATTTCACCGTCGCTGCGGGCGCAATTGCGCCGCTCCATTCCACATCGAGCGTCGACTCGTCCTGGTCTCCGCTCAGAAGCCCTGGATCGGTGCTGACCAGGATCACTGTCGGGATATTCGCCGGGAGTCCAGATGCCGAACGAAACGTCGTCACATCGCTGAGATTGATGTCGCTGCGCCCAACAATGGCAATCGAGATTCCCGTTCCCTTGGTGCCCGCGCTGTAAAGCGAGTTGAGGTCGTAGATGGTTGCCCAGTCGGCCGGAAACAGGTAGTGTGTGCTTCCGCTTGTATATTGGGGCCGAGCTGCGGAGCCCGACTGCGCGCCGTGTGCCTGCACCGCCGCCGGAGCGGGAGGCGCTAACGCGCTCCGCGATGTGATTGCAGAGTTGCGGCGAAAGTTATGCAGAGAAACCACGCCATCTGCCAGTCCCTCGAGCGCGCTGGGAATCTGCGGGTCCTGCGCGTTGGCGAGATGTTCAACCCCATTCACGCGGTAGCGGTGAATCTCGGTGTGGAATGTATCTAGGACCTGCCCCGCCGTCCCCGAGAACACGATCGTCCGGTTACTGGCCGGAATTTCATTGATAACGAAGCCATGTGACTGGAGCCATCCGGTCACCAGCGCCAGATCCTGTGCACTTGCGCCGAATCGCGCACCATACAGGGCCGGCGTCAGCCACTGGCGATAGAGCGGCGAATTCGGATCGTGCTGCGCTGCGACCAGGGCATCGAGATCTGCCTGCTGCGCGGCTGAAAGCGCCAGGTGCAAGACCATTTGGTTCAGCGGTGTCTCCGGACTCGCCGCACCTTCGTCAAACTCAGGCCGTGCCAGCGGATGAACGTTGCCCGTCAAGGTAACCACCCGGCTCTCGTCGATCGGCATTACCACCCGGTTGGCCGAACTGTGCCCAACCGCTGTCAAAAAACATCCACACAGAACCAAAGCGCAAAAATAGGTGAAACGAATCCTGACGAACAAGGGCATAGCCGGCCTTTCGTGACGTATCAATGGGAATCTGGAGTATGAGTGATTTCTCGTCTATCGGCACAGGCAATAAAGCGGGTCAGCGGGATCGGCTGGATATTTGGAGTTTTTCAATTACTTTAGTACCAGCTATTCTTGATCTCCTAAGTATGGCTCGATAGCAATATCATTCGCTTCGCCGAGATGAACGCGCAGGAAGGAGAAGGGGCAAACTTCCATCGGTTGGCCGCACGTTCATCTCCGAAATGTTTATGCCCGCAATCTAATGTTGAATTGAGGTCTCTGACTTTGAAGGCTTTTCCGTAACCTGCGCAGGTGTGGGCAATTGTGAGCGATCCCATCCGCCACCCAAGGCTTCAATCAGTTGAACGGATGCTGTCATCTCCTGAATCTGAATCTGAGTCAAAGACTCTTGATTTGCGAGCAAAGTGGTTTGCGCTGTTACAACGTCGATGTACGGATCGATGCCTGTGTCGTATCGAGCTTGCTCAAGCGTCAAGAAGGTCCGCGAGGAGCTAACTGCCTCCTGTTGGCGGAGGATCTGCTGAGAGAGAATACGAACGGCCGCTAGATAGTCTTCAACCTGTTGGAATGCCGTCAGCACGGACTGGCGATAAGCGGCTAGATCCGCGTTGTAAGTGGCAATGTACTGATTCACAGTCGCTCGGCGCAGTCCGCCATCATAGACAGTCTCTGATACCGAAGGTCCAACAGACCAGAAACGGCTGGGCCAGCTCAGAAGATTTTTGATGGCAGAGCTCTCCACGCCGCCGGTTGCGGAAAGCGTTAGAGCCGGATAATAAGCTGCATAAGCGACCCGGATCTGCGCATTCGCAGCGGCCATGTTCCGCTCCGCGGCAGCGATGTCCGGACGCCGTTCGAGTAGTTGAGAAGGCAATCCCAAAGGAACAGGCGGAGGCGCGCTCGTTTTGGGTTCAACCGGAATCGAAAACTCCGATGCAGGCTTACCGATGAGCATGGCAATGGCATGTTCATACTGCGCCCGAAGGATTCCGGCATTGATTGCCGCTGATTGAGCGCTCTCGTAAGTTGTCTGCGCTTCAACAACGGAGATCTGGTCGCCAACGCCAGTGTCATAGGCAACCCGCACAACTTCGAGCGCTTTCTTGTCTGCTGCCACAGTGTCATTGAGTAACTGCTGCACCGCATCCTGGCCGCGAATCTCAAAGAAATATTCGGCAAGGCTGGCCTGCTCAGTCAGCCGTTCATTCTCAAGGTCGGCCGCGCTCAGCTGCGCCTGATATTGGCTGGCATGAACGGCGTTGCGCACTTTTCCCCAGAGATCCGGCTCCCACGAAACCTCGCCGGGGAGGGCGAACAACTGAGACTGTTGGCCACCCGTCGAGCCCGAGTTCGCTGAGGACCCGACGTTGGACGAGCTACGCGAACGAGTATACGAACCGCCAACACTTGCCGTTGGAAAATATTGCGCCCGAGCCTCCCGCACCAAGGCGCGCGCTTCCATGAAGTTCTCGAAGGCCTGGCGGATATTCTGGTTGTCAATGTTGAGCTGATCTTCGAGCGCGTTCAATTCCGGCTCATTGTAGATCTCCCACCATTTGCCACGAAGAGCCGCATCCTGCGGTTGCGCGACGGCCCATCCATCGGTTTCCTTGAATTGCGCGGGGGACTCCTTGAAGGCCGGAGGCGCAGTTGTTGCGGGCGACACATACTTTGGTCCAACGTTACATGCAGTCACCATCACACAAAGCGCAGCGAGCAAAAGTGCAAACAAGGCCGCGAACGGCCTCCGTGATTGCATGATCGAATTCTTCATATCCAGTACTCCCAAAATTCAGCCTTTGTCAGGCAGTCTCGGCTGTCCCGTCGTAGTGAGTCTCTGCTTGTTTACCTGTGAAGCGGAGACGCAACCGATCAAACGCTAGATAAACGACGGGCGTGGTATAAAGCGTCAGCATCTGGCTGACAATCAATCCGCCGACGATAGTGATTCCGAGCGGGCGTCTGAGTTCGGACCCGGTCCCTGTGCCGAATGCCAGTGGCAGCGCGCCAAACAGAGCGGCCATTGTCGTCATCAGGATGGGCCGGAAGCGAAGCTGGCAAGCCTCAAAAATGGCCTCGGTGGTGGTCTTTCCCTGTTCGCGTTCCGCAACCAGGGCAAAGTCGATCATCATGATCGCGTTCTTCTTCACGATACCGATCAGCAAAATAATGCCGATAATCGAAATTACGTTGAGATCGACTTTAAAAAGCATGAGCGCGAGCATGGCTCCCACGCTCGCCGACGGTAAGGTGGAAATAATGGTGATAGGATGCACCAGACTCTCGTACAAAATGCCGAGAACAATGTAGACAGCAAGCAAAGCAGTAAGGATAAGAAGAGGCTCGCTGGCAAGCGAAGTTTGATAAGCTGCTGCCGTTCCGGCAAAAAATCCCCTGACGGTCTGCGGCATATTCAGCCGCTCCTGCATCTGGCTCACCATGCGGGTAGCGTCGCTCAAAGACATGTTCTCCGCAAGATTGAACGACACGGTTACTGACGGAAATGAGCTTGTGTGATTAATGACCAGCGGCGTGGTACTCGCTTGCGCCGTAGTCACCGAAGAAAGCGGAATGATCCCGTTGCCCGTGGTGTTGAGGTAGATACTCTTCAAGCCATCGGGACTCTGCCAGTACTGCGGCGCAACTTCCAGCACGACATAATACTGGTTCAACTGTGTATAAATGATGGATACTTCCGATTGTCCGAAGGCGCTGTAAAGGGACTGATCCAACGACTGTGGCGTGATGCCAAGCCGCGCGGCGGTTGGACGATCATAATTAAGCAACTCTTGTAACCCAGCGTTTTGCGCATCGCTGCTCACATCCTGAAAACCGGGGAGCTTTTGCATCCCTGCCAAAAGTATTGGTCCCCAATGCGCAAGATCCGCCACGTTATCCGATTGAATGGTGTATTGATACATGGCATTGCTCGACCGTCCTCCTATGCGCAGGTCCTGCGCGGCCTGGAGAAATGCCGACGCAACCGGCAATCGATTCAGCTTGGGCCGCAAGCGATCGATAATGGCAGGAGCAGTAACCTTGCGCTCATTCAGAGGTTTAAGTGCAATGTTAATGCTGGCATTGTTGGTTGCGCCGTTGCCACCGGCGTACGCAATTACATTCGCAACAGCCGGATCGGCTTTGATAACATTCACCAATTGCTCGATCGAGTTGTTCATCACAGGAAAGGATGCGTCCTGCGGTCCCCGCACGCTGCCTGAAATGACTCCCGTGTCCTGCTGAGGGAAGAAGCCTTTGGGAATAATGGCGATAAGATAAAAATTCAATCCGATAGTGAGGAGCAAAATGATCAGCATGGGAGCAGGGTGATCCAGCACCCACTTCAGGGATCGACTGTATACCGAGATCATCCATGTAAATCCCCGCTCACTTGTCTGATATAGGCGGCCGTGCTTGGTCGCCCTCTCATCTCTTAGCAGATAAGCACACATCATGGGAGTGGTCGTCAGCGAGATCAGCATCGACACGATAATGGCCGTCGACAATGTGATAGCAAACTCGCGGAACAGTCGGCCGACAATGCCGCTCATGAGAAGAATCGGAATGAAAACTGCAACCAGCGACATGCTGATCGACAGGATGGTAAACCCAATCTCTCTGGAGCCTTCAAGCGCAGCCTTCATGGTCGGCATGCCTGCTTCACGGAGGCGCGAAATGTTTTCCATCACGACAATCGCGTCATCAACAACGAAGCCGGTTGAGATCGTCAGCGCCATCAGGGAGAGGTTGTCGATGCTGAACCCAAACAGATACATGACGGCGAATGTCCCAATGAGCGATGCAGGAACAGCGACGGTGGGAATGAGTACGGCTCGCCAGTTCCGCAAAAAGATGAAGACAACAAGAATCACCAGGATGACTGAGAGGATCAGAGTGCGCTCCACGTCGTTGACTGAAGCGCGAATGGTTGTGGTGCGGTCAAGAACAACTGTGGTCTTGATCCCTTGCGGAATAGACGCTTCAATCGATGGCAACTCTGCCCGGATTCGATCGACGGTATCGATGATGTTGGCGCCCGGCTGGCGGAAGATGATAACGGGAATCGAGGGAACGCCGTTCAGATAGCCTGCCGTGCGAAGGTTCTGAGCAGCATCCGAGACGTCGGCAACGTCGGACAGCCTCACAGCTTTCCCATTGCTGTATCCGACGATCAACGGGCTAAATTGGTAGGCATGGGATATCTGGTCGTTCGTAACAATGTCCGCGGTCGTATCTCCGTCAGAAATCTGGCCGGCCGGCTCATGAGCATTTTGTTGACTCAGCACGGACTGAAGATTTTGCATCGTGAGCCCGTGGCTGTTCAGCAATGTCGGATTGACTTCCACCCGAACGGAAGGGCTGGCGCCTCCGCCCACCGAGACCTGTCCAACGCCCTCAATCTGCGAGAGCTTTTGAGCAATGACGGACGACGCCTCGTCATAGAGAGTCGTTCTGGGATACTTATCCGAAGTAAGTCCCAAAATAATAATGGGTGCGTCCGCCGGATTTACTTTGCGATAAGTGGGATTGGCGGGCAAGTTTGCCGGCAGGTATGTTCGCGCGGCGTTGATTGCCGCCTCCACGTCTCGCGCCGCCCCGTCGATGTCTCGGCTCAGATCGAACTGCAGCGTTATCGAGGTGCTGCCCAGTGAACTTGACGAGGTCATTTCGGTTATGCCGGCGATGTGGCCGAACTGACGCTCCAGTGGAGTTGCAATGGACGATGCCATAATGTCGGGGCTTCCACCCGGCAAACTGGATGAAACCGAGATCGTCGGGAAATCGACTTGCGGCAATGGTGAAACCGGAAGAACATTGAATGCGATTGCCCCGACCAGCACGACGCCTGCCGTAAGCAGAGTGGTGGCTACGGGCCGGCGGATGAAGGGGGCGGAGATATTCATGTTCCCTCCGCCGGTTCTGGTTGATCGCCGGATTCTATAGCTTTCGGTTCGCGGCTCAAGCGTTGGGCGATGCGATCGAAGAAGATATAAATCACTGGTGTTGTGTAAAGCGTGAGTACCTGGCTCAGGAGCAGTCCGCCAACCATGGCAATGCCAAGCGGGCGGCGCAGTTCCGAACCCATGCCCCGGCCCAGCGCCAATGGAATCCCCGCCAGCAGCGCCGCCATAGTCGTCATCATTATCGGACGGAAGCGCAACAGGCAAGCATCATAGATTGCGTCCGTTGCGTTCTTTCCGTGCTCTCGTTCTCCTTCCAAGGCAAAGTCGACCATCATGATTCCATTTTTTTTGACGATGCCAATCAGCAGAATGATGCCTATAATCGCGACGACGCTGAGATCCTGTTTGAAAATGATGAGGGCCAACAAGGCGCCGACGCCGGCTGAGGGAAGCGTCGAAAGAATGGTAATGGGATGAATGAAGCTCTCGTAAAGAACTCCCAGCACAATGTAGACAGCGGCGAGCGCAGCCAAAATCAGCAGGCCTTCATTGGCAAGCGAACCTTCAAATGAAGCTGCGGTTCCTTGAAAGCCGTATTGGACGCTGGCCGGCATATTCAGTTCTTTTTGAGCCTTCTCGATGGCCGTGATTGCGCCTCCGAGCGCTGCGTCGGGGGCAAGATTGAAGGACACGGTAACTGCCGGGAACTGTCCCTGGTGGCTGATTGAGAGCGGTTCTGTCACTTGCTCAAGATGAGTGAATGCGCTGAGTGGCACTGCTGTCGAGGCTGACGTGGTAGTAACTGCGCTTGCGGTTGTAGGCGCGCCAGTCGAGCCTACGCCTGACGTAATGGCGCTCTTGGGTGCGCTAAGTGTTCCCGAGGAAGGAGTATATGCCACTGCGGTAGTGGTCGCATTCGATCCGGCTGATGAAGACCCTGTGGATGAGAACGACGAAGATGCTCCCGGTCCGGCGCCCCCTGTTGAAGCGTTTGTCTGAATGTATAGATCCGGAAGCTTGCCGGGGCCTTGCTGAGATTCTGGAGTGGTTTCGAGAATCACGTGATACTGATTCAGTTGCGTGTACATTGTGCTGATCTGCCGCTGACCGTACGCGTCATAAAGGGTGTTATCGATAGTTGAGGGTGCGATGCCAAGCCGCGATGCCGTCACGCGATCGATAACCAGCGATGCCGCCAGGCCCCCGATTTGCTGGTCGGTTGCCACATCGGCAAGCTGCGGCAACTGCTTCATCTTGTCGACCAGCCGGTTAGTCCACAAGTTCAACTCATTGGCGTCGGGGTCTTCCAGCGTGTATTGGTATTGGGTGCGGCTGACGCGGTCATCCACCGTAATATTCTGCACCGGCTCCATGAAAAGCTCGACGCCTTCGACCTGCTTAAGCCTCTTTTGCAGCCGGCGAATCACGTCGGATGCGCCGATGTGGCGCTCGTTCAGCGGCTTCAGGTTGATCGACATTCGCCCGCTGTTCAGTGTCGTGTTGGTCCCATCCGCGCCGATAAAGGAAGACAGGCTGTCGACTGCCGGATCCTGAAGAACGACGCGAGCCAGTTGCTGTTGCTTCTGCTCCATGGCCGCGAAAGATATTGTCGCCGGCGCCTGCGAGATTCCCTGAATCACACCCGTATCCTGAGTCGGGAAAAAGCCCTTGGGAATGATGATGTAGAGAAAAATGGTAAGGACCAGAGTGGCGGCAGCTACCAGTAGCGTGATGGTCTGGTACTCAAAGACGAATTTGAGAGTGCGGCCATAAAAAGCGATGACGCGCTCAAAAACCCGTTCTGACGCTCTAAAAAAGCGGCCTTGCTCTTCTTTCTCACTGTGACGCAGAATCCGCGAGCACATCATGGGTGTCAGAGTAAGTGAGACGACTGCGGAGAGAATGATGGTGACTGCAAGCGTAACCGCGAATTCGCGGAAGAGACGGCCGATAACTCCGCTCATAAAGAGCAGTGGAATCAACACTGCGATCAGTGACACGGTCAGAGAGATAATGGTGAAACCGATCTGCTCCGCGCCTTTCATGGCCGCCTGCATCGGCGAATCCCCCGCCTCAAGATAACGAGAGATATTCTCGATCATGACAATTGCGTCATCGACAACGAATCCCGTGGAGATGGTCAGCGCCATCAGCGAAAGATTGTCCAGGCTGTAGCCAAACAAATACATTGCGCCGAGGGTGCCTACCAGCGAGAGCGGCACCGCAAGAAAAGGAATTACGGTCGCATAGAGATTGCGCAGAAAAACAAAGATAACCATCACCACCAAAGCAATGGTCAGCATCAATTCAAACTCGACGTCGGAAACGGAAGCGTTGATGGCCGTGGTGAGATCGGTGAGCGGCGTTACCTGAATCGAGGCCGGCAGATTCACCTCGAGCTGGGGCAGGATAGCCTTGATGGCTTTCACCACGTTGATGGTGTTAGCGCCCGGCTGCCTCTGTATGTTGACGATGACCGCAGGCGTCTCGTTCATCCACGCTGCCTGCTTGTTGTTCTCGATGCCGTCCACCACCTTGGCCACATCGTTCAACATCACGGGCGCGCCATTGCGGTAGGCAACCACAACTTTTCGATAATCGTCGCTGGTCACCAACTGATCGTTGGCATTGATCTGGTAATCTTGATGCGGTCCGTCGAAGTTGCCCTTCGCGGCATTGACGCTGGTTTGCGTAAGCGCCGTGCGCAGATCTTCGAGATTCAGTCCGTATGACGAAAGCGCCCTCGGATTGGCCTGAATGCGAACGGCCGGCTTTTGTCCGCCGCTGATGCTCACCAGACCCACGCCGCTCAACTGGGATAGCTTCGGCGCAAGGCGCGTATCCACCAGGTCCTCGACTTGAGAAAGCGGAATGGAACTGGATGTGATGGCCAGTGTAAGGACAGGAGCATCGGCGGGATTAGTCTTGCTATAGACCGGAGGCGACGGAAGGCTCGAGGGCAAAAAGCTCTGCGCGGCGTTGATCGACGATTGAACCTCTTCTTCAGCGATGTCGATGTTCAGCGTCAGAGCAAATTGCAATACGATGACAGACGATCCGCCGGAACTGATTGATGTCATCTGGCTCAGTCCCTGCAATTGGCCGAACTGGCGCTCAAGAGGCGCAGTCACTGTCGTGGCCATTACGTCAGGGCTGGCGCCCGGATAGAAAGTGAGCACCTGAATGGTGGGATAGTCTACCTCTGGCAAGGCAGACACTGGGAGCTGTGTATACGCGACGATGCCCACCAGCATAATTGCGGCCATCAGCAGCGCGGTCGCAACAGGACGCTGGATGAAGGGGCTGGACGGATTCACGGAGTATTGCCCCCAGAGGAATTTGCTGCAGGCGCCTGTTTCGCCTCGACGAGTTTGCTCCCACTCTGCAACTTATCGAAGCTGCTGGTCGCCACAACCTCGCCGGGGTTGATTCCATCCACCTGGCTCATGCCGCCATCCGCAATCCCTGTCTTGACATTGCGCACGCTCACCACACCGTTCGCGACCACATAGAGGAATGCCACCGATCCATTGTGCTGAACGGCGGCTGTGGGAACCAGTGTTACTCCCTTTAGCGTATTTACCAGCAATCTTGTATTGACAAACTGGTTTGGGAAAAGCGCGCCATTCTTGTTATCGAACAGGGCGCGCGCCGTAACCGTTCCCGTGGTGGTATTGATTTGGTTATCAATGGCGAACATCTTTCCCGAGGCTATCTTCGTGGTCTGGGCGCGATCCCACGCATCCACAGATAGCGTATGCATTTGCCGCAATCGCGCTTGTACCTGTCCCAAGCTGTCCTCTGCAAGCGTGAACACCACTGTAATAGGCTGCTCCTGTGTGATGACCACCAGCACCGTTGTTCCGGTTGCCTGCACCACATTTCCCGGGTCCACCAGGCGAAGACCCGCCTGGCCGGAAATCGGCGAGGTAATGTGACAGTAGTTCAGTTGAGCCTGGTCATAATTCACCGTGCCCTGATCGTTCTTCACCGTGCCTTTATCCTGCAGAACGATCTTTTCCTGGTCATCAAGCAGTTGCTTGCTGATGCCGTTTCCGGCCCACGCTGTTTTGTATCGCTCCAGATCCATCTGTGCCTGTGCCAGAACATTGGTGTCGCGCTCCAGGGCACCTTCAGCCTGCAGCAGCTGAGCCTGGTAGGGTCGCGGATCGATGTCGATCAGCGGATCCCCCTTCCGGATAAATTGCCCTTCCTTGTAATACACCGCGGTCAACACTCCGCTTGCCTGTGCCGTGATGGAGGCGGTATTGACCGGAGTAACCGTGCCAATCGCATCAAGGTAGATGCCGATGTTGCCCTTTGCGGCAGTGGCGACCGTGGCGGTGACAGATGGCTTTACGGCAGCCAGCTTGCGCTTGGCAGCCGCCGCTTTGGCGTCGTTATTGTGTACAAAAAAGACAACGACTGCGACCAGAAGCAGCAGGAGAAGCAGGCTTGTCCAGAGTATCCACCGGCTTTGAGACCGGGGGGGCGGCGCAGAAAATTGACGCTCTGTGCCAAGAGGCTGGACATCCGACTCGTCTTCGAACTCAGGCATGCATGACTCCATGTTCAAACGTTATGGACAACGCGCCTCTTGCAGAATTGTCGAAATTCGGGTCTATTGTATGGTCTGTTCTGCTCTATTAGAGGGCTACAGACCTGAAAGTGCGACTGTCAGCAATGGTATAGACGCGAGCCCTCTTCTTCAAGTTTCAAATCGGAACCGAGCAGTTAGGCCGACTCGTGCCTGTTTGCTGAAGCCTTCTGTATTCTTCTTGTCTTATTGATGGTATGCAGGTTCATGTTTAAGTTTTCCGGCACTCGATATAAAGCCGCACCTCCGAATGCACATTTACCTTTCGCCTGAGAGGGAGGTCAATAGCATCCGCGCACTGGACAATCAACAGGCTGTTCGGAGATTTGGCATACCGGATCGTCTCGTCACCTTTCAAGTTATGTGACGAACGCTGGGAACCGAGACGCAGAAACGCGGGTCTCTCAAGGGCTCACAAAGCATGTTGCGGCGAGCCAACATTCTGTTTCTTGAGCTTGCCGTCGCGCTACTGCTTTTGCAATTTGCGGATGTATGCGACGATATCCTTGATCTGCGCATCAGTCGGTCCATGATCCGTGTAAGTCTTCTTCGTGAAGGCGATGAACTGGCCATCGCTCCACTTCATCATCTCTGGAGACTTGAACGACTCAATCCCCGTTCTCTTGGCCACCGGCGTGGTGGCGAGCCCATCGTCGCCGTGGCACCGCGCGCATTTGGCCTTGTAAGCGTCAGCCCCGCGCGCCTGCGCGAAGGCAGTATTCGCAATGGAAGTGGCAAGCAAAATCACGGCTGCCACTCTGATTCTGAGTGTCATTGTCTTGTTCCTTTGCCCGGTCAATAGGCAGTTCTCTATTGCTTGGCTGTCATACTTTCTGCGTCTGGCAGAAGCGCACTGGAAAAGAGTCGACTTTGCAGTCAACGGCACGGAAAGCAGTCTAACTTATTGATTTATTGGTGGACGCGGTAGGAATCGAACCTACAACCTGTCGGTTAAGAGTTAAGATCTTGCCCTTTTCAGCATTGCTCGCTGTCGCCATATATTACTTACTTTCAGTTGGTTACAGGAGATTGTTATAACAACTAAATTGCGGGAGATACCCACAATTACCCGCCTTTTTGAAGCAGTCTACCCACAAAAGTCCCCACAGTTTTTTCTGCCGTTCGCTTGCCCTCAAATCGATCCACTCACTCAACGAAATGCAAGGATCGCTACCTCTGCCGTGACAGCTCACACTGGAAAACCGCAACTTATAGAAACCAGGGGACCGGATGGCTCCTTCTAGCGCCCTGAAAAACGGATAGGAACCCTTATTGTGCACTTAATGTGCCCGCGACCTCTGTCAAGCAAACCTCTGCCCGCGCGACTTTTGCTTTCTTCGCCCGAGTGTGCCCACGGCCGATTTTCCGCCGGTCTCCAAGACAGAATCCGCTCTTGGTTTTCCAAGCCCATCTTAAGGAACATTACTCCCTGCGCAGGCTGACCGGCGAACCCTGGGCGACAGGTGGCCAGCGATTTTGATGGATATGAAGCGGAAAACTTTACGACACGGTCCGTTAGAATGCGTGCGCCTTCTGCAAGCGCCCTCGCAATTAGCGTATCTTTTCAAGCAAAGCGCGGAAAGAGTTTCCGCGCATTTCCGTTCATCAATCTGTTCAACAACTCATCATCCTGACAGATCTGCGTATCCAGCTTATCGGCAAGTCTTCGACACGCCGTTGCAGGCGTGAAAGGCCAATCACTCCCATAGAAGATATGGTCCGGATCTGCAACTTGAAATAGCGCGTGCAAAAGTTCCGGAAGGGGTGCGCCGGCAAGATCAAAATACAGTTTGCGCAATTCCGCGCGCATGCTGGGGCTCTTGTCAGGCGCTTTGGCCTCAAGCAACGGAATCATGAGATCGACTCTACTCACTAGCACGGGAAGCGCTGCACCCGCATGAGGAACAATTATCCGAATTTTCGGAAAGCGTTTGGTCGCGCCGGAAAGAATGAGTTGCGTGACTGTTCGGGTTGTCTCAAACATAAATTCCAGCATAGGCATTGGATAACCAAGCCCTAAAGAACCGCAGACGGTGCAACTAGGCGACGTTGGGTGGATGAACATCACTGCCTCGCGCTCATTGAGCGCCGTATAAAATGGATTCAAGCGCGCATCGCCCAGGTACAAGCCGTGATGATTCGATTCCACTACGATTCCATCCGCTCGTAATACATCCAATGCAAATGATGCCTCGGTGACGGCGCTTTGCACATCCGGCAAAGGAGTAACAGCAAACCACCCGAATCGGTCGGGGTGAGCGTCGCGTAGGCGAGCGCCTTCTTCGTTGACCTGCCGCGCGAGTGTTTGCGCGGCGCGATCATCACCGAAGTGAACCCCAGGCGATGAAATCGAGAGTAACGCTGAAGCGATGTTAAGATGCTCCATTATCTCTAGAGCTTTCTCTTCACTCCAATCAGGGATTGCAGCCATTCCGTCAGGGCGCTCATGGTGGGCGTTAATAAGTGCCTGTCGGTAAAAGGGCGGCAGAAAATGCGCATGAACGTCTATTCTTTTGGACGACATCAATTCTCCTTATTCAGTTCCTGAGAGTCCAGTCCTGGCGTAGGACAGAGTGACCATGCTGACTGCTCCATAGCGATTTGGGAACCACTTCTTAGTGCATTCCATTCGCATGAAGTTTCGAGCTGCGACTCTGGAGGGCATCCCTATAGAGGCCGCCACACTCAACGCTATGTGCCTGCTTCTCGCGGCATTCATTTTGCTTGCGCACCGGCGCGGCGCAACACCAAGTCGGCATTGATGGATTTGTACTCCTTGTCCAGCGAATAAATCCAAAGGAGAATTGCCATTACGACAAGGAGTGCCAGGGGAATATGAAGAAAAAGCGTCTTGATCGCAGCCATGGCCGCGGGACTCTGTATCGACGCGCCGGCTCTATAGCCTCCCCAGCCTAAGACCCATCCAGTGATTGCGCCGCCCAATCCGGCGCAAGATTTCATGGCGAAAGCCATGGTTCCGAACGTAAGCCCGTCGAGCCGGAAACCAGAGCGCCATTCTTCATATTCGATTACGTCTGCCACCATAGCAAAAAACGTGCCAAACAATGGTGCCACGCCTAGGCCCTTCACGATGATGCCAATTGCGACGAACAAGTAACTCGTTGGCGCGATATACATGATTAACTGGCCGACGATTGCTATCCCAATTCCGACCAGTGCGCTATTCCGCTTGCCGAACCTCTTGATGATCGGACCTACCGCCATCATCCCGGCCACCTGCGCCGCAATGTGCATGGTCATCAGCGTCCCAACCAGTTCCGCGTTGTGCAGGAAGTAGCGGCAGAAAAAAACGTTTGCCTGGTAGAGTCCAAGAGTGGTGAACTTCACCATGCTCAAGCTCATGAGTAGTAACCAGTGCTTATTGCGAATCAAGGATTTCATGCAAGCAATGAAAGGCGGTCTCGCCGGCTTGTCCACCACTGGCATGATGCGCTCTTTAGTGAAGGTAAAACATGTCAGAAGGAGAATGGTGGCCAGCATTCCGAATCCGAGAAATGTGAGTTGCCAGCCCCTCTTCCCCCCCCCGAAATAATGTACCAAGGGCAGCGTCAGTGTGAATGAAAGGATGATTCCGCAGTTGGCCAGGATCATGCGTGTAATATTTAACATGGTTCGCTGGTGTCGATCCGCGGTGATCAATGGCAACAGGACAGAGTAAGGATTGTCCAGCATGGTGTAGATCACAGCGAAGGCCAGATTGTAAGTGATGAACGCGTAAATCAGCTTTACGTGAGCTCCCACGTTGGGCACCGTGAAAAGCAGTATCGCCGAGATACCAAATGGTACAGCCATCCAGAGCAGCCACGGACGTCCTTTGCCCCACTTGGTGTTAGTGCGGTCCACTATCATCCCCATGACAGGGTTGAGCACGTCAAAAATACGAGAAACAAGCATCATTGTGCCGACAGTGGCAGCAGCAATGCCGGCGATGTCGGTGTAGAAATACACCATAAAAGCTGTCGCCGGGTTGAATACCATTTGACTTGCGAAATTTCCGGAACCGTATGCGACCCTCTCGACCAGACTCACTCGGTCGCTCTCTGAAATGTTCATTCGCTTTGCCGAGTCGGTACATGTTGGCATACGGTCACTTTCCTCTACGTCTTCGATCCCATGTCTCTGAAAGATGCGGATACTGAGCGCGGCCTATTTCTTCACTTTGCCGGAATAAGCACGATCATTGCTGCTCGCAGAGTCCTTGTGCTCCACCGCACCTGACTGCGAAACCCTCAGACCTTCAACCTGAATGTTCAGGGTCTTCTCAAACTCGCGCATCCCAGCCCGCCACTCGGGGTCCGGAGACGCCAGCCACCAGCGAAGAGCGCCCGAAATAGCGAAGAAAATGCTGCGGGCGATGATCTTCGCGTCTTCAGTCGATTGGATTTCTCCTGTTTGTAGAGCGTCCGCAACTAGGTCCTCGAGGCCACGAATGAGCCGGGATCGGATGTCAAGATACTGCTCCAGATGGATACCGGGCGTATGCGTCAGAATCTCGCTTAGAAGTATCCGAGACAGGAGGGGATCACTGCCGAAGAGTCGGTAGTGGGGTTCTGTGATTGTCAAGATCTTTGCACTGAA
Source organism: Occallatibacter sp. (assembly GCA_049520075.1). Classification (GTDB taxonomy): domain Bacteria; phylum Acidobacteriota; class Terriglobia; order Terriglobales; family Acidobacteriaceae; genus Telmatobacter. The sequence goes on along the minus strand of JBEKQD010000064.1, from coordinate 3,661 downwards.
GCTCTGCCAAGGACGCGTTGCCGCAAGAGCTTTGTCGGTCAGCGATTCCATCTCTGAGTTAAAGATCAAGTAGATCAAATCCCGTTTGTCACCGATATAGTTGAACAATGTTCCTACGCCCAGACCGGCATCCGCAGCAATCTGACGAAGAGTAGTAGCTTCATAGCCTAGCTCGGCAAACAGCTTGCGGGCTGCCATGACGATCTTGTCCTGATTCTCCACCTTGGACCGCTCGCGGAGGCCGATCTCTTTTGTTCGTTTTTTAGTGCCTGCTAGCAGCATCGCCATCATAAACTCCGTTGAACCTGATTTAGCCGTGTCTATTCTCGCTCTCGATCGCGAAATGGATGTTTCGCGCACTAAACAGAAGAAACCCTTGCGCGACATCCGGAAAGTGGGCAAGTCTTTGTCGTCGACCATAGGTGAGTAAGATGACAGCCCGCTTCATTATGGTACGCATCGCCTGTGCGATCATGACCTGCCACAAATCCGCCGCAGAAACCAAGTGCTCCGAGAGAGCAATCAGTATGCGTCGATGCTGATGTCTTCGCGAATCATCTGGGCCTTGCCTTACCCGCCTCACTGTTCTGTGATGCGACGTGCCTTGCGAACAGGGCTTCAAAAAAGGTGGTCTTTTCGCTATGGCTTCGGCGTTACCCCCTCTTTGGCGGCAACGGACGCTAGGTGTGCGGCAGCCCCGTCCTTCATTGCTTGAAGCGTGACGCCCGAATAGTACTTTCCCGCGCGCACCACGGCGTTGATCTTATGCAGGTTCGATACGCTTTCTATGGGATTCCCATCCAAAAGGACGAGGTTGGCGTCTTTGCCAACCTCTACACTGCCTGCGGTCATCTGCAGTCCCATAAATTCCGCCCCATCCAGCGTTGTCATCTGCAATACCCTGAGAGGGGAAAGACCTGCCGCGGCGAGCTGGTCGAACTCCTGATGCAGCGAAAAGCCAGGAACCAGCCAGATGCCACCGAAGTCGGAGCCTGTTAGCATCCTAACGCCCGTGTCATCGAAGAGTTTGACCACCTTTAGTTGGACCGCCATGAGCTGCTTGAGGGTTTCACGATCTTGAGGTGTGAGTCTTGCCGTGAACTCCAGGGAAGCTTGGCCCCATAGTTGTTTGGTTACGACTGAAACGTAGCGCAGATTCGGATCTTCTGTGTATTGCGGATCGTCACCGAACTCGGCCGTTCGTTCGCGGATAAGCGTGGGTACTTGCCAAGTTCCATGCTCTACGAATACCTTCGCGGCTATACGGCACTTCTCTTCGTTATAGGTGTCGACAACTCGTTGAAGATGAGAGAAGGATTCCGGGCTGGCTGCGAGCGAAGCCAACATCGGCTCGGCGGTAAAGAGCTGCATCATCTTCTGGATCGCGTCCTTGGACATATTTGGTGGGAACGAGGGAGGCCGGTTCCTTGCCATTACGTCGCGGATCATCGCCTCGTCAGTCGAGCAGCTAATAAGCAGCCTCTCTTGCGGGCCAAGGTGCTCAATCGAACGCATGCCAGCTTTACTTGCCTCGAGTGCATCCACACCCGGGGAAAGGTGGCCAACGAATGGCAGGCCGTCGCGTCTGGCTTCTTCGAGGGCCGCAAAAAACACTTCGGGGCTACCGTCTATAGTCTTGATGAAGTCCGCTCCCAGCGCCTTCTGTCTGTCCACCTCCGCGACTGCCTTTTCAGGAGTGTCAATATTGAAGCGCAACAGAACATCTCCGGGCATACCGAGCAGTTCCGGTGAGTCTGACGGAAGTTGCAGCTTACCATCTTTTCGTTGCTGTAGTAGGCTGTCGAAGGCACCCATTTGCCTCCAACCCGTTATCCCATATGCCAACATGACCGCGAGGTCATCGTCGCGGTCCGGGTAGTCTATGACGTGAGCATGCATGTCCTGGAAGCCGGGAACGAGAAACTTCCCCTTTGCTTTGACCAACTGGGTAAAGCCTCCCGTGGCAATCCCATCTTTACGTCCGATCCAGGTAATCCTCCCGTCGACAATGACGACCGCCTGGTCAGGTGTAAGCCCGCCAGTGTGCGTGTCGACAACCGTCACACCGCTCAGGACGAGTCCTCTATCGATCTTGGTGGGTTGGGCGTGCCCGATACCGAGTCCGTAGGCAATAGTCAAAGCCGAACCTAGGAGCAACTTGTAAACTGCGAGCGGGGAAAAAACCTTCTGACGCGTAGCCGTGACCGCAAGTGCGCACGCTGCTATGATCGTTCTTGCAGCATCCGATGCCATACCCTTCTCCTTCGGGCGACCATAGTCTCTTCGTACTAGCGGTTAGGTCCTACCCTACCGTGTAGACGAGTTCAGATTCACTTCGGCCGAGAATGTGCGCCATTGCACAACAGTGATCATGTTCACAAATCACTATGCGGCCCACTCCACGGTTTTGTCAAGCATCAACCTGCAAAACCATACAAAATCTTCTAGACGAGTTCCTCTCTGGAAATTTCCACCAGAGCATATATCACAATAACTTAATACAAATGAATAAATTATATCTAAAGATTGTAAGTGTAAAATGGTGAAAATGCAAGCCGGGCAAAACCCTGTCTCCCTCTCGCTTAAAAAACGCTTGACAAACACACTCCGCTGCGTAATCGTATCAAACGCGAACATGTTCACTTTTTTCGCGTCGCAGAATTCTTAGGAGAGGCTAAATGAAAACTGCATCATCCGAGTTCCATTCGTCGGCGTACAAAGCCCGTAGGGATATCGTCCTCAGGCTGGCAAGCCGCTGTATCGTTTCTACAATCAAGCGTTTTTCGCTTATCCCTGCGCTTGCTCTCGTCTTGTTGGCTTCCGCACTTGTTGCCAACATGCACGCGCAGGTTGCGACCGGAGACATTCTAGGGACCGTCACTGACCCGACTGGGGCAACCATCGCGAGCGCCTCTGTGACCGTGAAAAACCTTGGTACTGGGCTTTCTCGTTCACTGACCACCTCATCAGACGGAGAGTTCACATTCACTCAACTCTTGCCTGGTCGTTACGAAATCGACATCTCCGCCCCTTCTTACAAAACCCTCTCTATCCCAAACATTGTGCTCTCTTCTGGAGACCGCAACCGTGTCGATGGCAAACTGACGCCGGGAGAAGTCACGGAAACCGTTGAAGTGCAGGCAGCGGGTGGAGGTCTTCAGACCGATTCTTCAACCCTGAGCAGCTCCATCAACGAACAGGCCACGCAGGATCTTCCCTTGAATGGCCGCAACATAGTCAATCTGGTGCAACAGCAGGTAGGCGTAAATTCAGGTGTTCAGAATGGCGTTGGCGCAGGCAACCGTCCAGACGATCGACGTCCGACGTCTTCGGCCTCGGCGAATGGCCAGGAAGAGCTATTCAATCTGTATCTGCTGGATGGCCTGGAAAATTCCGACAGGATCTCCGGCCTGATTGGGGTGCAACCCTCCATCGACTCAATCGAAGAAGTGCGCGTAAATACTAATCTCTACAGCGCGGAATTGGGACGCACTGCCGGGGCAGTCATCTCAATCATCACCAAAGCCGGCACCAACACTATTCATGGTAGTGCTTATGAGTTCCTTCGCAACGACATCACTGACGCGCGAAACTACTTCGCCAACCCCTCGATCATTACTCGAAATCCAGAATTGCGTCAGGATCAATTCGGTGGCAGCCT
>JBEKQD010000063.1:0-27367 GCA_049520075.1 Occallatibacter sp. | reverse complement strand
AGCTGCGACCGTTGATGGCCCGCGCAATGCCTCCTGTGAAAACGTAAACCCGTTCTTCTGTGCGCGCGTCAGAAATTTCTTCCGAAGTTGCTTCTTGTCCGCCGCAGAGTACCCGGTCTCGAAGGATGCATCGTTTCCCAAAGAAATGGAGAGCTGGGGCAACAGAAACTGGGTGAACTCGCGGTACTGCTCCCGGCAGTCGGCGCACTCACTGAGATGCCGACGAAGATCCTGCATCTCGGCGGCCGAGGCCTCGCCGATCATTGCCAAAGTACAAAGTTCCTCATACTGCTCATGCCTCGACACGGCTTGCCCCCATTCCGGTCACCTGTGGTCGCCCTTTTGCCTGTGAATCTCCGCGAACCGATTTCAGGTGCTCTTTCAACTTGGACATGCCTCGATAGTAGTGGTGCCTGACGTTGGAGAAGGTCTGCTCCGTGCGCTTCGCAACGTCTTTCAGATTCAATCCTTCAAAATGCACCATCTCAATAGTGCGCCGTTGATTCTCGTCCAAGAGTGCAAGGGCTTCACGTACGAATCGCGTACATTCTTGCGGGGCCTCGGAGTAAAGACGCAGAGCGCCCTGCTCGAACTCCGACAGGTCTCCCATTGCAACGTTTGCATAGAAACGCCGGACGAGCAGGTAATTCCGACGGTTGATGCTGCGCCCGTACGCGTACTGCATCAGCCACACTAACACTGTGCCGCGCGTAGGGTCATATTGTTCCGCACGCTCCGCAATTTCCATAAAAATATTTTGCAGGGTATCTTCTGCTTCACCCCGATCACGCAAGATCCGAAGTCCGACTCCAAGCACCGCGTTGTGATACCTGTCGTAGAGTGCGGCAAGTGCGTCGCCATTCCCCGTTCGCATCTCCCGAACGACACTGGCATCATCCATCATCGCGAGAGCTGCAAAACTCGCTCGTGGAGATTCCGCGGGGTGTGGTGTGGGTCTCATTGAAAATGTCCGCACCTGATGATCCCCCAGTTCTAGCACAGCGACCTCCATGTAACCAAGCAAAAACGCGCCGAAAAATATTTAAACTGGGTGGGACAAATCGCCTCTCTGAGCTGCATATTCTTATTTGCCTTATCATCACGGTTCGTAACTAACGAGGTGGAATGCGGAGAGCGAAAGGCGCAGAACGAAAAGTCACAATCCGAAGCGGTAGTGTGTCAAGTTGTTTGACCGTAGTTCGGGCAAGTTCGTGGCACTTTGTCTCTCTTTCCCCGGATAGTTGAGTTGTTTGGCGGGCGGGGACCGCCGTCAAGACTTCGCGAAGCGAGTGGACTGACCCACAAAATGAGACAGAATTCTTTACAACACTTTGCAGGGAGAGGAGCTGCAAGTGGCGAAGAGACGAGTCGGGAAATACCCTTTGCCGTTCCGGCAGATGGCGATTGAGAGGATGAAGGACCGTAGGGAGTTTTGTAGGGACTCTCCTTCAAAATGGCGGGCAATTCTGAGTAGTCCCCGCATTGCCTATGCTCGCGAGGAGTGCTACAAGCCGTTCAAATCACCCAATATGGAGCAATCCTGAGTAATGCTGAAAGGGCCGGATATCTATCTGTTTGACCGATGCTCTTTTGCTGCAACAAAGCCATTGAACGGACCGCCTGTTTAAGATCAGGCAGCGTCCACGAAGCTAAGGGGCAGCCCGCGTCCTCCATCAACCATGCGTTCCAATCCGCGCGAGTGGCAATTCGCCGTGGCATGAATTCCGGGCACAACTCGGTGAGCTTCCCAGTGATCTGGAATTCATGGAGGTTGGGATAGCCGGTAGCCTTCAGCCAATACGCCGGTCCGTTACGCGTGTCAAAACGAATCAACGCAAAGCCGCCGCCCGCATTGTATTGACGCAGCGCGCCCGTGAACTCAACATCACGGCCAACCTCTCTGTGCATCCACTCCATTGCCTCTTCAGCCCAGTGCACATGCGCGAGGGGCCCACAGACGCGCGTGTCGCCTGAAACGATGGCCTCGATTCTTGCCCGCTCTCGAACCTGAAGCTCCCCTTCCGCGAGTTCGTCCATGCCTACTGCAATCAGTCCACCGGACGACTCCTGAGAGAGAATTTGAACAACCGCACAAGGACATACATCTTCTTCGCCGGCAAGAACGTCCAAGACGATGGCGCTCGAATGCCAAGTCTCTTGGACGGCCCGCTGCAGTTCTTCAACCTGCCGAGTCCACCGCGGTATTGAGATACGCGGCAGACGTGGAGTATTGTCATTGCGCTCCGTCCATATCGCGTGCGATCCAGCTTTGACCAGAACCAGCCGATATTCGTTTCGTTCGCGCACGGTGTCATACGTGGACATGGATTCACCCTTGCTTAAGCAGCGAGAAGATGTTTTGATTTCAATTCACGGAGGAAAGCGCGCACGTCGCGATCCACAATCGCAAGGTCTGTTCCAGTCTCGCTCGCAAGCTCGCTGACGATTTCATCGATCAATCGGCCCTGCCTCAGCTTCTCCCACACGTAACCGCCGGTGGAATTCAGCGTCAGCATTGCGTCGTGCTCGAAATCGAGAATCACGGCTCCATCGCGATCGATGATCGAACGAAGGTGCCCAGCCGGAGCAAGCATCTTTATCACCTCCAATCGAAGCCGGTTTCGGGGGATCCGTCCTCGATGGAGGAGAGAGTACGTCGGAAACCATCAAACTGTGACAGGAAAATTCAATCTCGGCCACTATAACGGAGGACTTGTGCTAAACCACTGATTCTGTGGAAAGCGCCAAGCCAGGCAATGCGCAACTTCGGACCGCAAAACGGCCACAATAACGGAATCGGGAAAGTCGCCTTCGACTTCGACCACTAGAGGTTAGAGTGGAGAGGCCACAGCAGCGACCTGTCCAAGAATCTGCACGCGGTTCTTGCGGAAAACCATCCTCGGCGTACCGGAAGCCGAGGGATGCGGAACTAGCACAAGGTTCGCCCCGTGTGCCTCAAGGTATCCACAGAACGTTCTGCTTTCGTTACGCATCGCAAAGATGGGCCGGTCCCAGTTCTGCCGGTGATTCTCCGCGTGCGAGGGAGGAGAAGCTTTCAAATCGTCGAGGACGACAACTGAATGTGGGGCGATGAGAGGATCCATTCCCTTGAACCATACACTTTGATTGATGCGAAGAACACGGTGTCCCCATTGCCCGAGGTCCGGCATGGCCATCGACAGCAACGTCGGCCATTCGCCCCATTCGTCAAGCAACGGCTGCCAGCGTGTGACCGGATCGGGCGCGTCCGCCGGAGGAAAACCGATGGGAAGATCTTCGAGCGTTGTAGCACCGATCAAAGCGTTCAGTGAATAGTACTGGGACTCATCCGTCCAGAGATTGAGAATGCGAAGAACGTCCGTGAAACGGAGCGAATGAATCAGCGCAAGGCCGATCAGCACAGCGGTACGCGGCACTCGCTCGTTTTCTTGCTCGTATCTGCGAAGAGTTCTAGCGCTGATGCTTGCACCCAGGCGAGATTCGAGGATTTCGCTTGCTCTCATCAGGTGCGCTTCCGTGATTCCGAAGCGCTGTCTCTCCGCGGAGATGAGTGCGGGCAGAGAGCTGTGCTCCCAGGGAAGTATCAAGGGTGCAGGTTTGTACGTGCGCTGCGGCAACGCAAGAGAAGGCATAACGCCAGACAGATGCGCTGCGAAGGACGCCACCCGTCCGATGATGCGAACCTCTCCAGGATAAAGAAATTCATGAGGCCCGGCATAGTCATGATCACCGGTGATGAGCGACAGCCTGCGCTGTCGAACAGCGCAGGAACAACAAATATATCCGCTGCCGTGCTGCAGAAAATATATCCTCTCCGGATTGGGATTCTGACGTTCCTGATCGCCAATCGGTCGGATGGCGATGTGGGAGCCTGGAGGGACTTTCGGCATCGCCCGCGTGTCACTGGAGCCAAGTTGCGCATACAAAAATCCATTCTTCTGCCAATGCGGTCCACGGATCGCGCGAATCGGAATCTGGTTCTGCCAGCGCACAATGAGGTCGGAAAGGAACGCTGTGTCTTGAAACACTCCGCCGTGTCCCAGGGCGCCAGGAAGATCGATAGGCCGGTCTCGATTGAACGGATACGACTCGACAAACCGCGTTCGCGCTCCATTGAGAAAGGCCTCAACACTCCGCATTCTGTCGAGTCTGTACCCGAAGAGCCTGAATGCGCCTCCAATGGTCAATGAAAGGCGCAACTTCAGCGCCTGCAACTGGCGCGGTGTAGGCGTCGAGCCAAACTGCCGCAGGTTGGTCAACAAGTCCGGGCTCAGGCCGGAGCCTTCGCGGTTAAGCCTGCGCGCCATCTCGCGCGGTGCTTTGCGATACATAGCGAAGAAGCGCAATAAAATCTCAGTTGCCTGTTGGGGGAGAACAGGGTCGTACACGGGCGGTCACCTCTCTGCGAAAGAATCAAGGCACAATTATGTGTCGTACAAATCAAGAGAAAGGAATCGTCGCATTGTCCTTCCTTCTTCATGCCAAATCAGAGACGACGGCAATCTGGGAACCTGTCGGGTTAAAGGGCGAACCTACCGCCAACCTCAACCGGCCTTCTCAATCACTTCGTCGGGAATCGGCAGCACCATCTGAACCGGTTTCCTCTCTTGCTGATAGCGCTTCATGAAGGCGCGGACAAATTCGCTCACCAGAGACGAACGATTGCTGGCCAGCGTGGCAAGATGCGTTTCTATGCGAACGTCGCTATCGACCAGCGGACGCGCAATGAGGTCACCATGCACAACCCGTGCGGCTCCCGTCGGTGTCAGCCATCCAACCGAAAGACCATCCTTCACGAGAGCCGGAACCTGCTCTTCGTGCATGATCCGGTGAACAATCGTCGGCTTAAGACGCTGCGCTTCGGCGCGCCGCAATATCAAATCGTGCAGGTGTGGATGGACGTGGCGATTAAAGAAGACCCACGGGTATTTCGCCACATCCATCAGACTTAATGACTCCAGAGCTACAAGCGGATGCCTCTCACGGAAGACGATCATAAACGAGCGCGTGTTCAGCATGGTTGTAGTGATTGACGGCATCACCGGGGGCGTGGCTACCAGCGCAACATCCACTTCACACTGTTGCAGTTTTCGGAGAAGGTCGCAGGAAAATGCGGACTCGACTTCGATCACCAGGTTGCGATACAGCCGCAGCTCCATCGTGCGAAGCATCTCGACTAGATGCCCGGGCTGAAAGGGAGAAACTCCCACCCGCAACCTGTTCGGGTAAGCCTGCGTGGCCTGACGCGCTTCATGGATGCCCCGGTGAAAGAAATTCACGCTCTGCTGCGCACACTCGGCAAACGAACGCCCGGACTCGGTAATGTCCGCGCCGGTATGGTTGGTTTGAAACAGCTTGAGTTGCAATCGGCGTTCTATCACTTGCAGTCGCTTGCTCATGGCCGGTTGCGACATGCCCACACGCTTTGCAGCCTGGGACAGGTTGCGCTCCTCAGAGAGCGCAATGACCAATTCAAGGTCATGAATCCTGGTTCGGGTAGCCATTTGTCATGCACCTCATCCTGAAATCAGTCGTGTGCATACCAAGGAGAACGCGGCAAGCTACCGTTCCGCCTATGCGGCGGACCGTCCCCGAATGAAGACAACGTACCCGAGTTGGGACTTTATGTCAAACAGCCCGTCAGCCTACGCTACGCAAACCAGGATCAAAGTTGAAATCGAATTTCCTTGAAAACAAGATTTATTAGCTTCCATCAAACATAGCGTCGCGCAGCCAAATCCAAAAAGTTATATCCAATTTCCAAAAAGTTATTGGACAAAACGCAATGCCCTGTTGCACGGTTGGCGAAGGGTGCGCAAGCGCGCTTTGCCACGAGCAGCAATGGAAATCAGATAAACGAAACGGAGGTGACAGTCACCATGAATGAACGATACCTGTCAGAGATTCAAGTCTCAGAACGCACTCGCATCAGCCTCGCCACCTTACGCCGGTGGCGGCTGGAGAACCGCGGACCGAAATACTACAAATTCGGTTCGCTTGTTCGCTATGACAAGGAAGAACTGGCTCAATGGGAGCAGGCGCAGCCGACCGGCGGTGAGGAGACCGCCAAGCGGTACATGCCGAAATCCATCAGAGCCAGGGAGCTTCTCAGAAGATCGGGATGAGACAAACGTGTGCAGAACCGGAGCGGTACCTAAAGTCAACATGGCAAAGGTATATGACAAAAAGCGGCCAATTGCCAAGGAACCGGGCAGCAGTCTTTCTTGACTTATTTAAGTCTGTTGCTCATAATCTGTGCATGAAGTCGAATGCCATCCGAACCTCCATCGACCTGCCCCGCGATCTTCACCGCCGGGTCCATGAGGCCGCTGCCCGGAAGGGCTGTTCAGCGCGCAAGCTCATTCTTGCGGGAATCGAGCGCGCCGTGGAGGAGACCAAGGCTTCACGGCCCAGCCGCCGGCTCAGTCTCGATCCGCCGTTAATCCGTCCTGCGGGACGGCGCATTCGCATTACCAACGAAGAGGCTTATGAGCTCATTGAGCTTCCCTGACATCAACGTATGGCTTGCCATAGCGACACCTGAGCATGTTCACGCCTCGCTGGCAAGAGACTGGTGGAAGAAGGAGACCGGCGCCATTGCGTTCTGCCGTCTAACGCAGCTTGGATTCCTTCGTCTTATGACCACGGCTGCTGTGATGGACGGAAAGCCGCTGACCATGAGCGAAGCTTGGCGGGTCTACGACCGTTTGTATGATGACGACCGCGTGACGTTTGTCGCGGAACCACCCGAGGTGGACAAGCGATTCCGCGAAAAGGCAACGGGAAGAACCGCGTCACCCAAAGTGTGGGCCGATGCCTGGTTGCTAGCCGTTGCCCAAGCAGCGGAGGGCGTTTTGGTGACCTTTGACAAGGCGCTTGCCTCGCGCGGCGCCCTCTGTCTTCTGCCGAAAGAGGAGAAACCGTCCAGGCGTTAAGCGCCACGGAGGTCTTTATGGCGAAAGCTTCAAATAGAGCGAATGTCGCGATGGAAGAACTTCCCCGAGTTCCCTTCTCCTGGGCCAGGCCTGAGCTTGCAAGTTTTGCCAAGCTGCTCTCCAGCCGCCCCGCAGAGCCAACGGCTGCGCTCATTCGTGCAATGAAGGAGGACGTATGAGCCTCTTTGAACGTGGTGATGTTTGGTGGTATGAGTTCTGGTTCGCCGGAAGGCGCATTCGCGAGTCCTCGAAGTCTCCATCAAAGACCGTTGCCAAAAATGCCGAGCAGAAGCGCAGGCGCGAACTGGAGAATGGCTTCAATAATTTTGCCGATCTCCGCCCGGAGCGGATCCGCACCTTCAGTGACTTGGCAAGTGACTATTTGGACGCATACAAGTTGCGCCTTCCACAATCGGCGCGCTTCGCCGAATATGCGATCGATCATCTGAATCGGTTTCTTGGCGGCAAGATGCTGGTTGATTTCAACGAAGCAGCGGTCATTCACTACCAAAATGCGCGCCTCGGTGAAAAAGCCTCTCCGAAGAGTGTCAACGAGGAAGTGGGCTTTTTGCTGCGCATCCTCGGCGATCCGGGCGACCTGATCCGCATCCGGCTCCGCAAAAGAAAGATGCTCAAGCTCAAGGTTCGTCAAACTGTTGGCAAGGCATTCACGCAAGTGGAGAAGGACAGAATGCTGGAGGAGGCCCGCAAGGCGCGCTCCCCGCATATCTACCTCGCATTGACGCTCGCTCTCAACGCCGGAATGCGCGACGCCGAGATCAAGACTTTGACATGGGGACAGATCGACTTCACGAGGAACTACCTGGCCGTGGGCCGCAGCAAGACCGAAGCCGGCGAAGGGCGGACGATACCTCTAAATTCAACACTCCTCGAGGTCTTCTCCGAGTATGGCGAATGGTATCGCGAGAAGTTCGGCAGGCCCCACCCTGAGTGGTATGTCTTCCCCTTCGGGAAACCCAGTCCCAGCGATCCCACACGCCCCGTCACTACGCTCAAGACGGCATGGAACAATGTGCGTACAAACGCTAAGGTGAAAGGCCGCTGGCACGACAACCGGCATACGCTGATCACCGACCTTGCCGAAAGCGGCGCGGGCGACCAGACCATCATGGACATCGCTGGGCACGTCTCCAAGCAGATGCTCAAGCACTATAGCCACATTCGCATGGAGGCCAAGCGCAGCGCTCTGGAGTCCATCGTCACCCGGCGATCGGCGAAGGCGGAACCCGGCAAGGAAGAGCAGGCCGAGGGGTACCCACAAAAGTCCCCACAGCGGCTGCAAAACGGGAAAGAACGGGCCAATAAAAAACGGTCGGCAGCGAAGATGGAAAACGCTCCTGAGGCCGGCAATACTGAAAAGATTTGCTCAGAAACGCCTGCAAATACGCAGCATTTTGATGGGGGGTACCCACAAAAGTCCCCACAGTCGGGCATTTCCGAGGTTTTTAGGGGAGTGGGGAAGCCGCGTAAATCACTGAATCTAATTGGTGGACGCGGTAGGAATCGAACCTACAACCTGTCGGTTAAGAGCCGAATGCTCTGCCAGTTGAGCTACGCGTCCATGCCACCAGAAAAACCGTGCAGCGGCAAGGCTTGCACACGGCTTGAGCACGCATTGATTTCTTGCTGCTCCTTGAAAAATATAGCACAGTGTCGGGGTCGTTTCAAAACGCGGAAGGCAGCCTGCAATGATATCCTCGCCAGATCTCGATCCTAGAAGTTGAAGGCCAGGCCGGCGCTGATGCCGCGTTGGTCCTGGGCGAAGATCAGCAGCGAGCCATCACTCAGCAGATACGGGCGATAGCCCTGCGCCAACAGGTTGCGCACATCTACCAACGCATAGAAATGGCCTGAACTGTCGCGGCTCAAATGAATAGGTTGCCGAAGATTCAGGTTCAGGTAAGGCTCGGCTGCGTCTGCGGTAAAGGGGGCAACTTGCGTGACAGTATCTTCAGGCTGCCATCGGTAGCTGGCCCGCCATCGGATTTGGGTACCGTCAAGCGTGCCGGAGAGCGAGAGCGAGTAGCTCTGCGCGGCACGAGGATGGGCGTCGGCAAGTAACTGAGCCAGGGTCACGGGCTGCGCACCGGAAGGCATCACCAGCGCATTGCCGTATCCATACCCCACGCGGAACTGATTGCCGCCGGGCAAGCGGTGCTCAAAGCTGGCCGCCACTCCGGTACTGGAAAACCCGGGGCCGACGGCCCGAACCAGGCCGCTCATCGGGTCGGAGAGCACTTCGGATGCGGTGGAACTGCCGGCGGAAAAGTGGCTTACGGCTTGCATCACTGGGTCGTCGATTCTGTCCGCAAAGACCATCACTCCGACGCCGGAGATGTCTGTGTTACGCGCCCAGCCAAGTTCCTGATGAAGTCCGTGTTCGATAGCGAGGCTGCCATTCCGGGCGCTGATGTCCGGCAGCCACGACTGGGCCTGTGAATCTTCGGCTCCCGGCGCACCGGGAAGAAAAGTGGTCATGCGATAGCGAATCGCGGTGTTGGCTCCCAGCCAGCCAGCTGAGGCAAAGGGCAGTATGGCGGCCACGGTGTCGGGAGATGCCGAAGAAAGCCGCGCCAGCACCTGTGTCGAACCAGCCTCGGCCTCAAATTCGTCTCCCAGATGGATCGTTTCCCAACTGCGAATCGCAGCTTCATCCACTCCCGCGGCGCCGTCGGCGGTCATATCCGGATGAAGCGCCACGGCAGCCACCGATTGCACCGATCCGGCAAAACCCAAATCCTGGCGGAAGCCGAGCATGGACTCCATGCCGGCATTGGAACTGGGATCAAATTCCACGCGAGCCAACAGTTCGCGGCTATCGGAGGGCGTGTCTTCAATTGCTGCGGCAATCCGCTCGCCGCTCTCGCCGAATGTGCCTTCCTGGCCGCTCGCCATCAGGCGGGCTTTTAGCCGCGGATGCGCGCCGGAGCTATCGGAAACCACCACCAGCGGACCATCCTCGAGCCAGCGCAGCAGTGGCCGGTTGGCAGCCGAGCGCAGGGTCCAAGCCCAATCGTCCTTATGGGCGTTGCTTGAGCGCGGCTCAGCCGGGAGCCACTGCATCGCTTCGTAGAGCGTATTCAGGGTTAGATTGACAACTGTATTGGCGCGTACGCGAATGTTTTCGCGCATCGAAGGCAAAAACCAGGGGCCTGTGGCTTTGAACGCATAGCGACCGGGCAGAACCGAGGGGATTGCAAAACGGCCATCCGAATCGGTATAAACGCTGGCGATCACCGTCAGATCAGGGGCCAGCAACTGCACTTCGGCGCCGATTTGGGGAACTCCGGCCGAATCGCGCACCGTGCCTGAGACCGACCCAGGGGCTGCTCCGTGGAGCGAAGCGCTGCCAAAGGCAATCAGCACGGCGAAAGCAACGAGATGGACCGTTTTGGTCATCGCTCTAGTTGGTGACCTTGCGGCGTCCTGGCAAAATTACTGCGAATCAAAGCCCCCGGTGGGCTTCCGAATCTTGGGTCCGGTAGCCCGCTTGCGCTCGATAACTACTATTCCACGACAAAAGGCGCCGATTGCGCAATCTCCTGTTTCGAGATTCCGTCATTTACCTTGATCGTCACCTTGTATTTCCCTGGCTCGAGCCCCGCTATGGGCAATGTTTTCTGCACTGTCATCTGGTCGCTATGAGAACCCAGATCCTTTGAATCCAGTTGTTTCTCAAAAACCACCGTGTCGCTGGCTGCGGTCGTGGCCGTGGCCGCAACTGTCTTGGCTATCTGGTAGGTCACCGTGGCCTGGTTGCTCTTGGTGGCCTCATCGATGCCCAGGTTGTAGACCTGCATCCAGAAGTTGAGTTGCTGATTGCGCGTGAATTTGACCGGCGGGTTTGGGTTGGACGGGGTCGGGCTGCTCACACGCGGCCGGATGTAAGTGTTTCCAATAACAAAATTGCCGCTGCCGATGGAGTGGGAACTCACGGGGCTCATTTGATCAGCCAGAATCAGCGTCGAGGTGCCCAGCTTCTCATCGCGGTAGGTCGGCACATTCAGGGCACGCCCGTAAATGCCTATGTGATCCGGGTTGTTCACATCCTTGATAACAATGTCCAGGCGGTAGAGACCCGGCACCAGGGGCAGAGCCTTCCAGTAGACCTTTTGGCCATCAAGGGTCTTTTCCAGCAGCTCGGAGGGCTGTTCGACCTCGACTGTATCTTCGAAGGTCTGCACTGTCTTGCCTGTTATGGTGGTTACCTTGCCCAGAATGTTTACCACGCCCCTGGCCACGTTGTCCTTGGTGACAAACGTGATGTCCCGATTCTTCATCTGAATTGTGATGGGAACCAGATCCGTATTTTCGGTCACCTTCAAGAAGTCTGTGCGGACATCGAACGGGAAGACAGGGCCGGTCAGGAGCTTGTGCTCTGACATGAAAGCGTCCAGGTCCTTGAACTTGATCGGAGGAGGTGCAAATATCTTGGCGGCCAGTTCTATGCGGTCGAACTGCTTCGATTCCTGCCCCTGAGACATTGGCCCCGTGCCCAAAGATTCGATTCCGCCTTTGAAGCGGTCGGCCTTTTTGGCCTGCCCCATCTCTTCATACTGCGTGGCGCCCGCGCCTGGGACGTGCAACAACGCGTCCTTTTCGCTTCGGTCGATGGTGAAGTGATAGTCGCCGCATTGGCAGGTATCCACAAATTCGAGGTCGATGTTCTCGCCGATTCCCTCAATATACCGGTAGTGCCAGGTCTCGAAGGGGAACGTCGAGGTTTCGCCGCCGCCTTCTTCCATCGGCCGTTGGTAGCTGCCGCCGGAAGGATGGGAATCGATGGAGTCCGCCGGGCCGAAAGAGATATAAATGTGACCGCGGTCGGTCTTCCAGCCAGGCTTGCCCGCCGCGTAGTGCTCGTTGGCGTAAGCGATGCGCCGGTAATGCTCTTCTCGAAATTCATTCTCCGGCGAATCCGGATTGGGATTGCGCCGCAGCCAGAAGTTTTCGATAAAAGCGTCGCGCTCTTCGTCGTTCGAAAGAGTCTTGAAAGCCTTTCGCTCTTCGTCGGAGATAATGTAGGACACATCCTGATCCAGCCAGGTCTTGTATGCGCCCTTCAACTCTTGCCGGACGGCCTTCTGAGCCGCGAACTTCTCCTTGTCGGAGCGCTCGCGCTTGAGCGGATCAACTTCCTGATTCTGGCCGTTGGAGGGTTGTGCCTGTGCAGGTGGATTGTCCGTCTGCTGGGCTGAAAGTTTGGTAGACGGCGTGAGAACCAGACCGCAACCCAATACGACGAAAAGAAGACGATAGCTTTTGAGCGTCATTTGCCTTGAAAACTCCTGCGATTCTTTATTCTACGGGTCCAAACAGGGCAGGGCAAGATTCCGTAGAAGGTGGCTCACTAATTGGACTCGGAAAAGCCGCCGGGGTGAGCGGAAAAACGCCTCTCATGGAGGGGTTAAACTGTTTGTGAAAGGGGTTTTGAGGCTGGCTATGCAGTTCCCTTGCCCCGGAACCCTCAACCCCTCGTTCGCTCGGCTATTCCGCACCACGTCGGTTAGCCCGCTTTATTTTTGACCGACGCATGTGCGCTTTCCCTGTTTCAGGCGCGCACTTTGCGTTTGGGATGCTGCATGACAGAAATCCCTCTGTTTGGAGCAGGTTCGCCGGCAAACGGCACAAGGCATGAAGAAGGCCGTATTTGGCCCGTTGTTGGGAACCGAGCCCGCACCGATTGCGTACACTATTTGAAGAGACTTGGAGCACGTACCTCGCATGAAAAAGATAATTTTGCTAATTCTTGCCGGAGTGGCCGTCGTTGGGCTTGTAGCTTTGTTCATCTACAGGCAACAGGCTGGCTACACCAAAGTTCTCACCGCCAGAGTCGTGCGCCAGGAGCTGGTGACGGTGGTCAGCGGCACTGGCCAGATCAAGCCCCGAACCTTTGCCAATCTGGGCGCTACTTCCATGGGCCGCGTCACCCACCTCTTTGTAAAAGAGGGAGACATGGTGAAAGCGGGCCAGACGGTGGCCAGCATCGAGCATGTGCAGCAAGAGGCAGCTGTCTCCGGCCAGCAGGCCGCCATCGACGCCGCCAAAACCGACATTGACGCCAATATTGCCGCGGAAAAAACCGCGGAAGCCAATGTCGCCAAGGCCAAGGCTGATTTGCAGCAGAAGCGATTGGACTGGGAGCGCGAGCAGCCCCTTTACGAGGCGGGCATCGTAGCCAAGTCGGATTTCGACGCCAAAAAAGCGGCCTACGACACCGACGTAGCCACAGTCGATCAGGCAATCGCGGCGCTGAATCAGGCCAAGGCGCAGACCGATTCTCTGCGGGGGCACTTGAAAACGCAGGTGGCCAGCCTGCGTGCTAACCAGAATGCGCTCGACCTCACTATCGCCGTTGCTCCCTTTGACGCCATCGTCACCAACTTGCCAGTCCGCGAAGGCGAGACGGTGGTGGAAGGCATCGAGGGCTATCAGGGATCTACATTGATGACCCTCGCGGACATGAGCGTAATCACGGCCGAGGTGAAGGTGGACGAGACTGACATCGTCAACGTCCAGATCGGTCAGCCGGCCGATGTCACCGTCGACGCTTTGCCCGGCAAGGTATTCAAAGGCCACGTGACGCTGGTTGGCGACCAGGCTCTGCTGCGCTCCACCGGCATGGCCACCTCGCAGTCCACCTCCGGCACCGAAGAGGCCAAGGACTTCAAAGTCGTAGTCACACTTGATGCGCCTTCCAACGACCTGCGCCCCGGGCTCAGCACCACCGCCAAGATCACCACCGCCAACAAGCCCAATGTGCTTTCCCTGCCCATCCAGGCGCTCACCATGTATGACCCCAAGGCCGACGAAGCCAAGAGCGGCGTCCAGGCTGCTTCAACCTCATCCGCCCCTGCCGCCAAAAGCGTGCCCGTGCAAGGCGTCTATGTCGTGGACAAAGACAAGGGCGGCAAGCTGCGTGCCAAGTTCGTGCCCGTTACCACAGGCATTACCGGCGCCACAGACATCGAGGTGCTCAGCGGTCTCGCAGAAAACCAGGAAATCGTCATCGGCCCATACAAAACTCTGCGCGGCCTCAAAAGCAACGCGCTCGTCAAGCGCGATACCGCCAAGCCGCCAACACCGGGCGGAAGCTCCTAACAAGCGCAATAACTGGTAGCTTTGAGAGGCGCAGCTTTTCCGCGCCTCTCGAAAGCAGCAACCGCAGCCGGTAAGCAAAGGAAGAAATTCGGATGGCTCTGAACGGCATCAGCGAAGATGTGCAACACGCGGCTCCGCCCAACGGCGACATGATCGTCGTCGAAGATTTATGGCGCACTTACGATATGGGCTCCGAGCAGCAGGTCCAGGCGCTCCGCGGCGTCTCCCTGCGCATCAAGAACAACGAGTATGTGGCCATCATGGGTCCGTCCGGCTCGGGCAAATCCACGCTGATGAATCTGATCGGCTGCCTCGACACGCCCTCCAAAGGCCGCTACTGGCTCAACGGCCAATTGGTCAGCGAACTGGACGACGACCAGCTCGCGCGCATCCGTAACAAGGAAATCGGCTTCGTCTTCCAGACCTTCAATCTGCTCTCCCGCGCCACCGCTCTGCACAACGTCGAGCTGCCCCTCATCTATAACGGCACACCCTCCGCCGAACGCCTCGAACGCGCCCGGGAAGCGCTCGCTGACGTCGGCCTCGAGTCGCGCATGATGCACAAGCCTAACGAGCTCTCCGGCGGCCAGCGCCAGCGCGTCGCCATCGCCCGCGCACTGGTCAACCGGCCTTCCATCATCCTCGCCGACGAGCCAACCGGCAACCTCGACTCCAAAACCGGCCTTGAAATCATGGCGCTCTTTGATACCCTCCACGCCAACGGCAACACCGTCGTGCTCGTCACCCACGAACCTGACATCGCCGAATACGCCAATCGCGTCGTTCATATTCGCGACGGTCAAATCTACTCCGACGAGCCTTCCAAGCGCGCTCGATAACCGCCAAAATCAGCCTTCCCTCTGAACCCGAAAGACTCCACGTCTTTTCGGTTCATGTTTTTTTCCCTCCCGCCGATGAAAACTTTGTCGGCCTTGAAATCGTATTTTGGGCCGCGGAGGCGAGGGTACGTTGAGAGCTATCCAGAGCGCCGCGCATTACCAGCCATCCGTCTCCGGTCTCAGTCTTGTCGAGGTCGAATCCCCCCTCGCCGCCCAGCCCGTCGGGGTCAGCGCTGCGTGGCGCAAGCTCCTGATGCAGGCTGAAATGGCCGCGCCTCACATTCATCTAGCCGCCATTGAGGGCGAACACGGCGTCGGCAAGCAAACCCTCGCCCGCTATCTCCACAGCCGTTCTCCCCTTTCCACCGGCACCTTTCAGCGCCATGACGCGCGCGAGTGGCTGGTCACTGACGCCGACCCCGCCACGCTCACCGGCTTCACGTATCTCGACCGCGTTGACCTGCTCGCGCCTCCGGGCCAGGGCCTTCTGCTTGGTTTTCTCAAGGCGCTCCAGGACCGCCCGTCGGGCCGCTCCGTCCTGCTCGCGTCCTCGCAGACTTCGCTGCGCCAGATGGCCGCGCAGGGCCTCCTGCTGCCCGATCTCGCCTTCCGCCTCACCGCCGTCCGCTTTGCCATTCCTCCGTTGCGCCTGCGCCGCGAAGACATCGCCCCGCTCGCTCAGGCCATGCTTGACCGCATCTGCGCGCGCTATCAGCAGCGCCCCGTCCTCATGGCGCCCGGCACGCTCGCTCGCCTCTTGCAGCACAACTGGCCGGGCAACGTGCGCGAGTTGGCCGCCGTGCTTGAAACCGCTCTGCTCGAAGCAAGCAACGGAACCATCCGCCCCGACGATCTCGCTCTGCCCACCGGCCTCGAAGCCTCGTCGCCGGTCCAGCCGGACGCGCACAGCGACACACTCAATCTGGACTCAGTCATTCAACATCACGTCCAATACGTCCTCGACCTCAACCGCGGCAACAAGCTACGCGCCGCCCGCCAACTCGGCATCAGCCGCTCCACCCTCTACCGCATCCTCGGCAACGAAACCATCCTGACGCACTGAGTAAGAGTGTTCTGTCATCGCTGAGCGAGCGCAGCGAGTCGAAGGACCTGCATTTGTTTTTTCGCTCCGCATCAGGGCACAACTACACCGTGCCCCATCCATTCCGCGCCTTTTGCGGAATGGGTGGGAAACCACGAACCTTCATAACACGGGTTTTGTGTCAGGTCGTGAAATAAGTCAGGATTATCTAGTTGGCGTAAGGCATTAAACGGTGAGATTATTGCTGGCATGTTCGATTTCGTTTGGCGCCTTGCAATCTTGGCCGGAAAAGAGACGTTTTCGGATTGGGGAACCAGTCCGCTCGGATGGGCGCTTATTTTTGCTATCCCTCTTGGAGTGCTTGTAATGAAGGGAAAGCGGGCACCGAGCGGGGCAAGATGGCTAGAAATCAAGAAGAAGTGGGCAGAAGAACTCAGGGATGTGTTCTTTGTCACGATGCTTTGCACAGTACTCATTTTTATTTATGAATTCACTTGGAATCAACCTCGGACGATCTGGAAGGAAGCATCAAAGATCCAACCGCCGCCAACCTTACTCCACATTTCCCACCCGCGAATTGATCCGCTCCTGATCCCTCCTACCACGGTAGGCCCGCGCCCAAAGCCAGCGCCTGCGCCTGCCTCGTTGGAAGTGGTGTTTTACGGCAAGGACGATCTGCGTTTTTGGCTCTTAGATAATGGTGACATCGCGGCAGAGAAACCGAAATTCACTTTTGGTCTTGCTAATATGTCCCACCAGTTCCTCGCGGACTACGACGGCAAGGGCGCACAAGTTGAACCATTGCCTATACCGACAAAGGAGCTTGACGATTATGTCCGACCTCATGAAAGTCTCTCTACTTTCATCGTTCTCAACAACGAGGCTAGACCATTTGTAAGGACTGGAGACAGGCTGCTTGGGCAATTTCAGGTCGTGTGCATGAATTGTGATCGTATCCGCAATTATTGGGTATTTTGGGGTGTTGGCATCGGCGGGTGGTACTACGAGATTCCAGCCGGAACACCTACAAACATACCCTTCATTCAGACCACAGGTTGGTCAGAGGCTGAAATTGATCGCGCTGCGGACAGCCTTGCACCTTTCAATAAGCGCGTGTCCATATTCCCCGATTTGGCCACTATGAAGGCAGCCACGCAGCGGCGCGAGGCCAGTATCCGATAGAGAACAGCACCAGGCCATCCCAGGTCTCGCTTCCGAGACCTGGGACGTCCCTAGAAGGGCTCCCCATTCCCTTGTCGATCGTCCTCGTCTTCGTCCTCCGCTTTTCCGACCCACTGCGGTTCATTCGCCAACTTGTCAGCGTAACTGAATTCGGGCCGCTTCTTCACCGGCTCCGGTATCGGCTTCTTGCCGGCCGCAAATCCAAACAGCGCTTTGACGCAGGCCAGGTCTCCCTTGAGCGCCTTCTCCTTCAGCAGATCAGCCAGTCTTTCCGAGATCTGGTTCAACCGCTTGTCTGCCGGCTGACGCAGCCGCTCTGCGCAATCCTTGCCCGCCGTTCTCTCCTGACCCGCCTGTTTACCTCCCTTGCTCCTGGTTGCCTTTCGTGTTTTCGCTTTTGCATTGTTCGCACTCGACTCATTCACCGGTTCTACCATTTCTCCGCCATTTCCGGCCAACGCTCTACAGACGCCCGCCCGCACAGAAGGAGCATATGCGGCAACTCCGCTCCGGAGTTGCCGCATATGCATTGTCAGGATTTTGTCGTTTGACTTAATTCCCTTGCCTTTTGTCTCCGCTGCGCGCGCGCCGCAAAGCCGGCCTGAACAAGATCAGGAAGGCTCGTTTCCTGCCTTCCGTTCTGCACTTGCCTCATTTCCCTTTGTCTCTTCCAACCGTACCGGACAGCCGCATAATTCTCTGCAAACGCCCTGCTTGGCGCCTGCCCTTCAATCTGAGCCCATCACTCCGCACTGCTGACTCGCTTAGAACCTATTTCACAACCGGTTCCCATTCGTCCCTCAGGGGCTAAAGCCCATTGTTTTAGGGCGTTTTTCGGCACGACTGAAGTCGTGCCCTGACACAAAGCAGGTAATGAAACAGCTTCCGCTGCCTTCTGGTCCCTGATTTGGCCGCAGTCAAAGCGGACCTAATTTGTGCGAAATCATGCCAGAGTCGACTTAAGAGCGCAAAGTTTGAAAGGTTATGTACGGACGAGGCAGTGCATTAAGCCAAAATATCTAAGTCTAAAAGCCAACATTCTTCAACAACGGAGTTCGCTCTTCAAATTTGCGGGCTTTTAGCTTGACCGGATTTGCAACCTTGTCGGCCTGCGGCAATAGCTAAAAACACTGATTTTCATTAGTGCGTAACCGCACCGTGCCCTATCCATTCCGCGTCTTTTGCGGAATGGGGGGGAGACCACAAATGTCGATCGCCCGCCCCTTGCTCTAAACTCAACGGGAAGGCAAGATTTCATTTAGAGGTCAAATTCCGTTGAGAAGATTTCCGATTTCCGCTCTCTCCGTTGCCGCGTTTCTGCTGCTTGCTGTTGTTCCCGCGATTCATGCGCAGAAACTGTCTGCTGATTCCGCTCCGCCAACGACTGTTGAGGGAAACCGCAAGGCTCTCAACTCGCTCTTTGCCGAGTACTGGCAAGCGAACATGGAGCGCTATCCGGAGTATGCCTCGGAGTTGGGCGACACGCGCTACAACGATCGCGTCACCGACTACTCACACAGAGCGGAAAGCGCGTGGCTGGAGCGTGAAGAGAATTTTCTGATGCAGTTAGCGGCCATCGACACCACCGGTTTGACGGATCAGGAGAAGATCAGCCGCGATCTGCTGCTGCGCGATTTAACCGATGACCAGGAGACTGCGGAGTTCAAAGAGTGGGAGATGCCGCTGAACCAGCTGGGCGGCATTTACACGACTTATCCGCAATTGGCGGGCGAGTTGAGCTTCACAACCGTGAAGGACTACGACGACTGGATTGCGCGCCTGCATGCGATTCCCAAGGCCTTCGAGCAAGAGACCACCAACATGGCTATCGGCATGGAAGACCATCGCGTGCCGCCACGCTACATTTTGGAAAAAGCTCTGGCGCAGGTGAAGGAGTTGGCCACTCAGAAACCTGAAGACTCGCCGCTCGCCGCGCCGTTAAAGAAGTTTCCGGCGTCTGTCACGCCTGCTGAGCAGGAACGCATCAAAGCCGAGACGCTGGACGCCATCAGCAAAGAAGTGTTACCGGCTTACACGCGCCTGGCGCGCTTTCTTGAGGTGAGCTACATTCCCGCAGGGCGCGCGGAGCCGGGCGTTTGGGCGCTTAGTGACGGGGCAAAGTACTACGCCTTTTGCATTCGCCAGAAGACCACTACGAACTTGACCGCCGAGCAGATTCACCAGACCGGACTCGACGAGATCAAGCGCGATGAAGCGGAGATGCTGGCCATTGCGCAGAAACTTGGCTTCGCGGATTTAAAGAGCTTCCGCGCGAGTTTGAAGGACAATCCCAAGCTGCATCCCGCGTCGGCTGAGGCGCTGATGGCGGCCTATCGCGGCTACATTGGACCAATGCAGGCGAAGCTGCCGCAGCTCTTTGGCCGGCTGCCCAAAGCGCCGCTGGAAGTTGTCGCGGTTCCCGATTACATAGCGAAGAATATGTACCCCGCCTATTACGAGCCGGGCACGCCGGACGGCAGCCGTCCTGGCCGTTTGCGCGTGAATTTGTATAACGCAACTGAACGCAATCTCGACCAGGTGGAGGCCATCGCTTATCACGAAGGCATTCCCGGCCACCACTTGCAAATCTCGATTGCGCAGGAGCTGACAGACCTGCCCGACTTCCGCAAACATGAGGACTATACGGCGTTTGAAGAGGGTTGGGCGCTCTATTCCGAGCGGCTCGGCAAGGAGGTGGGCTTCTACCAGGACCCGTATTCGGACTACGGCAGATTGGAAGCTGACAACTGGCGCGCCATCCGTCTCGTGATCGATACCGGCGTCCACTCCCAGCACTGGACCCGCCAGCAAATGATCGATTTTTTCCATGACCACTCGGGCATGGACGAGACCACGATTCAGACCGAAACAGACCGCTATATCGCGTGGCCGGGACAGGCGCTGGCCTATAAGATAGGCCAGTTAAAGCTGCTGGAACTGCGCGATCGGGCGAAGAAAGCCCTGGGTGACAAATTCGATCTGCGCGCTTTTCACGATGAGGTTCTGGGCTCCGGCGCACTGCCGCTGGACGTGCTGAGCGACCGAATCGACGCGTGGATTGCCACACAGAAGTGAAGTGCAAAATCGACAGGCTTATGTGCAGACAAAGTGGTTGTTTCTGTCCGCCCATAAGCCTGCTGAATTTCGAAAGCTGGTTCGTTATTGAAAAGTGCAGGTTTATAGAGCTGAATATTTGGCGATATGTCCGAAACCTGACGGACCAAAGGATGCAAAACAAGTTGATTTTTGGCGATTTTGGCATGTTTTTGCGCATAATTACATCCATTTTGGCTACCGTGATGAGAGTGATCAGTGATTAATGGTCAGTGGTCAGGGATTAGGTAACCGGGAACCGAGAGGGATGGACCATGCGTGAGAAGGAACGGAGATATGCGCGGATGAGGCTGGACAGAGAGTTGCGGCCTTTCCGGCAAGCGGGAAGAGATAAGAATCCAACCAATGGACTATTGCGAGCAGTGCGGCAGGTCTTGCGTGTTCCGGTGGCTGAGGTCGCGAAGAAGATGGGAGTATGCAGATCTGTGGTTCTCGATCTTGAGTCGCGGGAGCTGAAAAATACTGTGACTTTGAGGTCGATGTCACGGATGGCGGACGCGATGGGCTGCAAAGTGGTATACGGGATTGTGCCGGAGGGCGGGAAGACACTTGAGGACTTGGCGGAGTATCGGCTTTGGGCGGCCGCGCGGGAAGTTGGGATTATCGAATAGGGAAATTAGCTGGAGGCGATTAAGGTTCTGAATGCCGGGTGAGAATGGCGTGGGCACGTTCCCAGGTCCCGATTATGAGACCTGAGCCCCGCGACCTCACAACGATCCGCTCATCGCGATAGAGCCGCGATGAACTGAGCACAGCTCCTCAGTCACAGGGTTGCCTTCGGGGTTGATGAGCGGGCTGCCTGCCTGCTCTGGGGGAAATGGCAGCGCCGGACGTGATAGCCTGTAATGTCCCTTTACAGCAGCTTACCGGCTCACGTTCGCTGCTTTTGCGGGCTATTGCATTCCTTGGGAATTGGAGAGATTCGTATGAAGCGCTTCGTTACATTGGTTATTGCTTTAGGATTTTCGTGCTGCCTGTGCGCGCAGACAGTGGATACAACCGTCTGCAACATTCTGGATAATCCGCAGTCGTTCAACGGGAAGATCGTGCGCATCAAAGGCACGGTGTATGCCGGTTTTGATCAGTTTGTGGTGAAGGGCACCGACTGCGGCATCAACGTGAACAAGAATATCTGGCTTTCTTATCCGGAAGGCATAAAAGCCAAGGCGGGTCCGGCGGTGATGGTGCATCTGCAGCCGGCGCGGAATTTTGCCGGAGACGTTCCCGCGGCGCAGCGGACAGCGGTCGAGCTGGACAAGAACAACAAGGATTTCAAGCAGTTCGATTCCCTGCTCGCCACCCCGTACAAGAAGGGAGGGATGTGCCTGGGATGCAACCGGTATGAGGTGACGGCCACGCTGGTGGGACGGCTGGATGCGGTGGCGAATGCCGCAGTTCCTTACGACAAAGCAGGCAAGATTGCGGGGTTTGGCGGCTTCGGCCATATGAATGCTTATAGCGCCCGGCTTGTGCTGCAAGCGGTTTCAGATGTTGCTTCGACGGAAGTCGATTACTCGAAGGCGCTTGCCGCCACCAAAGACGACGTGGCGACGACCACGGGCGATACGGATTCGCTGGCAGCCGCACGTAAA
Organism: Occallatibacter sp.; assembly: GCA_049520075.1. Lineage (GTDB taxonomy): Bacteria > Acidobacteriota > Terriglobia > Terriglobales > Acidobacteriaceae > Telmatobacter. Next base: position 5,541 of record JBEKQD010000063.1, on the reverse strand, counting down.
CTGGCAGCTGCCTATAAAGACGGCGTTCCCAGCGGAGACCAGCTAAAAAGGGCTGTAGGCGCATTCGGCAAGGAGAACGAGAAGAATACCGGGGTAGTGATTGTGCAAGGAAGCGGCAACGTCGCCGCGGCAAAAGACGAGGCCAAGGGAGCGGTGGATTCGCCGGACGGACTGCTCTTTACGGTCACCTACAATTCGAACCGAGTGCAAGGCGATGCCGAGACGAGAGCTTTGGTTTTTGCGGGTGAGAATGTCGCAAACCTGCGCAACCCGCTGCCGCAGGGCGCGGGCGCGGGAATTTTCGATCTTGAGACTCGTGCCTGGGTGACAACAGTTCTGGACTCATTCGCCAATAAGCAGAAGACACTGACGCTGCCGGGCGGTCATCTGGTCATGAATTCCGCCTGGCCACCGGACAGCATCAACCAGCAAGTGGACACTGCGATTGAGGATTTCCTCGGAGATGAGGAGCTGCTCCACAGGTAAACGCGGATCACGGAAGGGGTTGAGAGTCCCAGGTCTCAAAAGCGAGACCTGGGACTCTCAAAAGGTATTCTTGCAAGCTGCACCAATCTCATCCAGAAATTGAAATTCAGGAAGAGGACAAGAAATGGCAGAGATAGCCGTTGAGGCCACTGAAGTACCCGCGCAACTTCCCCACGTCCGCGTGGCCGTTCTGGGCGCCGGCAAGATGGGCGGCATCCTGTTGCAGGCCTTCCTGAAAGAGAATCTTTTTGCGCCGGGGCAGATTCACGCTACGGTGGGCCACGCCGACCGTGCGCTGGCGTTGAGTACACAATGGGGCGTGGACGTGACAACCAATAACCTGGAGGCGGTGCGCCAGTCGGATTTGGTTCTGCTGGGCGTGAAGCCTTTCCAGGTTCCGGATCTGCTGGCGGAGATTCGACCAGCGCTTACGCCGGCCAAAACGCTGATCTCCTTTGCAGCGTCGGTGAAAACGCGCGCCATTGAAGAAGCGGCGGGCATGGAGATTGGGGTGATTCGCGCCATGCCCAACACGCCCTCTGCGCTGGGCGCGGGCGCGGCTGGATTGTGCAAGGGGCGCTTTGTCAGCGCAGAACAGATGGAAATGGCGAAGCGCCTCTTTGAGACCGTGGGCCGCGCGGTGGTGGTGGACGAGAAGCACATGGACGCCGTGACCGGGCTTTCCGCCTCAGGGCCGGCTTACATCTACATCATCATTGAGGCGCTCGCCGAGGCGGGCGTGAAGGTGGGCCTTTCGCGCGACGTGGCAACGCAGCTGGCAGCGCAAACGACATTCGGTGCGGCCAAGATGGTGTTGGAAACCGGCTATCATCCTGCGCTGCTGAAGGATGCTGTGACCACTCCCGCAGGCTGCACAATCGACGGCATTCTGGAACTGGAAGAAGGCGGACTGAGGGTTACGCTTATCAAGGCCGTGATGAGGGCGACCGAGCGAGCCAAACAACTGGCGGCGGGATGAAGAACAGGGATCAGGGATCAGTTTTTTGTGCTGGATCGAGAATTGTGGTTTACCAGGCTAGGCGCAAAAACAGAGACGAGGCGAGGGCGGGACACCCGCATAGGAGACTTCAATGAACGCTGCCAAACTCACTGAGTACGGTCTCGTTCCGGTGGCAACTTGCTGTATTGAAGACCAAAAATTAAAAATCGTGGTTACCGATCGGGAAGCTGTCAAGCTTGAGAAATGTATTTATGCATTTCTGATTGACGGCAAAGTCGTCCGTATTGGGTCAAGTAAAGCGCCATTGGAGAAACGTCTTAAAAGCTACGAACGGGACATTTCTAACGCGCTCGCCGGCAAGAAATCACCTGCTCCGGCTGATGAGGCTGATCTTTGGCTCAAGAAACTACCGGCTGGAACTTCAGGCACTATATATGCTCGTCCAGGAACAGAGGTCACGACTCCTATCGGGAAGTTTCCCGCATATTTGGACGAAGAAAGCATACTAATTGGCAAGATATTCAAGGAGCTGTCACCTGATCAAATCCTAAACCGCAACAAACACCGATAGGCTTCAGTCTGCACCAATACCAGACCTCGAATCGGCTTTTTGGACCCTGACCTAACCTGCTAACCTACTGTCTTGCCCATTGAACGTCCAACTTGGCTTCCCTCCTATTTGCCGGAATTCGACGGCCTGCGCGGCCTGGCGATTCTGGCGGTGGTGGTCTATCACTGCGATCCGCTGCTCAAAGGCACATGGATTCACTACGCGGCGCAGTGGGGATGGGTTGGGGTAGACATCTTTTTTGTCCTCTCCGGATTCCTGATAACCGCAAACCTGCTGGGGGCGCGGGACAAGCCGCACTACTTTCACAACTTCCACGCACGCAGGGCGCTGCGCATCTGGCCGGTATACGTGCTGGTGCTGGTGGTGGTCTACCTAAATGCGCCGTGGTTTATCGGACCCAGTGCGTGGGGCGCTGTGAAAGCTGCGCCATGGCTGGCATATATCTTTTTTGTGCAGAATCTCTTTCATTTGGCGCTGCCTCCGGCAATTGGCCCCACATGGGCGCTGGCTGTCGAAGAGCAGTATTACTTTGTGTGGGCGCCGCTGGTTCGCTGGTTGCGACGGCCGTGGATGCTGGCCGTTGTTCTGACTGCGGCGCTGATTTGCTCACCGTTGCTGCGCCTTGGACATCACCCGTGGCTGACGCCTAACCACACACTAATCAAGCTGGACGGAATCGCGCTGGGCAGCCTGTTGGCGCTGGGACTTTACACGATCAGATTCAGCCAACGCGTTTGGTTCTGGATCGGCCTGGGAGCCTTCGCGCTGGGAATTGCGGCTGCGGCCACTATGGCCGGCGGAACGGCATTTCTTGATTCGGCGCTTGTGGTGGGCTTTGCCGGCGCGGCGCTGGCATTGATGACTTCGACGGGCGCGCGAAATCCGCTCAGTGCCCTGCTGCGCCGCGGGCCGCTGGCATTTTATGGCCGCATCAGCTACGGCCTTTACATGACGCACATCGTGGCATTTATCTTTTTCGGCTGGTTTGATATTTGGATGAAGCCATACGGCGTGAACGGAAACCTGGCGGTGGTGGCGGTCCGGCTGGCGGTTTCCACCGCGCTTGCGGCCGCGCTGTGGTACGGGTTTGAATCGCAAATTCTCAAATTGAAGCGGTATTTCTAGAGCCCTGAGTCAGAAATTGACCGCAGAATTCATTGCGAGAAAATGCAGATTCTTCGACTCACCACCCCCAAACTGAAAGACGTTCGGGGCCCCGTTCGCTCAGGAATGACAGAACGAATAGCCATTGGAGCTTCAGACTTAGGACGCTAGAGCCTCGGCGGTTCGCATGTGCATGGAGCGGCTTTGGCTCGTTCCACAGTGTGAACCGGTGTCTCATCCGGATGTGACATCAGTCACCCGAGCCTGTGACCGGCAACTGCTAGGCTTTTAAGTGTCACCGGATGTAGCCCCTGAGAGGTCAAAATGAGCGAAGTCACGAGCGAAGGTCCCTTGAGCCCTGAATTGCTGGCCAAGATGAACGCCTACTGGCGCGCGGCCAACTATCTCTCCGTTGGCCAGATTTACCTGAAAGACAACCCGATGCTGGAGCGGCCGCTGACTCTGGATGACGTAAAGCCGCGCCTGCTTGGCCACTGGGGCACGACGCCGGGATTGAACTTTCTCTACGTGCACTGGAACCGGCTGATTCGCGAGCGCGATCTGAACATGATGTACATCATCGGGCCGGGGCACGGCGGACCGGGACTGGTGGCCAACACTTACCTCGAGGGTTCGTACACCGAGATTTATCCCCACATCGAGCAGAATCGGGACGGAATCAAGCGATTGTTCCGGCAGTTCAGTTGGCCGTATGGGATTCCCAGCCACGTTGCACCGGAGACGCCGGGATCGATTCACGAGGGCGGCGAGCTGGGCTACTCACTGGTGCACGCTTACGGCGCGGCGTTCGACAATCCGAATCTGATTGTGGCCTGCGTGGTGGGCGACGGCGAGGCCGAGACCGGGCCGCTGGCGACGAGTTGGCACTCGAACAAATTTCTTAATCCCGCGACTGACGGAGCGGTGCTGCCGATTCTGCATCTGAACGGCTACAAGATTGCCAACCCGACGGTGCTCGCGCGGATTCCGCACGCGGAGTTGCAGAGCCTGATGCGCGGCTACGGCTATGAGCCGTTCACGCTGGAGGGGAACGATCCGGAAACGATGCATCAGCAGGCAGCTGCGGTTTTCGACAAAATCTTTGACCGCATTGCGGAGATTCAGAAGACGGCGCGCGAAGCCACAGCAAAGGGTGAAACCGTGGAGCGGCCGGCGTGGCCGATGCTGATTATGCGCACGCCCAAGGGCTGGACCGGACCGAAATTCGTGGACGGCAAGCCGGTGGAGAATACATGGCGCGCACACCAGGTTCCTTTCGCCGAGTTGCGCGAAAAGCCAGACCACTTGCGGCTGCTGGAAGAATGGATGCGCAGCTATAAGCCTGAAGAATTGTTCGACGAGAAAGGTGCGTTCCGCAAGGAACTGGCAGCGATTGCGCCCATGGGACGGCGGCGCATGGGCATGAACGCACACTCGAACGGCGGGCTGCTGCTGGAAGCGCTGAAGATGCCCAACTTCCGCGAGTTCGCCGTGAAGATTGAAGGTCGCGGCCAGCAAGATGTGGAGTCCACACGAATTTTGGGGCAACTGCTCCATGCGGTGATGGAAGCTAACAAGGCTCAGAAGAACTTCCGCGTTTTCGGACCGGACGAGACTGCGTCGAATCGCATCGGCGATGTGATTACCGGAACCGGCAAGGAGTGGATGGCCGCGACGCTGCCGGTGGACGAGAACCTGTCACAGACCGGCAGGGTGATGGAAATCCTGAGCGAGCATATGTGCCAGGGCTGGCTGGAAGGCTATTTGCTGACAGGCCGACATGGTTTCTTCAGTTGCTATGAAGCGTTCATTCATATTGTCGATTCGATGGTGAATCAGCACGCCAAATGGCTGAAGGTGACGCGGCAGATTCCGTGGCGCAAACCGATCGCGAGCCTGAATTATCTGCTTAGTTCGCTGGTATGGCGCCAGGACCACAACGGCTTCAGCCATCAAGACCCCGGCTTCATCGATCACCTGGTGAATAAAAAGGCCGAGGTGGTGCGCGTTTATTTGCCGCCGGACGCGAACACTTTGCTCTCCGTAGCGGATCATTGTTTGCGCAGCAAGAATTACATAAATCTCATCGTGGCCGGGAAGCAGCCGGCACCGCAGTGGCTCACGATTGATGAGGCCGTAGCGCATTGCACTACCGGATTAGGCGTGTGGCCATGGGCATCAAACGATGGGGGTAAGCCCGATGTAGTGATGGCGTGCTCGGGCGACGTACCTACGCTGGAGACGCTCGCCGCGGTGACGCTGTTGCGCGGGTTGGCGCCTGATCTGCGCGTTCGCGTGGTCAACGTGGTGGACCTGATGGCGATGGAACCACCAACCGAGCATCCGCACGGGCTGGCCGACGAGGATTACGACCAGATATTCCCGCCCAAGACGCCAACAGTTTTTGCATTTCACGGTT
>JBEKQD010000062.1:0-34517 GCA_049520075.1 Occallatibacter sp. | reverse complement strand
ACGGAATTGCCCTTTGTCCAAGTAATCCGGCTTGCCCTGTTTATCGACCACCAGAATTCAACTTTTCCTTCGCCGTTTGGATTCCCTTGATTGTCCAATAACCGGTAGTGGTAGCTGAGATGCCAAGGCCTCGCACTCTCCGCGTCGTAAACGTAAAACGGCGCCGCAAGGTCGAGAATCGCTTTCGGATCTTTTGGCAGGGATTTTAGCGCATCATTTTGCGCTGATAAAAATGGTCCGCAGGAAAGAAGAGCCGCAATAATGATCTTTTTCATGGTCCCAAGAATAGCACGGACACTTCAACTGAGAGTTCGGATTCTCCGGACGGGCAGCGTCCTTATCTTTCATCATCTTGGGCCCCTGCATGAGGGTCATCGATATCTCACGCATTTGACATTTCCATTAGAACGCAAAAAAACACCTCCGAAGGATGACGTCTCTTCGGAGGCGCTTGCATGACACAAGTTAGACGGGGCCAGTAGCCGGCGCTGGAGGTCGGTAGCGCGCGGCTACTGGTGATCCCTGTACAAACGAAGCTAGCTGCGGCTTCCCCTTTCCACGGCTACTTCGTGTCGCCCGGCTCAAAGAGGACATTTGTACGCGCCCTCCGAACCTTGTTGACAAATGGAGTGTCTCCTATGCGGAGAAGCCGTACCGTGACGGCCGTCACACATGCGCGTATCGGTACCAAAGTTTACAGGTATCTATTATTTAGCTTGATACTTGAAGAGTTTGCTGCTCAATTTTGAACACCTTGCGCACAATCCATCATTCTTCACGCCCGAACTACACGAATGGACTGCCTTCTCCTGCACGACCCTGAAAGTGGGATTGACAAACTGCGCTCCACATTTGAGAATCTGAACTTCAGTTCCCTTGGATGTGGATCTCTCCAAGCCGCTCACGTGAACTCGAATCGGGACGCAACCCCCCACTGCTAACCCCGCACAAAGGACGCGGTCTGCAAACATTAGACGCGAGCTGAGCTTGTTGAGCGCTTTTTGAAACCCAAGAGAGTTGGGGAGGAGCAAGAGATGGGCCTCGTGGACTGGGCTATCGTTGTCGTAATTTTGCTGGCGGTACTGGGAGGGTTCACCCAGGGATTCTTCCGCGCTGTCTGTGCTCTGGGCGGCTTGCTGCTGGGCCTGGCGATAGCCGCCTGGAACTACGGCCACATAGCGAAGCTGATTTTGCCCGTGGTGCGCATCGAAGCGGTTGCGAATGCCATTGCCTTTCTTCTGATTGCGCTCCTTGTAATGGCCTTGGCCGGCCTCGCGGGGAAGATTCTTTCGAAAACCATCCATTCCATCGGACTTGGCTGCCTGGACAGCCTGGCAGGTGCGGCATTCGGCTTTTTCCAGGGCGCGCTCCTTGTGACTGTGGTGATTCTGGTGACCGTGGCTTTTTTCCCCAGAGCCCATTGGCTAACGGAATCCAAGCTCCCCAGGCTGTTTTTCGGGGCCTGTCATTTGAGCACGCATGTGACTCCACACGAGCTTGCCGAGCGCGTTCGGCACGGATTGAATGAGCTGGAAGAGAAGTCTCCGCGGTGGTTGCATCCCAACGAAGGTAAATTGTGATCATTTCCCAGGACGCGGCCCAGGGAAATGTGGCAAGCTATTAGAACACTCAGAGGTGGACGTGAGACGAGAACTGGACAGCCTGGTCACCCAAATGCATTCCAGCGGTATGCGCTATGAGGACGCCGTAAACGAGTTCAAGAAGCAATACCTGCGCGAAGTGCTGGTGGCGCACCGGGGAAACCAGTGCAAGGCGGCCGAGGAGCTGGGCATGCACCGCAACACCCTGAGCCGCACCATGGCCGAGCTGGGACTGAACCTGGCAGAAGTCCGCGCCGGACTCAAGCGTCCGCCACGCAGCGAACGTCCTGTCTATAGCGCAGTGCGCCAGGTCTTTGGCCGGGGCTGACAGCGCTCAAAAGGACATGCAGACAAACCCACAGGTCCACAAGGCGCGCGCCCGATCCGCAAGACCAAGACTGGTTAAGCAGGCTGCCATTGAAAAGAGTTTTTCGGCAGCAGTTCTGTTGCTGGCAATGGCCGCATGCGCAGGGCGTGCGCAATCGGCCGATACCCAGCCAGCACAAACACTGCCTGCCGCGACACAGACTACCTCTCAAAGCCAGAACGCCTCTCCAGTCAAGGACGCGAGCCTGCCCGGACCAACGCGCAATTCCGACCGGCGGCGCGCTGCGAAGCTTTATCTTTCCTCCAGCAAGCTCTTCGCTGATGGGCAGTTTGAAGAGGCCCTGCGCGGATACCAACAAGCGGCCAAGCTGGACCCCGGCAATGCCGATTACCCGCTGGCGGCAGACGTAGCGCGCAGTCACGCCGTGACCGCACTGATCCAGGCAGCTGCCAAGGACCGGCTGAGCGGCGATGCGGCGCAAGCGCGCGCGGCCCTTGCCCATGCGCTTGAACTGGAGCCGGGAAGCACCCAGGTGAAGCAGCACATTTACGAACTGGGAGACGATGCCCTTCTGGGCCAGCCACGGCCCATCTACGAGAAGGGTGAACAGACTGCCAGCGATGCTGTGCAACTGCAGCCTTCTGCAGGAGTTCACAGCTTTCACCTGCACGCGGACCCGCGCCAGATCATTCAGCAGGTCTTCAAGGCCTATGGAATCGAGGTCACAGTGGACGACAGCGTTCACTCCGTTCCGGCCAGGCTGGATTTGGACAACGCCGGCTTCGAGCAGGCTGCACGCATTGTTGGAATGGTGACGGCATCATTCTATGTTCCGCTGGATGCGCACCGCGCCCTGGCCGCCGGAGACACCAGAGAGAACCGCCTGAAGTTTACGCCACTTGAATTTGAGACAGTTTATTTCTCAGGGCTGAGCGCGACGGAGCTGACCGACGTGGTCAACCTGGCCAAAAACGTCTTCAATGCGCAGCAGGCGGTGGCGGAGCCCACATCGAATACGATTACCATCCGCGCATCCCACGGGACGCTTAATGCTTTCAATGCCACCATGAGTCAACTACTCGACGGGCGCAACCAGGTGCTTCTCGAGGTGCGCATGATACAGCTCGCGCACTCCAGTACGCGAAACACCGGGGTCCAGCCGCCGCAAAGCATAACAGCCGTCAATGTTTATGCAGAAGAACAATCCCTGCTGAACTCCAACCAGAGCCTGGTGCAGCAGATCATCTCCTCGGGCCTGGCTTCTCCCGGCGACACACTGGCTATTCTTGGAATTCTGCTGGCTTCTGGTGAGGTGACGAGCCCCCTGTTATCCGGGGGCATTGCAACATTTGGCGGAGGGCTGACGCAATCCGCTCTGGCTCCGGGATCGGTCACAGCCAACCTCAACCTGAACTCCTCTGACTCGCGCGAGCTGGATCAGATGCAATTGCGCCTGAGTGACGGCGAGGCAGCGACCATGCGGCTGGGGTCGCGCTACCCCATTCAAACATCGTCTTTCTCAAGCCTCGGCGCCAGCGTTCCGAATATACCGGGGTTGACCGGCGCAGGAAGCTCCAGTAGCCTGAGTTCCCTGCTAGCCTCTTACTCTGGTAGCCTGCCGAATATTCCGCAGGTCGAGTATCAGGACCTGGGCATGACGCTGAAGGCAACCCCCAAGGTGATGCGTAACGACGACGTTGCGCTCACAGTCGACTTGAAGATCGACGCTCTGGCCGGAACCTTCATCAACGGCAATCCGGTACTGAACAATCGCGCCTGGTCCGGTGTGGTGACGCTCAAGCGGGGCGAGGCCGTCGAGGTGGTGAGTGAGCTGGACAAGTCAGAAAGCCGCGCCATCAGCGGCACGCCCGGCCTCAGTGAAATTCCCGGCCTCAGCGATCTCACCGGCAATGATACCCAGAAGAACTCCGCAACCCTGCTGATTGTTATCACGCCGCATGTGTTGCGAGGCACGCAGGCGGCCGGCCATTCGCAAATGATGCGGGTGGAGCGGGGACAGACGCCGTAATGGGCCCGCGGGCCTGGTTGCGCGTGCACCTTGAAAAGTCCCTTTAGACACCACAAGGGCAGACGGGCCGAAAACCCCTGCCTGCCCTTGTTGGATAACCTGCCAGAAGCCAGTTCATCCGGCTTGCTGACTTGCCCGCTTTAGTTCTCGACGCCGTCCAGCTTGGCCTGGTACTGAATGATCTGCTTGATGACGTCGTAGGGCGCGTTGGCTGGGACCTGGCGGCCGTTTACCAGCAGCGTCGGAGTCTGGCTGATTTGCAGATCCTGGGCAAGTTTCCTTTGAGCGTCGACCGCGGCTATGATCGCGGGGGTTGACGCGCAAGCTGCAACCTTGGCCGGTTCCAGACCGGCTTTTGTCACGGCACTATTCAGGGTCAGAGTAGCGCCGTCGGGCGTTGCCAACCCGTCCTGGCCTTCAAAGACTGCAGAGGCAAAGGTGAAGAACGCACCGCTGCCGGCCAGCTTGGCCACACAAAGGCCATAGGCAGCTGCCCCGGCCGCCGCGGGATGCTGTGGAAGAGGGTAATTCTGGAAAATGAAACGAGCCTTGGGAAAATCCACAGCCAGCTTGTCCATGTTGGCCTGTGCTTCTTTGCAGTGAGGGCATTGGAAGTCGGCAAACTCAATAATTTCCCAGTTCTTCGTCGCGGAGCCGCGGTAAGGCCCGTCGGCGCGCTCCTGAGCTACGGCGCGGGCTTCCGCATAGGGATGCTCGCCAAAGGGGATGACGTCGTCACCGGCGATGATGTGCTTGCCGTCGGGGAGAACAAAGAACTGAAGCGCACCCGGCTTCTGCTTGCCGTTCTTGTCGCCCACGTAGATCACCACTTTGCTGACGCCCTCGGCAGGCGTCTTCTGGATGGCCTGCACCTGCCAGATGCGGCCCTCTTCAAAGCCCCAGCTAACGGTGAGGAAGGCGCTGACAGTCTCCTTGGTGGGAGTCGCGGCTGTGAAGTTAGCCGGATCGGGCTTGGGAAACACGGGTGCTGCCGCAGGAGCCGGCTCGGACGGGGCTGGCGCAGACGGAATCTGCGCGGACGGGGCTTGCTCGGGCGCTGTGGGAACATCTTGTTGCGCTACGGCTTGCAAGAGGGGCAGAGACAAAACAATCAGCGCCACGGCGCTGGCAATACGGGCAGAAAGACGAATCAAGCGGTTTCTCCTTAAATTTCTGAAAAGCTAAATTGCGCAAAACCCGGGCTGTGGAAAAGCTCCTGCGGCGGCAAAAGGCTCCTGCTTCTAGCTTATACCTGAACTTTGACGGCAATAGGGAATCTGCGGCCCATGCCGAACGACTTCGAGGTAACCTTCAAAACAGGAGCGGCCTGCTGGCGTTTGTACTCGCTGCGTTCAACCAGGCGCACCACCTGTTGGACGAGTGGCAGGGGAAAACCGTGTGCCTGAGCGATTTGTTCGGGAGTCTCATAACGCTCCACATACGCTTCTAGAATCGGATCGAGAACCTCGTAGGGCGGCAGCGAGTCAGTATCCTTTTGGTCCGGACGCAGCTCAGCCGAAGGTGGCTTTTCGAGGATTGTCCAGGGAATCACTTCCTTGTCACGATTAATCCAGCGGCAGACTGCGTAGACGCGAGTCTTCACCAGATCGCCAATCACCGCCAGCGCTCCCACCATGTCGCCATAGAGAGTGCAGTAACCCACGGCCATCTCCGACTTGTTGCCGGTGGTGAGCACCAGCGCAGAGAACTTGTTAGAAAGAGCCATCACCAGGTCGCCGCGAATGCGAGACTGTATGTTTTCCTCTGTGGTATCCGGTTTCGTTCCTGCAAACAGCGGCTCCAGCGCACGCGTAAACTCCGCAAACAGGCCGCTGATGCCAATGACATCAAAGCGAATGCCCAGGTTGGCGGCCAGCCGGCGGCTGTCGTCGATTGACCCTGATGACGAATAGGGGCTGGGCATACCGATGCCCACCACGTTTTCCGCGCCCAGCGCCTCGGTGGCGATGGCCGCCACCAGCGCGGAGTCGATGCCGCCGCTCAAAGCCACCAGGACCTTCTTGAATCCGCATTTGCGAACATAATCACGTGTGCCCAGAACCAGTGCGCGATAGGCGGCTTCGGTGTCGTCTTCTTGAGGTACGGACTGGACCGGTGCATCGAACGGGTCAACGACAATCAGGTCTTCATCGAACGAGGTGGCCTGGGCGATCAATTCTCCGCGCGCATTGAGGGCCAGTGACGAGCCGTCAAAAATCAGACTGTCATTGCCACCCACCTGGTTGGTCAGCAACACCGGCACACGGTCACGCCGGGCAATGGCAGCCAGCATCTGGCGGCGCATGGCGCGCTTGCCGTGCCAGAAAGGCGATGAGGAGAGATTGATATGCACCTGAGGATGGAGGCTCATCAGCTCTTCCATGGGGTCAAATTTGTAAAGTCGGCGTGGCCAGAAGCTTTTGTCGTTCCACGCATCTTCACAGATGGTAACGGCCAGCCTGACGCCATCCAGTTCCACAACCTGCTGAGGCCGCGACGGAGTAAAGTAGCGCTGTTCGTCGAAGACGTCATAGAAGGGAAGCAGGCGCTTGTGCTGCTCGAGCAGTATGCGGCCGCCATCCAGCAGAACGGCAGCGTTGACGGCTGGCTTGTCATACCAGCCGCCGGGATCTGTTGTCGGGACTCTCGGCTTGCCGCTCTCGCCCTCGGCTGGTAGCGCCACCCCAGCAAGCACGGCGGTAGGCAGGTCGCGCGTAGCCTCGGCCAGTTCAGCGACCGCCGAGCGGCAGCGGGCCAGAAAGCTCGGCTTCTCAAGAAAATCAGCCGGCGGGTAACCGCAGATCACCAATTCGGAAAAAACCGTTAGCCGCGCGCCCTGGGCCGCAGCGCGGTGGGTGACCGCGACAATTTTTTCAAGATTTCCGGTGAAATCCCCGATGGTTGGATTGATCTGTGCCAGTGCGATCTTCACAACACCAGTTTAATCCACAGCGGAGAGCCGCCAGCAATTAGCTGGCGCTAGGTTCCGGTCCCCGATAGGTATCCATCGATATATAGCTATCGAAGGATGGCTCCCGGCGCGCCTCAACCTGCCACAGGCCGGTGATGCCTGGAGTCACGTCGAGCCGGCGGAGGTGGCTCAACTGATACGCTCGCACTTCGCTGCGCAAGGGAGGGCGCGGACCCACCACGCTCATATCGCCGCACAGCACATTAAAAAACTGAGGGAACTCGTCAAGCGAGTGCTTGCGCAGGATGCGGCCCAGCCGTGTGATGCGGGGATCGTCGGTGATCTTGAAAAGTACGCCGTCTCGTTCGTTCCTGTCCATCAAACCCGCACGCCGCTGTTCCGCGTCGGAAACCATGGTGCGGAACTTCACGCAGCGGAAAACGCGTCCTTTCTTGCCTAGGCGCTCGGAGGCGTAAAGGACCGGGCCCGGAGAATCCAACTTGATGGCGATGGCGATGAGCAGAAACAGGGGTGAAAGAAGAATCAACACCATGCTGGAAAAGACGACATCGAGTCCGCGCTTGAGCAGAAGCCGCACCTCAGGCACATGCCCGCGATGCAGAGGAATGGTGGGAAACTGGCCGATGTACTCGATCGAGCTGTTCAAAGCCAGGCTATCGTATATTTCGGGGACAATACGCAAGCCTACGCCAAAGATGCGAGCCTGTTCCAGAACATTCCGTACAACCCCGCGCTCACAACTCGTGGCAAAGACGATCTCATCCACAAACTGCGCGCGAACCTGCTGAAAGAGCGTATCGAGCGTGCCAACCACATCGCTGCAGATGGGCGCAAAGCGGGAATCGGCGGTCGCAGGCTGGCCGGGGCCTGGCACTTCAATGAAGCCCTTGAATCTGTATCCCAGGTGGCGGATGCTTTCCAGATGAAAGCGAAAAGCCATTGCTTCCGGCCCAGTGCCTACGACGAGAACGTTGCGCGTGCCCACCCCTCGCTCGAAATCTCGATACAGAAGGAGCCGAAAAATCAAGCGGCGCAGGCTGAGGGTAATTGTGACCAGTCCCACAGTGACCAGCACTATAGTCCGGGAAATGTCAGCGCCATGCACGAGGTAGAGCGTACCGGCGAGCAAGAGGCCGGAGGTCAGGCAAGCCTGCAAACTCAGGCACTGCTCCTGGAGTATGTTGTTCAGCCGGGTCGGCGCATAAAGATTCAGTCGCCGGCTGATGAGCATCAGTGAGAACGCGAAGAAGCAGAGAAGAGCCAGCAGAATGCTCATGGGACGGCCATGGATCAGAGTGCCGTGCCACAATTCCTTTGCGCCCGCCCATGGGCCTTTATGCAATCGGTAAACGGTGGCCAACACTACGGAGACGAGAATGGTCATCGCATCCAGGGCCATCCAGAGCCAAACCTTAGCGCGAGAATCACGCGCTAAGCCCTTGGCCCGTCCTTCTTCCGATGCCAGCGAGGAAGATGTTGAAGCGGATAATCTCTGCCAAAATTCCGACGTTCCCATACGCGTCTTGCGATCCTCAAACGAGCAGAATATGAGGCAGAGTGGATATAAGCTTCCCACTCGAAAAACAATCCACGCCGGAAGCCTGGAACGAAACCGGCTAAAGTGAAGGCAATTGAGATAGAGCGATTATACCGCGCCCATGCGGCTGCGATATTGGTACCCAATTGCTCCAAAAGGCTTCCGTGCCCGGTTCCGACCCACACTCACTCGAACAACATCTCGTTGTTTCGGCAAGGCAGGCAAGTGAAATCTCGCTGCGGTGGTTACCGCGTGCTGGACGATTCATTCCGAAGGTAATGTGTAGGCGTCGAGAGCCATGAATTGCCGAATATGCGGGTCGGTCGATGCCATGAATCCCTCCAGCGGCCCGAAGTATTGTGCACGGCCCTGGTGCAGGAAGAGAACCATGTCCGCGAGCCGTTCGGCAAAGCGCATATCGTGGGTGACCACAATACTGGTCTTGCCCAGATGCTGCTTGAGAATTTCTATCAGGTCGCCGAGGCGGCGGGCGATGATTGGATCGACCATGGTGGTTGGCTCGTCGTAAAGCACAATCTCCGGTTCGCCAGCGAGGGCGCGAGCGATGGCCACGGCGCGCTTTCGGCCTGTTGAAAGGCTGGCCGGCAACGCATCCATCACATCCTCGGCGCCCACTACATTAACCAACTGGGCAACCTTCTCTTGTATCTGCTCCTCGCTGAGGCCGCCGCACTCGCGCAGCGGAAAAGCCACATTCTCTCGCACGCTGAGGGAGTCGAAAAGCGCGCCGTTCTGGAAGACCATGGTGATGCGCTTGCGGATAGCCCGCAATCCCTCTTCATCGAGGCCGACTATCTCCTGGCCCTCAACTTGGATGGAGCCTTCATCCGGCGTGAGAAAGCCCATCAGCATACGCAAGGCCACCGACTTGCCCACGCCGCTGCGGCCAAGTATGCAGAGAGTCTGACCGCGATTTACAAAGAAGCTCACGTCCTCCAGAACAGGCCGTTCATCGAAAGCAATGCTGACATGGCTGAAGTCAATCATGGGGCCGGACTGCACAGGGGCATCCGGGCGGCACGGCAGCTCTCCGGCGAGGGCTAAATCCAGCTCTCGCGAAAGCTCCGCATTGGAAGGCAAATCGGACATGACGTTAGATTCAGCTTACGCGATGAGAGCCGCTGCTGTTGCGGCTTGCGTCTTCAAAACGCGCGTCCTGAACCTAAGCGGCGGGTCGAGACATGTGGCCAAGTATCCGGTTCCAGACGCCGAGTTTGACTGTTGGACCCGCATGAAACATAAACCATTCACCGCTTGGATCTTCACACACGCAACAATGTAAAAATTTCCGGTCCCTGGCGGGTCATTCTTTTGCAGAATAGCTCATCTCTATGATTTTCATGAACTTATACTTTGGCATCTGTTTTGCAATGATTTTAGCCATGACGGCTCTCTTCTCCGGTGCCGAGTGGATTCGCGTGCTGCTTAAGAGCCGAGTTTGAAGCGCGAGAGGTGTTTTCCGCACGAGAGGCAATCTTCGCAGTCATTGCGCCAATACGTTCTTCGTTCACGCACGATGATCCTAGTCTGCGATGGCTTCTTCCCCAAAAGTGGCCATCCCTGCAAAGTAATTCGCCCACAAGGAGGGAATAAGCTGATGAGCGCTATGAGCAATTCACCGAATGGACCCGCCGCTTTTCTTTCGGGTGCCGGTCTTCGTCAACGCATTCTTCAATTGGAGCCAGAAGAATCCTTTTTCGCGCAGGGAGATTCTGCAGACTCGATCTTTTGTCTTCAGACAGGCCGCGCAAAGCTTAGTGTTGTTTCGGAAAAGGGGAAACAGGCCACTATCACGCTTCTTTCTCCTGGAGATTTTTTTGGGGAGGAGTCGCTCGCGACGACGTCAGTACGGCGCGTGGCAACAGCCACGGCGGTGAACGCTTGCTCTGCAATCAAGATCAAAAGAGAGGAGATGAGGCGTGCAATGCATGAGGACCACAACTTCTGCGACCAATTCTTGTCGTATTTGCTGACGCGAAGCATACGCACCCAGGCCGATCTTGTCGATCAGATATTCAATTGCAGCGAGAAACGCCTGGCGCGCACGCTTCTTATGTTGGCGGAAACCGGAGTTCAGAACGAACAGAAGATCCTCATCCCTCCGATCACGCAGGAAACCCTTGCAGAGATGATCGGTACAACGCGCTCTCGCGTGAGTTACTTCATGAACCGCTTCCGCAATCTCGGGCTTATTGATTACAAGGACCGCATCCATGTGCATACGCCGCGGCTCAAGGCGGTTCTGCTCGATCAATTTGCCGAGACATAACCCGGACTCAAGGAAACTTCAGCCTGCTCAACCGCCGCATGGTAATCTGCGCAAAAGGCGGCCTTTTCTGGTTAGAATGACCACCTTTTGCGCTGAAAATGGGCAAAAATCGAAGGTTTAGGATTAACAAAAAGTAAACAGGAACAAATTACAAACGTTTGATTCCGCACGGGTTGTAAGCTGCGCAAGGGGTAAAATGTGGTCTCCACAGGGGGAGGGGGGTAGGGGGTGGGGTGGTATAAACCGGGCGGATGTCCGACATTTTGAACCGGGGTCAGTTAAAGCACGCTTTGCCGATTGCCTCCATTGTGCGCTGTGTGATCGGAATTATCTGCACGAAGAGCAGCAATCCCTATGACTCAGGCGCGAGACGCGGTCTTCCTTGTCAGCCATGCCCTGAGCGCTTGATCCGCACGGCCCTGCCAGCCGCTGCCTGTCGCGCGGAGACCATCGGCCACATCTGGCGAGAGTCGAATCGAGATGGGAACTTTTTTCGGCTCCTTTTGCGGTCCGCGCCTGCGCAGTTTCAGCAGCACTTTCTGTTCCGACGTAGGCAATTCGGAGAACGGCTTGAACAGGGCAACATCTGCGGCTGTGATCTGCCGAACCTCGCCGTCTTCGTCGATTAGCGGTTTGCGGTTTGCCATCTTGCGGGGATCGCGCGGGATTACCATTTATTTATTGTATATACAGTTTGATCGGAGTCAAGTGGGGCTGAATCCATTGTGATTAAACGTGTGCAGAGGGGAGTTCATCGCCTGGATCAGGTGTGCGATCGGGGGCATTTCGCAAAATCTCCAGAAAATCCACTTGCTCCGCGCCTTGCGATCTCCGCTGGAAAAATGCTTCGGCGGTTTCCACTGAGCTGATCTTTTGCGCGACCGCGAGGGAGACCCATTGGTTCAACGAGACACCGTCTTCTTCGGCGAGCTTTCGAGCCGCATTTCCCAAGGAGGGAGGCAGCTTGACCGGAATCGTTGCCTTGTTCATTTCAGCACCTCCTCTACAAAACTCGCGGGGCTCACAATACGCAAGTTGAGATTGATCGTCTCCCACATCTCAAAATCGAGATTTGGGCCAACCCGCCACCCGCCAATCATAGATTATCCTCTTGACCTGCTTTGCCCGCCCGCTCATCGCGAAAAAACGCGATGAACAGGGCACAGCTTCTCATTGATCATCACGATTCTTCAGAGTTGATGGGTGGGCCACCTGCCACCCGCCCGCCCAATTCATTTTGGGGTGGTAGCTATTGGACCCGCCTGGGCCTTCACTACGATGTCACGAAGTTCTTGGAGGCGTGGGTCATCCAGCAATGACCTCAATTCGTCGGAAGGAACTATTGTGGAGACCCCGCTGTTTCCCTTTCCTGTGCCTTTCAGCGTGGTGGTCAGTTCCAAATTAAAATTCTCGTCTTCTGAAACCTCCCCGTTTACGACGCCCAACAAGCGGTATTCCCCACCAGGACTAATTCTGCCCCCATGGAATCCGCCTAAATCGATAAAGGCCGGTGAGCCGCTATTTCCACCGAATACATGGAGATCCGCCAAGTAGACCTTCATTGCGGTACCTACAAAAGGGACTTTGTCTTGTGGCATCATCGCAACGATCCCTTGTCGAACTATCGGCTCCATCCGCCTTACACCTGGAAATTGGTAAAAGAATCCCGCGAAAAACACTGGCTCACCCTCGGTTATTTTCTCCTTTCTTAACAAATCTTCGCCCGCGAAAATTGATATGGGTACGAACTTGAAATCAAAAATCGCCACACTTAAAGCCAGTGGAATGGCTGCTAGGTCAACTGAGACATCCTGCGGAAGAACCCACGGGACATTTCCGGACTGACTCAGAGGCAGATCGACCGCAACGCTATCTCCTTCGGCTTGTCTACGGTTCATCCTGACACTGATGTGTTCCACCTGCATTGGGCGGCCCGAATCGTTCCAACACTGAGCAACATGCCGGTTGGTTACGAGATAAATAAATCCCCTTTCATTTCCCAACCTTGAGTCTGGGTAGCCAACGAAGAATCCGGTCCCTCTGACATCGAATTCGTTGTCTCCATCTTTGCAACGAAGCTGAATAAATGTGACACACTTGCGAACCTGCGTCATTTCCGGCTCATCTGGGGGCGGCGCGGGTTGAGGAGGGGTCTGGGGAGGGGTCTGAGCTGAGCACATGGAAACCGCCATCGCGAGGGCACAGGCTATAAGCTTTGTTACGTCCATCTTTTGACTCCTTATGCTCTAGGAACGCCCCTGATTCGGAATCTTGCAATAAAAATCTATTCATCCAAGTCTCCCAGGTCCGAAAATCCGGACCTGGGCCACCCAGACATGGAGCTTAATTATCTTCCGGCTTCTTCCAGGAAGCGGACTATCGATTCAATCCCCAGCTCGAAGTTCTTCAAGCAGTACTTCTCGTTGGGGGCGTGGATGTTGTCGTCGGGAAGGCCGAAGCCCATCATCACGCTGGGCATTCCCAGATGGCGATCGAAGTCGCCGACGATGGGGATGGAGCCGCCGGAGCGGATAAAGACCGTGTCCTTGTTCCAAACTTCGTGCAGAGCTTTTGTCGCAGCCTGAATGTAGGGATTGTCGACGCGAACCATGCAAGCGTCTCCGGCGTGAATCAGCCGCACATCGACATCAACGCCGACGGGCGTGATCTTTTCCACATAAGCCTTGTAAAGGGCAAACGCCTTGGCCGGCGTCATGCCGGGAACCAGGCGCATGGAAACCTTGGCGAGAGCCTTGGCGGGGATGACCGTCTTTGCGCCCGCGCCGATGAAGCCGCCGGGGATGCCGTGCACGTCGAGCGACGGCCGCGCCCATGTGCGCTCCAAAACGCTGTAGCCGGACTCGCCCACCAGGGTGCGCGAACCGACCTCGGTCTTGCGGTAGTGCTCCTCGTCGAAGGGCAGGCTCTTCCATGCCTTCAACTCCTCGGGGCTGGGCGGAATGATGTCGTCGTAGAAGCCGGGGATGAGGATGTGGCCGTTTTCGTCCTTCAGCTTGGCCAGCATATGCGCGAGAGACATGAAGGGATTGGGCGCCGCGCCGCCGTACATGCCGGAGTGCAGATCGGTCTTGGCGCCGCGCACTTCCAATTCGGTGTAAATCATGCCGCGCAGGCCGACGCACAATGTGGGCAGACCGGGCGCGAAGAGTTCGGTATCGCAGACCAGGGCAAAATCCGCCTTGAGGTCGGCCGGTTCGGAAGCGACGTATTCAGCAATTCCCTCCCCGCCCATTTCTTCATCACCCTCGAGGATGACGCGAATGTTGAGAGGCAGCTTGCCATTGGCGGTCATCAGGGATTCCAACGCCTTGATCTGCGACCACACCTGGCCTTTGTCGTCACAGGTGCCGCGGCCATAAAGGTTGCCATCGCGTTCTGTTGGCTCAAAGGGCGGCGAAAGCCATTCGTCTTCCGGATCGGTGGGCTGCACATCATAATGGCCATAAAAAAGCGCGGTGGGTTTGCCGGGGGCGTGCAACCAGTCAGCGTAAACCAGTGGATTGCCAACGGTATCAATGAGCCGCGCGTGCTCCATTCCGATGCGGGTGAACTCGGAGGAGAGAAACTCGGCGGTGCGGCGGCAATCGCCCTTGTGCTCGGGCAGCGCTGAAATGGAAGGAATGCGGAGCAGGTCCTTCAGTTCTTTCAAGAAGCGGGGATGATTTTGACGTGCGTAGGTTACAGCGATTGAAGCCATAGATGTACTCCCTCTCGAGAAAATTCAGACAGAGGAGAGTATAGGCGGTCAACCCGGAGAAGCGGAACCCGAGGAATTGAAGGTTTGGCTGGACAATCAGCTGGGGCGTTCGCGGTGCGTGCCGTGACCGGGGCTCCGGCACAGTATCCTCAAGATAGATGCCTCCTATTCTCAACGCGCAGTCAGTGACCAAGCAGTTCGGCGCAAAGCCGCTCTTTCAAAACATTTCACTCACCGTTAACGAGGGCGACCGAATCGGCCTGATCGGTCCCAACGGGGCTGGCAAATCCACGCTGCTGGCCATCCTTGCCGGGCAGCTTGAGCCGGACGCGGGCGAACTGGCCGTGCGCAAGCGCGCCCGCGCCGCATACGTGCCGCAGGACTCGCGTTTTGCGCGAGGGCTCACCATACGGCAGGTTCTTGAGCGGGCGCTATCCGGTGCACACGTGAATGAGAACGAACGCGAGGGGCGTTTGCGCGAGTTGTCAGGCCGCGCCGGTTTCGTTGACCTGAACGGCGAGGCTGCCGCGCTCAGTGGCGGATGGCGCAAGCGGCTGGCGATTACCGAAGCTTTGGTCTGCGAGCCGGAAGTGATGTTGCTGGACGAGCCTACGAACCACCTGGACCTGGCCGGAATTGAGTGGCTGGAGGAATTGCTTACCTCGTCCAATTTCGCGGCTGTTACGGTAAGCCACGACCGTTATTTTCTCGAATCCACTTCGAGCGAAATTATTGAGCTGAATCGTGTTTATGCTGAAGGCTTGTTGCGCGTGAAGGGCAACTTCAGCCGGTTTCTCGAAGAGAAGCAGGCTTATTTGGAATCGCAGAACAAACAACAAGAGAGCCTGCGCAACCGCGTGAGAACTGAGATTGAATGGCTGCGGCGCGGACCGAAGGCGCGGGCCACCAAATCAAAAGCCCGCATCGATACCGCCAATGCAATGATCGACAAACTCAAAGACATTGATGCGCGGACGGTGGTTTCGACGGCCGGCATCGACTTTGACGCGAGCCTGCGCAAGACCAAACGGCTGGTGGAATTCAAGAACGTGGCCTGCGATGTGCCGGGCGCGGAATCGCCTGATCACCCAGGAGAAATCTTGTCCGGACGGCGTCTCTTTACGGGGCTCAACTTCATCTTGACTGCAGGAATGAAGGTGGGGCTCGTGGGTCCCAATGGCAGCGGTAAAACCACGCTGCTGCGACTGCTGCGCGGGAAGATTGACGCGGCTGAAGGCACTATTCGTCGCGCCGATGCGCTGCGCATGGTCTACTTCAGCCAGATGCGCGAGCTGGATGAAAGCCTGACCCTGCGCCGCGCCCTTGCTCCTGAGGGCGATGCGGTGATGCATCAGGGTCGCGAGGTGCATGTGGCGAGTTGGGCAGCGAGGTTCCTGTTTACCAGCGAGCAACTCAACCAGCCGGTGCGGAATCTGAGCGGCGGCGAGCGGGCGCGGGTGCTGATTGCAAAACTGATGCTGGAGCCCGCGGATGTTTTACTGCTTGACGAGCCGACCAACGATCTTGATATTCCCACGCTCGAGATTCTGGAAGAAAATCTTCTCGATTTTCCCGGCGCGCTGGTGTTGGTGACGCACGACCGCTATTTGCTGAATAGCGTTTCGTCGACTGTGCTGGGACTGGACGGTCTCGGCCACACAGGACGTTTTGCCGATTACGCGCAGTGGGAAGATTGGATAGCCGGGCGAGAAGAGGACGAGCGAAGGGCAAACTCCGCTAACGCCGCCAGCACCGCTAACTCAGCCAGTTCTTCCAGTTCTGCTAAGAAAAAACTCTCTTACCTTGAAGCGCGCGAGTTCGCTGCGATTGAAAAGCGGGTTGAGGAATCCGACGCTCGCCTGAGCGCTGCGCGCGAGCGCGTCGAGGATCCTTCCATTGCCACCGACGCTGCCGAGCTGCAAGAGGCGCTCAAGGAACTGGACGCGGCACAGCATGAAAACGACGCCCTTTACTCCCGCTGGGCGGAACTGACCGAGAAATCGAGCTAAGGCGCGTCTAATCATGGTAGAAAGAGATGTTGCGGAATGAATGGGAAGGCTCGATGGAAAACGGAATCAAGGTTCTGATTGTCGAAGACGAACCCCATGCGCTGACCGGGCTGGCGGAGCTGATCTCCGGATGGGGATACAGCACAGAGACGGCGTGCGACGGCATGGAAGGCTGGGAAAAAGCGCAGGCATGGGACCCGGCGATTGTGGTCACCGACCTGAAAATGCCGCGGCTGGACGGCATCGGCCTCTTAGAAAAACTCTCTGCGGAAAACTCCGGGCTCGGTTCCAACCTTGCTGTAGTGGTGCTGACGGCCATGGGTTCGATTCAACTGGCCGTGGATGCCATGAAGCTGGGCGCGTACGACTTTTTGCAGAAGCCGGTGGACGCGACGCGGCTCAAGACCATTCTGGCCAATGCGACGCGGCAGCGCGATACCGCGATTGAACTCGAAGTGGCGCGCCGCCGCCTGCGCGAGACCGGCGTGCTTGGTTCGATGGTGGGCAGTTCCCGGCCGATGCGCGAAATCTTCGGCCTGATCGAGCAGATCGCGCCATCCAATGTCTCAGTGCTCATCACGGGCGAAAGCGGAACCGGCAAAGAGTTGGTGGCGCGCACGCTGCACGAACTCAGCCCGCGCAAATCGCGGCCATTTGTCGCGGTCAACTGCGCCGCTATTCCGGAGACTTTGATTGAGAGCGAAATCTTCGGCCATGAGAAGGGTGCGTTCACCGGCGCGGCGGAGCGGCGAGCGGGCTGCTTCGAGCTGGCGCAAGGCGGCACGCTGCTGCTGGACGAGATCGGCGAGATGCCCTCAGGAACGCAGGCCAAGCTGCTGCGTGTTCTGGAAGAGCGTAAGCTGCGGCGGCTGGGTGCGCGCACTGAGCAGGAAGTAGACGTGCGAGTGCTGGCTGCCACTAACCGCGACCCCGCGCAGGCCGTCGCACAGGGCCATCTGCGAGCCGACCTTTATTACCGGCTGAATGTCTTCAACATCGCTATGCCGCCTTTGCGAGAGTACATTGAGGATCTGCCAGCGATGGCTGAAGCCATGGTCAACCAGATGAATCAGAAGCATGGCCGCCATGTCTCCGGCCTGACGCCGTCGCTGCTGGAACGTCTGATGGCCTACGATTGGCCGGGCAACGGCCGTGAGCTGCGCAACACCATCGAGCGGGCAGTGATTCTTTGTGCGGATGGGAAGCCACTGGACGCCGAGCACCTGCCCGCGGACTTCGGCAAAGCGAAGAGTCAAGCTGCAATAGGACTCAACGGCAACGTGGTGACGTTGCGCGTCGGCACAACCGTTGATGAGATGGAACGGCTATTGATTCTGCGCACTCTTGAAGCTACGGGACAGAACAAGACCCGTTCCGCCGAGATCCTGGGCGTGAGCCTGAAGACCCTGCACAATAAGCTCAAGGAATATAGTCGCACCCGTGAAAACCAACATAGCTAAGTCATGAGCCTGAAGACCAAACTCGTTCTGGCGATCACCACCCTGGTATTTATCATTGCCGGGCTGCTTTCGCTGGTCTATGTGAGCCAGTTGCTTCATGCTGCGGTGAAGCAGTCTTACGACACCAACAAGATGGTGGCCGACCAGGTGCGCTTTGCTCTGCAAACCGCTCTTGAAACCGGCTTGACGAACCGCACGGTTGATCCCGACAATCCTGAACAATTGCGCAGCCTGGCGGCCGAAGCAGTGCGGGACAATGCGGCGCTGCAGGCAGTAGTCGAATCGGTGAACCGTTACTCGCTTACGGTTTATGACCTTAACATCGGCGACAGCCAATCCACTACGCTGCTCAGCACCAATCCCGAGAACGAAGATAAGCCGCTGCCTGTCCGCCATAACTACGAAGAACTTCTAAACGCCAATCCCATCCAGTTGATGAAACAGGTCTTCGGCCCGCCCAGGGTCTTTGACGTGGTGGTGCCGCTGGAGCGCAATGGCGCGCCTTTTGTCACCGTCCATGTGGGTGTTCGCACCACATTTCTGCGCGCCGTTTATGAGCCGTGGTTTTCCGGGGCTGTCACGCTCATGGAACTGGTGCTGGGCACGGCCTTGATCGTTGCTTTTCTGCTGGGCAACTTTGCGCTGAGACCTTTGGAAGAGATCAGCGAACAGTTGGACTATTGGGCCGGTTTGGGCGAAGTTGCCGGCGAGGAAACAAAAAAGGACGAGCAGGCGCCGAAACAGGATACTGCTGAGCGCGTCTCCAGCAAGATTGAACAGATCGGCCATCGCATGAGAAATGTGGAAGAGGTTTTTTCCGCATTGAAGGATAACCTGGCGCAGATTCTAGGCAACCTGCAGGACGGCATTCTGCTGTTCACGGCCGATGGGCGGGCAGTGTTGGTTTCCGAAGCGGCGCGGCGCTTCCTGGGCATCGAGCAAGGCTCCATCCTAGGCAGCCGCGCACCTGAAATCTTTGACCGCTCGACGGTGCTGGGCCTGGCTCTCAGCGAAGCATTTGAAGCTGGTGCAACTCTGACGCAGGTGGAAATTCGCACAGAGACAGGCCGCCGCATTCAAGCCTCACTGGATTTTATTCACGACGACCGAACTGGGCCGGGAAGTGGCCACAAATTCGGCGCGCTGGTCACGCTACACGACCTGGAATCGGTGGAGGAGATCGAGTCGGAGTTGGAGCTTTCGCGACGCATGGCGGCCATCGGCCGACTCACTTCCGGCGTGGGCCACGAAGTGAAGAATCCGATAAATGCTATCGTGGTGCATCTGGAACTGCTCAAGACCAAATTGGGCGACGCCAGCGGCCCGGCCGTCCGTCACCTGGAGGTGATCGATGCGGAGATTCATCGCCTTGACCGCGTGGTTCAGACACTGGTGGATTTCTCGCGCCCCGTCGAATTGCAACTGCGCGAGCAGGATCTTCGTCCAGTTATTGCCGATGTGCTGGCGCTTGCCGCAGAGGAGCTTTCTACGCATAATGTAACGCTGGTCAGCCGCATGCCGTCCGTGCCACTGGTGGCCAACATCGATGCCGACCTGATGAAACAGGCGGTGCTGAACGTGATTCAGAACGGCGCTCAGGCCATGCAACAAGGCGGCACGCTGGAAGTAGTTCTCGAAGAGGACCACAAAACCGGGGTCCTGCGCGTGGCCGACGAGGGCCCCGGCATTCCCGATGATATTCGCGAGAAGATATTCGACCTATACTTCACCACCAAGAGCGGAGGCAGCGGAATAGGGCTTGCTATGACTTACCGTGTACTTCAGTTGCACCACGGCAGCGTGGAAGTACAATCAAGATCAGGGCGCGGCACGGAATTCCTCATGCGAATTCCGCTCGCCGCCGGGGAATGGGGACGCCGGCATCTTCGGCCGGCGGTTATGGCGAAAGAGAAAGGCATCGCACGATGAACTTGCCGGGTGCACAGCAGATGCTCCGTACCGCATTCGCCCGCGAATTTTCTGGCGAAAGAATAGGAAAACTCAAGGCTCGCACTACCGCATTCTTCACGGTCGCCCTGTGCCTTTTTCCGCTATTTTTGACGGGATGTTTTCACAGAACCCAGCAAGCCCAGGTTGTGCCTCTGGCGCCACCCGTTGTGGAACCGCTTCCGACCCCGCCCCCGCCATCGCCCACCGATTTGCCGCCTCCGGTCGTCACCCCTCCTAATCAGCCCACCGAGGCAACCGCCAACACACAACCGCAACCGCAGCCGCCCAAACCGTCGCCCGCGCACAAGAAGCCTGCGGCCAAGAACACGCAGTTGGCTTTGAATGGAAGCGTTGGCGTGAGCGCCATCGGCCAGCTGTCTTCCGGCGACCCCTCTGACCTGCGCCAGCAGACGGAAAACTCCCTCGCGGCCACGGAACACGGATTGAACAGTATCACTCGCCAGCTCAGCGGCCAGGAAAAGAAGACTGCGGCGCAGATCAGGGAGTTTATCAAGCAGGCTCGCGTGGCGCTGGCCTCCGGCGACGCGGATGGAGCGAGCACATTGGCGGAAAAGGCGAAAGTGCTTCTGGGCGAACTGACTAGGGACTAGGGACATAGGGACGTAGCTTTTTCACCGTTCGCCCCAGCTCAGCTTGCTGCGCAGCGCCTCAAAGAATCCGCCCTCGCTCATACGAACCAGGTTGACGGTGTGGATTGACTTCCGGCAGCGAACCTCATCGCACAACAAAAGCTTGACAGCCTTCTGGCCGTCCACGGTAAGAAGCGCCTGTTTTGTGATGTCCTCGACCCGTACGATGAGCGAGGCGTCGCCCCGAACCACGATGGGCCTGAGCGTAAGCAGATGCGGACAAATAGGCGTGACTACCATTGCATCCACGTTGGGCGTCAGGATTGGGCCGTTGGCAGCAAGCGTGTAAGCCGTAGAGCCGGTTGGGGTGGAGACAATGACTCCGTCGGCGCGGAAGCGGGCCACGCTCTTGCCGTCCAGTTCCACGGCGAAGCCGCCCATACGGGCTATGTCTCCTTTGGAGATGACGACATCATTCAGCGCTTCATAGCTGGAGCAGAGCTCGCCCCCGCGCCACAATTCAGCGTGCAGCATGGCGCGCGCGTCAAGATCATGGTGAACGCTGTGCCAGCTCTCCAAGGTTGGATAAAGATCGGCCAGCTTAACCTCGGTCAGAAAGCCAAGAAAGCCCAGGTTCACACTGAGGATTGGCGTGCCTGTGGAGGCAAAGGTGCGCGCGACGCTCAGAAGTGTTCCGTCCCCGCCGAGCACGATGACGAGTCCTGGTTTCTGCTCGGGCATCAATGCGCGGTCAACGGCCGGCGCGGCCGTTGTGTAATGCCCGCCTTCGAGGTCCAGCACCGGCTCATAGCCGTGCAAGCGAAGCCATGCAATCAGCTCGGGCAGAATCCCGGCCAACTCTTCTTTTTGCGACTTGCAGACAATTGCGACTCGTACCATGCGGTCTCAGTGTAACGGACCCGCCGGCGGTGGGGCCAACTAGAGCGAAACCAGGGTTACTGCGTCCTGTTGAGTTTTGTGCGAGGCTGCCGCTCCCTGATGGTCGCATCAACTTGACGAATGTGCTTTCGGAATACACCATCCCTGGTTTCGCTGTAATGAGCGCCCTTCAGTTTAGGGCAAGGGCCGCCGCGCGTAGAGGAGGAACTCCTGATTCCCTTCCGCGCCGGTGATCGGCGATGGAATTGTCCCAGCCACTTTCCAGCCAAGCGAACGGATGCAATCAGCGACTTTATCGATGGCTAGCCTGTGCGCCTCGGGATCGCGAACGATGCCTCCCTTGCCCACATGGCCGCGCCCAGCTTCAAACTGCGGCTTTACCAGAATCACAGCTTCGTTGAGTAGGGGCGCGGCAGCGAAGACTGGTGAGAGCAGCAAAGTAGCCGAAATGAACGCGACATCCATCACCATCAGCGAAATCTCGGGACTGCCCTGCTCTACAGACAGCGCTCCAGGCTCGAGGAAGCGGGCGTTGAGGCGTTCCAACAGGCGCACGCGCGGGTCCTGGCGCAGCTTCATGGCAATCTGACCGAAACCGGTATCGACGGCCGTGACATGGGTGGCCCCGTGCTGCAAGAGGCAATCGGTGAATCCGCCGGTTGAGGCGCCCACATCCAGACAGGCGCGCCCCTGCACAGTGATGGGCCAATGTTCCAGCGCCGCTGCCAGCTTGAGCCCGCCGCGGCTCACATAGGGCTGCTCTTCACCAAGTAGACGCACAACCGCGTCTACCGGCACGGCCGCCCCGGCTTTCTCCACCTTCTGTTCCCGAACCAGAACGCGGCCTGCCAGAATAAGCGCGCGTGCCCGCTCCCGGCTCGAAACCAGTCCCCGCTCCACGAGCAGAAGGTCAACACGCATTTTCGCTTCGGCTGTCATTTTCTCTATCGTTTCACACGCAGGTCAGCGCAGCCCTGCGAACTATTTGCCAAACGCAAAAACAGCCAAAGGAACCTTCCCTCACGGGAAAACCCTCTTTGGCTGTCTTGATTTCCAACTTTGCCGCGTGGCGCTCTATTTCAGCAGGGACACTGCTTGTGCCTGGCAGTTAGCGAGCACATTGTTTGTGCTTGTTGCCGGATTGAACTCACTGAGCGGCAGATTGCAGGGCTGACCATACCCGGGAATCCTGCTCAGGTTATTGTTGTTGCCGCTGACACCATTCTGTGTTTGAACGCGGACATCCACGATGTTGCCGGAGTAAAGATCCAACGTCGTATCAACAGTGTCCGGATTGGTGCCTCCGGTTGCGATTATGGTCAGATAAGGGCTGTCAGGCGAGGCTACATAAACTTTACCGAAGACCGAATTCTGAGTATTAACAACGGTGCGCGGATGACCCGTTACGGGGAGCGTTTTTTCCACCGTATAACTGCTCAGGTTCGCAATCGTTACGGTTTGAGTGGACTGGTTGGCCGTATACGCGCGGCTTCCATCCAGCAAAACAGTCACGCTGGCAGGGTTGGTACCCGCGCCCACTGGAATTGTATAGGTGGTGCCGAAGGTCGAGCTGTCGTTGCCGAACTCGTCCAGGCTCACGTCGATGACGCTGATCGCGTTACCGGCATAGTCGGCCACGACCAGCAGGTTTTTGGCGGCGTTGTACTCGGCATAAACCGGTTGGGCAGTGGCGGGCATGCTGGTAGTTCCATTGGGAGGGGTAATTCCCGTTGTGGTCACCGCATTGGTCGAAAGCGGCAGGGTGGGATGGCAAGTGTAGGTCTGGTTGTCCTGGTTCACGCAGCCATTAGGTGGGCAAACACACTGGTCCAGAGTGTCGTCAGACACGTTGATCACCGAAATGGTGTCGCTGCCCCTATTGATTACAAAGAGCCGCTGGCCGTCGCTGCTCTCGACAGCGTAGACCGGGCACTGACCCACCGGAATTGGTATGTCCGTCGTGTTATTTCCTACTTCGATTCCGGTGACTTCGCCAGTGGGCAGGGTCGTGGTTGAGAAATTGCACTCCATCCCGGTGGGATTAGCAATATTCTGGGTCAACGCGAAGTACCGTTGGCCGCGAAGGCCGGGACCCACCACCATGATCGGAGCCGGCGGCAGCGGAATGGATAGCACGAAGTCCTGGGGGCTGCCTGTGAAAACATCGGCAGCGTCTTCGCACACGGTCGAAGGGGGGAGGGTAGCACAAAGGTCGGCAGCCCAAAGTCCCGACGATGGCGAGAAGAGGTTCAACGGCTTTGCCAGGCTCGGCAGCGTCGTGATGGTGACACTCTTCGCCTGCAATGTGCTTGAAACAGGGAAGTTAGTCAAAGTGCCGTCGCTATTGATGGTGTAGCCGTTGGAACCGGTTTCATCAAGGGTAAACGCAGACGGACCTGGGCCTATGGGAACCCCTGAAACCATCACAGAATCGCCGGAGTAGTCAATGATCCCTACCAAGCCGGGCGCTGTGGTCGAAGGGGCTGAAACTGCAACAACATACGACTGCGGCTGCGCCGGAGGGCCGCTGGGGTTGACGGGCGTAACCACGGGCCGGTAGTTATTGCCGCAACCAGCGATCAGGGCAGCAGCCGCAAGGGCCGCGCCCGCCTGAACCAACCGCGCACGCGTGTGGCCAAAATTCATCCGAGAAAGCCTCATTCAGTTCTTTCCTGCTTACTTCGTGATTGTAAATCAGCCGACCGGGCCTCTGGCGCCGCAGTGCCGGAGAAGGCCATCAGAAATCGCCAAATCGACAATCAACCGCACCACCAGCCCTCAATGCCCGCGCAGGTTACGATTGAAGCGTGTCTCGAATCAAGCTGATCTGGCAATCAAAGCTCGTGCTTCTCCTGGTGCTGCCCTTTGTGGGCGCCGACGTGGTTCTCCAGACCCACTGGTGGGCGGTAAATATTTGGCAGGTAGCCGCCGGAACGGCAGGCTTAAGCCTGTTGCTGGGGTTCGCTGTCCTCCGACTGCGCGCAGCCACACCGGGCGGGGCCTTTGCGGGAACCGTGATCACCGCCAGCCTGATGTTTTCCACAGCAACCTTCACTCCCAATGGGCCTTTTCCTTATTCCCCGTGGCACACAGCGCTGCTGCCAATCCTCGCCGTCTTTTTGCTCACCTGGGCCGCCACGCGGCTGGGCCGGGAGGCCAAAGAACGGCTGGGCACTGCGGAGCGGAAGCATGGGCGCACGGCGGCACAGGTGACAGCCAACCTAGGCGTGGCCGCGCTACTCTCAGACGGGCTGGCGCAATCGATGCTGGCAGGCAGCCACTGGCTCTCACATACGGCTCCAACGCTGCTGCTTGCAGCCGGCCTCGCGGCACTGGCTGAAGCCGCGGCGGATACGGTCTCGTCAGAGATCGGTCAGGTAATCGGCGGGCGGCCGCGCATGATTACTACCCTGCGCCAGGCGGAGCCGGGCACCGATGGCGCCATCAGCCTCATCGGCACGCTGGCCGGCGTGGGGGCGGCGGTGATTGTGGCGACTGTTGGAAGCTTCGCCCTCAACGGCGGCCCCGCAATGTTCTGGATTAGTTGCGCAGGTGGTGTCTTTGGGCTGCTCTTCGATAGCCTGCTGGGCGCAACCCTGGAGCGGCGCGGCTGGCTGAACAACGATGCGGTCAACTTTCTGTCCACCGTCAGCGCAGCGGCCTTTGCTTTAATGCTTCTGGCTTTATCGCAACATCCCCGCATGGGATAGCTTCGCGCGGGCTGCGCACCTTGCTACTACGCTTCAGGAAGTGCGAGCGCATCGCACCCATCAGGATTGAAGACGTACTTCAAGAACTCTTCCATCATTTCGGCGGGCATCTTTGCGATCGCATCGACAAACTCAGTATGCCTCGCTCGACACACCTTTTGCATTTGAAGCGCATAGTCGCTGTGCGGGTCCTTAACAGATGCCACAGAATAGGCTACATATTCGGGAAGCTTCTCCGGCGCAATCAGCACCGCCCTCGCCAGATCGCGTGGAAAGTGATTGCCAATCTGATTCAGCGTTTTCATCTCATGGGGATTTTCAAAATCGCACAAGTGATCGCCAAGAGTCATAACTACAAGGCGCTCGTTGTCATCTTTGGGGATGAGATTGAGCAATAGCAGAGCCACATCATGCTTTTGCGGATAAAATTCAAATTCCATCTCCGCAAAGACAACCCGCGCGCGGTAACTCTCGCCCGCCTTTAACCGAGCGGCGGCCAACTCCCCGGAAGAGATAGCGCGCGCCATTCTCACCATCGCATCGATCTCGGCGCAGTTCGAAGTCAGCGCAAACAAAGCATTGGAGGGCGCCAAGAATATAGTTAGAACAGCAGCAAGAATTACGATTTTATGCGTCTTCATCATGACTCTCCTCAGCAAGCATCGCACGCCGGCTTGCTGGCTTGCTCTTCTTTTTAATGCAAATGCATCCGCCAGGCCGTATAACTCAAAATCTCATGCGCGATGCGCTCGAATTCCGCCACGCCTATGCTTGACCCGCCCTCGATCTCCACTCGGGGCCGAGGCGAAGTAAGCACCTCGAGTCCCTCAGCGGCGCATATCTCATGAATCCTGAACAAATGCGTTCCATCGCTGACGATCACCAGCCGCCGCAATTCGTTGGCACGGGCAATCACAGCGATGCGCTTAGCAGATTCTTCTGTGTTGCGGCTCTCGGTCTCCGCAATAATTGCGCTCTCCGGGATGCCCATCGCCATCAAGTACTCCCTGCCCACTGCCCCTTCGTTGTACCGGTCGCCGCCGTTTCCGCCCAAAGTAATGATGAGCGGTGCGATGCCGCGATGATAAAGCACGAGTGCGTGGTCAAGGCGCGCGCGGTAAACAGGCGAGGGACGACCGTCATACTCCGCTGCGCCAAAGACGCCGATGGCGTCCGCAGGCGCGCCTTTTACAACCTGGGCAGCTTGATCCTGGCCAGCATAGCGCTCAATCTGCGCGTACACCCAGTGGCACCAACTCAGAACCGTCACGCCCAATGCGAGCACAAGCAGGAACGCGGCGCGAAGCACCCACCGGCGAATTCTCGGGTTGGATTTGCGCTGCATGGAGAACCTTCGGCTCAGGACCCAGTAAACAGTAAATAGTGATTAGTAGTCAGTGACCACTCTCATCTCTGCAACACCATGGCAATCTCATGCGTCGGAATGGCGCCCTCGCGCAGAACCATCCAGCGGCCGGAGCCAAGCGAAAGATCGACGATCGTGGTAGGCCGCGCGCGGCCTGTAGAACCGCCGTCAATAATCAGCGGAATGCGGTCGGCGAGTTGGTCGCGGACGCAAGCCGCATTGCTGCACTCCGACGCCCCCCATAGGTTGGCCGAGGTAGCCGTGACAGGCAGGCCGAAGCGCTCCACAACTGTGCGAGGAATAACGGCGTCGGGCAGGCGGAGGGCAACATTGCCGGTATTCGCGGTAGAGCGCAGCGGCAGCTTCCCGCCGGCTCTCACGATGATGGTCAGCGGACCGGGCCAGAAGCGGTCGGCCAATTTGTCCAGCATGGGATCAGTGTCGCGGGCCAATTCATACGCCTGCGCCAGAGACGCGATCAGCAGAGACAATGGTTTTTGTTTTTGGCGAGTCTTGATTTGATAAATCTGCTCCACCGCATGGAGATTCACCGGGTCCACGGCCAGGCCGTAAAAAGTGTCGGTCGGCATGGCGACTACATCGCCCTTGCGCAGGCAGGAGACGATATAGTCAATCCGGTCCGACTGGGGTTCATCGGGATGGACGCGCAAAATCTCCGCGGACAAGAAGGTTTACCTCAGTTCCAGGGTATGAGTTACCACAATCACTAAAACTATTCCGTAGCCGGACCCGGCGCAAGTCCCTGCCGGAAGCTCGAAACCGTTGCGCCAGCCTGCCCCCGGTCCGGTCAAACAGCTTAAAATCGGCTAAGCGTCAACAGGTTACGCGCCGATGCCTTATCGCATTGTACAGAGTAAGCAGAATGTGCGCTTAAAGGATTTGCGCCGCGCGCTGGCCCATCCCGGCCAGGACAGGCACAGCCTGGCCGGTAGCAATGGCCTTGCGCTAGCGGGAATCGAAGGGCCAAACCTGCTCGAAGAGGCCTTCCGCGCCGGTTTGCGTATCCCTTGGGTTTTTGTAGCGCTGGGAGCGGAACACCTTTTGAATGGGATGACTTTCCCGGCGGAGACAGAAGTGCTGCAGGTACCTAAAGAGGTACTGGATTCAGCACTCTCGACCGAAACGCCCCAGCCTGTAGCTGCCCTTATTGAGCAGCCGAGTTGGGCCTGGGCCGACGCTCTCACGAGCCGGACGAAGGCCGCGCCACTCATTGTCGTGCTGGCCGGCCTGCAGGACCCCGGCAACCTGGGCACGATTTTGCGCTCTGCCGAGGCCTTCGGGGCGACAGCCATTCTCAGCCTGCCCGGAACCGTGAGCGCGTGGAATCCCAAGGCCGCGCGCGCATCCGCCGGCAGCATTTTCCGGCTTCCGCTGCTGGAAACCAGTGTTGAAGAATGCTTCTCCCGCCTGCGCGAGGCCAGTGTCAGAATTTGGACAACTGCCGTCCACGGAGCGGAGCCGGCCGACCGCATCGACCTGGCTTGCCCGGTCGCACTGCTGATTGGCAATGAAGGCAACGGCGTGCCGCAGGCGCTGGCCGAGATGGCCGATGGAGCCGTGACGATTCCCTGCCCCGGCCCCGTAGAAAGCCTCAACGCGGCGGCGGCGGCCAGCGTGCTGCTCTATGAAGCTTCGCGGCAGCGAAGGAGTGCGCGATGAATCTCTTTGGCGACGAGCCTCTGAATTCCGGGAAAGCCTCCAGAGACACGCTCCGCACCGCGCCGCTGGCCGAACGCATGAGGCCGCGCTCTCTGGAGGAGTTGAGTGGCCAGGAGCATCTGGTTGGCCCCGGCAAACCCTTGCGCGTGCAGATCGAGCGCGATGACTCCGGATCGATGATCTTGTGGGGTCCGCCTGGGGTGGGCAAAACGACGCTGGCAAAGATCATCGCCGAAACCACCAAAGCCAGCTTCATCGAATTCTCCGCCGTGATGAGCGGCATCAAGGAAATCAAGCAGGTGATGGTCGCTGCGGCTCAGGCTTCCAAAATGCACTCGCGCACCATCCTCTTCATCGATGAGATTCATCGCTTCAACAAGGCGCAGCAGGACGCATTCCTGCCTTACGTGGAGCGCGGCGATATCCGGCTGATCGGCGCCACCACTGAGAATCCGTCGTTCGAGATTATTTCCGCGCTGCTGTCGCGCTGCCGCGTTTACGTGCTCGAACCGCTCTCCGAGGAGCAGATCACCGCGCTCCTGCGCCGTGCGCTGGAAGATGGAGAGCGCGGCCTCGGCGCGCTGGACTTGACGGCGGACGACGACGCATTGCAACTGATCGCCAGCTACTCCAGCGGCGACTGCCGCAACGCCTACAACACGCTCGAAGTCGCCGCACAACTCGCCGCCGAACCGGCAGAGGAAAAACTTGCATCGGAGGGAGGCGGGGGTTTAAACCCCCGCATTGCGCCAACAGAATCAGCGCGGGCTTTAGCCCCGGAACCGCTCCGCAAAGCCCACCACATCGACAAAGCCCTTGCCGGTGAAGCAGTCCAACAGCGCGTTTTGATGTACGACAAATCCGGCGAGGAGCATTACAACCTGATCTCGGCTCTCCACAAGAGTGTGCGCAACTCGGACCCAGACGCCGCGCTCTATTGGCTGGCGCGCATGTTCGCCGGCGGCGAAGACCCGCTCTATCTTGCCCGCCGAATCGTCCGCATGGCCATCGAAGATATTGGCCTGGCCGCGCCCGAGGCGCTCAACCTGACTCTTTCGGCCAAGGAGGCCGTCGACTTTCTCGGCTCTCCTGAAGGCGACCTGGCTCTGGCCGAAGCAGTGGTTTATCTTTGCCTCGCGCCCAAGTCAAACTCGGTCTACACAGCCTTTGGCGCCGTGAAACAGGAGGTCGAAGAGACTCGTCAGGAGCCGGTCCCGCTGCATCTGCGCAACGCGCCCACAAAGTTGATGAAGGAACTGGATTACGGCAAAGGATACCGCTACGCCCACAACGAGGAGGGCAAGGTGGCCGATATGGATTGCCTGCCCGACTCGCTCAAAGGCCGCAGCTACTACCATCCAACTCAAGAAGGCCGGGAAAAACTGCTGGCGCAAAGGATGGAAGAAATCCGAAAAATCCGCGCCGACAAACGCGGCGCCGCGTGAGCAACACGTCGTGCGAGAATCTTAAAATTCCGTTGACCCGAAACCGCCAAGAAAAGTGCTAGAATCTTTTCGCGCGGGCCGATCGAGGCACCCGCGATTTCCCCACATTCCCCACGAAAGGAGGACAAACATGAGCGAGCAACTATCTTTTTCTCCGCATATCGTAGTCAGCAATGCCGCCGCGGCCATCGACTTCTACAAGGCAGCCTTTGGAGCCGAGGAAACCGTCCGCCATCTCGCACCCAACAGCGGCAAAATCATGCATGCCAGCCTGAAAATTGCCGGCTCTAACCTGATGCTCAACGACGACTTCTCCGCGTCCATGGGCGAAAAATCCGAGACCGCCGAAGCTTTGGGCGGCAGCCCGGTTGTTTTCCATCTGCAGACTCAAAATGCCGACGCCGCATGGGCCAAGGCCGTGGCAGCAGGAGCCAAGGTCAGGATGCCTTTGAAAGACCAGTTCTGGGGCGACCGCTATGGCGTGCTGCGGGATCCGTTCGGCCTGTACTGGTCCATCGGACAAACCATCGCCAAACCCACCCCGGCCGAGATCGAAGAGGGAGCAAAGGCCGTCTTCGCGCATTGAAAGCCCAACCCACGGCTAATCACGCTGTCTATCCCACCCTCGCGACGCATTTGTTTTTGTCGCGAGGGTGGGAGGCCTGACCCTCAATTGTCTTTCCCAAAAAAGTATTTACGATTTGCAGATAATTTCCATCCCTCAGCGCAAACTGGAAGGGTGAAAAGAATAGCCACACACCGGCTCAAGGCATCCCATACCAGTCAGGTCTGAACCATCTGGAGGCACCCCCACCCCCCTATTTATATTTTCAAAACCTTGCAGGTAATTTTCTGGTTACTCCGTCTTTCCTGTTCCCTGCTCTTCTCAGTCCGCGTACTTAACGGAACAGCCGTACGGCCGGGTGAACGCAGTGGCTACCGTCTTGCCCGCCATGGCCGCCGTAAGCGCGTCGGAAACATAGTTGTCCGCGCCTTTAATGTCACTCACTTCGGGCGTAGGCTTGTCGTCGATGGCTCCGTCATAAATCACTGTGCCTGCGGGATCAATCACGATCATCTGCGGGGTGGTTTTTGCGAAGTAGAGGCGTCCAAGCTTGCCTTTCGGGTCCAGCAGAACGGCGGTAGGAACTGCGTGGACCTGCGCGAGATAGGCATTTTCTTCGCTCGGCGTCTGGTAGCCCTGCTTGCCGGGGGCGGACGAAATGACCGTGAACCAGATCACGCCCTTTGCGGTCCATTCTTTTTGCAGAGTCTGCATATTTCCGGAGAGGTAGTGCTTGCGAGTGTACGGGCAGTCCTGATTGTGCCATTCAAGCACTACGAACTTGCCGCGGTACTGGCCCAGTTCCTGGGTATGGCCGTGGGAGTCTGCGGCTGTGAAATTGGGGGCAGGCGCGCCCACGCGAACACCCTGAGCGGCAGTACAAACGGTCAGTAGGGCGGACACAACTGCGGCGCAGACTGGAAGGCGGAAGCTGGAATTCATAAGGGTCAATCTCCTGAGGAGAAGTCAGACGATCAACTTACTTGAGATTGGACGCGGGTAAGCTGGCTTGGGTTGCAGCTTTTGGCAACTTGCCCAGAGCATCTGTCACAATGCCCGGCGTCAGCACTTCCGGAAGCATTTGTGGCTGGCTTTGACCGGGAGTGTAAAGGGCATAAGCGGGAACTCCGCTGCGGCCCAGGGCGGTCAAGGCTTGCGTGATTGCCTCGTCGTGGCGGGTCCAATCGGCTTTCATCAAAACCACATTCCGGGACTGAAAAGCCTGCTCCACCTCTGGCGTCCGCAAAGCCACACGCTCATTCACCTGGCAACTCAAGCACCAGCTCGCGGTGAAGTCCACAAAGACCGGTTGTCCGGCCGCAAGCGAACGGCTTACTGCCTCGGCCGACCACGGCTGCCAGAGCCCATTCATCTCAGGCGGAGACAGAGCCTCCGATGCGGTGGTCAGCTTTTGCGGGGCGAAGGCATCGAGAGCAACCACAACAAGCAAGATCAGCGCTGCAACAGTGGCCGACCAGCGCTTAGCCGGCCAGCGGCCCAAAAACCAGCCCGCAATCGCCAGCAACAAAAAGCTGCCCAACAAGGAACCGAGCAAGCCCGGCCCGTATCCGCCCGCCAAAACCCATGCCAGCCAGATTACCGTGGCGAAGATGGGAACGGCGACGGCCTGGCACAAGACTTCCATCCACGCGCCAGGGCGCGGCAACAGGCGCGTCCAGGCTGGTTGCAGTGTGAGAGCTACATAGGGCGCGGCCAAGCCCAGCGCGAGCGCGGTGAAAACGGCAAAAGTGACCAGGGATGACTGGCTCAGTGCGTAGCCGACAGCCGCTCCCATGAACGGCGCGGTGCAGGGCGTGGCCACCACGACGGCCAGCACGCCGGTGAAGAAGCTGCCGGTATAGCCCTGTTTCGCGGCAAGCGAACCGCCCGCGCTGGTGAGCGTGAGGCCAATCTCAAACTGACCGGCCAGCGACAGACCCAGGAAGAAGAGAAGCCCGGCCATCAACGCCAGAAAGACAGGCGATTGGAACTGGAATCCCCAGCCGAGCGTGGCGCCGGCCGCGCGCAAACCGAGCAGCAGAGCTACGAGCGCCCAGAAGGAAACCAGAATGCCAGCCGCATAGACCATTCCATGCATGCGCAGCTTTGCGCGTTCTTCATTGCCCGAGTTCACCAGCGCCAACCCCTTAAGGAAGAGCACCGGAAAGACGCAAGGCATTAGATTCAGGAGCAGCCCGCCGAGAAAGGCCAGGCCCGAGGTCCGAAAAAGCACCACCCAAAGAGCAGTACTTCCGTATCCGGCTGAAGAGCTTCCGGCACCGTTGAAGGGTACGGGCTTTAGCCCGTACTTTGGCTGCGCCAAATCAGAAGGGGCTTTAGCCCCGGGGGCCGTTTCTCCATTCAGTTGACCTCCAGCAACCATCGGCACAATCCTACCCGCCACACCGGAAAGCTCTAATTCTGCCGCAATCTCATACGTGCGTCCGCCGGAAAGTTCAAGAACTCCTTTTAATTGAGCAGGATTAGCGGAAAGATTCGCGTCTTTCTTCAAGTCGAGAATCAAGCCATTGAGGATGGGTGTGAGCTTTTGTGGGGCAGGATTATCGAGGATATCCGGATCGAAAGGGAAAAATACGGCGGAATGTTCTCGCTCGCCGGTTTCGAGAGAAAGGCGAAAGCCTTCCCTGGTCGGTTGGAAGACGGCGTTGAACTTTGCGGACGAAGATTTCGGAATTAGCCCCAAAAAACGCTTGAGAAGCTTCTCGTCTGCGGGCAGCGCAACTGGCGTGGCTGGATGGTCAAAAACGCTCCGGATGACTTCCAATTCCGCCTTTCCGGGAACGCAGCTCTCGCGGCAGACCAGCCAATCCACTTTGGCGTGGAGCGTGGCAGGACCAGCCTTGGCGTCATTGGCAACCCGCAACTGAAGCGGGAAAAGCACGTCATTTTCATAGCCGTAATCCATCAGCGGCCCGAGCGGCAGCCGCTTGGGCGCTGGAAACTTTAACGGGCCAGCAGTAATCCCCGCAGGCAGCGTCCAATGAATGTGCGGCGGCTCGCCGGCGTCGCCTGGATTCATCCAATAAATGTGCCAGCCCGGCTCAAGCTTGAAATAGAGGCCCGCGTCGGCAGTCGCGCCTCGATTGAGTCCCTGCGGAATGACGAGCAATTCAACGCGCACATGGGGAGCATCTGCGGAACTGGAAACGGCCCGCGCGGGCAAGCCCACACCTAGCGACAAGAGCATCAAGAAAATCAATCGAGGGATACGCATGGCAGACAAGCAATAACTCCTCATCCTTGGACTCATCAGTGTGGCGGACGATTCAGCCGCTACACATCCAGATCGTCGTCCACTTCGGCGGCAACGGCGGTGCCGCGCCGCTTCGCCAGTAGATAGCCGCGCAGAAAAGGCTCCAAATAACC
Source organism: Occallatibacter sp. (assembly GCA_049520075.1). Lineage (GTDB taxonomy): Bacteria > Acidobacteriota > Terriglobia > Terriglobales > Acidobacteriaceae > Telmatobacter. The sequence continues at coordinate 1,020 of JBEKQD010000062.1, read as the reverse complement.
GTCCAGCACCTTGTCCACATCGCCCACTTCGACCTTGGTGCGATGGTCCTTGGCAATGCGATAGGGCTGCAAGACATAAGAACGAATCTGCGAACCGAAGTTGATTTCGAGCTTTGAGTCTTCGAGCTTTTGGCTGACGGCGCGCTTCTTATCCAACTCGTATTCGTAGAGACGCGAGCGCAGCATCTTCATGGCCTTGTCGCGGTTCTTGTGCTGGGAGCGCTCGTTCTGGCATTGCACCACAATACCTGTGGGCAGGTGGGTCATGCGGACAGCAGAGTCGGTGGTGTTTACATGCTGACCGCCCTTGCCGCCGGAGCGGTAAGTATCAATGCGCAGGTCTTCCACCTTCAGGTCAACATGGATGGTCTCGTCAATTTCCGGCGAGACATAGACGCTGGCAAAAGAGGTGTGACGTCGCTTGGCGGAATCGAATGGCGAGATGCGGACGAGGCGGTGAACGCCGCTTTCACCGGCCAATTGGCCGAAGGCGTACTCGCCGATGATGGTGAATGTGGCGGATTTGATGCCCGCCTCTTCGCCATCCTGATAGTCGTTCATCTCGGTTTTGAAGCCCTGCTGCTCGGCCCAGCGCAGGTACATGCGTAGCAACATCTCAGCCCAATCCTGGCTCTCGGTGCCGCCCGCGCCTGGATGCACGGTGACGATCGCGTTGAGCGGGTCGGCTTCGCCATTGAGCATCGTTCGCGCTTCGAGTTCCTCGGCAAAAACGGCAAGGGCTTTGATGTCGCGTTCGAGATCGGCGAGCACATCCTCGCCTTCGCGCGCCAGTTCGATATAAGCTTCGATGTCGCCGGTGCGGCGAACCAGAGCTTCATCGTCAGCCACCATTGTTTCCAGACGCTTTTTATCGCGCATGAGTGGTTTGGTGGCGTTTGGATTGGACCAGAGAGCCGGATCGGCCAGCTTGGTTTCTATTTCGGCGAGTTCCCTGCGGATGCGAGCAGGGTCAAAGATACTCCCGCAGGTCGCGGACTTGGTCGCGCACGGGAGCGTAAG
>JBEKQD010000061.1:0-28380 GCA_049520075.1 Occallatibacter sp. | reverse complement strand
GTATTGAAAAATCCTGTATGGTCTGTTCCATCGTCAGGCCGGCCCACTTCGCTGGTGCAGTCGGTAGCTTCAGGAAATGAGCAAAGGACCACCCTCGCCTCGTTCGCCACACGGATTCCCTCTGTAGGCCCCGCGCTTTGCTCAAGAGTGCCGCGCACCCAAAGCGCTCCCTCGTCCAGATGGGGAAGAAACTCGGAGCCGATGACGCCGCTGAAAACCAGAAAGATTGCCAACACCAGCGCAGCCAATCCCCCGGTCATCACTACTCCTCGATGATGAATGGCCCAGGTGACACCGCTTCGGTAGCGATCTCGCAAATACTCCATCACGGGATTCTTCCACTCCTTCGCGCCTTTGCCTAGAAGGAAGCTGGAAAGCACCGGGGCCAGGACGATGGAAAATATCAGCGCCCCTAACAGGGCAAAAGCCACCGTCCACGCCATGGGCCGAAAGACGCGGCCTTCCACGGCTTGAAGTGAAAAGATAGGAAGATAAGCAGTGATGATGATGGCGATAGCGTAAAAAACAGGCCGCTGCACTTCGTGCGCCGCTTCCGTAATCTTCTCGCGCACCGTTCGCCCGTCTTCCTCCTCGCGGCCCAGGTGGCGCACAATGTTCTCCACCATCACCACGGCGCCTTCCACAACCATGCCAAAGTCCAGCGCGCCCAGCGAAAGCAGATTGGCAGGAATATGTTTCAAGTCAAGGCAGATAGCCGCAAACAGCAGCGAGAACGGAATCGTGATCGCCACAATAAGCGCGCCGCGCACGTTGCCGAGGAAGAGAAACAGAATAATGACGACCAGAACCATGCCTGCGGTCAGGTTGTGCAGAACCGTATGTGTGGTGAAGCGGAGCAGGTCGCTGCGATCGATAAAGGGGCGAATTTTCACCCCAGCCGGTAGAATCTGCTCGTTCAGCTCCTTAACCTTCTCATGTATGCTGTCCATTGTCGGCTGCGCATCGGCGCCTTTTTGCAGCGCGGCAATCCCCGAAACCACATCATCGTTGTCGATGATTTTTCCGTCCGGCAAATGCGTGGCCCGGCCAAATTGGCCCAGCCGTATCTGGGGTCCCTGCTCGACTACGGCGATATCTTTTACCCGCAGCGGCACGCCGCTTTTGGTCGTGATGACCGTGTTCTCTATGTCCTGCAGGTTCCTGACCATGCCCACTTCGCGAACGTTGATCTGTTGCAATCCGGCTTCGATAAAGCTGCCGCCCGCGTTGGCATTATTGCTCGTGAGTTGCTGCTCCACCTGGGCGATGCTCAGCCCATGGGAGATCAGTTTGTCCGGGTCCAGTCGAACCTGGTACTCGCGCGTCGGTCCGCCGAATGGGTTGATGTCCACCACGCCCGGCACCGACTTCAGATTCTTTTCTATCGACCAGGTCTCCAGAGTCTTCAGGTTCATCACGTCGTACTCTGGATTCGTGCTCTCCAGCGTGTAGAAATAAATCTGTCCGACCGGGCTCCAATCCGTACCCATCTGAGGAACCACGCCTGTCGGCAGCGCAACCTGCGATAGCCTTTCCAGAACGTGCTCGCGATTTTCGAAGTTGGTCGTGTCCTCGCCGAAAACCATCTCTACCGTCGAGAGCCCGAAGATAGACCATGAGCGCACGTGAATCACGCCTGGAATACCGTTCATCACGGTTTCCAGCGGGATGGTAACCTGCTGCTCAATCTGCTCGGCGGAAATTCCCGGCCATTGCGCAATCACGTCCACGTAGTTGTTCGCCACGTCGGGATAAGCTTCCACCGGAAGGCGATGAAACGAAATCACGCCCCACGCAAAAAGCAGAATACCGATCGCCAGCATCAGAAGCCGGTTCTGAAGCGCAAAATCAACAAGCCTCCGTATCATTGTGCCTCCAGCGCGGCTTCTAGTTGAAGAACTTGCGAAACCACTTGCTGGCCCGGCGCGATGCCTGAAAGTATCTGCTGTTTGTTTCCCGGCAGCGTCACCCCTGCGCTCACTTCAATGCGCTTGAATTGATTTCCGCCTGCCGGCACAAACACCCAGTCGCGATCATGCAGATGCAGAATTGCGGAAGAAGGTACAACCGCAAAGGCATTCTTGGTATTGCTCTCGAATGTCGCTGTAACAAACATTCCCAGTTTCAAAATCCCCGGATTTGCAATTTCGATGCGCACCTTGGCTGTGCGCATGCTCGGATCAAGCACCGGCCCGATGTCGCTCACGCGGCCAGTTAGTTGCTTGTCAGGATAAGCGTTGACATGAATCTGCGCCGACTGCCCAAGCTGAATTTTGGAAATATCGTTTTCATACACGTCGCAGATAATCCACACATTCGATAGATCGGCAATCGTAAACGCCGTTGCCGTGCCGGACAAACTAACTCCGGCGGCCGCAGCCTGCGTAACGTTCTGTGCCACAATCACGCCCGAAATCGGCGCATAAACATTCACCACGCTGCTCGGGTGTTTCTTGTCCACGCCCAGCGTCTTCAATTGCTCTTCAGCGGCCGTCAAATCGGCCTGTGCGTCCTTCTCCGAATCCTCTGCCTGCTCCAGCGTTGCTTGCGAAATGGCGCCGTGCTTGAACAAATCTTCAGCGCGCGCATAAGCGATGTTGGTCATGTGCTCATCGTTAGCCGCCTTCAGGTACGTGTCGAAAGCATTTGTAACATCCGGGCTCTGCACCTTCAGCAGCAGTTGCCCCTTCTTCACGTTGTCGTCTAGGCGCGCCTTGATGTCCACCACGCGCCCGTTGGCCATGGAAATCACAGGAATTTCGCGGGCAATGTCTGGAAACACTGAGCCGGTAACCTTCAACTGCGCGGCGGCCTCCATTTTTTCCGCGGCTATCAGCGAAAACTGTCCGGGATTATCGATCGTCACCAGGCTCGCGTCGCCAGTCTTGATTACCTGCGCCGGCGGCGGTGCGCCATCGCCCTCATCCTTGCCTTTGCAGCCGTTCAGACCCAGACTCCCAGCAAGCACGAGAAAAAATAATGCAGTCAGGAAATAAGCTGAAAGAGTCCTGGGCCATCGCCTCAAAAACAACTTCGAAATCATTGAATTACCTCGCGTCCCACAGCAAGATTCAGTTGTCCAGCGGCCGTCAGATAAGATCCGACCAGTTGCAGGTAAGCCAGCTCCACAGCCCGGTAGTCGCTCTGCGCGTTCAAGAAATCCATCAGCGATGCTCCACCGTGCTCATACGAGTAAGTCACCGTGTCACGCACCCTAAGCGCCTGTCCTTTGTATTGCGCCTTGTAAGGCCGCAGCAATGCAATATTGCTCTCCACCTCTGTGTACGCCGAGTCCACGTCGCTGAAAACCTGTGCGCGCACCCCGTTGCTCAATTCCGTATCGCGGCTAATGTCGATCTGCGTGCGCTTCTTCTCGCCTTGGTTGCGGTCGAAGATGCGCAGCGGAATGCTCACGTTGAAGCCGACGTACGGATCGAGCGGAGGATTGGCGCCCGAATCCACGCTGAATGTGGGGTCGGCAGAGCCGTTAGCCCGGGCAAGCTTGCGGTTTGTCTGGGCCTGCTGAATGGCTTCCAGCGCAGCGCGCAGATCAGGCCGCTCGTCCAGCGCGATCTTGCGAAAATCCTCCAGTGGCTTCAGATCGTCCGTAAAATCAAAAACGCCGGTCACGTCAAACTGCTCCACTGGCGTCCTCTCATTCAGCATTTGCAAAAGCTGTATCTTCGCCGTGCGCAGACTCACGATTGCTGCCTGTATCTCCACTTCATATTGGACGCGTAACAACTCGATGCGGTCCAGGTCAATCTGCGCGATGTCTCCCGCGTGCAGGCGGTCTCGGCTGATCTGGATGATGTGGTCGTAGTAAGCCAGATCGGCCTTGGCTAGCTCCAATACTGCCTTCGCCTCCAGCGTTTCCACAAAAGCCGAGCGCAAATTGAAGAGCAGATTTCGCTCCAAATCTACGTGCGCTGACTGCGCAATCTCCGTGCCTTCCTTCGCGCTCTTCAATCGCAAATCGCGCTTGTGCTCGCGCTCGTAAAGATAACTGATTGACCCCGTGGTGAGCGCATTGCTAAACGGCCGATAGCGCGTGCCGGGAACGTTTGGATCGTAATGCGGCCCGAAAGGATAGAGCTGGTCCATGGTGAATGATGCCGTGGGATTGGGTCGCAGAAATGCCGTAATCTCTTCGGCCTTCATCTCTTCCACGCCCAGCGCGTCGGCTCTGAGCGCGGGGTTGGCCGCTTCAAACTTTGCCTTCGCCTGGTCCCAGGTGAGGCTCTCTTGCGCCGCGCACCGCGCCGCACTGAAAAGCAACAGCGCGCACACTGCCGGTGCAGTGCAAACAATAAACTTCTGATTCATAAACAGCCTTGCGCCACGTTCTGCGCGGCGATCACGGAAAGGGAATAAGCACAACATGAAATCAACGAAGAGAGAGATCAGGCCGCGGGCGGGGGCCGGTTCTGGATAGCGTCGAATGCGGGATTCTCGACGGCTCTAAATGGAAAACTCAGCTCAGCTGCGCAGCTCAAATAACTCCCAGCCGCTTCAGCAAAAACTGATTCTGGAAGAGAGGCTATTGCCGGATGAACTGCATGAGGGCAGGGAGCCAGGCAGTCTCGGCGCTGACACTGAAACGTATCGCTCTCCGCCGGATACTGAAGCATCTGCAAATCGTCGCTCACCGAAATTACCGGGAGCAGTATCACGAGCTGCAACGCGAGGGCGATCAGCGGCAACCGGCGATTGGCGCAGGTTTTGCGCACCATTCGCATCCATACGAACACGCTCGCGATTGCAAGCAGCGCCCAGGCGGAATTGAGGAATAATTCCATGCTTAGTATGATTATATACTGCCTTAAATACCGCCCTGGGAGGGCATCTAGAAAGGCAATAGCCGCGGACATTCTGGATTTCCGCGGCTATTCGAAACCAGCAATACAATCTCTTCTACTCCAACGTAAGCTCCATCCCGTCTCCGCTGTCGGGTATGGTCATCTGCCAGCTTTGGCTTGCTTTGTTCCAAACAGCCTTCACTGTTTTCCCCGCCAGCTTCGCGTGACCGTCGGACGCCGTCCGTCCGTATACTTCCACCGTTATCTCTCGCCACCACGCTTTGTAACTCCCCTCGTGCTGACCCACGCGAACATGAAGCACCTTGCCATCCACTGAACAACTGCTGTCCATTCGCAAATATTTTCCTTGCTTGAAGTCGTAGGACTTGCCGTCATCCAGATAGAGTGTTCCCTTGCAACCTTCCCCCACATATACGCGCAATGTGAGAGGGCCATTGGGCGTTTCCATCGTGCTCTGAGTTAGTGGCGCAATCGGTATTATCGAACCGCCTCTTGCATAAACTGGCAGACCGGCTGCGCTTGGCTCAACGATAAGTGGCTTGAACGCGCGGCCCTCAGTCTGGGCGCCGTTCTTCTGCTCTGCATCAGCGCTCTCAACTGCGGCCGACCTATCGATTCGTTCGCCTGTCCAATAGTCGTACCAGACGCCGGGAGGCAGCAATACCTTGTATTTGTCCACTTCATCAGGAAACGGCGCAGGCGCCACCAGAATGTCCGGGCCAAATAAAAACTCCGCGGGCGCGTCAAGGTCGATGGGGTGAAGGTCGCGCGCTGCGTTTGGAAATTCAAGAAAGAGGGTACGCACTATAGGCAGCCCCGTCCTCGACATCTCTTCTGCAGTGGTGTAAAGGTAAGGCATCAACTTGTAGCGTTCTTCAATGTAGTGGCGGCTGATTGCTTCCTGCTCCGGCCCGTTCACCCATGGTTCCTGATCGTTCGTCCCAACCGCGGTGTGATCGCGGTCAATTGGTTGAAAGGCGCCGATCTCAAGCCATTTGGTGAGCAGACTCGCCTGCGGCGAGCCGGCAAATCCGCCTACGTCCGCGCCGCTCATCGCAAATCCGCTCAGGCCAAGATTCTCAATCATCGGCGTCGTCATCCGAAGATGATCCCAAGTCGAACTGTTGTCGCCCGTCCATGTGGCTGCATATCGCTGACCGCCCGCATAACTCGCGCGCGTCAAAACAAAAGGTCGCACATTCGGCTCCAGAGCTCTGAAGCCTTCATAAGTCGCGCGTGTGTCTTCCATGCCATAGATATTGTGAATCTCAAGGTGGCTCGCTGTGCGTTTCTTGAAGCCCGGCTCATCGATGCGATGCTGTATATTGTCCGGCATGGTTTTTGACGCCACGTCAAAAATGGCCGGCTCATTCATATCGTCCCAAAAGCCCGCGACTCCGTCGGCAACAAAGTCCTTATAGAGTGAACCAAACCATGCGCGCGTCTGCTGCTGGGTAAAATCAGGAAACGCGCAATTACCCGGCCATACGTTTGCCATATAAGTCGAGCCGTCGGGATTCTTTAGGAAACGATCTCCGGCCAATCCCGAATCATAAGGAGCGTATCCCGCATTCGCCAGTGTGGGAATGTGAAGGTCGGTGATCGCAACCACGTGGAAATGCTGGCTGGCAAGGTCCTTGATCATTTGCTCAAAAGCGGGAAACTTCTGCCGGTCCACCGTGAACGGCCGATAATTCTGTTGATAGTCAATGTCAAGATAGATTGCATCAGCCGGAATCTTGTCAGTGCGCAGGCGATGTGCAATTTCGCGCACCTTGGTTTCCGGATAATAACTATACCGCGATTGCTGATAGCCGAGCGCCCACATAGGCGGTATTGGAGTCGGGCCCGTCAGCCACGCATATTCTTCCACTACCTTTTTGGGGCTCGGTCCGTACATCAGGTAATAGTCCACCGGGCCGCTGGGCGCGCCAAAAGAATATGCATCGGCAAACTCTTTGCCGAAATCGAAACTTGTCCGCCAAGTGTTGTCGAATAACACTCCAAGCACGCGGCCTTGATTCCATGAGAGAAAAAACGGAATGCTTTTGTAAATCGGATCGGTCCCGTCCTGCCATCCGAAAGCGTCTGTATTCCAATCCGTAAATGCCTGGTTGCGCCTGTCTAGGGGGCCGACTTTGTCGCCGAGTCCGAAGAAATGCTCCGCGGGCGCCATGGTCTTGTAAAGACGGAACGATGGTCCGTGAAATTCGAGGGGGCGATTGTCCTGCTGAAGAACATTGCCAGATAAATCGCTCACTGTGAGCCGCATCGCGCTGTCAAAGCTTACCCTGAGATCCTTGGTGCTGAAGCCGGCACTCTCCGCAACAACCAGAACGCTTGCCGCGCGCGGTCCCGCCAGCACAGCCCATGACTCGTCCTCAATAAGATCGCCGCTCCGGCTGGCTCTTACGCGAAGCACATCGTCGCGCAATGCCGTCACCTGGATCGTCACTCCGCTCCCGGAAACTTCGATCCCGTTCGCGAGGGGATGCCTTTGGAGAACAGCCGCCTGAGTTTCAGGCAAGCCTTGCGCTCCCGCCAAGGCGGCGAGAATCATAAAAAGTGTAAGTACCGCCCAACTGCGTTTAAGAATGGTCATCACCCTTCAGCGTCTCCAGTATTAATTTGCACAAACGAAACTTTAGCAATCGAATTGCTTCAGTGTTTCCATAATCACAAAATCGTGGAGCCCGCGCATCCCTTTCCAGAAACGCTTCGGCGAGCTCCAATCCGAATTTCGCGACTTTCAGCCCTACCAGCTCACGGCCGCTGTACCCACGCCCAAAGAGGGGACGGTGTAGGGGTGCCGTGTGCTCTCCGCGTTAATCGATCCGTCGTTGTGCAACACAAAGAAATAGAATTGCACTGTCGCTCCTGCCGGAACCGAGACGGTTTGCAGAGCGCTACCTGCAGCGGGAATCGTAACCGGTCCAATGGCTCCATTCCATGTGGTCGCCCCGTTACCAAGTTCCGCTACGTTCCCCGTTAGCATAATGACATCTGTGCTGGCCAGCGTCGGTGTATTGCTCACGCTCAAGTTCACAGGAATCAGCATCGCTGTGTTCACCGTAAACGGCGCGGCGTTGGAAGTCGCCATCCCTTGACTCACAGAAACCGTCGCTGCACCAGCAGGCAGCGCAGGGACCGTCGCGGTAATCTGCCCATTGCTCCAGTTGGTCACTGTTGCCGTCAGGGTCGTGGTGCCAACAGTAAAGTTTGCCAATCCGGCCGTCGCGCCAAACCCTGTTCCGCTGATGGTCACCGCTGCACCGGGATTGGCAACACGTGGGGTCACGCTGCCAATTGAAGGCGGTACGCTGCCACCCGATACCCAAATGGAAACGCTACGATGCGGCAGCGTGAAATTTGTCACTGGGTTGTTACCACCCACGGTTCCCGTAACCGTAATTCCGAGCCCGCCCATCGTTTGTGACAGATAGTCCGTATAACTCCCCGGCGCAAGAGCAGTAAGCAGCCCCGAAATCGCCTGGTCAGTGGACGGATTCTTGTTGATGGCTATCAAAACCACATTCGAGCCCAGTTGACGCTCGTAAATGTATACGTCGTTGTTAATCCAGCGCTGCACCATCGTTCCATAAGCAACCGCAGGATTAGCTGCGCGCAGCGCGGCAAGATACTGAATGAGAAGCGTTGCATCTGTCGAGCCGAAGCTTGTCATGCCGTTGCGGTTGTACGGAACCCCGCCGCCATTCGTGTCGTTATAGAGATATTGCTCGTCGCCGTAATAAACCACCGGCACGCCCCGGCAGGTTAAAAGAAAGCTGAGGGCCTGTTTGACTGCCATCCTGTCCGCGCCCTGCGACATGATGCGAGCATTGTCATGGTTGTCGAAGAAAGTGACCAGGTCGTTGGGCTGCGTAAAGCCCTGCGCCGGAATCGTCGTCGAGCCTTTACCTTCCAGAGTCAGTTCATTGTCGATATCGTAGAAGCTGGCGTTTGTGCCGAAAACCTCAGCCACTTGCCAATAAAGCGTATAGTCCAGCAGGTTCATTCCGCTGTTGTTGGAAAACTTTACCGAATCCGGATAAAGCGTGTCTCCAGAGCCTTCATCCCATTCACCGAAGATAAAAGGCTGTCCCGGCATCCTCGCCGGGCTTGCGGTCCCGCTCCAGTTGGCGATGGTGTTTTCCAGGCTGTATTCCCACCCCCAGTTAGTCTCCTGCGCGGCGTCGAAACGAAAGCCATCCACACCGTGAGCCAGTAAATTCGTAACCGCCGTCTTGAGATAAGTATCAACCCACGGATTAGTCTGGTCGAAATCCGCCAGGCTTTCCAGCGTGTAGTACTGCACCTGATAGCGATCTTCGTAGTTCGAAATATTAGGGTTGTGATGATAGTAAGGCGTCGTTCCCCTATCACCGGCATAATTAGTAACGAAGCTCCCATTGTTATACAGCGATCCATTTTCGCCTGCGTCGATAGGATTGGTGTCGTTGGCGGGAAAATCCACATACACCCTGATCCCGTCTGCGTGCGCCGCAGTTACCATATTGTCAAACGCCGTCCAACTGTTGCTGTCGTCGCCAAAGTGTTCGTCAATCTGCGTGAAGTCGCGCGTCCAGTAGCCGTGATAACCAGTTTCGCCGTTGCTCGTCCCCGCATTCACGCGAATGTCGCCCATCGGCGGCGATATCCAGATGCCGGCCACTCCCATCGATTGCAGGTAACTCAGCTTCTGTTGAATCCCCGCCAGGTCGCCGCCCCAATAAAGATTCCAATCCGCGTTTGTTGGGTTTGCGAATCCATTCGCATCATAAAGCCCCGGACTCTCTGCGGGATTGTCGTTCGTCGTGTCGCCGTCAAAAAACCGGTCAGTAACAATCTGGTAAATGAATCCCTGGTGAATGTCCGTTATCGGAGTAATTGCAGGCGCAGCAGGAAAGTTAATCGTGTAAGTGGCCGAAGTAACATTGCTGTTCGTGTACCCGTTTGCCACGGCCAATGCCTCAATGGTTGTATTAGTCGTTACCGGGATCGGCGCGACATATGCAGTCGACGATGTCGTCGGCGCTGTGCCGTTGGTTGTGTAATAAATTGTTGCTCCGCTGGTAGAGTCCGCAATCGCCACGCTCTGTAATGCCGCATAAGTGCCCGTGCTCACTGAAAGTGTCGGCGCTGCCGCTTGCTGTGTCCTAACCGGAGGAGTAGCGCCTCCGCCCCCGCCTCCGCACCCTGCCAACAGCACAGCAACTCCACTCATCAGTGCAACGCTCTTGAAACGCGTCAACCCTTGCCATGCGCGCATCATCACAATCGCCTCGCTCCCAAAATTCGTCAAAAGCGCGCGAACCGGCTATAACCTATCTGCCGGTTCCGCTCGCTCATCTTGATTTAAAAATCTCTTCAGAGACTCCGCCGCAGCTCGCCAATTTCCCCGCGATTCAATGCACGTCGAAGATAGTCATCGATGCTGCCGGCTCCTCAATGTGCAGTTTCCCGCCGCTCAATGCAGGAGTAACTCCCGTGGTTGGCGCCTCGGCCTGAAACTTGGTGCATCCGGCCAGCGCCGTCTCTTCCGTCGGGAGATCTACTACTTTGCTTTCTGCGCCCTTGTTCACCACAATCAGGAACCGGTCAACGTGTTGATCCGGCGCGCAGCCTGCTTCGTTCGGGGAGCGGACAAACGCAAATACATTCTCGTCTGCAAATAGATTCTGCTCTATCCCTGTTTGCAACGCCGGAAAACTCGCCCGCATTTTCAGCAAACCGGAAGTCCAGGCAAATATTTCCTCTTCCGTAGCGCTGCGCCCGGCCTTGGTGAAGGCGTTGTGCGCGTCGCCCGCGAAGCCGCCGGGAAAATCATGGCGATTGCCCGGATCGGCGCCGCCATCCATCCCTATCTCATCCCCGGAATAAATCTGTGGCATTCCGCGCAGTGTGCTCACCAGCCCCAATCCCAGCTTGAGTTTCGCCGCCGAACCGCCTGCTTCGGTTATAAAGCGCGTCGTATCGTGGTTGCCGATAAATGAAACCAAGCGCTCAGGGTGCGGATAAAGAGAGTCCTGGCGAAGCACTTTGGCCAGGTCTGTCATGGGTTTGCCATGAATCAAAACATCGCGAAGCGAAAAGTACACCGGGAAATCAAACGGTGTGTCGAGTCCGGTATCGATGCCGCGCCGCGTTACTCCTCCGGCGAAAAACGAAGTCACCTCGGGGTCGCCGTTGAAGACCTCGCCCACCGTTGTCAAGTGTGGATAGACGCTGTGCAACGTTGCATGAAAGTCGTGCCAGAAGGCGCGGTCCACATAGGGGAATGTATCCAGGCGAATGCCGTCTATATTGGCCGTCTCCACCCACCAAAGCGCATTTTGTATCAGATAGCGCGACACCAGTGGGTTTTCCTGGTTCAGATCGGGCATGACATCCGCAAACCAGCCTTCGGTGATGGTGCTCCATGCCTGGCGCGGCGCGTGCGGGTCCGTCAGCGCATAAAAAAAGTTGGATTGTATTAAGCGATGATTTGCGAGCGTGCCGTGAAGCCACTCGGGAGCGGGCGGATCAAGCACCCACGGATGCTCCACGCCAATATGATTCGGCACCAGGTCTATCACCAGCTTCATTCGCCTGTCGTGCAGCGCGTCGGAGAGGTGCTGATAATCCTCGAGCGTGCCGAAGTGCGAGTCCACAGCGTACATATCCGTCGCCGCATAGCCGTGATAACCCTCCGTCATGTTGGCGTTCGAGGTCACGGGCGTAGTCCACAGCGCGGTGACGCCCAGCTCGCTCAGATAATCCAGATGCTGCTCGATGCCGGCGAAATCTCCTCCGTGCCTGCCTTTCGCGGCGGCGCGATCGTAGCCCTGTTTCTCCTTGGCCGGATTTTCATCGGCAAAACGGTCAGTCATTATCAGATAGAGCGCGTCAGCGGAAGAGAAGCCGGCATGCGCGTTCGCATCGCGCGAGCGCTCGGCCAGCGGAAAGGCTCGTCGCGCCTGGCCCTGGTCGTTCGCAGCCGTCACCCAGAGAATCTGCGGCGCGGCATCGGCGGTCTTCAGCCACAAGAAGGCCCAGTGGCCGTTGTCGGAAATCTGTGTATGGTCCAGCGTCACATCCGTGCCGTCGACAGTAAACCGCGCGTGATTCAAACCCTCGCCACGCACCAGAAGCATGGGATCGGGGAAGGTCGCCCACCACCCCGGCGGATCGATCTTATCGATGCGTGGAGCCTGCGCCCACGAAGCCTGCGTCAATGATGCGGCAAGCGCACAAGACAACCAAAAGACCAGAACGAAATAAGGCCGTAATCGCACAGCGTTCTCCAGGAACCGTCTCATTAGTTACGAACGGACGATCATTCCCTTGCCATGCGCCCTTACGCATGGGAGGAAGGCTAAAAGTTGAGTGAGAGAAAAAGCCCGCGGCAGTTCTTGTGAAACCGCCGCGGGTGTGGTTGATGCAATGCAAAGATCAGAAGGTGAAACGAGCCGCCAACTGAATCTCGCGATTGGTGTATTGCTGAACGCTTTCAATCTGGCCGAAGTTTCCGCCGGTCAGGGTGGAGTTTGGATTCGTGAATGCCGGAGTGTTGAAGACGTTAAATGCATCTCCGTGCAGTTCCAGTATTTGCTTGTCCGTGATACGGATGTTCTTCTGGACGCTCCAGTTGACCACGCGGTATCCCGGTCCGAAGACCTGGTTGCGGCCAAGAGTGCCGAGGCGTGCATACACGGTTTGGCCGTTTTCGCTCTGCGGAACAACAGGAGGATTGACGAACGAGCCTGGTTTGAACCAATAATCGCCCGACCCGCCGCCTGTGCCCTTCGAATACTTGATCGATCCAACCAGGTCAGGACGGTTTGCAGGTACATCCGTTCCCGTCGAGAGGTCAACCGGCGTGCCGCTCTGAACCTGAGCGGTTAAGCTGGTTTGCCATCCGCCCACCACCCAGTCCACGGGGCGAGAGACGTTGCCGTCAAAGCGTTGGCCGCGGCCGAAAGGCAGCTTGTACACAATTGATGAACTGAAGATCTGGCGCGTGTCTTCCGCGGAGTTGCCGTAGCTCGCCATCGGATCATAGTAGAGTTCCGAGGTTCCGCCGTTCCAGGCCCCGCTCGAGTCATCCAGCGTATGCGACCACGCGTAAGAGACCGTTCCCACCAGTCCGTTGTTGGCGTGATGTTCCGCATGCACCTGCAGAGCGTCGTAGTGCGAAATGCCGTTGTAGTTGTTGTAGTTGATACCGCCCATGGTCGGGAAGTTCTGTTCGGCTGTTCCAAATTGATACATGTTGTATGGGTAGTACGTCGAAAGGCGGCTGCCCTTGGTTCCAACGTAAGCCACATTCACCACGTTGTTTGATCCCATCTGACGCTCAACCTGCAGGTTCCACTCTTGAACCATGCTGTTGTTGTTGTGCCGGTTGGGGGCATTCATGCTGGTGCCGGCGGGCGGGGCTGCGGGGTTGAAGTTCGGGAAGCCACGGGCCGGAAGTGGCGCGCCCGTGTCCCCGGTTGCGCTGTATGCTACGGTAGTCGGGCCAGTGTAGCCGTTGCAATTGTAGCCGCCGTCCCAGGCCATCGGCGTTGCCGTAGAAAGCTGGCCGGTGAAAGTGATGCAATAACCGTTGGTGGCCAGATAGCTGTTGCTGCCGCCGAAAGGCGCATCTTCAAAGAGCTGATTGTTGCCGCCGCCGTGATCGACGTAGTAGAACATGCCGTATCCGCCGCGTACCACGGTCTTCCCATCCCCAAACAGGTCATACGCAAAGCCGACGCGCGGGCCGAAGTTGTTGTAGTTCTGGTCGATTATGCTTTTCGAGACGCCGTTCTTTCCGGCTTCCAGAACTTGGCCGTACGTGGACGAGCCAACGGTCGCGTCAAAGGCGGACTGCTGGTTGTGTGCTTCGAAAGGATGCGTCAGCAGATCCCAGCGCAAGCCAAGGTTAAGTGTCAGACGGCGGCTAAAGCGCCAGTCGTCCTGCGCGAAAAGGCCGTCTTCCTGCGAGATATTGGCAACGTAGCCGGACTGCGCGCCGATCTGGTAGTTATCCATGCCGCCTGCCAGCAGTTCAGAAACTTCGTAGCCGGTGAAATCCACCGTGCCGCTGTCAATCCAGAAGTAGCCCTTGCCCTCTTGCGGGTTAAAGAACTCCGTCTGGCGGCGGATAAACGTTCCACCGAATTTGAAGGTGTGCGTTCCGTGCACCCAGCCTACAGAATCGTTCACTTCGTATGTATTCTGAGGAACCGCGTACAGGCCGTAATCGCCGGTGTACTCCAGGTTGCCCTTCCAACCGCCGATGAGTGCGCCTCCGGTGGTTTCCGTGTTGATGTTGGCGTTCACAATACCCAGGTCCTTCGATACATACTGCCCAAACATGGGCGGCATATAACCGTAGTTGTCGCGGTTATAGGCAATGCGCGTCTCATTCACGACGTTCTGCGAGAAAGTGTGCGTGTAGCCAAAATCATAGCCGCGTGCATGGGTGGGATTGGTGCCCGTTCCGCCGCCGGCAGGCAGGTTGGTAAACTCTGACGTCTTGGCATTCACGGAATTGTCGTAGCTGAAGCGGAAGAACGCTGTGTCACTCGCGCCCGCGTTCCAGTCGATCCTGCCGTCAAAGGTGTTGTACTTGTTGTTTTCCGACTGGTTGTCCAGATAATTGTTGAGGTAGCGGTTGCCTGGGTCGTTCGCGGGTACGACCGCATTAAATGCATTCAGGTAGTTCACAGCCGCCGGATTCAGCCGGCCCTGGGGAATGATGTTTCCGGTGAACTGCTTAGGCGGATTGATTCCAGCGGGATCACAGGTGGAGGGATCAAAGATCCAGCCGCCTTGGGGCGCGCCTGGGACATCGGTCGTATCTGATCCGGCATAGGGCTGCTGTTTGCCGGCATAGTTGGTAAAGCTGCCGGGATAGCAACGCGGATACTGCGTCTCGTAATCGGGAAGCGTAATGGAATTATTACCGCCGGTAGAGATCGTAGTCGTCTGGCCCGAGTTTGCGGCATCGAGCAGTTCGGTGAAGTTTCCCGACCGCATAAGTGTGCTGGGAACTGTCAGGTAGTGCGACGAAACCGCAATATTCTCGCGGTACGCCTGGTAATCACCAAAGGCAAAGAGCTTGTTCTTGATGATCGGTCCGCCAATCGAGAAGCCTGGCTGCTGGCGAAGGAATCCTCCGGCAGGCGATGCCGAAGCGCCGTTGAATCGGTAATTCGGGTTGGCATCGAAGTTCTTGTCGCGGTAAAACCAGAAGGCTGAACCGTGATACTCGTTGCTGCCCTGCTTGGTCGAGCTGACCACGATGGCGCCGCCCGCCCTGCCATATTCGGCCGGGGCCACGCTGGTGTTCACCTTGAACTCCTGCGTCGCATCGATATTCGGGTAGAACAGAATCGTGTTCACCAGGCCGTCGTTGTTGTCCACACCGTCCAGAATGTAGTTGTCCGCCTGCGGACGGAGGCCGTTGACTGAAAGCGCCGCCGAGCCGCTCTCGTTATAGCGGATTGTTTCCGTCATGTTGCTGCTGCCGCCGCCGCTGGCTATGTCGCCGTAGACTCCGCGGGTTACGCCGGGAGTCAACAGGGCAAGTTGGGTAAAGTTGCGGCCGTTCAACGGAAGGTCCGTTACCTGCTCGCCCTGAATCGTCGCCCCAACAGTGGCGTCGGAGACGTTGATTAGCGGAGCTGCTGTGGTGACCTCCAGGGTTGTCGATACATTGCTGGGACTCAGTTTGAAGATAATATTCTGAGTGGTGGTGACGATGACCGTCACTGCTGATGATTGCGCCTGAAACCCCTTGACCTTGACTACGACCTTATAGTCGCCGCGAGGCACAGCAAGAATGTGGAATTCGCCTGCCCCGTTCGAGACGGCGGTCAGCGTTTGGCCGGTTTCAGTATTCGTCGCCGTTACAGGTGCGCCCGGAATCACTGCGCCGGTTGCGTCCGTCACGGTTCCAACAATATTTCCTGTGTCCGTCTGCGCAAACAAGCTGGGCAGCGCCAGGCAGAACAGCAGGGCCGCAAGGGCCATGAGCGTCATACCAAAACGGCGCTGCCTGCTGGGTAATGAGGTGATTCTTTGAAAGGTCACGAAGTCCTCCGAAACAATGTTGAGTAGCGTTGACGTCTTTGGCTGTGAATTCAGCGCGGAAAGCGCTTCTTCTCGAAGCCGAAGATGAGAACACTCCTCGGAGGTATTCATGGTCAATTCACATTTGACCAATTTGCTGTCATTCGCCATCATTTGGCGATCTTCTACTAAGTGGCTTTTCGTTTATTGATTTGAAGACAAACATCTCCTCGATATTGAGGATTTTGCACCTCGTCAACCAGCATTGGAACCTTCTTTGCGTCCTCCGGTATACTACGTCCCGGAGATGACTCGGACATCCATAGCGGCTGAAGAGCGCAGCGGCGACGCCAAGAGGGTCCAGTTCGGTGTTTTTGAGGCCGACCTGAAGAGCGGAGAGCTGCGCCGCGCCGGGGTGCATATCCGGCTCCAAACCCAGCCATTCAAGCTCCTTGCCGCGCTGCTCGAGAAGCCCGGCGAAGTGGTTTCCCGCGAATCCTTGCAAAAACAGCTTTGGGGCTCTGACACCACCGTCGACTTCGACCACTCCCTGGGCATTGCTGTCAACAAGTTGCGCGAAGCCCTCGGCGACCACGCCGAAAATCCTCGCTTTGTTGAGACGCTCGCCAAGCGCGGCTACCGGTTCATCGCCCCCGTCAAGAACATTGAGGCCCTCGGTTCCGTGCAGACCCCTGTGCTGACCAGCGCGGCCTCCGCGGCTCTTATGTCCGCCGTCACTCGATGGCGCGGGATTGCAGCCTCGCTTCTCTGCGTCTCCCTGCTGCTCGGCCTCGCTCTCTACTTTCGCCCGCTTTCCCGCAGGCCATTCCGGGTTGAGCAAGTCACTTTCTCCGGCCATGTCCTTGCCAATGACCTCGATGTCGAGAGCTTTTCCAGCTCTGCCAGCGACGGCCCGCGCATCTACTTCTCCCATATGGAGAACGGCAACACTGTCCTCGCCGTCGCGCTCGTAGCCAATGGCGAGATCAGCCATTTCCAGTTGCCCTCTGAAATCGGCTCGCCGCTCATCGGTTCGCTCTCTCCCGACGGTTCCCGGCTCATCATTCACAGCCATCTCCAGGCCGAACCCGAGCAACCCCTGTGGATTGTGCCCACTCTCGGTGGCAATGTCCGCCGCGTCCCCAACGTCCTTGCGCACGACGCCACATGGATGCCCGACGGAAACAGGCTGCTGATCGCTAACGGCAACGAGCTCACCGTCGTAGGAGCCGATGGCAGCGATCCCCATAAGCTCGTCACCACCCCTGCCTTGGCCTTTTGGCTGCGCTGGTCGCCTGATGGTCGCCTGCTCCGTTTCACCCTCCGTGATTCCAAGCGCCAAACCACCGAGCTTTGGGAAGTCCAGGCAGACGGCAGCAATCTCCATCCCCTTCTGCCCGGTTGGAGCCAGCCCGCTTCCGAGTGCTGCGGTAACTGGACCCCCGACGGACAGCGGTTCGTCTTCGGGTCCTTTCATTCCGGCAGAAGCGAAATCTGGGTGCGCCGCGAGCGTCCTTGGTACCTCGCCGACCGCGAGCCATGGCCCATCACCAACGATCCGCTCGCCTACGAGACGCCCAGCACCTCGCCCGACGGCAACCGCATCTATTTCATCGGCGCCAATCTTCGCTACCAGTTGCTTCGCGCCATGCCCCGCTCCACCATGTTTACCGTGCTTGCCCAGAACCTCAGCACCGCCTCATTCGCCGAATATTCTGAGGACGGCAAATGGGTCGCATGGGTCAACTCGTCCGACTCCTCTCTCTGGCGCAGCCGCATTGACGGCTCCGAGCGCATCGAGTTGACCACCCCGCCCCTGCGCATCTTCAACATGAAGTGGTCTCCGGACAATCGCCGCCTCGCCCTCATGGCAAAGGAGCCCGGCAAGCCGTGGAAGATTTATCTCATCGATTCAGAAGGTGGCAAGCTCACACCCCTGCTTGATGAGGACCGCAACGAAGCAGATCCCGATTGGTCGCCCGATGGCCAGTCCATCGTCTTTGGCCGCCTGCCCGACCGCATGGACAGCCGTCAGCCCAAAGCCATCTACCTCATCAATCTGCAAACCCGCAAGGTCACTGAGATTCCCAACTCCACCGGCCTCTTCAGTCCGCGCCTCTCTCCCGACGGCCGTTACATCGCAGCCATGCGCCTCGACCAGAAAGCGCTTCTGCTCTTTGACCGCGCGCAAAACCGCTGGACCACCCTCACCACGCACGGCGTCGGCGATCCCGCCTGGGCGCACGATGGCCGTTCTCTCTTCTTTCAGGATTTTCTTGAGAAGGGCAAGCCCATCTATCGCATCGCAGTCCCCAACGGCGCGCCGCAGCCCGTGGCCACCATCGCCAACCTGCTTCCCACCGCCGCCACTGACTACCGCCTCATCGGCCTCGCTCCCGGCGACCTCCCCGTAGTCAGCGTCTACACCTCCACCGTCAACCTATATAGTGTCGATCTAAAAGAACGCTGAGAAACTGTCTGCCATCCTGAGCTTCACAAAACTTCCGTCATCCTGAATTTATAAAACCGCTGTCATCCTGAGCGAAGCGCAGCGAAGTCGAAGGACCTGCGGTTATTTCTTTTCGCTTCCCTTAACCACAAAAGCACCGTGCCCCATCCATTTCGCGCTCTTTGCGAAATGGGTGGGAAACCACAAACCTCCAATCATCCGTTTTGTATCAGGGCACGACTTCAGTCGTGCCGCAAATGCAACTTAATGAAAGTGGGCTTTAGCCCCTGAGGACATCTATCTCACCCAACGAACCCTGGGTGCCCCAGGTCCCGATTTTGGGACCTGGGAATCCACAATCATTTCCTATAACTTGTCATCCCGAGCGAAGCATCATCTTATGAATGTCATCCTGAGCGAAGCGCAGCGCAGTCGAAGGACCTGCGTTTGTTTTTCGCTTTCCCCAACCACAACAGCAGGGTGCCCCATCCTTGCGATTTCTTTCTATCGCAAGGGTGGGAAACCACGAACCTCATCCATCCATGTTCTGAAAGGGCGCCTCCGAACCCCATCGTCTTCTAAGCTGAAACTTGGCTTAGCAGCTTGAGCGGTCCGCGAACTAAAAAAGAATTACCTGACGGACACCTTAGAGACATATCTTTGAGAACTGCAACCGAGAGAGAGACAAGGAACGCACAAGCTCGGACAAATAGCTCAACATCGGTCACCCTGGCGGGGAGAACTTGTATCGCATCTGGATTCTTAATCCATTCTCTTTGAAGCACAAAAAGTCGATCACAATCAGCACGATTTCTGCCATACGGAAACCACGCCTTATGTTTATGCATATAAGTCACTTCATTTCTGACCACAGATAGCCAGTTCCCACCAGCGTGACCATTCGAGCATAATATGGAACGCAGATCATCCAACCTAGAAAAAATAGCTTGGGAGTCTAAAGTAGTTAAAGACTTGTCTCGGAGCACGCGATTTGAAGCGGTCTGGAGGAAAGCGTCGAATATCCGCCAGAACTGCTCATGGATTCCCCTCCCCTGTGCCTTAATGCAAACCAATCGATCGCTGGCGACCAAGTACTCGCACCTGAACTGAGTCGCTCCCAGCGGAGCAGTGCTAAAACCCAAAAGAGACGCTATTTGATCAGCCTTCTGGCATTCGATTGCACCAAAGTGTGAAGCGGAAATACCAGATGACCTCAAGATGGAATGCGCCGCATAAAAAGCAGCATAGTAGGTTTGGATGAAAAGCCATGCAATCGATTTAGGCATTGCCGGCTGTTCAATGCCGACTGAGGTCTCAATGGCAGCCGAGGAAAACCGCGACATTTCCGCTGCAAATGTCTCCACTAGTGTAAATCCGGGAGTCAAAAGGAAAGAAGCTGAACTCGGGCCAACAGGACCATCAAAATAGTACTGGCCAGTTCCGATCCATTCATGAATTTTACCGACGGGCGCGCCGTTGACTTTAGCGATCCCAGGCAACCAAAGCGGTCTCAAGCCATCTACTAGCATGTCTATAGAGTGAAACTGGTACGAAGGGCGTCTGACATCTCACCAAAGAGCACATTTTGGCTTATCGGAGGCTGCATTAAGGATCGCGTTTTCAAACGGGAAAACATAGGGGCCAAGGCCTCAGCGAAGCTGTCCGCGCTATATGCCAGGTTCTTATCTTTCACACGTTGCGCGACCTGCGGAAAGAGTTGCATGATAGCCCTAAATACCACTGGCTTGACGATCGCTCCATGAGCCCCCCTCTTATCCGCTCCAGAAATAAAAGCCGCGACAAAACCTTGAAGTGCAGCGTATATCTCTTCCGGTTCTTTACCGGTAAAAGCACCTATTTGGGGCTTAAGTGCTGCGTTGAACGTCACGCGGGAAATCTTTCCCTTAATTCGGTCTGAAGGGCTAAGTAAGCCCTGCAGCGGACTGTCAGTACTCCGGTTGAAGAGATCAAAGACCTCGCGCATCAGGGTCTCACTATCAGATTCGTACTCGGCCAGACTCTTGATATCCAAAAGAAGCTCGTTCGGAACAGACCGCTGCTTCGTATTGATGTCGATAAACAAACGCGACTCAGCGATCCTGCTGAGGCCCTCATAAATCACAACGGGGACCCTAAGTGAAGTATTGGCCAGAGAAAACCCAAAAACCCGGTGTTGACCGTCGATGATCAAAAAAGCTCGCCGGATCTTCTCAAACCTAATGGTCTTTTTCTTACCGTCGTACAAGAGATTTGCCTCGGGCTGTGCGGACAATATTATTGAACCCGGAATCGTTCCGAGCCCCTCATCGATGTACTTGGCAATCTCCTTCGCCCGCTCTCCATCTAACTGGCGCTGAAACCCTCCATCCGGGTCATCGTGGCGCGTTGATACAAAACAAGTCTCAGCCAAATCGTCGCTCGGCATCGAGAGAGTGAAGAACCTGTGCTTCCCCTGTGTAATCAGGCTGACCGAAAAGCTCAAGGTGGACATGGATAGATTCTAGGATATTAGCTGGCCATCGAAAGGATATATTTCCAAAGAAATTATTGACCGCCTCGGAAACCAGTAGGGCACGAAAACTCACACGATGAAGGATTGCGACGCGATTGCTCCATCCCCCGTGCTTCCCCTCCCCAACCCAACCCCCTACAATAAAGACGGAAGTCCCATCGAGGAAAACCATGCCGCTTTCCGGAGAAGCCATCCGCCTGATGAACTACATTGACGACGTCGCCGTAACCTTGCGCCGTGTGCTGGCCACCATTCCCTCGCTCACCGCCGAGGAGCGCGCCCGCGTCGCCGAACATCTGCTCCACGCCAGCCCCAACGCCGACGATGTCGTCCAAGCCCTCGCCGCCAAACCCGCGCCCATTGCCTGAAACGGTCGCCATCATTGGAGCGGGGCCGCTGGGCCGTTGGCTGGCCCTCGCCGCGGCCCGCGCCGGCTTTCGTGTGCAACTCGAAGACGTGATGCCCGCCAACCTCCACCACGCCCAGGAACTCCTCCGCCGACAGCTCAGCCCTCAGCCGCTCTCCGAAGCCACGCCTGCCCTGAAAGGGCACGACTTCAGCCGTGCCGCGAATGCAACAAGACAATCGCGGGCTTTAGCCACAGATAACGAGCTAAGGTCGGAGGGAGGCGGGGGTTTTAACCCCCGCAAAAGGTTACGAGAACCGGAAGGGGCTTCAGCCCCGGAGAGAGGCGTGAAGGGTACGGGCTTTAGCCCGTACATTGAACCGACAATTTTGGAAGGGGCTTTAGCCCCGGAGGGGACTCTCCCCGTCGCCTTTGTTTCCACCATCGAAGACGCGGTCCGCAACGCCGACCTCGTCATCGATTGCGTTCCCGACGAACTCGAATCCAAACTTGAAATCCTCTTGCTCCTCGACCGCATGGCTCCGCCGCGCACGGTCCTCGCCACCCCCACAACCCGTCACTCCATCGCCGATCTGGCCAGTTGCACTTACCGCCCATCGAAGTGCGTAGCCATCGTCGCCGAAGCCAACACCCTGACGGAAAACCCCAACGCCGGAGCAGCCAGAGAGATTCTCCTCCGTACCACCGCCCAAACCGCCCCGGAGACAGTAGCTCTTCTCGACCGATTCTGGCGTCAACTCGGCTTCATCCCGCACTTCGACCAGGACCCAGCCACCTAGCATTTTCGACACAAAAATTCTAAATATGGACTAAATATCCCTCCTCCTCCCGGAGGGAGGGGATGAAAATAGCCCAGGGCAAGGCCCTGGGACTCCAATATCAACACAGATCCCTGTCCCGGAGGGCCGGAACGAAATTCAAATCAGCCAACTCTAAACCAACCTTCGCCCAAATTTCCGCACCCTCAAACCGAACCCACACCACCCCAGGTTCGCCTGGTGGGTCAACGAGACTACTTTTTCCCAACCTCCCAAGCAAACTTTCGCCCCCGTGAACCGCACTCTCCAGGCGAACTTTGCGGGCTCAAACGGCACGCTTTAAGCAAACGCCGTACAACACGTCTTTCCAAGCACCTGTTCGTAATACTTCACATATTGCGGCACCACCAAAGACGAGCAGAAGCGCTTTTGCGCCGTCTTCCTGCCCGCATCGCGCATGGCCTCCAGCCGGTCGCGATCCTTAAGCAAACTCACTGCTCCGGCGGCCATATCCTCCACATTTCCAACGGGATACAGCAAGCCAGTTACCCCGTCGTCAATCAGCTCCGGTACCCCGCCCACACGTGTTGCAATGGACGGAACCTTGCAAGCCATGGCCTCCAGCGCCGCCAGCCCAAACGATTCCAGCTCGCTCGGCATCACCATCAAATCGGCCAGCGGCAGCAGCTCGTGTACCCGTTCCTGCTTTCCCATAAAGTGAACCCTGTCATTGATTTGCAGGTCATGAGCCAGCCACTCAGCCGCCGAACGTTCAGGCCCGTCGCCCACCAGAACCAGTTGCGCCGGAACCTCGCGCACCACACCTGCAAAGATCTTCACCACGTCCACTACTCTCTTAACTGCCCTGAAATTAGAGAGATGCATCAGGATCGCTTCACCCGGCTTGGCCAGACGCCCGCGCGCTTTCGCCCTTGCTGCCTCATCCTTGATGGGCACATATTCGTCGCAATTGACGAAGTTCGGAACCACCTCAATGGGCCGGGTAATCCCGAAATCTTCGATCGTTTTCTCCTTTAGATAGTTGGAGATACTGGTAACTCCATCGCTCTCCTGAATGGCGTATTTTGTGATCGGAAGGTAGCCGCGATCCAGCCCTACCAGCGTGATGTCCGTGCCGTGCAGCGTAGTAACGAAGGGCAACCGGATGCCGCGCACGGCAAGCATCTGGCGCGCCAGCAGAGCGCTCACCGAGTGGGGAATGGCGTAATGTACGTGCAGCAAGTCAAGTGCATAGAATTCAGCAACTTCCGCCATGCGCGACGCCAGCGCCAGGTCGTAGGGAGGGAACTCGAAGAGCGGATAACTCGAGACTGGAACCTCATGATAAAAGATGCCGTCGTCCCGTCCGTTAAGCCGAAATGGCTGCGAATAGGAAATGAAATGGACCTCGTGGCCCCGTGCTGCCAGTTCGATTCCCAGTTCTGTGGCTACCACGCCTGAGCCGCCATAAGTGGGGTAACACGTGATGCCAATGCGCATAAATCCTTCTCGTTCAGTGATTTTTATTCGCCAGTCACTTGGACGCTTTGCGTGGTGCCGAAGATGCAGTTGTATATAAGGCCCTTATAATCAACAGACTATTGTTACAAATCGGCGAAGGAGATCAGGTCGAGATCGGGGCCGTGCTTCAGCGCGCGAAGGGCTTGCAACTCGGTCTCCCGCGTCGCTCGCAGCCGAGTGTGAGCCCGTGCCAGTTCCATGTCGTTGTAGCCCGGATGCGTGACCAGCTCCCATGTACCCGCGGGAAGGTTCTCGAGCAGCGAATTGAGCGTTGTAGTGTTGAGGGTTCCTGTAGCCAGCACGCCTATAGTGCCGTCAGTCGTGGTAAAGCCTTCTTCTTCAACGATATGCTGAAATGTAGGCTCTAGCAGCCGCAGCAGGCTCACTTCAGTGCGGCGCAGCGGTGACGCGTTCGGCGTGGCACGCCGGCTCCATCGCGGCTCAAAGGGATTGCGCACTGCGCGAATTCCCGCCGCCCTCGCCGCCCGCAGCACTGGCCGCAGCACAGCCGGAAACATATGCACATGCTTGTGAGTGTCGATGTGAGTCAGAGCAACGCCCTTCGATCGCAGCAACTCAATCTGGGCGTCCGTCTCGGCCTCAATCTCCGAAGAATGAATTCGCTCAGTAAATAATTTTCTTAGAAATTTTCCCAGCGTCGGCATAAACCGCCCCGTCCCAGCGTCCACAAGCGAAGAAAGTCCGCGCGCTTTCCTGAGAGGTTTGCCATCCACCAGCACCACGTGACAACCCACGCCTAGCGAAGGAGTTGAGCGAGCCAGTTCGATTGCCTCTTCCGTGGCCACGGCTCGCGCCATCAGCGTAGCGCTCGTCAACGCACCGGCCCGATGCAACTCGATAATGGCGCGGTTGACTCCGGCGGTCAGGCCAAAATCGTCGGCATTGATGATCAGATGGCTCATCGGGAGAGTGTATCAACTCGGGCTACCGCGATCGTGTGCGTGGCGCGACCTTCCGGACTGCATGTGCACTGATATGATGACAGTAGGCCACAACGGCTTTTCCAACTCACGTGGGCGGTTAGCTCAGTTGGTTAGAGCGCCTGCCTTACAAGCAGGAAGTCCGGGGTTCGAGTCCCTGACCGCCCACCACGACGAAATCTAATAACATTTAGGAAAACGAAGAAAGCTCCGGTTATAGCCGGAGTTTTTGTGTTTTTCGGCTGTTACTTTGCTGAACTGGTGGTTTTGACGGCCGCTGGCTTCCTTGCGCGAGACCGAGTTGTGCGGCTTGCATGAACGCCAGGCAATTCCATGTTCTGAGCGCTTTCGGCCACGCGTAAATGGTGTTCCATCTGCTTTCGCGCCTCAACGGGGTTTCGCGAACGTATAGCGCGATAAATCTCGCGATGCATATTCGCCATTTCGCGCAGGTAGTCCGCGCGTTCGACGGTCTTGCGCCGCTTTTCATACATTGCCGTGGTGATGGTCTCGATGAGCGCAGCAAGAATCGGGTTGCCTGAGGCCTTGGCGATGATGCGGTGAAACAGCATGTCATGCACGAGAAAGTCTGCGGGGTTTTCGGCGATGGCGTACATCTCAGCGACCTGCTCCGCTAATGCGGCGTAATGTTCTTCCTTGCCTCGTTCGGCGGCGAGAGCGGCAAGGCTGCTTTCGATAATCAATCGCGCCTCGAACATCTGCCAGAATTGAAATCCGTAGAGCGCGCCCATCAGGCCCAGTGAAGCCTTGCTGAATTCGGCCGGGCCATCCTTGATGAAGGTTCCCACTCCGTGCCGCACCTTCATCACCCCCATTGCCACGAGGTAGCCAATTCCGGTGCGAAGGCTTGCTCGGCTGATCTTGAGCGTGCGTGCAAGCTCCCGTTCAGGAGGAATTCTGTCACCCGGCTGCAGTTCTCCTTTTTCCAGGAGGGTGCGGATGTGGTTGACCACTTGCTTTGTCCGATCGGTATCAGGCGCATCCAGCTTCGCGCGAGCCATAATTGACTTTTCTCCAATCACTGAGCGTAAAATCTCAATAAAGCAAGATTAGCACCGATAGTCGTTTCTACGTCTTTTTCTCTTCACATTGGCAACACTACAGGTCGCCGTGTATGCTTGTGGTCAGACCTCTTTCTTCAGGCCGCGGTACCGTTAGACAGGCAAAGTGCTAAGGTATTTGATGGATTGCAGGTCAAGAATTGCGGTTTGTCACCATCCCCTTCGATAAGCAGGAGCAAATAGCCGATGAGTAATGGATTGAACATCATCAAACACGCTGAACTGGATTTTCTGTCGCTGGGCGCGTTGGTGCACCGGCTCGATCCGGGGATCATTCCATTTCGCAAAGCCACCGAGTGCCAGATTCACGTCAGCGGCGGCGAGTTCAATGTGGCTGCCAACCTTTCAGACTGTTTTGGCCTTAAGACGGCAATCGTCTCGGCCATGTCCGACTATCCCATAGGAGACCTGATTGCCGAGCGTGTCCGCGCCATGGGAGTGAAGCCGTTCTACAAGCACTTCAAGCACAACGGCGTCAGCGGCCCCAATATGGCGGCAGTGTACAGCGACCGGGGGTACGGCTTGCGCCCACCGGTGGTCTTCTACAACCGGGCAAACGAGGCCGCGGCGCAGCTGAAGCCGGGGGATTTCGATTGGAAGGCGATCTTTGCCAAGGGCGTGCGCTGGGTGCACTGCGGCGGGCTTTTTGCGGCGCTTTCGCCAACTACAGCGGCGCTGGCCGCGGAGATGATGCAGGAAGCCAAGGCCGCTGGAGCGGTGACTTCGTTTGATTTGAATTTCCGCGAGAAGCTTTGGAATATTCAAGGCGGCGCTGAGCGCGCGGTTGAGACCATTGGCCGCATTGTCGAAAACGTGGATGTGCTGGTGGGCAACGAAGAGGACCTGCAAAAGGGACTGGGCATTCCGGGGCCGGAGGTTGCGGCTAAATCGAAGCTGGACCCCAGTGTCTTTTTCGGCATGATCGCCAATGTGGTGAAAAAGCATCCGCAGGCAAAAGTGGTGGCAACAACCCTGCGTGAGGTGCACTCTACCAATCGGCATAGCTGGAGCGCGGTGGCGTGGGTTAACGGAAAAACCTACACCGCGCCCACGGCCGAGCTGGAAGTGGTGGATCGCGTGGGAGGCGGCGACGGCTTTGCGGCAGGATTTGTTTATGGCCTGCTTAGCGGCGAGACTCCCGAAGAAGCTCTCAAGCTGGGATGGGCGCATGGCGCGCTTTTGACAACTTTTCCCGGCGACACAACAATGGCCACCGTCGACCAGGTGCGAGCATTTGCAAAAGGCGGATCGGCGCGCATTCAGCGATAGCAACAATTTCAAAATGAGTTTGGAGATAGTATGCCGGAAGCATCATGTGATCTTGGCCTCATCGGCCTCGCCGTTATGGGACAAAATCTTGTCCTCAACATGAACGACCACGGCTTCAAAGTCGCCGTTTTCAACCGCACCGTTTCCAAGGTGGACGAGTTTCTGGCCAACGAAGCCAAGGGCACGCAGATTGTTGGAGCCCGCTCCGTCGAGGAGTTGGCCGGTTTGCTCAAGAGGCCGCGGCGTGTCATGCTGATGGTCAAGGCCGGCGACAGCGTTGACCAGACGATCGGCCATGTGCTGCCCTACCTTGAGGCGGGCGACATCATCATTGATGGTGGTAACTCGCTGTTTACTGACTCCAATCGCCGGACCAAAGACCTGGCAGCGAAAGGCATCCTGTTTATTGGTACCGGAGTATCCGGCGGCGAAGAAGGCGCTCGCTTCGGCCCATCGATCATGCCCGGCGGCAATCCTGCCGCGTGGCCGCACGTAAAGAATATCTTTCAATCCATCGCCGCCAAGGTCGAGGATGGAACCCCTTGCTGCGACTGGGTTGGTGAGGACGGTGCGGGCCACTTCGTCAAGATGGTCCACAACGGCATTGAGTACGGCGATATGCAACTGATCTGCGAGGCCTATGATCTGCTGCAGCGTGGGCTCGACTTGACCGCCGATGAGTTGCATACAGTTTTCGCGGAGTGGAACAAGGGCGAACTTGATAGTTACCTGATCGAAATCTCAAGTCACATCTTTGCGAAAAAAGATGAAGACGGGCAACCGATCGTAGACAAGATTCTCGACACTGCCGGGCAGAAAGGCACGGGTAAGTGGACGGTCTTTAGTGCGCTCGATCTAGGTCAACCGGTAACGCTTATCGGCGAGTCAGTCTTCGCACGCTGTCTGTCAGCTCTGAAAGAGGAGCGTGTCGCCGCGTCAAAGATTCTGGCGGGACCAAGCGTAAAGACCGTCCCTGGCGGCCGTGTTCAATTCATCGAGGATGTGCGTCGAGCGCTCTACTGCTCCAAAATCGTATCTTACGCGCAGGGTTACATGCTGCTTAAAGCTGCCGCAGAGGAACACGGATGGAAGCTGAACATGGGCGGTATCGCGCTGATGTGGCGAGGCGGATGCATTATTCGCAGTCAGTTTTTGGGCAAGATCAAAGAAGCTTACGACAAGACACCCGCGCCGGAAAATCTGTTGCTCGACAATTTCTTTTCAGCAGCGATCAGCGGCTACCAGGCTTCGTGGCGCACTGCGCTGGTGCATGCCATCGAGCTGGGCGTGCCCACCCCGGCGTTCTCCACAGCCCTCGCATTTTTTGACGGCTATCGCACTGGGCGCCTTCCCGCTAATCTTCTGCAAGCGCAACGCGACTATTTCGGCGCGCACACTTATGAACGCACTGACAAGCCGCGCGGCCAGTTCTTCCACACTAACTGGACCGGCCACGGTGGACGAGTTTCATCGTCAACTTACACTGTGTAGCTCACAGCTCGCCGCGAAAGGGCAAAGTTGCAGCCATGCTGATCCACGAAGACCGATTGTTTCCCGCCGAATCCGCGACGCGCAAGATAGCCAAAGCCCTGTACGCGCACGTACGGGCCTTGCCCATCAT
>JBEKQD010000060.1:0-28821 GCA_049520075.1 Occallatibacter sp. | reverse complement strand
AGCCATCCAGGTCGAATTCGACAAGTGCCTCCGCGAAGGCAAAAGCCCCGACGAGATGACCGGAAAAGTCTGGGCCCTCGATCAGCGCCAGTTACTCAACACCAGGCGCTGGCTGGCGGAAGCCACCGACTAGCAAACGGCGACCATACATACCCTGGGATTTCAATAATTTCCCCCGGCTCACGAATTGAGAATCGGAGGCGAAAAAAATAGCACTTGACATATTCCCATATAAGCATGCATATTTTTCTGTATGGCACGAGCGGCCACCACTTCCGACGCTTTCAACGCGATAGCCGAGCCCCGCAGACGAGAGATTTTGAGCTATCTCGCTCTCAGGGAGCGCCCGGTGGGGGACATTGTGGCGACCCTGCGTCTTGACCAGCCGTCGGTGTCGAAACATCTGCGTTGCGAAGCGTTGGCCTGGTCCGTGTACGTTGTGAAGGTCGCCACAAATTCTACCGAACCAACGCCCAGGCCATTCGCCCACTGCACGAATGGGCCGCTACGTTTGAGCGTTATTGGCAGCATCAATTGCTCAGCGTGAAGAAACGGGCCGAAGAGAAAATGAGCAAAATGAATCCGGAATTCAATCCCGAAAGTCCATTTCATCCTAAGGAGAAACCATGATCCAAACAGCGACAAGCATAGAAGACCTGACGTTGAACATTGCCCAGGAAATCCATGTCAACGCGTCCCTTAGCGTGACCTTCGACGCGTTGCTCGAACAGATAGGACCGCGCAATGAAACCCCTGATGGAACTTCTCTTCAGATGAAGATTGAACCCTGGCCAGGTGGAAGATGGTACCGCGACCTGGGAGACAATAACGGCCATTTGTGGGGTCACGTGCAGGCCATCAAGCGGCCAACTTTACTTGAGATTTGCGGACCTTTGTTCGCCTCGTATCCATTCGTCTCCAACCTGCAATACAGGCTGTCGCAGGTGGACGGCGGAACATTGATTGTCTTCCATCACACAGCTCTCGGATTCATTCAAGACGATCACAGGAACGGAGTCGTCAAAGGCTGGGGGTGGATTCTTGAGCGGACCCGCAAAGACGCAGAATCAAGATAGCAGCCGAAAGGCAAGAACGATCGTCCCCATCGGGCAACACAGGAGGTCTCCATGTGTCCATTTTGTTTGGCAACAACGGCGTGGATCGCCGCGGCCGCCATCTCCACCGGCGGCATCACCGCATTCGCACTGAAGAAATCCGCAACGAGCAAGGCCGCGAACAACATCCCCACAAATTCCCCATCAAAGGAGGATCGACATGGCTAGCAGCATCACAGAACTCGCACATCCGAAAGTAGCCTCACACCCCGAGTGGCTGGAGGCACGCAAGAAGTTTCTCGAAAAAGAGAAAGAATTCACCGAGTTGCGCGACGACCTGAGCAGGCAACGCAGGGAACTGCCCTGGGAGAAAGTTGAGAAGCAATACCTCTTCGACGGGCCGAAAGGCAAAGAGACGCTTGCCGACCTCTTCGACGGACGCAGTCAGCTGATTGTCTATCACTTCATGCTCGGTCCCGGGTGGAAAGAGGGTTGCCCGAGCTGTTCGTATCTCGCCGATCATTTCGACGGACCGACCATCCATCTGGCCAATCGCGACGTTACTCTCGCGGTGATTTCGCGCGCGCCCTTCAACGAGATTGAAGCGTTCAGGAGACGGATGGAATGGCGCTTCCACTGGGTCTCGTCCTTCGCCACCGATTTCAACTACGATTATCACGTGTCCTTTACCGAGGCGGAGCGCTCCAACGGCAAGGTGCACTATAACTACGATCTTGTCGAATTCCCCAGCGAGGAAGGACCCGGACTCAGCGTGTTTTTTAAGGATGACAGCGGCGTCGTTTACCACACTTATTCGGGTTATGCGCGCGGACTGGACATTCTCGTCGGCGCGTATAACTTTCTCGACTTTGCTCCGAAGGGCCGCAACGAAGAAGGTCTGGCGCATACCATGGCCTGGGTGCGCCACCATGACAGGTACGGTCAAGGCTACTTCGTTGATCCAACGCAACCCTACATGCAACCTGAGAAGGTCGAAGGCGGGTGCTGCGCGGGCGAGCACCACAATTGATCGTTCGTGTCGAAACTCGAAAGCGGGGTGTCCCAGGTCTCGAATCGGGGACCTGGGATACCCTGCTTCGGTTCGGTCACGCTAAAAACCACTCCCACTGCTCTGAGGTCAGCGGAACCACAGATAGCCTTCCAATCACCACCAGCGGTGACTCTGCAAACAATGGTTCAGCCTTGATCGCGGCCAGCGTCTTAGGCCTCCCGAGCCGCTTGCCTGCCTTGACTCTTACGATGGGAACTTTGGGGTCAGTTGCGTCCACGCTCACCACAGTTCCGGTCCCGACAGCGGTGCGCTCGTCGCCGGTGTGGTAAAAAATCCACTTTGTCCCCTGCTTCATCTCGCGCAGATACTTCACGGCAGTTGGATTTGTCACGCCATCCCAGACGGTCTCTTTGTCGCCAAGGAAATCGTCGAAGGAGTAAACATCGGGTTCAGATTTGAAAAGAAAGTGACTCATGCGCTCCATCGTAAGCGAGCGAGCGATAAAAAGGAAACAGAAAACAAAACTCCCCACCGCGCGAACTCATCAGGCGGGGCGAGCTTCTTTCTCGACATAGTGAGTAATCAACCCGACCGGCAGGAATCGAACAAAAAAGGCGGTGAGCCTGCCGCGGAAATAGGGAATAATCGTGCGCTGTCCTCGTGCCAGGGCTTCGATTGCCAACCGCGCCACGTCTTCAGCTGGCTGTATGCCGCGGCGCTTGAAGGCGCCGGCATGGGCTACGTCAAAGAACTCGCTCTCCGTCGGCCCTGGGCAGAGCGCCGTCACCTTGACGCCGAAGCGAGCCACCTCGGCAGCGAGCCCCAGTGCGAAGAAGCGGTCGAATGCCTTGGTGGCCGCGTAAGTTGAGATATAGGGCACGGGCTGAAAGCTGGCCGTCGAGGCAAGAATCAGCGCCCAGCCGCTCCTCCGCTCAACCATGCGCGGAACAAACAGCCGTGTCAGCCGCACCATCGCTTCGCAGTTGACGCGCACCTGGCTCAACTCCTGGGCTATCTCACTCTCGGTGAAGGCTCCGTACTGGCCTAGGCCTGCGTTGTTAATCAGAATGTCTACGCGCAGGCCTGCGCCTTCCGTGGCATCAAAAATCTTCTGCGGCGCTGCTGGATCGTTTAGATCAGCGTCAACAACGCGAACCTCAGCGCCCTGGCCTCTCAGCTCGCCAGCCAACGCTTTCAGCCGATCAACTCTGCGCGCTGTGAGGATTAGTTTAGCTCCGTGCTTTGCCATCTCCCGCGCCAGCGCTGCGCCAATTCCCGCGCTGGCCCCTGTCACCAGTGCCCATCTGCCATTGAAATCCTGTGTTTTTGCCATCGCGAGTCCATCATAGCGGGTGACCGGGGCCGTGCCTTCGCCAATCGCTGCGCCCATCACGCCGAACTATTTCTTCAGCAACTTGAACGCGTGGCACCACTCGTTGTGGAGAAATCCAGGAATGCACCACAGCATGCACAGAGGTTCAATCGCGCGCGCCGCCTCCACACCACCCATATCCGCAGTCTCCCAGCCGAACTGATCCAGAATTCCGCTCACCTTTTTCTTCGCGGCTTCATTGTTGCCACAGATAAACATGGTGGGTTTGCCGCCGTCGTAATGCGGATTCACCATGCAGGTATTGCCCACTGAATTGAATGCCTTCACAAAATTCGCGCCTGCAAACTCGCGTTGCAACCGCTCCATGAGAGATTCATCGAGACTGGTGAAGAACTTCAGCACTCCGTTGGACGGCGGCACGTCCGCAATAGGATTGCACGCGTCCATCACGGGCTTTCCTGCCAGGTTCTTTGCACCGGCCATGCGAAGTACGTCCTCAGCTGCCGCTCCCTTTACCGCCAGAACAAGCAGTTCTCCGAAGGCGGCCGCATCGGCAAACGTACCTGTCGAACCTTTGGGATTCTGCGTTGCCCACTTCGCCAGCTTATCCGGCGTCCTGCTTCCCACCTTCACTTCGTGGCCGTGCTTCAGAAAGCCGCTTGCCAACACCTGCGCCACATCCCCTGATCCTAGAACCCCTATCTTCATTTCAATCTCCTTTACAAAGAATCCAATCTGCAACAATAGATGCAAGCTAGAGGCGCTTTGCCGCACCAGGTTTTCCTGTTTTTTGGGAAGTTCTTGAAGAGCTTTTCGTTTTGTCGGGCTTCTGGTTCTTTTCTAGGCGCAGTTTCCAGGCAGTGCGCAAGGCGCCGATGAGCAGGTCTTCGCAGGCCGCTGCCAGTCGGATATGCGTCGCGCCCATTCGCCCCCAGCCGCCTGGGATAGGCAAAAAGACGTCGGGTTGGTCGGCGACAAATGCCGACTGCTGCTCGACGGTCAGCATCAGATTGCCATAGCCCTCCCTCACTGAGGCCAGCGTGGCAAAGATTTTTCCACCTACACGAAAGTCCTGCGCACCCATGTGCGCGCCTTCTTCCGCGCCTTCAAGACTCAGCGCGATGCGGCGAAAATCGGCTGCGTTCATTGTTGTGCTCCGTCAAGGCTTGAATCTCGAAAATCCTGCCGTCGCCCTATTCTCCGTCCCTCTAAACTCCTCATTAAGCCACTGGCTGAATGAGTAAAACTCCTCATCACGTCCCAGAAAGTCGCGCACCATCTGCCGTCCCGGCTTCGATCCGCCTTGTTCGAGCACCAACTTACGGTAACGGCTACCGGCCTCGCAGCCCAGCAAATCGCCTGGATCGAATTGTGCGAAAAAGTCCAGCGCGATCACCTTGTCAAAGGCGTACGTGTAGTAGTTCGACGAGTAACCGGTCAAGTGGCCAAAGCTTGCGTACATGCGGTTGCCTTCCAGCCACGTCCAGGGTTGCAGGCTTTGGTAGAGATGTTTTGTAGTGCTGTCCAAGTCCAGTCCCGCAGGGTTCCTGTCGTGTATGTCTAGCGAGAGCGTGGTGTAGTAGAGTTGCGAGCGAACCCAGTCGGCGCGCCCAAACGCCCCGGCCAGCTTCATCTTCCGGATGATTTTCGAAGGGAGCGTTTCTCCGGTTTGGTAGTGTTTCGCAAAAGCCTGTAAGAGTTTTTCGTCGCGGAAAAATTCTTCCAGCATCTGCGACGGCACCTCGATAAAGTCGCCTTCGGTCGCAAAGCCGCTCAGTCCCGCCCACTCGGTATGTCCGCCCAGAATGGCGTGCATCAAGTGGCCGAACTCGTGGAAAAACGTCACCACGTCGCTGTATTGCAGCAATCCTGGGTCGCCCTCTTCGGGGTTGGGAAAATTGCAGATGAGCGCAGCCTCGGGCAGCGCGTGCCCGCGCACGCCCGTCACCACCGGCGCAGCAGAGAACCACTTGTCCTTGCCCTCGCGTGGGTGCATGTCCAGATAAAAGCGGCCCACATTCTTGCCGCGGTCGAAGACGTCGAATACCGAAACCGCCGGATGCCATGCTGACGCCGTTGAGCGGCGAAACTCGATTTTGAACAGTTGAGCAGCGGTCTCCAGCACACCCGCCTCCACCCGCTCATAAGAAAAGTAGGGACGCACCGACTGCGAATCGAAATCAAAGGCCGAGCGGCGGAATTGCTCGTACCAGTATCCGCGACTGGTAATATCAATCGCCGTCAACTCCGGCTGACGCTTTCGCGCAAATTCCAAAATCATTTCGTGCTCACGGCGAGCGCCATCCAGGCTGGCCTCGTCGAGTTTGGCCAGGAAGGTGCGCACGTCGGCCGCCGAGCCCATCATCTGGTCTGCTGTAGCCAGATCGGCCCAACTGCGGAACCCCAGCACGTCCGCAATCTCCTGGCGCGTCGCCAAAAGGTCAAGAAGAGTTTGTTGGTTGGCCGGATAGGCGCGGGTGTTATAGGCGAGAAACATCCGCTCGCGCAGCGCTGTGTTCGCAGCAAAGGTCATCACCGGCTGCATATCCGGAGGATCAGTCGAAATTGTAACCAAACCTTCAGGGCTTTGTCCGACTTTCCGAACAGGATGCCGCGCGAGATAATCCCCTGGCAGGCCGTCTAACTCAGCCTCGGTGGCCTCTATCGTCTTTGCGCCCTCCTGAATATTGCGGTTGAATTCGAGCGAAAGCCGTGTAGCCTTTTCGTGCATCGATTGCAAACGGTCGCGCGTGGCCAAGTCCTTGTCCACGCCGGCCAGCCGATAAGCGAGTATCGTCCGCTCGACGTAATGCTTTGTGGCCGCGCTGGCCCCGTCGTGTGCGCCATCCCCGTCAAGATTGATAGCAGCAAGAGCCTCATAGACCTTGCGATTCAGGCTCAGAGCACTCGCCGCCTGCGCCACTCGCTGCGCCTCCATCTGCGCCTGGTCACGCACCGCCTTGTCGGCTGCCACTGAGTTCAGTATGCCCGCCTGCGCTCCGGCCAGGCTAAGCTGCTCAATGGCCGTGTCGTAGAGACGCAGCGAGTTCTCAGGGGTGCGTTCGCCCTCGACAGCAAGCAACCCGGCTAATGCCGCTTGGTGCGCCGCCAGGCGTGCGCTCACCCATGCAGAAAGCGCCTCGGCGGAATCGGCTCCGCCCGCCTCCCATGCGTGCAGGTCTTCTGTTCGGGCAACAGCGGCAGGGTTCTCAACGGGCATGGCGGGCAATCTCCTTCAAACTTCTAGATTGCCACAGCGGGCGTGCACCGCGTTGGATTTCCACAGACAGGGCCGGAACGGGATCGCTCATGTAGTGAATTTCGGGATTGTCCTTCTGCGAACGGACCAATTGAGAGCATAAAGCGCGATGGTTATGCGGGATCAAATGGCAGAGAATATCCCACCAATGTTTTGCAATCCGTTTCACGGGATATTAACGTAGAAGGCGAAAACTGGTTAAGCAATAGTCAGGTCGTGTTTTCGCAGGTAGGGTTCTACCCAACGCAGGCCTGAGAGCAACTATTTCCCCATGAAAAAATCCTTTTGGCGATCTCTATTTGCGGTTGTTGCATACGTTATTTGCGTTGCAAATCAGTACTTAAGCGCACAGTCTACAAAGGATGTATGCCCGCGCCCCGCGCCCGGAAGTGTCGTCGGCGAGCCGGCTGACCTGCGCAGCAAAAACGGTGTGCTGAAAGTGGAACTGACAATCCGGAATATGGCAGATCCTGATGGTTCTGTTCGCTACTGCTACATCGATGGGGAGGGGCACGAGTCCCCGAATTTGCGGGTCAGCCCGGGCGACCTGGTGATACTGCATTTGAAGAATGAGCTGACCGATCTGACCCCGGGGACCGCCTCACCCGCGCATATGCATTCCGGCGTGCACGCTGAAATGAGCAGCGATCCCTGTGCTGGCGGCATGATGAGCGCGCTCTCTACTAACCTTCACTTTCATGGATTGACGGTTCCACCGGTTTGTCATCAGGATGAGGTTCTCAAGACTTCGATCCAGCCCGGCGACCCGCCATTCGAGTATCGCTTTCGCATCCCCGGAGACGAGCCGCCCGGGCTCTACTGGTATCACCCGCATATCCACGGCTTCACCAAGACGCCTCTTCTCGGCGGCGCTTCCGGCGCAATCATTGTTGAAGGGCTTGAGCGCGCCAAAAAGGCTGCCGCGGGCCTGCCGGAGCGAGTCTTCGTTGTTCGCGACCAGGATCTGATGAACCCCAACGCACCGCCATCGAAATCTGAGCCCGTGGTTCCCAAGTTTCTGGTGGACCGCGACGGCGACGCTGCAAACACGGGCACTGGCTTCGGTAAACCGGCCAAAGATCTTTCCATCAATTATGTGCCGGTTCCTTACCCGGACTATCCTCCGGCAGCGATTCAGATGAGGCCCGGAGAGCGTCAGTTGTGGCGAGTTCTGAATGCCTCCGCCATCACCTATCTCAATCTCGCAGTTCTGTTTAACCGGGTACCCCAGCCGATGGAACTGGTGGCGATGGACGGCGTGCCCATGAGCCATGGCGATCCGGCCGGAGCATCCGTTGACCCCCAAACGCATCTCGGCGTGCCGCCTGGCGCGAGGGTCGAGTTCATCGTCACCGGGCCTCCCGAAGGACAATCCGGCTTGCTCGTCACAAGAACGGTGGATACGGGGCCCGGCGGCGAAAACGACCCCAACCGGGCTCTGGCTGCAATTGTCGCTTCTGCAACCGCGCCCCAACCGCAGTCGAAGTTGGAGAGTTCGCCGCAACCGCTTCCGCATCGGACCGAAGAATGGCTTGGAAACGCGGCACCGGTTCGTGTGCGCCGGCTTTATTTCTCAGAAAAGCTCGACGTCCCAAACGATCCGACCAGCGCCGTTGAGTTTTACCTCACAGTGGACGGCGAGCAGCCGAAGATGTTCGACATGAGCTCCGACGTGCCCAACATCGTGGCGCAGCAGGGCACGGTCGAGGATTGGATTATCGAGAATCGTTCCAGCGAGTTACACGCGTTTCACATTCATCAATTGCACTTTTTGCTGCTCGACTACAATGGCGTTCCGGTGCATGAAAATTTTCTTCGCGATACGGTGAACGTGCCGTATTACAACGGTCGGACACTTGCCTATCCGAGCGTGCGCCTGCGCATGGATTTTCGAGATCCGAATATGGTCGGGACGTTCGTCTACCATTGCCACCTTTTGGAGCACGAAGATAAGGGAATGATGGGCTCAATAAGAGTTGAACCAGCTCCGAGCAAATCCTCGCAAACATCTGAAGGGCGGTAACATGGGCGACAGGCAGAATGGATGGTGCATCAACTCATTGTTGCGCCGCCCAAAATTGAATTTTCTGTTAACTGGATCTCGTCTTGTTATGAATCCGTAAAATTCAAATCATTTTCAAACTTTACACACAAAGATGTAACTTTACGGCCCTAGTTTCCACTCCACCGAGGTCAAAAAGTCGACCTTTCCCCTGGAGGACTCGATGACAATCAAGCAGTTCACACTTGCAGCCTCGCGGGCTGTCAGGACGGTATTTGTCTCCGTCGCGACACTTCAGCTCGCATTCGGCAACGCATACGCTGCCGGACAACCAGAACCGCAGTCTCGCGACAAGGATACAAGTACTCCGATCAAGCACGTCATCGTGATCATTGGCGAAAACCGCAGCTTCGACCACGTCTTCGCAACCTACGTCCCCAAGAACCCCCACGAAAAGGTCTTCAACCTTCTGTCGGAAGGAATCATAAAGGCTGATGGAACGCCGGGGAAAAACTTTTCTAAGGCCGCGCAAAGTGCAGCCGCCGATCAGCAGCCCGACGGTTTTCTGCTAGATCCAAACAAATCTTCATTCTCCGGAGACGTGCTCCCCGCGCCTCTGGTGGGCGGACCTTCCAACTCTTACATTCCAGGCGACAGCTTGACCCTCGCGCAACAATCCGAAAATGGCCTTACCCCGGAGGGATACAAGGAATTGATCTCTGGTGGAACGGGGCAGACCAGCGGCACTCCCGATCTGCGCATCACAAACGTGAATGCGCTTCCCGCCGGGCCGTTCCAGTTGACCAATGGCACAACCTTCAACTTTGACTCGTACGCAGCCAGCCCCGTTCATCGCTTCTACCAGATGTGGCAGCAGCTCGATTGCAGCGCATCGAAGGCGACCTGGGACAATCCCTCCGGCTGCGATGCGCGCTTGTTTCCCTGGGTAGAAGTAACAGTGGGCGCGGGTACCAACGGCATCAAGCAACCCGCGAACTTCAGCACCGAATATTCGCCCACGGCGACCACCACGGGCGAGGGTTCCACATCGATGGGGTTTTACAACGTTCAGAAGGGTGATGCCGCTTATTTCAAGTACCTTGCCGACACTTATTCAATGAGCGACAACTTTCATCAGTCTGTGAATGGCGGCACGGGCGCCAATCACATCATGTTTGGTCACGCCGATGCAATCTGGTTCAGCGACGGCAATGGCCATGCGGCTGTTCCGCCCCACAACGTCACTGTGTATTCAGGCACTCTCAACGCCGGTGTGGTGGATGAAGTCGAGAATCCGAATCCAGCCGCAAATACCAACAACTGGTATTCAGAAGACGGTTATGGTGGCGGCGGATACGGCTCTGCGCAATATGGCGGCGGCTCTTACACCGAATGCGCGGATACAACCCAGCCTGGCGTTGCTCCCATCGTCAGCTACCTCAAGTCGCTGCCGACGCCGATCAATCCGCGCTGCGAAGCAGGCCATTACTATCTTCTGAACAACTACAACCCGGGATACTTTGGCAATGGCAACAATGCGTATACAGACCACAACGTATATAACACGGCGTTCACTATTCCGCCGTCCTCCGTCCCGAGCATCGGTGATTCCTTGATTGCCGCTAATATTTCATGGAAGTATTATGGCGATCAGTGGAACAACTACGTTCCGGACCCCTACCAGCTCAATTACGGAGCAGTGGGTGCACTGACGGACGAGTATTGCAACATTTGCAATCCCTTCCAGTACGACACTTCAATCATGGCCAACGCCTCTGTTCGCAATGCCCATATCCAGGACACTGCGAATCTCTACAGCGACATCGCCAACAACACTCTGCCCGCAGTCTCCATCGTCAAGCCAAGCGGGCTCGTCGATGGGCACCCAGCTTCTTCCAAGCTGGATCTGTTCGAGTCGTTCGTGAAGAAAATCATTGACGACGTCCAGGCAAATCCGAGACTCTGGGCAACTACGGCGATCTTTATCACTGAGGACGAGGGCGGCGGCTACTATGACTCAGGCTACGTTCAACCGCTCGACTACTTCGGCGACGGCACGCGCATTCCTCTGATCGTCGTGTCTCCGTATTCGCGTCCAGGCCACATTGGCCATGAATACGCGGATCATGTTTCGATTATCAAGTTCATTGAAGCGAACTGGGGACTTCCCACCATCACCAAGCGAAGCCGCGATAACTTCCCAAACCCCATTGCCGTACCAGACAACCCTTATGTGCCGGTTAACAGTCCCGCTCTCGACGACCTGTTTGGCCTGTTCGATTTTTCTCACAGCTGGCGCTGATCTGCTTGGCTATTACGCAGAAGCCGGAGTTGGTTTCCCAACTCCGGCCTCTGGTCCGGGGGAGTATCTGAGCATCAGAGTGTATCCGGTTGTGCACGTAGAGCAAGCAAGTTCAACGGTACTTCAGTGCCTTTCTCGGAGCGTCGAAAAAACTACAAGAAACACTCAACAATTCAGCCTATCGTTGCTACCCCTTCGTTCGCACCATCGGTATAAGTAGCTGTCTGTAAGGCGCTGCATTTTGGTTAAAGCTCGCCAAAACTCTTCATTTGAATCTTGGTAGGAAAGATCGGCTGAATCAGCGTCCCTGACTACACACCGCCCTCGAAGTCGAAGAATACATCCAAACGGCAAACTGCTCCGGTGCGCTCAAAGACGTCTGCGCTGGTTTCGGCATCGAGGGCGAGCGCTTCAACTGAAAATCGAGAGCCGTCTCTGCGAGTGATCACGATCCTCTGCGGTCCCGATTGATGTGCAACCACAGGCACCTGGCAAGTAGTAAACGCAAGTGTGCCGGGATCAAGATTGAGACTGCGCTGCTGGCCATCCAGATCGTAGAACTTGAACGATCTCGCGTCCGCCAGAAACTCATTACGCCTTACCAGCAAGCGGTGAAAACAGAGCCGTCCGTCTTCGACGACTATGCCCATCTCGCCGAGCCGCGAAATAAGATCCTCCTTTACCTGGCCGGTCATCCCGGGCTGCTGCGCTCCCGCGAATCCAGGCGTGTGGGAATACGGATCAGTTGGAATTGCGCCGTAAAGTTCAGGCGATTTATGGACGCCGATGCCCTCACGGATTTCGTAATAGTGACTGAGGAGATTTTCAACTTCAGCGGTGTCTTGACTCGTGCACACTGCTCTTTCAAGCACCTCCTGAACTGCCAGACGGAGTTTGGAAACCATATGCCAGTAAATGCATCCAAGTCCCTCGTACTTGTAGAACGTGCCTGAACGGCCAGTGAAGGACTGATGATCGAAGACCTCTTCATACAGCGCGAGAATGAGCGCGCTTTCGTCTTCCGGCAGACTGAGCGTCTGGAGTGTTTCCTTTAGCAGCACCGCGTTTCGGAAGTCCGCATTGAAGTGCGCCACGCCATCCAGATCCTTAATCACGATGCAGCGGTCACCACGCTCAATCATCGCTGTCAGTGTCTTTGATTGCGAGATGGCCGCTGCCGGAACGTTGTTCTTCTCGAAAAAGCCAGGAAGTTTGCGATCAGGATAGAGGACGTAGCTGTTCTGGTCAGCACGATAAAGACAACTGCCGCGAAGTGCGTCAAGCAGCTCAACCGAATCCCGCGCGAGGAGAGCTCCTGAGCTGAGCGCAGCCACCTGGCCCTCGAGCATCTCGTAGAGCCTGCGAATCACGATTCCATCGCCGTCAACCTTCATCAGGTTGTAGGAGTGATAAAGGCCATCCTCGCGCCGGTTAGCACGAATGGAGTGGTCCATGTAGTTGACCGCTAAGTCGAAAAAGGCGAGCAGCTCTCTGGTGCCGAGCGGAGTTTGGCTGCCCGAAAACCCGTGCGCATAGATTTTGGCTCGATAATCGCTTCCCGCGCTGCCCAGGTCATCAAGAATTTCTTTGCGTTCCCGATCTGAGATTTGTGCGCCAAGCAGGCTCGCATGACGCTCCAGCGATTCGGCCACGCGGTGAAAAGCTTCCGCGACTTCTGAAGAGACCTCAATCGCCGACGTGCCGGCGCCGGCAAAGATGGCGTGGCAAAGCGCAAGGAATCTGCGCAGGTAGCAGAGGGTTACCATTGAAACGCCAGGGCCGACCAGCGCGTTGTTTGCGTCGTTCCACTCTGGCCGCTGTGTATTCATCCACAGGCCTGCCTCGGGAATGAAGTTGAAGAGCCTGGCCAGCACCAGGACCAGCAGCTTTTCCGTCAGGTTCACGCGGTATGGCGCGCCATCCGCGTCCGGCAGAGCCTTGCCGTCCGCGCCCATCGCCGCAACCCTCCGCTGGATCTCGCGCTCGAGATCCGCGTCGAAATCGATGGTGTTGCGCGGATCCTTGAGCAGCGCGCTATAGGGCTTTATGCGATAGGGAATATTGGCGTAGGTGAAGACACGATGCGTGAGCAGGCCGGCAAGGGTGCCGGGATGATAGCGCTTAGAAAGCTCAAGCAGCTTCAAAAGGTATGCCGCCTGATGATCGC
Source organism: Occallatibacter sp. (assembly GCA_049520075.1). Lineage (GTDB taxonomy): Bacteria > Acidobacteriota > Terriglobia > Terriglobales > Acidobacteriaceae > Telmatobacter. Next base: position 15,691 of record JBEKQD010000060.1, on the reverse strand, counting down.
CCCAGTAGCCGATGTACGACCATACGTCGTGCGGGTCGAGCACTTCCCAGTCGTAGCCGTCGCGCATGATTCGATATGGGTTATGGCCATCCGCAGTCGATGAGTCAACAAACTTGAAGATCATGCTCTCGATGTAGCCGGGAAAGGAGAGCGCCAGCGCTTCCCAGTTCTGGAAGATATCGCGCCAGTTGCCCTGGTAGTCCAGTATCCTCTCGCCATCTTCGCTCTTGATCTTGATGGCAAACTGGTTCCAGGGGCGGCTGGGATCTCCGTGGCGGCGGCTGAAGGTCAGTGGCAAGTATTCGTGCGCTAACCTGTCCAGGTCAGCGTCCTTTTGTTCGTGCGCCAGCGCAACCAGGCGGCTATGCGACAAGGTTATCGGCAACGCGTCAAGGAAGGCTCTGCTTCGCTGGGTCACGGCATGGCTGGCCTTGCCGACGAAAGCCTTGAAGTCGGATTGGGAAACCTGGTATCCGCGCTCCGGGATTCCGCCCCGCATGATGTTGAATAGGGCGTTGGAAAAATGCCGGTCCGAGCTGAGGTCATCGGAAGTACATTGCAGGCCGTCGGCCGCGGCCACAATGCGAATCAGGTTTGTGGTACCGCGTGTGATGTCTTCGTCGATCTGCGCGCGCAAGTTTTCGCCGGACTTGAGGAGATCAACAAGCTTAGCGACATTCCCTGCATCTTGCTCAACGTCGGCGACCAGGCTCCACTCTTTGCGACCTCTTGCGGGGAGGGCCAGCCGGGCGTTCACGAAATACGCGCCTCGGCGTCCGCGAATCAGCGATTCTTCGTCCACTGGTTCGCCTCGGCGGAAACGATCAAGCTGGGCTGAGCACAGCAGCCGGCGTGCGGGTTCAAGACCCTCCGACCAAACCGTTGTCGCACGCAGCGCCTCGTTGGGCTCAGGCCGGTCCGCCGGAACAGAACTGAGCTTGAAAAGACCCAATCCCGTTTTGCATTCCAGTTCATTCTCCTTGTAGCCGTCTGCGAGGTTGCTGTATTCGAGCTGGAAGCGGTGTGTCAGTCCGGCGGGCAAGAGGTTCTGTATTCCATCAAGAAGGTCGATTTCCACCGGCAATTCGCCCAGGTTGACCAAAGCCGCGCGTCGCACGAAGCCGAATCTGTCGCTTGACATCCAGCCATAGGAAAAGGACAAGCCGAGGTCGTGGTTGATTTCCTCGAATATGAGCTTGTTGCTGTACACGCTCTTTGACAAGTTTCGAGTAACTCTATACAAGCCCTCGCAACGTTGCGAGAAAGGTTCCCAGAGCGCGGTGCGCCCTGCATAAGTTACAAGAAATATGGTTTTGCCGCCGGTCTGCTCCTGGCTGTCATGAAGGCGATCGTCGGTCGTATAGGGAAACAGAGCGCGATCGGTATCCCTGCGACCGGCGGTCAGTGCGCCAGTCGAGGAGACGAACATCCAATGGTCCGAGTCGCCAACGATGCTCATCAAAAACGGCGCCATCGCGTCGTAGTTGACGATGCGGTAGAAACGCTCGCCGCCAATCTCGACCTGGCCTCCCTCGATCTTCCGTACGCCATGATGGAGGGTCGTTTCTCCCACAACAGTTGTACTCATTACATAGCCTCTGATTTGGATCCTTCTCCCTCCGAAAACCTGTCGGGATTGAATCTCGGGTTTGATTGAATCTGCAACTAACCTACTTCTATCTCGCGGCGAGTTTTCGATCCCGCGTTGAAATGCCTTCCTCTTTACAAGCTTATGCTAGCGATTTTGGTTGACAGCTGGCGGCAAATCGTAACTCGGTGATGTTGGTCCGGACGGCATCAACTCCGGATATAGCCCCTGCATAGCCAGCTTGGCTTTGCGATCTGCGGAAAACAACCCCCAGTGGCCCTCGGTCCCGTTTCCCTTCCAGGGCTCGTCAAACGCCTCAAAGTAAAAAGTCGTAACATTGTTGGCTTTTGCCCATGCGGTAAGTTCTTCGTAGTATCTCTTCTGCTTGTTTTCGTCTCCGGCCCGCGGGACGTGCTGGTCACCGGCAGTGAAACTGGCCCAGCCGGCCTCGCCAAGTACAATCGTCTTTCCCGGATGAGCTTTGCGCACGCTTTCGTAATCCTTGATTGTCGAAGCCATAGCTGTGTCGATATCCTCGCGGCCCCATATGGGATACGCGTGCATGGTAATGAAATCCACGTGCTCTGCTAGCTTCGTTTGTTTCCGCCAGTAAATGAAATCGTCAGCGACTGTGACCGGACATCTCACCGCGGCTCTCACCTGCGCCACGTACTCGGTCGCTTTCTCCTCCGTCAGCTGGTGGTCGGACCAGGAAACCAGAATCTCGTTGCCCACACTCACTGCCAAAACGATCTTCTTGTACTGGTTTGCCAGTCGGATTCCAGTGGCAACCTGCTCTGCATTCTTGCTCTCGTAGCCAAGCCTGCCATCGAGCCAGATGCCGAGCAGCACCTTGATTCCAAGCTTATTGTGCCGTATGACTTCGAGCACGTCCTGCGAGTGCTGGTCCGCACCATAAAGACGAATCAGGTGCCAGTTCTTCTTCAGGATCGTCAGATCCTCGAGAATCTGCGCCTGAGTCGGAAAACGATTCAGTTCAGGGCTCTGGCCTACGCGATAGCCGGAGTAGTCGATGGCGTTACCGTTCCATTGCTGCTTGGTAAGATCGATTTTTCGCGGGCCTGCATCAGCTCCCACCATCAATGCGGGCAGTCCAAACGCAAGGACGCAAGCCAGGACTATCTTCAAAAAAGCATTCTTCATGGCTCAATCTCTCCCCGGCGTTCCTTGAGATCCACCTCGATCTTAACCATCATGGTGTCGTCCAGTGGATACGCAGCCATTGCGGCGGCGGCCATCACCAATAGAACGCAAGGAATCCAACTCATGGAAAGGATAATGCCGTGGAGTGAACGGCTGGTCTGTTCCACATTTGCCACATATCCGAAATAGGTGAGAATCAAGCCAAGCATCCATGCGCCAACAGCAAATCCAACCTTCGTTGCAAAGATTGCCGAGGCGAATACGAGACCCGTATTTCGCCGGCCGGTACGCCATTCGGCGTGGTCGGCCGTGTCCGCGAACATGGCCCAAACCAGCGGGGAATTGAATGCGATGATGAAGCTGGAAACGATCTGCAGCGTGAAAACTAACCAAATATCGGTTGGTTTTGCAAACCAGAAAAGACCCACCACCAGGCCGCCAAGCCCGAGCGCCACCATAAACAGACTCTTCTTGCCAATCCACCTCGCAAACGGCGATGCAATCGATACGGCCGAGATGAACGCCAGGCCGTTGGCTAGCAAAAACCACTTCAGAAGATCTTCACGCTTCAGGAAGTACTTGAAGTAGTATGCCGAGACCGAACCTTTCACAGCGAAGGCGGCCAGCGTCAACAGCAGTACGCCAACCAGCACGATCCACGGCCTGCTTCCGAACAGCCCGCGGAGATCGAGCTTGAGGCTTGTGCTCTGCTTCTGTGGCGGGACAACACGTTCGCGTGTGGTCGCAAAACAGACGATCAGCAGAAGAATGGCGAGAGCGCCGTAAAGCACCATGGTCATTTGCCAGCCGCGCGTTTCGCTGCCATGCCCAAGAAACTTGACCAGCGGAAGTGTGAAGTACTGCACAAAGATGCCGGCGGTAAAAGCGCCTATGAAGCGAATCGACGAGATTGAGGTGCGCTCCTGCGAGTTCGGCGTAATCACGCCCATCAGCGCCGAGTAAGGAATATTCACCGCCGTGTAGATAAACATCAGCGAACTGTACGTGATGTAGGCATACACCAGTTTGGCTCCGCTGCCCAGGTGCGGCGTGGTGAAGGTCAACACTCCAGCAGCAGCAAACGGAACAGCGCCCCACAGAAGATACGGTCTGAAATGTCCCCAGCGCGTCCTGGTGCGGTCGGCAATCGAACCCATTATCGGATCGGCCGCCGCGTCGGCAAAGCGAGTGACCAGCAGCATAGTGCCGACAGCAGCGGCTGAGATACCAAATATATCGGTGTAAAAGAAGAGCAGAAACCACTCGAAGGTCTTCCAATAAAGATTGGAGGCTGCGTCGCCCAGGGAGTAACCAATTTTCTCCTTGAGTGAAATACGATCTGCAAACGGAACCGCCATTCTCTCTGTTTCCACGCGGGCCTCACCCCTCCGGCGCGTCTTGTGGCGCCGGGTGCAATGAATTCACTTCTTAATTGGCGTATATCTTCACGTAGTTCACCTGCATAAAGGAGGGAAACGGAGTGCTGGAGTCAGGATTTCCCGGCCAGCTTTTGCTTCCGCCCACGGCGAGATTAAGGATGATGAAGTTCGGACCGCTATCGAAGGGCCAGACCGCGCCGCTGAAACCGCTAATGCTTGACGGCGTATAGGTGACGTATGGGCTCGCAGCGTCGTCCACATAATAGGCCACGCTTCCCTTGCTCCAGATCATGCCGTAGGTGTGCATCGTCGCCGCAGTTTGCCCAGTAGGAAAGTCGAAGTCTTTGCCGATATTGCTGCCGGTAAAGCCCGTTCCATGGATCGATCCTGCGTTCCAGTCCGGGGAGCCCGCCGCGTCAATCCGCTCCATTACATCCATCTCGCCGCAGGCCGGCCAGTTCACCGCGTCAATGTTGTTGCCCATCAGCCAAAAGGCCGGCCAGAATCCCTGCGCTTCCGGAACCGAGGCTTGGATTTCGATCCTGCCATATTGAAAGCTGAACAGCCCTTCGGTTTTCATCCGCGCAGAGGTGTATACGCCGCTCGAAGGCTCTTCGGCAACAATGTTGAGCCCTCCCACGCTCGGCGCAATAAAAGCATTCGGAGTGGCGGTGGTGCACGGGGGGGTCGTTGAACCCCATGCACAGTAGGTCTCCAACTCGTCGTTTCCCCACCCACTGTTGTTGCCGGTGTCGTAGGTCCACACTAAGGGATCCGGCTCGGCGTTCGAAGTGGATGTATTGGTAAAGTCATCGCTCCACACCAGCGTATCGGAAGGAATGTTAAGCGTGAATGTCTTTGTGGTAACGCTGCTATTCGTATCTCCCGGAGCCGCTGCGATCGCGTTAACGGTCAGACTCGAAGCCACCAGAAAGGGTGCCTCGTAGATAATCGACGAAGTCGTAGGCGAAGTGCCGTCGATGGTGTAGTAAATCGAAGACCCGGAAGTTGTCGGCGTCAGAGTGACCATCTGCGCGCCGTTCTGCGTGTTTGCAGTTGTAGCAGCGGAGATGGTGGGCGGTGTTACTTGCACGGGAGGAGTCGTGCTCGTTCCGCCTCCGGTGCCTCCGCAGCCGGTGCAGCCGGCGAAAAAAACAATGCTGGCGCACAGAGCGAGCTGGAAAGCTGACTTCATCAGATCTGTCATACAAACAATCTCTCCTTGGGCTTGATTCATCTTATTCCGTTCCCGGAATCGATATAGGGGGAATAGAAGATGGATGCAGGAATATTTGTTAAAACTCCAGGCAGCCGGAGTGCGGCTGCCTGGATATGTTCGCGGGTTGAGTTAGAAGGTGAAGCGCGCGCCGAATTGACCAATGCGCCCGCCGATGCCTCCATATCCGTTGATGTAGCCAAAATCCTTGATCTGTGTCGACCCAACGGTCTTCGTATCATTCAGCCCCGTATCAGGGCCAGCCAATGCATCGCGGTTCAGAACGTTGAAGAACTCCAAGCGCAGGGTCAGGTTATACCGCCGGTCAGGCCCCATCCCAACAGTCTTGTGGATGCTGAGATCCTCGGTTGCAAAGCCAGGATTGCGCACTTGTGCCTGGAAGTTCTGGCCGTTGCCTAGTTGAGGCGCAGCCCCCCCATTGCTACCCGCGACCGGATTCTGGAAGCAGGCCGGGTTCAGCCAGGGCTGGTTGAGCTTGGGCTTCCCAAGTGTCAGATTACAATTGGGCACGATGTTGATGTACACCGAGGCAAATCCCGGATAGTAATTGGTTGAGTGGACCGAGATTGGAGTACCGGTGTTGTAGTGAACGTCGCCGTCCAGGCTCCATCCGCCGATGAACGCATCCGTCAGTGTGCTGTCGTTGGCCAGCAATTGCTTGCCCCGGCCGAATGGCAGGTTGTAAATCACATACCCCTTGACGATATGCGTGACATCGAAGTCGGAGATGTCCTTGGCTTCGTCCTTCAGGTCGTAGGTGTTTTGCAAGGAGCCGATTCCCCACATCTCCTGGAAGTCCGAATCGACGTCCCCGTGAGTGCGCGACCAGTTATAGCTCATCTGCAAGGACAGTCCATTTGCGGCGCGACGGGCCACGCTGATCTGGAGACTCTTGTAGTCGGCATTGCCCAGTGGCGTTCCCACCGAGAACAACGGGCCATACCCGGCTTCCGCCTCCGGGTAAGGTGTAAGGCCTACCCAGTTGGGGCAAGAGTATGTTACATAAGCGCAGGTGTTGTAGAAGCCGTTGTACGTGGAAGGAAATGCCCCTGAAACAACATAGTTCTGATAATCCGAGAACTTCGGCTGATTGTGCTGGAAGCTGCCACTTTGCAGGTGAGTGCTGCGGCTCTGAATCCAGTTCACGTCCAGCTTGGTTACCTTGTCCAGCTCGCGCTGCACGCCCACGTTGTACTGCCAGGTGTTGCCCGGCGTCAGAGAGCGCGGATCAATGCTGACGACGCCAGACTGCGTATAGGCGCCGTTCGCCATGTTCTGCGCACCGGTGGTCGTGGTCGGGTTGTAACCGGTATCCCAATTGAAGTTTCCTTCCTGGGTGACGTTGTGGAAGCCGACATCACCGTCTTGCTGATAAGGAACGCCGCCCCACACGTTCATATTCAAAGGCGCGAAGAAGACACCAATGTTGCCGCGCGCCACCGTCTTATTATTCAGGTCGTAGGAAACACCAATGTGCGGCGAGTAGTTGTAGTAGTCCTGGCGTTTTTCAAACGACTGGCTGCCGTTGGTCAAAAACTCATACTTGCCCATCAAGCCATTGGTGGCAGGGTTGGCGACGCTCAGATCGAAGTTGGACCAGTGGCCGTACTTCTCCTTGAATGGATTGTTGTAATCCCAACGCAAGCTTAGGTTCACAGCCAGCCGTGAATTCACCTTGATGTCGTCGCTGGCATAGAACGAGAGAGCCTTGCGGCGTCCATACTCGTTGTCGGGGTTGTTGCTTTCGGCGTTGTAGACATCGCCCAGCAGGAAACTGCCGAAGGCATTGCCAGTCACGTTCTGGGTGCCATATAACCACCACGGTCCGGCGGTTGTCGATGGATCGAAGAGGATCGGATAGCCGCCCATGTATGTCCCGTTATCAGTCGTGTAGTTCATCTGCATGGCGCGGAATTCGGCGCCCGCCTTCACACTGTGGTGTTTGTGACTCCATACCAGTTCGTCGCTGTAGATGTAGGTGTTGGCGGCGTACGTGTCGTTGAACTGACTGCCAAGATTTGAAAAGTTCCAGCCGTTCTGATAATTCGCGCCGCTGAAGTACATACCTGAATTGAAGTAGATCAGCGGGAAGTTGCCGGGATCGTTCGGCCCAGTCGATATGCCCAAGTCGCTGTCCCACTTGCCAGGCTGCGAGGTCGCTATGCTGGGATTGCGGAAGCGGTTCAACGTGGCATAGACCGTATTTAACAGATTCGGCGTGATGGTGATCGCATCACTCAGGCGAATGCCGGGAGCCGTGGTGTCATGCCAGTAAGAGTTGGCCATCGGTCCACCATACTTGGCCGTCGGCGACCACGCCCCACCCTGATCGGCGTTGATACGTGGATAGTTGTCCCAGTAAAACGACCCAGCGATATGCTGCTTTGCGCTCGCGTTGTAATCCATCTTGATGCTGCTCTGCGTGTTGTGGAACCAGGGATCGGGGTTATATGCCGGGCCCGCGTCATTGGCCGTCAAATTCGATTGCGGCGCATAATAACCGTGATATAACTGAAGGATTTTTGCCGTTGTCTTACTGATCATGGTGGTCGGAATCTGGTTGTTGACAAAAACGCAGCTTGTACTTGGGTTATAAATCGCTCCCAAATAGACAGCGTTCCCGCAAGAATCCGTGGTGATGGTAGTACTGGTGGTCAGCATCGGGCTCAAGTTGGCATACGTCGCGACGCTGCCATCCGGATTCAAGCCCATCATTGAATCCGTAGGCACTGTGCGCGAATTCGCTCCAAGTGTCCACATCGACTGCATGTAACGCTCGAACGATGCGTAGTAGAAGAGCTTATCTTTCTTGATTGCGCCGCCAAAGCTGCCGCCCCAGTCAGAGAGTGTCTCGTTCTTCGTCAGGTAGGCCTTCGCATTGGCGGGATCGTTGACCAACGCCGCCAATTTATTGGAGGCGCTCAACGCATCCAAGTCTGTCGAGTGCATGAAGCCGAACGCACTTCCATGAATCTTGTTGGTGCCGGACTTCAACTCATATTTGAAGACTCCGCCGCCCGAGCGGCCCGCGTCTGCGCTGATGCCCGACGTATCCGCCTCGAACTCCTGTACGGCTTCCATCGGGGGCTGCGACTCGCTGATGTATCCGCCCAGCTGCGAGACCGCAGAGGTGCCGTCGATCAACACTTCCTTGGTTAGCGCCATGCCGCCATTGATGTGCGAACTGTAATCGGTGCCTTCCACGCCAGGCAGGTACGCAAACATGAAATTGGAGAGATTACGGCTACCCTGCACGTTCAGGGGAAGCTCGCTCACTGCTTCGTTGTTCAGGTTGGAGGAAAGTGTAGAATCCTCGGTCTGCAGGATTGGCGGCGCGCTGGTCACTTCCACGCTCTCCGACATCCCGCCGACTTGCAGCGTGGCATCAACTTCCGCCACCTGGCTGATCAACAGCGTCACACCCTTACGCTCCAGAGTTTTAAATCCGTTCTTGGAAAAGCTGACGGAATAGTTACCGATAGCCAGGTTAACTACCCGGTAAAAACCGGTGTTGTCCGTGCTTGTAGTCTCAACTGCGTTGGTGTCCACATTGGTCACGCGGACCTGTACTCCCGGCATCACTGCCGATGACGAGTCCTTCACCGTGCCCACGATTGTGGCGCGATCCGATTGTGCAAACATTGGCACCGCCATGGCTAGGGCAATGAATGCGAAGAAAGCCAAGATCCTCTTTGGCGTCATGGGAACTCCTCCATAAGGCCGCACAAGACGCGCGGCGGCTGTGCGCATCCATCTCCGCTCGGCCCTCTTGTCGAGTCGGCGTATGCGCTCAGTTTAATTCAACCGGTTTTACAACCGGTTTATTAACCCGGTTTGAATTTCGTTGACACTCTAGTGTTTTCTGCGCGCGTGTGTCAAGTGTTTTTTGGTACTATCTCTTTGTGCGTACATCCAAGAAGCGAGTCACTGGCCCCAAGCCACCTGTTGGAACTCCGGCTAAGCCAGTTAGTTTGAGAGATTTGGCTGCCTACCTCGGGCTATCGCGCTCGACGGTCTCTCTGGTGCTCAACAATTCGCCTGTCGCCCAGGCGCTCACGCAGGAAACCCGTGACCGAGTGCTAAAGGCCGCCACCGAACTGCACTACAAGGCCAACTATTTTGCTCGGATGCTCAACAACAAGCGAAGCCACATGGTGGGCGTTCTCTCCCCCGATCTCGGAGAAGGCTACGACGCGGCGATTCTCAACGGAATTGAACGCCTGCTGCTTGAGCGCGATTATCTCTATTTCGTTTCCAGTCATCACTGGAACCGTGACCTCATCCGGCAACGGCTGGAGGTCTTTGCCGAACGCGGGGCCGAGGGCGTCATCCTTGTCAATACACCGGCTGTCGCTGCGCCGAGTCTTCCGCTGGTGTCTATCGGCAGCCTGGAATACGATTTTCCACTCACGCGCATTACGCTGGATAATGCCCACGGCATTCGTTTGGCATTGGAGCATCTGCATGCGCTCGGGCATCGCAGGATCGCATTCCTGAAGGGACATACGCAGTCGAGCGATGCTGGGTCGCGTTGGGCCGCTTGTGTTGAAGCAGCAGAAGGATTGCATTTGCGCATCCACAAGGAAGACGTGGTTCAACTGAAGCGAATAGACGATGGCCTGGATCCCATACGCGAGGGATATGTGGCGGGGAAACGGCTGCTGAACGCTTCGCAGAAATTCACAGCTTTGCTGGCATTCAACGATATGTCGGCCATTGGCGCTATTAACGCATTTCGCGACGCGGGAAAGCGTGTTCCGGAAGAAATCTCCGTGGTCGGGTTCGACGACATTCAGGCGGCGACAATCGTCCAGCCGGCTCTGACTACAGTTCGCCAGCCGTTGATCCGGATGGGCATGCTGGCCGCCACGGAGCTATTGTCCATCATTGAGAATGCCCAAAGCGAACCACGCCGGATCGCTATCGAACCGGAGTTAGTGGTACGACAGTCGACCGCGGCTTGTCCTCGAGAATAGGAGCATATTTTCGGGCCGAAGCGCTCCGAAGACTCGAAGGCTTTTCATTCAACATCCGGTTCCGCGGGAGCATAGTTGCGCTCTTGACATCTACCGCTAAACCACTCCTTGAGCGTCGGAACACGGCTGCATCGTATGCCGATTCAGGCGGCTATCTCTCCTTTGATCGCGTCATTGGCAACTACAGGATCGTCCACGAGAAGACCGAGTGCGCTGATGAGACTCGCAATCGAAACCTGTTGCTGATCGATTCCGACCATGTGCGCCAGCACAAAAGGGCATCGCCAGGGTAATCGGGATGGACAACGACATGAGAAGCGCCGAGCGGTCCTTCCCATGTAGCGGAAAATTCACTTGAGATTTGCCACGCTCGCCGGTACCATCGCTGCATAAACCGTTGCAGGGAGGCTCACATGACCACTCCGCTCGACCCGATTCAGGCAGCTTTCTACGGCCAGTTTGTCGCCGCCGCCTACGACATGTTCAAGGCCGACGAGGGCAATCTCCGCCCCGCCCCCAAGAGCATTCCTCCCGGCTGGGAACTCTCGGCCTGGATCAACATGTCGGACTTCCTCTTCCAGATCGAGGATCCGAAGTTCTACGGCATCGTCGTACACGAGATCGCCAACCCCGACAACCGCGTCATCGCTATCCGCGGCACCGAGGGCATTATTGAGTGGCTCGATGACGCCGCGTCCATCGTCATGGTGCCGTTCAAACAAGTACCCTCCGCTGGCCGCGTGGCTTTTGGCTTCGACAACATCTACTCGACCATGAAGGTCTTGCCAGTGCCTCACACTGTGCCCGGACAAGCGGCCGCCGCTGTCTCCGAGCCCGCCCTCACCGGCTCCTTCGGCGACCAGCTCGAGCAACTCGCCCTCCGGCGCGAGACCGAGCGCGGCGTTGTGCATCAATTCGCTGCAGGCCGGACCCGCCGCGAACGTCCCACCATTGTCACCGGCCACAGCCTCGGGTCCTCGCTCGCCACGCTCTTTGTCCTCGAGAACAGTGTCAAACACAAATTCGACATCCCGCTGATCAGCACCCTGGCTTCGCCCAAAGTCGGTAACCTTGAGTTCAAGCACGTTTTCGGAGCGCTACCGCTCACCTCTTGGCGCATCGTTAATGTGTGCGACGTAGTCCCCAAGCTCCCGCCGACCATCCCTTTCATCCTCGACTATGAGCATGTCGACGTGGCCTACAGTTTCGACTCCGCGCTCTTCGCGAAGAAGAATCTCGGCTGCTACCACAACATCGACACCTATTTGCACTGGCTCAAGAACAGCCTGCCATTGTCTCCTGAGTGTGTCTAGGCAGGATCGACATTGAGCTAAACAGGCGCTGCAAGCGGAAGGATTGCTCACTCTGATTGGCAGTGGTTGGATTCACTTGTAGCGAAATCCAATCATTCGTCAGGGGCACGATGGGCGGAGGTTGCAACTCGCGGACAAAAAAAGGCTTGAACCGCTCTCTGATTAATCTACAGTCGGTTTCGCCGCGAAATTCAAAGCCGCACTGAGATGACTGAGGCGGTTAGTTATTGCCGACCTTATCTGAATTACAGTACCTCTACCAGAAGATAATCATTCTGAAAATGTCAGCGAGCGAGTGCTCGAAGTGCGGATATTCCGGCGCCGACCAGAGCAGTTGCATCGTCGGGCGGCAAAATCTCGAGCGAATAACTCTGCAGCGGACTCATCATGACCATGGTTTCTAGATGGCTGCGCAAGAGCGGCATATCGAGAAAGCCTATGTTGTGGCCCGTGAAATAGAAACGACCCGGGCCGGCGAGATGGATGAACGAAGAAGTAGCTGCGGCCAGAGCGCGGTGCCACAGATCAACGAACTCACGGCAGCGGGCGTCACCCTGGCGTGCCCGGGAAAAGACTTCTTCGGGTTCGAGATCAAGGAATCTCATGCGCATTGCTCGGTAGCCCATGATTCCCTCCAGATGGCCGACTCCACCGCAGCCGCAGTATCTCTCTTTGGGGTCCAGAGAGACGGTGATGTGCCCGCCCTCCCAGACACCCTCGACGTAAGGCCAACGGCCGTAGCCAATGCCTTTGCCGATGGTCCAGACGCGAGTCAGTTTGTTGAGTTGCCCTCGGATAGCGGCCACACCGGCCGCAATTGCGTCGGCATCGTTGGCGATATGCACGGGAGCGTCAACACCGCGCTTGCTAAGGACATTGGCCAGTTCCTCACCCAGTCGCATTCCTTTGATCTGTGACAGGTTTGGGGAGTCCTCGACTATATCGTTGCGAATGATGCCCGGGGCTGCTACCCCGATAGCTTCCACTGTTCCCGCGGTATCGCTTATCAGTGTGCCAATCTGCCCTGCCATCATCTCCAACAATTCTCTACCGGGAATCGCCGTCAGGGCATCCATGTCATCCGCGTCGTCGGGATAGCGCACCAGCCTGCCGGTAATACGTTGATCTTCAATTCTGCCAGCCACAATGTGGTCGGTAATGACAATGCCAATCGAGGTGGTCACAGCATCCTCCTTTGGAAGACTTACTCCGTTTGGTAGCGATGAAGTCTTCCGAGGCCGTTGAAGGCGGCCACTTTGTAACATTCAGCGAGAGTAGGGTAGTTAAATACATTTTCGATAAAGTAATTCACTGTGCCACCCAGGACCATAACCGCCTGGCCAATGTGAATCAGGTCACTGGCCTCCTCACCGATAATGTGCACGCCTAAAACGGCAAGGGTGTCGCGATGGAAGATAAGTTTCAACCGTCCGGTGGTGTCGCCGCGAATCTGGCCGCGCGCAGTCTCTCGGTAGTAAGCCATGCCCACTTCGTAAGGCACGTCTTCGCCGGTCAGTTGCTCTTCATTTTTGCCGATAAAGCTGATCTCTGGAATGGTGTAAATCCCGTAAGGGTAAAAGCCTGGATTGGAGGTAGCTGTGGAATCGTTGAAGGCGCGGGCGGCTGCGATGCGTCCCTGCTCCATGGAAACCGAGGCCAATGAAGGAAAGCCCACCACATCACCTACGGCATAGATATGTTCAACATTTGTGCGGTAATTCTCGTCAACAGAGATGCGGCCGCGGTTGTCAGCTTGGAGACCAGCGGCGGCAAGGTTAAGATCATCGACTGCGCCCTGGCGCCCAATGGCGTAGAGGAGGGCGTCGCCGGAGATCCGCTTTTTGCTTTCCATATTTGCGACCACTGTACCATCGGGCAGCTCTTCGACGCTCTGGACCTCTTCACCTAACCGTAGCGTGACGCGGTTGTCACGCAAGTGATAGCTGAGAGTATCTATAATCTCGCGGTCTGCGAACTCCAGCAGTCGATCACGTTTCTCAACAACCGTGACGCGAACGCCGAGAACGGCAAACATGCAAGCGTATTCGACGCCGATTACGCCGCCGCCGACCACGATGAGCGTACGGGGAAGTTCCGGCAGGTCAAGAATCTGATCGCTGTTGACAATCGTGCGCCCGTTGACAGGAACCGTGGGTGACGAGGCAGGCTTGGTGCCAACGGCCACAATAATGCGATCGGCTTCAAGTGTGGTGCCGGTCTGTGGGCCTTCAACTCGTACCTGGTGAGGATCGACGAATCGCGCAACTCCGTGGATTACGTCGATGCCGTTGCGCGACAGTTGTGCCTCGGTCACGTCTGCTTCGGTTTTGATAACTGCTTGGACGCGAAATGCCAGATCGGTCATGCTGATCTTTTCTTTAACTCGGTAATTGATTCCGTAGATAGAACGGTAGTTATAACCCGACAGGTGCAAGACTGCTTCGCGCATAGTTTTGGACGGGATGGTTCCCGTGTTGACACAGACGCCGCCGACAACGGAACGGGCCTCGACAACGCATACGCGCTTTTTCATTTTGGAAGCAGCTACGGCCGCCCGTTGACCAGAGGGCCCGGAGCCAATGACGATCAAGTCATACGTAATGGCGCTCATGCAAGTGTCTCTCTCCGCGGTTCAATTCAGTTATAGTCGATGAATACACTCCTTGGTTTATCGTTCATAATAATTTTCACAGGTACCAAAGAATCTCAGATGACTCAATTGGAACAAACGCTTCGGGGTGACAAGCGACGGCCCTGTGAGTGAAGTCAGTTGCTGGCCGGTCCAAGCGGACTGCGCCCGAGTATGGCCAGGTGTGTTCGCCACCGTGCGGTTCTCCCCGAGCCATGGTCATGGTATTGCGAACCGGATTCCCAATCACGACAAAACCCGAATCCAGCGAGATCGAGTTCTCCTCCGGTGAACAGGCCCACCAGAGTTGGCCCAAGCGGCGCCAAATCAAATCAGACCTTGGCAATCGCCGAATCATCCAGTGATTGATTAGGTGAAGGCTGGCGAACTCCAGGCGATAGGCTATCTGGTTTCTCATACTAGCGGTGGAATTCCGCTGGAGGAAATGCCTTCAGATTCCGGGTCAGACCGCTCCATCGAGATTAGCTGCCAGGTTCCAGCGCAATCGGCAGTGAATCTTAAATTCAGAGGGCGAAATCACTGTCGAGCAACTGCTACCTGATTTTCTGGTAGAGCTTACTGAGGATCATCGGGAATCTCGGGCTGAAGGAACTGCCTGAATCGCTGTAAGCCATTGATAAATATGGTAGCACGACTGGATTCGTAACGCCGCGCAAGAGTCTTATTATCATATAGATATTGTGTTATTGTTTCTAGATACCCCCAAATATACCCCCCGTAGATCCGGATGCGCTCTCTGGCGTCAGGACAACATATCATTTGCCATTGATGCCAATTGGCTCGCGGAGATTCTCCGGCACTCGATAAACTGTCAAAGGCGGATCTCGTGACCCGGCGCTCTGTCGGACGTTTCCGGGCGTACCGTCTCGAAGCGGGCACGGATTTGTTCGGCGACTGGATGATCGATATTACCTACGGACGCATTGGAACCAAGGGGCGGCGTATCCGCTACGCCTTACTGAATGAGGCGCAAGCGAAAAAGCTGGTCTGCGAAACTCTTCGCCGGAGAGCAACGGCGCGCAAGTGCATCGGTGTCCCCTACAGTTTCTGTCAGCTCATCGACACGTACCAGTGGTTTCCGGTGACTCTGAGGCCGGGCATTTAGAATTGCGGAGCCGCTAACTGAGGAGCGCCACTACATGGCTAGACAAATGTTTCACACGCTCGCATAGAGTACGATGCCCTTTGCTATCACCTTGATTGCTATCGGAGGAGATCAAATCTGCGGAACTGGTCATCGCCCAGAAAATCAAATTTCCGTTGAAATAGCGTGGCCAGCTTTTCATTGGCGGTCGCGAAAAAAATCTGTCTGCCGCCCACTAATGCTATCTCACGCAAGTAGTCGAGAAAAGATAAGGAATTGAGGTCATCCACGTGCGCGATT
>JBEKQD010000059.1:0-36110 GCA_049520075.1 Occallatibacter sp. | reverse complement strand
CAATATGCGCGTCATCTACTTTCCAAACCTCTGCGTGATCGGGGCGTAGGCGTCGATGCGGCGGTCGCGCAGGAATGGCCAGTTGCGGCGCGTCTCTTCGATCAGACCGAGGTCAATCTCGCCAATCAAGATCTCCTCGGCGTCGTGGGAGGCCTTGGCGATGATGCGTCCGAAGGGATCGGCGAGAAAGCTGCCGCCCCAGAACTCGATGCCCGGACCTGCTGCGCGGTTGCCCTTAACGTCGCCATGCTCCATTCCGACGCGATTTACCCCAGCCACATAAACGCCGTTGGCGATGGCGTGCCCACGCTGGATGGTGCGCCACGCCTCATATTGCGCCGCGCCAAACTCATCCTTCTCCGCCGGATGCCAGCCTATTGCGGTCGCGCGCGGCTTCCGGATACCACTGGTCCCAGCAGACCAGCGTGCCCACCCGGCCAAAAGCGGTGTCAACAGCCTGAAAGCCCAGATCGCCCGGCGCAAAATAATATTTTTCGTGATAGAGCGGGTCGTCGGGAATGTGCATCTTGCGATAGACGCCCGCGATGGCTCCATCGGCGTCAATGGTAACGGCCGTGTTGTGGTAAAGCCCCGGCGCGCGGCGCTCAAAGAGCGAGGCGATAACTGCAACCTGCGCCTCGCGCGCAACTTCGCAGAGGCGCGCCGTGGATGGCCCCGGAATCTGCTCGGCTAGGTCAAAGAGGCGCAGATCTTCGCGCTGACAAAAGTACTGTGTGCGAAAAAGTTCTGGCAGGCAGACAATGTTGGCGCCCAACCGCGCCGCCTCGCGGATATGGCGAATCGCAGAGGCAAAATTAGCCTCCGGGTCCGCGCTCATGCGCATCTGCACGAGCCCCACGTTGTATTTGCGTGCGCTTGCCATCGATCTCTAGAGATTCCTCTACAACGCGCTGCAAGGCCAACCCTGCACAGACAGCATTGGCCTCCTTGGTCCGCTGGATCCAATCACTACTCTTCCAGAATCAGGACAGCTGCGGCAATCGTTGTGGTCCACTTGCCGCGCTTGTCGCCCACGGCTGACTGCGTCACATTGCTGGTGCGAACGATCTTGTTGGAGATACGATAAATCTCCTTCTTCTCGTCCCAGCTAGTATCCGGATCGAAATCCACGTCCAGGGTGGTGGCCAGCATCTCTGCCGCCAGTTCTTCGGCATACTCGCCGGCCTGTTCCTCAGTCTCGCCGAAGCTGTGGTGCTCACTAAGATAGCCGTATGTGTTGCGGTCGGAGGGGATGGCTACGCCAATGCTGGAAACCACGAGCCGGTGCGGCTCGCGTGTCGAATTCTCCGCAATCACCGCGAAAACCACCTCGCCGTGGTTCAAGTAGGTGAGGCCTTCCTTGCGCGTTATCACCCTGCATTGCGGCGGAAAGATGGAAGAAACTCTCACCAGGTTCTGCGAGGCTATCCCCGCATCGCGAAGAGCCAATTCAAAAGAAGTCAAACGCTCCTTGTGTTTACCTACGCCTTTGGTGAAAAACATCTTCTTCGGGACCATGCTTTTTCCCAATTTCTATGTGTCCTCCTTGTGGTTGAAAATCATCGAATTTCTGAGGGTACCCGCATGAGTTTATCTCATTTGAGCGGGGTATAGCGGCATTTTGCGCAATTTCGTCTTACGTTCGTGCTGATTCATACCGCCCTCAGTTTGCGGCTTCTCCCGCTAGAGTTCATTTGACGTTCCTACGAGGCAAAGGAATCTATCTCATCCGCCATTGCCACTTCTGAATCCGGGATGGTAGATTGCTGTTCTAACATTAGGGAAAGAGGGGTCTTTCGAAACCGATGCAAATAACCTACAACGGTCTGGAATTGCCTAAAAACGGCAAGCCTATCGAGTATAAAAACGGACAGTTTGAAGTTCCCAATAATCCAATCCTCCCCTTTATCGAGGGCGACGGCACTGGGCGCGACATTTGGAAAGCTTCGCAAAGAGTCTTCGATGCGGCGGTGGAAAAGGCCTACGGCGGCAAGCGTGCGATTTGCTGGTTTGAGATTTTCGCGGGCGAGAAGGCCTTTCGCCAATTCGGCAACTGGCTTCCGGACGATTCGGTGGCCGCTGCGCGCGACCTGAGAGTTTCCATCAAGGGACCGCTCACTACGCCGGTCGGCGGTGGAATTCGCTCCCTCAACGTGGCCCTGCGCCAGTTGCTCGACCTTTACGCCTGCGTGCGGCCGGTGAAGTATTACCAGGGCGTCCCCAGTCCTGTGAAGCACCCTGAAAAGCTGGACATCGTGATCTACCGCGAGAACACAGAGGATGTGTACTCGGGCATCGAGTTCAAGGAAGGCAGCCCGGATGCCGCGCGGCTGATTGATTTTCTCAACAATGATTTACTCAAAGGCGGCAAGAAAAGCGTGCGCTCCGACTCAGGCGTAGGCATCAAGCCGATTTCCATCTTTGGCAGCAAGCGACTGGTACGCTACGCCATTCGCGCCGCCCTCGAAGCGGGCCGCAAGACCGTTACGCTGGTTCACAAAGGAAATATTCAAAAATTCACCGAGGGCGCATTCCGGGAGTGGGGCTACGAGGTTGCGCAGCAAGAGTTCCGCGCCGAGACCGTCACAGAACGCGAGAGCTGGATTCTGGGCAACAAGGACGCCAATCCGGCGTTGACAGTGGAGCAGAACGCGGCTCTCATCGAGCCGGGCCTGGATCTGGCTCCGCAGAGCTTCCGCGACGCGCTTTACGCAGAAGTCAATGGAGTGCTCGACTCCATCGGCAAAACCCACGGCAACGGCGCATGGAAATCGAAGGTGCTGGTCAATGACCGCATCGCTGACTCCATCTTTCAGCAGATTATCCTGCGCCCGGAAGACTACAGCGTTCTGGCCACCACCAACCTCAACGGCGACTATATCTCCGATGCTGCCGCCGCGCAGGTGGGTGGCCTTGGCATCGCGCCAGGCGCCAACATCGGCGACGGCTACGCTGTTTTTGAGGCCACGCACGGAACTGCGCCAAAGTACGCCGACAAGGATCTCATCAATCCCGGCTCGGTGATTCTTTCAGGTGTGATGCTGCTGGAGTTCATCGGCTGGAAAGAAGCGGCCAGGCTCATTGAGACGTCGTTGGAGAAGACGATTTTGCAGAAGTTCGTGACCTACGATTTTGAACGCCAAACTGCCGAAGCTACGAAGGTTGGCACCGGCGAGTTTGCCACCCGCATCATCGCCAACATGTAACGAAAAATAGGTTTGGGACCTCAACCCCCAAGGAGGCAACAAATGCGTAAGAAGGTCAGCATTATCGGCGCCGGGAACGTAGGCTCGACTGCAGCGCACTGGCTCATGGCCAAGGAATTGGCCGATGTGGTGATGATCGACGTGGTCGAAGGCGTGCCTCAGGGAAAGGCGCTGGACCTGCAACAGGCTCTCCCGATTGAAAGATCCGACGTTCACATCACCGGATCGAACGACTACGCCGACTCGGCCAACAGCGATGTCGTGATCATCACGGCCGGTATTCCCCGCAAGCCCGGCATGAGCCGCGACGACTTGTTGCACACCAACTTCAAGATCATGACCGATGTGGTCAAGAATGTGGTCACCTACTCGCCTGAGTCGATTCTCATTGTCGTCTCCAACCCCCTGGATGCGATGGTGCAGGCCGCCTATAAATTGTCGGGCTTCAACCGCGAACGAGTCATCGGCATGGGCGGAATCCTGGATTCCGGCCGCTTCAAGAGCTTCATCGCCCAGGAACTGAAAGTGAGCGTGGAGAACATGAGTTGCATGGTTCTTGGCGGTCACGGCGACTTGATGGTTCCGCTCGTTCGCTACACCACCGTCGCCAGCATTCCGATCACTGAACTCCTCTCCAAGGAGCGCATCGACGCCATTGTCCAACGCACACGGGACGGCGGCGGTGAGATCGTCAAGCACCTCAAAACCGGCAGCGCATACTACGCGCCTTCGGCTGCGGCGGTGGAAATGGCCGAAGCCATTCTCAAGGACAAGAAGAAGATTCTCCCCTGTGCTGCTTACCTCCAAGGCGAATACGGTATCAACGGCTACTACATGGGCGTGTTATGCAAGCTGGGCGCGGCCGGTCTGGAACAGATCGTCGAGGTCAAACTCGATGAAGAAGAGCACGCAGCCCTGGTGAAGAGTGCCGCAGCCGTCAAGGAACTCTGCGACGTGATCGGCGTATAGGGCAGCCCCTGCTATTACATCCCGGGAGCGTGACCAAACGGGCTATTCCGCAAAACGGAGTGGCCCGTGCCTTTGCGCAATGAAATGTTGGGCTATCTTCTTTCGAAGGTGAGAAAATCTAGGCATGAAACGCATTATTTTCGCAATTGCCGTCATGGCTTTGGCCTGCACTTCCATGCGGGCGCAGAAGAGCTACGACCTACTGTTGACGGGCGGTCGTGTCATCGATCCGGCTAACCACATCGATGCAGTCATGGACGTTGCCGTTGCGAACCACCACATCGCCGCGGTGGCCGCGCATATTGATCCGTCGCTGGCCACGAAGACGGTTGATGTTTCCGGCCTATATGTGACCCCTGGCCTGGTGGACATTCACGTGCACGTGTATGCCAGCACTGGAGAAGCCGGTTCTTATGCGGGCGACAACGCAGTTTATCCGGACGGGTTCACTTTTCGCGCAGGGGTGACCACTGTTGCCGATGCGGGCTGCTCAGGCTGGAAAAACTTCGAAGACTTCAAGGCACACATCATCGATCGCTCGAAAACGCGCGTGCTGGCATTCCTGAATATTGTGGGTGCGGGCATGCGCGGACCCGCGTATGAGCAGAATGTTGCGGAAATGGACTCCCAGGCCGCGGCAACCATGGCCAAAAAATATCCCGGCCTGATTGTGGGCATCAAGACGGCTCATTACACGGGGCCGGAATGGGTAGCGGTAGATAGGGCAGAAGAGGCCGGAACTCTGGCCAATATCCCTGTGATGGTGGACTTCGGCACATTCCGCCCGGAGCGCCCTTACCAGCAATTGGTGCTAAACAAAATGCGCCCCGGCGATATTTCGACGCACATGTATCTGGATTGGGTGCCCATGCTGGACGCGCAGCAGAATGTGTTGCCTTACCTCTTCGAGGCTCGCAAGCGCGGCGTGATTTTCGACGTGGGCCACGGAGGCGGAAGCTTTCTCTTTCGCCAGGTTGTGCCGGCTGTCCGGCAGGGTTGGGTGCCCGACTCGATCTCCACCGATCTGCATATTGGAAGCATGAATAACGGGATGAAGGACATGCTCAATGTGATGTCGAAGTTTCTGAATATGGGCATTCCGCTCACGGAAGTTATCCGCGATTCCACCTCGAATCCGGCGAGAGAGATCAAGCATCCGGAACTTGGAACGCTCAGCGTGGGGTCGGACGCCGACATCGCGGTGTTGCGCGTGGAAAACGGCCACTTCGGCTTTGTGGACAGCTATGGCGCGCGCATGGATGGCCGCATGAAGCTGCTCTGCGAGATGACGGTGCGCGACGGCCTGGTGGTCTGGGATTTGAACGGACTGACCCGCGACGACTGGACGAAGCTGGGGCACTATCACGCCCAGGGATCGCCCGCGTGGGATGGCACCATTACTCCCGATGTGATGAAGCGTTAGCGGGCAGTCGCCTCGATTTTCGCCTACTGCTTTACGAACTCGACAGCCTTGGGCCCGACCTGGGCGGCGCACTGGCCGGGAGCCAGATGGCCGCAACCCGGAAAGACCTCCAAATCGGACTGCGGCATAAGGCGGTGCATCGTCTCGGCTTGGCTAAGTGGTGTAATGCGGTCCTCGCCGCCCCACACAATCAACACCGGCATCCTGATCCCCGGCAGCAGTTTGTCGGTGGTGTCCTGTGCGGTGAGCATAGTGGCAACCGCGCGATGTATCACCCACGCGTTCTGGTTTGAGACGCGCAGAACATCTCGAGCGATGAAGCCAGGCACCTTGGGAGGTTTGGGCATCAGCAAGGCGTCCAGTTGGTCGAGCTGTGCCGGCGTCGCCGGTGTGAACAAGCCCGTATCCCAGTCAGGTTTCTTATAGATGCCTGCAGCGTCGAAGAGCATCAGCCGCTTGACCCGCTCAGGATGCTCACTGGCGACCAACTGCACAATCCAGCCGCCCATCGACCAGCCACCAAGGTCCACCTGCTTCAGACCCAACGCATCGAGAAATCCGACCACTACATGGGCTTCATCGCGCACCGAGTAGGAAAAGTCCGCAGGCTGTTCGCTACGCCCGTAGCCGGGCAAATCGGGCAGATAAACGCGGTAACCTGCCTTGGCGAAATACGGCGCCAGCGCTCGCCAGTCCTCGGCACGGCTGCCCAGCCCATGCACTAACACCACCACCGGCCCGCCTGCCGGCCCCTGCGCAAGGTAGTGCATGCGATAGCCTGCAACCTGAACCGTGTGGTTCTCCACGCCCGAAAGGCACTCGCGCAGATACATCGCTTCATTGAAGTAGCTGACGGGGCGCTCCCAAAAGCCAATTCCGGCAACCAACGCCAGCACGCACACAACCAATAACAGCCTTTTGATCGCTCTCATCGCCTCTCTTGCGTCTCCTTTCCCAACGTTTGCGCTCTCTGCCAACCAGCCTCCATGACTCGCACGGTGATCGGATCAAGCTGAAGAGCACTGTGCGAATTCCATTCCGCCCGCTCCACCCACCGCACTGCGTCAGCATCGGAGGCAGCCAGCAGCTTGCCGCCCTTAACGCGGCAAAGATAATCGGCAATCACATAGTGGTAGCGAATGCGATCTGCCTCGCGATGAACGCGGTCGAGTAGTTCAATAAGCTCCACCGGCTCAACCACGAGGCCCGTCTCTTCGCTCACCTCGCGAATAACCGCATTGAGCAGCCCTTCCCCCAGTTCAACCAGTCCACCGGGCAGCGACCAATGGCCTTTGAGCGGCTCAGTCCCGCGCCGAACCAGCAGCACGCGGCCTGCCTCCACAATCACTGCGCCCACGCCCAAAAGCGGGGCCGATGGAAACTCTCGCAGCATCTTCCTCCAAATATCAATCTCATCCTACGATAACGCGTCTTTTTCACGCGGCGTATCATCAAACGAACCGGGGAAAACAATGCCTGAATTCAAGCTGCAAATCGATGGAATGCACTGCGGCTCCTGCGTTGGACGCGCCACTGAGGCCCTGAAATCGGTCGAAGGGGTAGGAATCAAAGAAGTCCGAGTAGGAGCGGCGCGGCTCACTTCCAGCCAGGAACCTGTGCCTGTCGATCTTGCTATTGCTGCGCTGGCCAAAGCCGGCTTCGCCGCGCGGCTTGAAGCCTGATGCAACCAATGCCCGCGCCGGTGACAGAATCCATCACGCTGCCCGTTCTGGGAATGACCTGCGCCTCTTGCCAGCATCATGTGGAAGAGGCTCTGCGCTCTGCGCCAGGAGTCGAATCCGCACAC
This sequence comes from Occallatibacter sp., assembly GCA_049520075.1. Taxonomy (GTDB): domain Bacteria; phylum Acidobacteriota; class Terriglobia; order Terriglobales; family Acidobacteriaceae; genus Telmatobacter. Next base: position 28,705 of record JBEKQD010000059.1, on the reverse strand, counting down.
GTTGACCTGATTGCAAATCGCGCCCAGGTGATTTACGATCCGCTGGTTGCCACGCCTGAGGCGCTTATCGAAGCTGTTCGCGCATCAGGCTACGATGCGGTGCTTCCCCGGTCTGATGCTTCTTCTGCCGACGCCTCATCCGATGCGCTGGCAGCAGGAGCTGAGCACAAGGCCTTGGCGACGCTCATCGCCGGCGCTGCGGCCATGCTGCTGGCCATGCCACTGGGAACGCAGATGGGCGCACTGGACCACCTTCTGATGCGCTTGCTGCCGTGGCTCTATGCGCTGCCGCCTGATCTACTGCGCTGGTTTCTGCTGATTCTGACGGCGGTGTTGCTGGTCTGGGCAGGACGCGGAATCTACTTGAGCGCCCTGCGTGGCCTGCGCCACGGGACAACAAATATGAGCACGCTGGTGAGCCTGGGAACGGGCGTTGCCTTCGTCTATTCCGCTTATGCCGCGATCTGGCCAGCAACAGGACGGGAAGTCTACTTTGATGCGGTTCTGCTGATTCTTGGATTTCTGCTGTTGGGCAAAGCGTTGGAAGGCCGAGCCAAACGCCGCGCCCTGGCCGCGCTCGACTCACTCTCGCGGCTGAGGCCCGCGACCGCCCGCCGCGTTGTGGATGATGTGCAGGCTATTGTCCCGCTTGAAGAGATTCAACTCGGCGACAGCGTTTTAGTTTTGCCGGGTGAACGGTTCCCAGTCGACGCTACGATTCTTGAAGGCCGCACCACGGTGGACGAGTCCATGCTGACGGGCGAGTCTACTCCGCTGGACCGCCAGCCCGGCGGACGCGTGCTGGCTGGGTCGCTCAATTACGAAGGAGCGGTGGTTTGCCATGCTGAATCGTTGGGCGAAGCCACCATGCTGGCGCAAATCACGCGCATGGTCGGGCAGGCGCAGGGTTCGCGAGCGCCCATGGAGCGGCTGGCCGACCGCGCCAGTCAAATTTTTGTTCCCATCGTGCTGGTCTTGGCCGCGCTTACTTTTACGGTCTGGCTGATCGCTTCGCACTCGCTTCAGATGGCGCTGGCCTCGACCGTTGCCGTGCTGGTAATCGCCTGCCCATGCGCCATGGGCTTGGCTGTGCCCGCAGCACTCACTGTGGCTGTGGGACGCGGCGCTCAACTGGGCGTCCTTTTCAAGGGCGGCGAGGCGTTGGAACGGCTTGCCCGTTTGGCACCGTCGGATGTGGTTGTGATGGACAAGACCGGAACGCTGACAGTAGGCCGTCCGGTTTTGGAGGCAGTTCATTCGCTTGCGAACAATACCGAGAGCGATTTGCTGCGCGTGGCTGCTGCAGCGGAAGAGCGTTCGAATCATCCGTTGGCCCACGCTGTCGTGGATGCCGCTCGGTCTCGCGGACTCGTCTGGCAGCCAGCTGAGGATGTGCAGGTTCTGCCCGGTCGCGGACTAACTGCCAAAGTCGAAGGCCACGAATGCCTTTTGGGCAACGAGACACTCTTCAAAGAGTTTTCTGTCCCGCTGCCTGCTGGAATTGCGCCGCCGGAGCCGGGTGTGACGAGGCTCTGGATGGCGCTGGACGGAGTAGCGGCGGGTTCCTTCGATGCTCGCGATGCACTACGGGGCGATGCCGCCGAGGCAGTGGCCGCACTGCGGCGCGCTGGCCTGCGCGTGCTGATGCTGACCGGCGACTCAGCCGCCGCTGCCGCGCCCATCGCGAAAGAGGCAGGAATCACCGAGGTGGAAGCCGACCTCAACCCGGCAGGAAAGCTGGCACGCATTCGCGCCCTGCAAAAAAGCGGACTGCACGTGGCCATGGTGGGCGACGGCATCAACGACGCTGCCGCGCTGGCCCAGGCCGACGCTGGAATTGCCATGGGCACGGGCGCCGACTTAGCGCAGGAGGCCGGCGATGTATTGCTGCTGCGCGCGCGGCCTTCGGCCATTCCAGCAGCGCTTGATCTTGCCCGCTCTACCCTTCGAGTGATGCATCAAAACCTGATCTGGGCCGTGGGCTACAATTTGCTCGGCATTCCACTGGCTGCGGGCGCACTTTATCCCGGTTTTCACATTCTTCTCAGCCCGTGGCTGGCGGCGGCCGCCATGGCATTCAGCTCCGTCAGCGTGCTGGCCAACAGTCTGCGCCTGCGAAGCTGGCAGCCTTCAGACACACGTCTCACTCAGCCACGATAAACTAACCTTAGAGCCTAACTGTGCGCATCTTGAACCGATACATTTCCGGTGAAATTCTCTCCCACGCCCTTATCGGAGGCGTGATTTTCACCTTCATTCTCTTCATGAAGGAGCTGCCGCGCATCCTGGAGATGGTGGTCCACAACAGTTCCACGCTCGTCAGTGTTGTGGAAGTCATTCTGTTCATGATGCCCAACTTTTTCATGATTACCATCCCCATGGCGGTATTGGTGGGGGTGCTGCTGGGGCTGAGCCGCCTGGCCGCCGACAGTGAAATCATCGCCATGCGCGCCTCCGGGCTGGGCATCGGCTATTTTGTGCGTGTGGCCTCCATTGTGGCCATTGCCGGCACGCTTCTGGGACTGGCAAATTCGCTCTATCTGGCCCCGCGCGCCAATCAGGCCATTTTGACGATGGACAAGGCGCTGGCCATGCAGGCCTCCTACGAGATTCAGCCGCGCGTCTTCGACGAGGATTTTCACAATTTTGTTCTCTACGTGCAGGACGTGCGCGCGGGAGCCGGCGCGGCCAACTGGCGTCAGGTTTTCATGGCGGACACAACTGATCCCACCACGCCGCTTGTCACCACTGCCGCAACTGCTACAGTGGCTAGCGATTCCGGCCAGGAACTGCTAATGCGGCTGCGAAACGGAGCGCGCCACGAGACGGTGGCTGGCCAGCCGGAACAATACAACATCTCCATGTTTGACTTTACCGATTTGCCACTGGCTGCCGGCCAACAGAACGAGGCGCACCTGGGGCGCATGGACACAGCCATCTACGCTCTGCCTATGGGCGAACTGCAGGAGCATACCTCTGGTCCGGATGGCAAACGGTTCCAGATCGAGTTGCACAAGCGATTCGCATATCCGGCGGCTTGCCTGGTGCTGATGCTGGTCGCCGTTCCCCTTGGCGTGACATCGCGGCGCGGCGGCAAGAGTACGGCATGGGTGGCTACCCTTGCGTTGGTGGTCGTGTATTACTCGCTTTCTCTTATTGGCATTGCCCTGGGCAGGCAAGACTGGATTTCCGCATTTTTCGCGGTATGGATGGCCAATATCCTGTTCGCCGCCGGCGGCATTTTTCTGCTGTGGCAGATGGCCTCGGGAGGCCACGTTCTGAATGCGATCTCTACGTGGGCATCGCGCTTCCAAACGCCCCCGCCGGCTGTTCCGCGCAAGGCCATTGGTATCTCGCTGACCGCCTTGCTGAGCAGATTTCAGTCGCGTCCCCGGCGGATCAAGGCCCGCAATGTTTTTCCGCGCATTCTGGACAAGTATGTGGTGCGCGAGTTTCTTGTTATCTTTGTCCTGGTGCTTGCCGGCTTTGTCACGCTCATCCTTGTCTTCACGGTTTTCGATCTGCTGAAAGACATTCTCAGCCACGATATTGGCTGGTACACGGTCAGCGAGTACCTGATCAACCTCACCCCCAGCATGCTTTACCAGATCACCCCGCTGGCCGTGCTGATTGCCGTGCTGGTCACCTTCGGCGTGCTTAACCGCAATTCCGAAATCATCGCCATGAAGGCCTGCGGCGTCAGTCTTTACCGGCTGGTGATTCCCATCGTCTCCATTGCCGCCATTCTGTCGGTCAGCCTCTTCCTTTTCGATCAGTACTATCTACCTCAAGCCAACCGCAGGCAAGAGGCTCTGCGCAACATCATCAAAGGCAAACCGGCGCAAACCGTCCTTCGCCCTGAACAAAACTGGATATTCGGCCAGCCGCATCCCGGCGAGCCGGACCGCATTTTTTACTACCAGTTTTTCGATCCTGAACGTAACGAGTTCGCCAATCTCTCGCTCTTTGAATTCAACCCCTCTACCTTTGCGCTCTCGCGGCGCATTTTTGCGGCTCGCGCCGTTTGGGATCCTGAGACGGGTGGGTGGCGCTTTCTGAATGGCTGGCAGCGCGACATTGCGGGCGCCAACGTTCAGGAGTATCGCCAGTTTCGGCAAACCACATTTCCTGAGATTCACGAAGATCCAGCCTACTTCAAGAAAGAAAGCCTGCAAGCGCAGGAGATGAACTTCGGCCAGCTTGACCACTACATCGGAGACCTGAGCCAAAGTGGATTTGACACAATGCGCTTGCGAGTTCAGCTTTGGCAGAAGATTGCTTACCCGCTGGTCGCTATCGTCATGGCAGTACTCGCCATTCCCTTTGCGCTTTCCATGGGCCGTCGCGGCTCGCTGACCGGCATCGCCGTCGCCATCGGCGTTGCGCTCGCCTACTTTGTGGTGAATGGCCTTTTTGGCGCCTTGGGCGATGTGAACTATCTGCCGGCTGCCCTCGCGGCATGGTCCTCGGATCTCATATTCGGATTGATGGGCGGCTATCTGCTGCTGAGAACGCCAACATAAGGCTGCGGACAGGCACGCTGCACGCTTCATCCTTGTCCGCCCTCAAGAAGCTCGCCTTTTCCCCGTACAATAAAACTATGTTTCGCGATCTTGCTCCCCTCTACGTTTACATGCGCCGTTACCGCTGGGGATATTTGTGGGGCACACTCTCCTGCATTGCGGCTAACGCCGTCTGGGTGCTTTTTCCCCAGGTCATCCAGAGAGCCATCGATGAGATGGGGCACGGGATCAGCCGCCAAAGGATCCTTCTCTTTGCCGGAATTTTGATCGCTATCGCCGTAGTCAAGGGTGTCCTGCTTTATTCCCAGCGCTGGATACTCATCGGTATCTCCCGCGAGATCGAATTCGACCTGCGCAGCGACCTCTTCAAGAAACTCGAGCAGCAGGACTCGGGCTTTTATCAGCGTTATCGCACGGGCGACATTATGGCCCGGCTGACCAACGACTTGAATGCCGTTCGCAATTTGCTCGGCCCGGCCCTGATGTACAGCGCAAATACCCTCTTCTTCACCGTATTCGCCTTGGTTTTCCTGCTGAACATCAGCCCATGGCTCACTCTGGTCGCATTTGCACCCATGCCCCTGGCCAGCGTCCTGGTGCAGTACTTCGGAAGCAGGATCCATGACCGCTTCGAGCGCATCCAGGCCAGCTTCTCCGATATTTCATCACAAACTCAGGAAAACTACTCCGGCGCCCGACTGGTGCGAGCCTTCGCCCGCGAGGAATCTCAGATAGGACTTTTCGAGCGGCTCAACCGCGAATACATCGCCCGCTCGCTCAAGCTGGTTCAGCTTATGGGCATGCTGTGGCCCACGCTCGAATTTATTCTAGGCGTCGCCATGATTATTACTCTGCTGGCCGGCGGTCATCTGGTAATTGCACATCGCATCAGCGTCGGGCAATTCGTTGCCTTCAACACTTACATGGTCCTGCTCACCTGGCCTATCATCGCCGTGGGATGGGTGGTGAACATCTTCCAGCGCGGCACCGCTTCTGTGAAGCGTATCGACGAGTTGCTGCGCGCTGAACCGGTAATCGACGACCGCAGCGCAGACCCCACAATTGAACCCGGCGCAGTGCTCCAAGGCGAAATTGAATTTCGTAATTTGAATTTTAGCTACGGCGAAACACTCAACGATTTGGGGGTGCTGCGAGGCATTTCGCTTAAGATTCCCGCGGGCTCCAGCCTGGCCATCGTAGGGCCCACCGGTTCCGGCAAATCCACGCTGGTTAACCTCATCACCAGGTTGTATGAAGCGCCTGAAGGTTCGCTTTTGATCGACGGCCGCGGAGTACGAGACTATCCGCTGGCTGTGCTGAGACGCAATATCGGCATGGTGCCACAGGAGACTTTTCTTTTTAGCGCGACGATAAGAGAAAACCTTGCATTTGGCGCGCCTCGCGCAAGCGCGGAAGAACTGCTCGAGGCGGCCGAGACGGCGCACATTCGTAAGGAGTTCGAAGAGTTTCCGCAGGGATTTGAAACCATGGTTGGCGAGCGCGGCGTCACGCTCTCCGGCGGACAAAAACAAAGAGCGGCCATCGCCAGGGCATTACTGCGCCGACCGCCCATCCTTATTCTCGACGACGCGTTATCGAGCGTGGATACATATACAGAAGAGCGCATTCTGAACGGGCTGAATCGCTACACTGAAAGCGCAACTACTATCCTGATCTCTCATCGCGTCTCCACCGTGCGCAATGCCGATCAGATTGCCGTGCTCGACCGCGGCAGGATCGTTGAGTTGGGGCGGCATGACGAGTTGCTCGCTCTCGATGGCTACTATGCCGGCCTCTACCGGAAACAGCAACTGGAAGAGGAATTGACCGTCGCAGGATGAAAAATGCGGGGAATGGGGAGTAGGGAGTAGGCGCCTGTCCGGAGTGGAGTGAAACACCGTGCCCCATTCATTCCGCGTCTTTCTGCGGAATGAGTGGGAGACCCGCAACACCTGCATCATCGCCGATCACAACCGCGTCTATTCCCTGCCCCCTATTCCCTATTCCTCACGCGTTCCATCTGGAACCGGCGGAGGCGACTTCGCCGAAATCGCCGCTATCAGAGCCCTCTTGCCGGAGCCGGGATGATATTGCGGACACCTGGATAGGCGCTGGATTGACTTCAGGATCACTGGCTACTATGCGCCATGCGTCGCGCACGTTCCTCACACACTCGATGGCATGCTCGAACTTCTGCCTCGACGCCGATTGCGATGCTTGGAGGATTTGCGCAAAGATCGATGCGTAGAACTCGCTGAGCGCCTCGGCGGGCTTGCCGCCCACATCCATGCGCAACCGAGCCTGCAAGTGGATGATTATGTCCAACGCCCGCTTGACGGCTGTCCGGCGGGCTTGCGCGTCACCACGATCCACGGCAGCACTCGCTGAGTAAAGAAAGCGGATGATTCCGTCATAAAGCGCCACAATCAGATCGACTGCCGAAGCGCCGTCCAGTGCATGTTCCTGATAACTTCCCATGAAAATCAAGCTCCTTAGCCGTTCGAACCTTGGTTATATCCGCTGATCGCCGAGTAGAGCTCGTTGACGCCTTGCAACTGCGTAGGCAGCTCCTGCATGATCTCGTTGGCGCTGTTCAGTTCAGCTGTCAGACTCACCTGTTGTATGGAAATCAGGCTTTGCTCTCTGGATATATTTGCGTTCAGAGTGGATTCGATGTTGCTATTAGAATTCGAAGCAAGAGCCAGAACACCCGTTGACGAATTTGTACCGGCGTTCGTCAGCATGCTGGAGAAATTTTGTCCCCAACTGTTCGCATTCTGGAAGAAGCCCACCACGCTGCTGAAATCCGTATTCAGCACGGAATCAAGCGAGCTGGCGTCAAAGGTGAGTGAACCGTCGTTGCCCACGCTGATGCCCAGGCTGGTCAGGCTGTTGATGTCCGACCCGCCACTTGAGTAGTTGAGGGCAGTACTCGTCGTTTTGTCGGTAATCGAGGAGCCGACGGTCAACGCTCCCGCCGAGCCAGAGAGATCCGATACCAGCACAAGTTGCGACCCGCTGCTGTTGGTCACCACGTTGGCCGTGACTCCGGCGTGGGCAGAGTTAATCGCACTGGCCAAACCTGAAAGAGTGTTGTCCCCGGACGATGTCGGGACATTGATGGTCTGCGCACTGGTGTCCGCGATGCTTGAGGTTACGGTCAGGGTCCCATCGCTCCCCGAAGTCCCGGACAAGAGCGAGAGGCTTGACGACCCGTCGCTGTTGGTTATGATGGACGCTGTAACCCCAATGCCTGTTGTGTTGTTGATGGCGTTCATCAGTCCTGTAAGTGTATTGTCTGAGCTATCGAGCGTCACGGTCTGCGCCGTACCGCTGCCCACCTGGATCGAGATCGAGCCGGAGAGTGTGTCGCTGGTGTTGACGATCGGATTCAGGGTTCCGGTCGAGGTTTGTGCACCGGCGTCCGCAGTTGCGTCGACGCCCGCCGTACCTGAGTAACTCAAAGGCAGACCGCCGGCCAGCGAAATATTGATCGATCCGGAGAGTGTGTCGCTCGCGTTGGTGATCGCGTCCAGATACCCGTTCGGATTTTCCGTATTCAGGCTGCCCAGCAGTTGCTGTTGCAATAACGAGAGCGTAGGAGAGCCGAAGAGCGGCTCGGGATTGCCCGAACTGTCGTTCCCCTCCTGGGTGTTCATGGCACTGACCAGCGAGTTGTAGTCGGTGACAAATTGGTTAACGGTGCTTTCGACATCGGTGTTGTCGTTGGCTATTACAACCTGTATTTGCTGCAGACTTGTGCCAGTGCTGGTGGTTTCGCTCGGGCTCGGCGCAAGCAACTGGAGAGTTATGCCGGGAATGAGATTGGTTACCGTGTTCGATGCGCTGGTCAAAGACACGCCATCCACGGTCAGTTGAGCATCGGCGCCAGTAACAGTGGGGGTATAAGCCAGCGTGCCGCTCGAAGTGGTGGTGTCGGCGATCGAATTCGCGCTGACGGTGATGTCTCCGTTAGCGCCAGAGGTGCCCGAAACGAGGCTCAACCGCGAACCCGAGGAATCGGTGAGCACACTTGCGGTAATGCCCACTCCAGAGGAATTGATTGCACTTGCCAGCCCCGCGAGGGTGTTGTCTCCCGACGTCGTCGGCACGCTGATTTTCTGCGCCGTGCCGCTGCCAACTTGAAGCGTGATGGAGCCGGAGAGCGTATCGGTGGACTTTGTAATCTCGGCCAGATACCCGCTTGATGTTTGCGCCAGACTCGTCACTTCCACCGTGTGCGTTCCTGCCGTTGCTGAAGCCGAGGCCGCGGTGATTTCCAGCACATTGGTGTCGGAACTGGAACCGGTCTTTTCAGCTAAAATGCCTTCCGCATCCGTCAGCGAGCTCATGTCGTTGGAGAGATTCGAGAACAGTGTTCCCAGGCTGGAGATCGCCGTGTCCTGGCTCTCCAGCTTGGTCAACTGGGTTTTCCACGGCGTTTCGACATTCTGAAGATTGGCCACGATAGAAGAGACCGTCGAACTCACATCAAAGCCGGCCCCGCTGGTCGGTGACCCAAAACTCAGCCCTACTGTGCCCATCGCAACCTCCGAGTTGATCCCGAGCAGCCCAAGAACCACCCTTGAACAGGCCTGATGGGAAAAGACTCATAAACTTCGCTTCTCGTTGCTCAGACCAACACACTGCAAGAATCCACGCAGGTCAACCAGTTCATCGGCTTTGACCGCGTCCGCCATTAGCCGCCCCGATCGCAACTCGCGCACCTCTTTGCTAGTCCGCCTCCTTGTGCACGAAGGGCGCCCTCGCGGACGCCCTTCATGGTTATTGGCCTTACGGCAGTTGTTATTTCACCCCAACGGCGAAATCCTGTCACTGGGAACGCGGGGTTATTTCCACCCCTTCGACAAAGACCTGTCGCAGGGGACCCCGGTTATTGCAGCAACTTGGTCACTTCCTGCTGGACGCTGTTTGCCTGCGCCAGCGCCGAGATGCCGGTCTGGCTCAGAATTTCGTACTTAGACATGTTGGAGGTCGCCGTCGCATAGTCGGTGGCCTGCACCGCGTTTTGTGCTGACTCGATGTTCTCCTGCTGCGTGCTCATCACGCTGCTGATGGAGTTCAAAGTGTTGATCTGTGCGCCGATGTAGCCGTCCTGCGCCGCCACATCGGTAATGGCTGTATTCAGGTCGGTCAGCGCGGTTTGTGCGTCTGTGGCGTTGTCTAACTTCGTGGCCGACAGGTCTATGCCTGCCGAGGCCGTGTAGCTGATCGTTGCTGTACTTGCGAGGACCGTTCCTGCCGAGCCTGTGGGCGATTGAGTCGTGCCAGAGGCGTCTGTGATGGTACCGGTCAGCGAAGTGGCTGTAACACCGGTTCCGGTAAGAACCAGCGACTCTGTGGTGCTGTTCCATGAGGCCTGAACGCCCGTGGTGCTCGTCCCCTGGTTAATCGCCGTGATGACATCGCTGATTTTGCTTGTGCCGCCGGTGAGGCCGGTGAGCGAATACGACTGCGCAGCGCCACCGGAACTTGGCGTGTAGCTGATCGCGGTGGGAACAGCGCTGGCCACGTCGCTCTCCGAGGCTCCGGTACCGAAGGTGTAGGTTTCCGATACGCCCGCCGCGGATCCGGCGGCGTAGGACATTGTGCCGCTCGCATCGCCAACGGTATCTCCGGTCGTGGTCGCGTTCAGGCCGCTGATCGAGAGCTTATCGATTGACGCGCCTGTCGTCGTGGAATCGCCGGTGTAGATCTTGAAGTTGCCACCGAAGACCGTCTGCTGGTTGTAGGTGGTGGTGGAGCCGATGTTCGAGATTTCGTCCAGGATCGACTTGTACTCCTCGTTGGCGGCCGTGTCCTGCGAGGTGGTGAGGGTGCCGTTCGAGACCTCGGTGGCCAGCGTCACGGCACGGTTGAGCAGGCTCGTCACTTGCGATAGAGCGCCATCGGCCACTTGAAGCAGGCCCACGCCCTCAGTTGCGTTGGTCCCCGACTGGGTCAGAGCCGTCTGGTTGGCATCCAGGCCGTCGACCAGGGAAAGACCCGCCGCGTCGTCCGAACCGGAGTTAATCTTCGAACCCGAAGACAGCTGCTGGAGAGTTTTTGACAGGCTGTTGTTGGTATTGTTCAGGTTGTTTTCCGCGTAAACGGCGGAGAGGTTATTCAAGATACCCAGGGACATGGGATTCTCCTTTGGGATGCGTGGATTTGCGGTCCTCCCCGGATGCGCGCCCATATTTCTTTACCAACCCTGGGTCGCTGCTTCCTGCGTGGTTACCGCCGCATCTGGCCCCTTCTTCGGCGCGGGAGAAAGGGACTTTATCATGCCCGTTTTTGTGTCCCGCCCCGGACACTATCTCTTCATCTTTGCAAATTACTTATCCTTTCCTTCTGTTCGCCGATTACTACCACAAAGGAGTTTGGCGCGATGATCGAACTTACGCGGCTTAATGGCGCACCGATGGTGCTGAACAGCGATTTGATAAAGACCGCCGAGGCGTCTCCCGACACCATGCTGACCTTGATCAATGGAGAGAAGCTGATTGTGCGCGAGGACACGGCCGAGGTGGTGGAACGCGTGCTTGCCTACCGCGCGCGACTGCTGGCCTCGGTCGCCAGGCGGCTGCCATCCTATGGCGAACTGCAACGCGCGGTCTCATTAACCAGCCTGGATGTTTCCGGCCAGCCCAAACCTGCATCTGCGCCGCCCGGACGTAAGCCGCTCTAAGCCACCGAAGCGTTCTCCGCGCAAGATTTTTCGAGGATCATTTCATGGATAAAGGCAGCATCGGCGGAGTCTTACTGGCGATCGTCGGCATTGTGGCCGGATTGCTTATCGAAGGCGGCAACCTGAGCCAGATTGTTCAGCCGACCGCGGCGCTGATTGTCTTTGGCGGCACGATCGGCGCGGTGCTGCTTCAGTTCCCTCTTCCCACGGTGCTGGCCGCATTCAACAGCTTGGCCCACGTCTTTTCCGCTCCTCGCAAACACAGCGACCAACTGCGACACCTACTCGTTGCCTTCGCCAATAAGGCCCGCCGTAACGGCGTCGTCTCGCTGGACAGCGATCTTGAAACCATTCGCGACCCTTTTCTCAAGCAGGCCTTAATGCTCGCCGTCGATGGCACCGAGCCAAACGAACTTCGCAAGATTATGCGCGTAAGCCTCGACTGTACAGCGGATAACGAAGAACGGCTTCCAGCGGTCTTCGAGTCTGCGGGAGGATTTTCGCCCACCATCGGCATTCTGGGCGCGGTGCTGGGGCTTATCCAGGTGATGAAGAATCTCGAAAATATTCAGGAGGTTGGCAAAGGCATCGCTGTAGCCTTCGTGGCCACTATTTACGGCGTGGGCATCGCCAATCTCTTCTTCTTGCCGTTGGCCGGCAAAATGCGTATGCGGATTCACGATGAGCATCAGCGCCGCGAAATGATGTTGGAAGGCGTAATCTCCATTCTCGAGGGCATGAATCCGCGCATGCTCGAAGTCAAATTGGCCGGCTTCATGAACGATCCCCAACAGATACAAAAGGAGCGCGCGGCATGACAAAAGAGCGGCGCAAGAGCAACATTAGCCGGGATCGCTGGATGGTCTCCTATGCCGACTTCATTACCCTGCTGTTCGCTTTCTTCGTGGTGATGTACGCCTTCGCCAAGGCCGATCAAAAAAAGCAGATGCAGGTGTCCGCGGCCATCGACTCGGGATTCAGTTCCCTGGGCGTCTTTCACGATGCCGCATCCAAGCCAGCCGAAGGCGCCGCTCCCGCGCAGATGGGCCCACCCATGAACATCGTTATGGGCGAAGATGTACTGTCGCCGGCCAAGGTCAAATATGACCTGGAGCACATTCGCCGCGAACTGGAGCAGAAGCTTTCGAACCAGCTCTCGACGCACACGATCTCTATCCAGATGGGACGAGACGGACTGGTAATCAGCCTGCGCGAGGCTGGTTTCTTCAGTTCCGGTTCGGCCACTCCCAAGCCTGAGTCGCTCCCCGCTCTGCGTCAGATTGCCTCATCACTCGGCCATACGCCGTATGATCTGCGCATCGAGGGGCACACCGACAACATTCCTATCCACACTGCGGAATTCGACTCTAACTGGGAACTCTCCTCGGCCCGGGCCACGCGCATCGCCCGCTTCTTTATCGATTTGAAGGCCATCTCACCGGAGCATATTTCGGCCGCGGGTTATGCCGAATTCCACCCCGTTGCCGGGAACTCCACCGCCGCCGGCCGCGCAGAAAACCGCCGCGTCGATCTGGTTGTCTTGCCACGCACCAGAATCAATTTTTCCGCCGCGGAACCTGCGCAGCCTGCGGGCACATGGAGAAAGATCACGGACAGCGATGCCGGAGATCGATAGGAATCGCACATCAGACTCTCTATTAAGTCGCGCGGGAATGAGCGTTATGCGTTGTCGGCCAGCAACAGCCTCAGATCGCGCAGGTTGTGGCCTGTGGGACCGGTGACCACTGCATCGCCCAGCGCTGTGAACATTGGACATGCATCGAATGCGGCCAGCGATGATTTCAAATGGAAACCGAAGGTATGGGCGCGGGTCACGGTGGTGGGATCGGCGACAGCCCCGGCTGATCGCGTGTTGCCGTCAATGCCATCGGAGCCGGCGCTGAGCACTGTGAGCCGCTCGCCCGGATGGAGTTCCAATTCAAGAGCGCACTCCATCACAAATTGCTGGTTGCGGCCTCCGGCGCCGGGGGTGCGGTCCAGCTTGACCGTCACCTCGCCGACAGAGATCAGGCACAGCCGCGGATGGACGGCGCGCAGCGCGTGGAAGCGCCCCAGCAGATAGCGGGCGGCATCGGCGTAGTCCCAATCGTCGCAACTGTTGTCTACCACCACGTGATAGCCGGCCTTCTGCGCCAGCGCACGGGCATTCTCCGCCAGATCGTGGCTGCTTAACAGGAGCTCAAAGACCGACTTGCTGAAGGCATCTTCTTCGCCGCTCATTACAGCTGCCGCGGTGACACGGCGTGCAGGCAGGGCTTCGGGCTTGGAAAGCTTGGGAAAAAAGGGTGGACGCCAGCCCTTGTTGCCGGGCGACTCGGGCAGGTCTTCACGCTCAAAGAACGCTCGTATCGAAGGCGGCAGCTTTGGCTTCAGATCGTACTTTTCCAAAAGGTTGCGTACGTCGGCCACTGTGGAGTGGTCAGGTGAAGTGGGGCCGGAAGAGAGCGCGTCGAGCGAACGGAGCGGCACGTCGGGCAAAAGCAGATTGACCTTGGTCGCCTCCGGTGCGGCAATGGCAAGCCGCCCTCCCTTGACCGCGGAAAAGTGCTTGCGCAAGGTGTTCATTTCGCCGATTGGGGCGCCCGAAGCCAGTAGGAGCTGATGGAAGGCGATCGTGTCGTCCAGTGAGATCTGCGGGTCCAGCGGCAGGTCGAACATCGCCGAACCTCCACCGGAAATCAGAAAAAAGACAAGCGTGTCTTTCTTTGCCTTCCTGAGCATGACCAGTGCGGCCCTGGCCGCTGCAAACGACTCCTCGTTTGGAATTGGATGTCCACCCTCGAAGTAGCGAAAGCGCCAGTTGCGCCTCTTGGGAAGCTGGTTAGAGCAGAGGATGCCGCGCAAGCCCTTGCGCCGGGGCATGCGGTCAAGGAGCGTATCCAGCATGGGGCCAGCGACTTTGCCTATCGCGATAACGAGAATCTTCTTGTAGTCAGAGAGATTGATGGAGGCCGGTCCGCTGCCGTCAGGAATCAGACGCTGCAGCGTCTTGCCCTCAAAGCGAATGCGGCGGTCAAAGGCTGTGCCGATGTTGCAAGCCTCGATGGCGCCGGTGAAGATTTCATTGGCCGTAGCATGCAAAGAATCAAGAGAGGAGTCAGTGGCCAAGGTCATTGCAATTGCTCCTTGAGCCAACCGGAGAGCGACAACTGCATCGGCTCGAGTTGACCTGTAAAAAAGTGATCGGCGTGGGGAAGAAGCACTAGCTGTTTGGGTTCGGCGGCACAGGCGGCTATTTGCACCAGTTGCTCCGCTGGCGCGTACTGGTCACTCGCTCCGCTGAGGAAGAGTTTGGGAATCGCGCAACTTTGGAGATGGGGATAATGGTATTCAGTGCCGTCCGCTTGATTGGGCAGGCCCAGAAGGGCCAGCGCGCGCACTGTTTCGGGACTCCGGGAAGGCGAACAACAGGCGCTGAGCGCCATCATCGCACCAAAGCTGAAACCGACCAGCACCACCGGGCGATGATATTCGTTTTCAAGCCAATCGAGCGCCGAGAGCACATCACCCGCCTCGGCCTTGCCGTCGTGCTCTCCCTGGCTTAAGCCCGTACCGCGAAAGTTGAAGCGCAAAACCGGCCAGCCCAGTCCCCACGCCGGGTCGTTAAGGACCTTCATGGCGTGGTAAACCACCTTATTATTCATGGTACCGCCGCCCAGTGGGTGCGGATGACACACCACCGCAGCAAACGCCGCATCGGGCGCGCCTTCGTTCACCAGAGCCTCAAGCCGTCCAGCTGGACCGCGCAAGTCTACACTGCGCAGAGTTGCTGGCGCAGGGCTGGATCTAGGTTGGGTGGGGACTATTGACGTGGTCATACCACATACCATTCTACGCGCTCAGGGCCTATCCGTCCCATTTAGAGCAACTCCTCCAAAGAGTACAGGCTACGCTGATCGTCCAGGGCTCCGAAGAGGGTAAACCGGCATTTATGAGAATGTAGAAGACCCTGTACGGTATTCTGGCAGCACTATGACCGATCGCCCGCGCGCTGCGTCTCCCGTCGAATCTATTGACCCTATCCGATTGACTCGCCAACTGTGCGAAATAGAGTCCACGACCTACCATGAAGGTCAGCTGGGCGATTTTCTGGCAGATTTTCTTTCCCGGCGCGGATGGGAGGTAGAAAAGACGCCAGTTGTGCAGCCGTCGGAAAGCGCGGCCGCCAGCCCCCGCTGGAATGTCTATGCGGGCGTAGCCGGCCAGACGCCCGATCTGGTCTTCTCCACTCACATCGACACTGTTCCCCCTTACATCCCGTTCACAGAAGACGATGAATTCCTGTATGGCCGCGGAGTCTGCGACGCCAAGGGCATTCTCGCCGCTCAGGTTGCCGCAGCTGAGGCGCTGCGTGCTGAGGGGTTTCGGATCGGGCTGCTGTTTGTCAGCGGCGAAGAGCGCGACTCGGCCGGCGCCATCGCCGCCAACTTGTCGCCCAAGGCAAGCCGCTTCCTTGTCAACGGCGAGCCTACCGACAACTGCCTCGCTTTGGCCTCCAAAGGCACTCTGCGAGCGGTCATCAGGTGCACCGGCAAGATGGCTCACTCGGCTTATCCGGAACTCGGCGAGAGCGCCGTCCACAAACTGATCACAGTGCTGGGAAGGTTTTTGGACCTCAGCCTGCCATTCACTGAAGACGTAGGCTCCAGCTCGCTCAACATCGGCCAGATCCAGGGCGGCTACGCGCCTAACGTTATTGCTGACAAAGCCGAAGCCCAGGTGCTGGTTCGCCTGGTGGGTGACTCCGCGCCAGTGCGCGCTGCCCTGCTGGAAGCCGCTGCGGGACTGGCTGAGGTGGACTTCACCCTGGAGATTCCCTTCGTTCGTCTGCGCTCAGTCGAAGGCGTACCCACCATGATCGCCAAGTTCACAACCGACATTCCTAAGCTCTCGAATTGGGGCGAGCCATTACTGCTTGGCCCCGGCTCAATTCATGTAGCCCATACACCTTTTGAGAAGCTGGCGAAGAAGGAGCTGCTGGAGGCTGTTGAGTTGTACATCAAGGTGGCTAAAAAGCTGCTGGGCTGAGCCCACTTTAAATGTTCTCAGAATATGTCCATGCGCTGGCGACTTTGCGAGGGGACGTCTTCCGCAGTGCCGATTGGTATGCACACAAGAGTGCACGGGTTCCGGGGTACACCCCCACCTATATCTTGGGCGTAAAATCCTTTGTTTGTTAGAGTTAGACCATGATGTCCGCCGTAAAATCGTCTCAACAAACGACTTACGCGCAAAATCTTCCAGCATAAGGAGTTACGGTCACACGCGGCAATTGCTCAGCTGCGGCTCATAGCTCTGCCACTCATCAATGTGCATCCAAACAGAGAAATCCTCGGCAATCTGCGAAAACTCTGTAGCGCCCGGTTTGTGGACAGATTTTCAGGCAATCTTTTGCCTGGCACCTGATATCCGCGTGTGCAGAGCAGCTGGCTGAATGGCAAGATCGGCTACTGTCGCCGTGTTCAGCACACCCAGCATGGCCTCCTGCGCCTGAGACCAAATGGGGTGCGCAGGGCAGGTTGCCTTTCGGCTGCACGAGGCTCCGGAGACCAGGCAAATATTCAGAGCGATAGGGCCTTCAATGGCCTCTACCACCATGCGGACGGACGCCTTCCGGCCTGGAGAAAGAATCTCGAATCCGCCCGCCTGGCCTCGCCTGGAGACGATGAATCCGGCGCGGCACAAAGCTTGCAAAACCTTGGAAAGAAAGCTCTGCGGAGCCCCCGTAGCGCGGGCCAGCGCGGGCAACAGCGCACGCTCATGGGCAGGCAGCGTGGCCATGTGTATCATCACGCGAACTGCATAGTCGGCAGCCCGCGTCAGTTGCATGGATGAACCTGATTGTGCCATCGAGTAGCTTTCTCCAATTTTGGTAGTAATTAATCCTATCGCGGCGGACCGCCTCTTGTATGCGGGTCAGCTTTCAGTGGGCAACCCTCGCAATGAGCCGTCCTTCCGCAGTGCGCCTTGCCCACTGCAACCGTGAGGGCATGAAACTCGTTGAAGAGGTGCGCAAGGCTCTCAGGCGCTTCAGAAGCAAAAGCTTCTCGCGTGAGGGCGGCCAGCGATTCGTAGCCTCTGCGGTTGCGGCCCGGTGCGGACGGCGAAAGATGATGCCGCTCGGCAATACGGCGCAAGTACTCATCGGCAACCGGCACCGGACGGTTCAACGCGTAGAGCAGAATGGCATCAGCCGTCTCGGGGCCAACTCTGGGCAGGGCCAGCAGGCGGGTGCGCAACGCGTCCGTGGGCGTGTCGGCCAGGCTTTCGAGTAAGCCGCCAAACTCCTCGTCCAATAGGGCAACGAACGCCTTCAGCGCGGGCGCCTTGCGGGTGTGAAAGCCGGAGGGTTGGATCAGCCGTTCAAGGTCTTTCAAGGTAAGCGAGCGCAAACCTTCAATGGTAAGGGCTCCGGCTCTACGCAAGTTGTCGAGGGAGCGCTCCACCGCTTTCCAGGCGGTATTTTGGGTGAGGTAGGCGCCCAGGATCACTTCAAAGGCCGTTTCGGCCGGCCACCAATGCTGGGGACCGTAGGCCTTTGCAAGGTGATCGTGCATCCGGCGCAATCGCTGTGCGGGAGTGAGCCGGCGATAGCCATGTTGGCGTAGCACTTTGGCGGTGGTGGGTCCGGTCAGGGTCACGGCTTGCCTCAGAATGAAGGCTGGGGCGTCAAGTTGCGGCTTGCCACGAACCGGAATGCCTTGCGCTGGCAAGCTGGATTACACATTGGTGTCCTCATATCTGCGTCAGGGCAGCGGCACTTGCACGCGCATATTAGCAATCTCAGCGTAAGTTGCGTCGGCCGCAACGCGGCGGTCAGAGTACACGCAAGGCTGGCCAAAGCGCACTCTGGCAGAGAAGCCGGCAACGCACATCACCTTCATTAGATGAGGTACAAACTGCTCATCGCCATACCAGCATAGCTCTCGCTCCGGAGTGCCGTCCTCGAAGACGTAGCGGATAGCGGCAGGGGTAATCTGCTTCCCCGCTGTAGTTGCCGGATCGATGAGCCGGGAGTGGAAACGCAGCATGTGGCCGTCGGTGCTGGTGCCCTCAGGAAACAGCAGCACGGGAATGGACAGTTTGAGCCTCTCGGTCATCTGGTCGGCTACGGACATGGCGCTGGAAAGACTTGAGCGGTCCAGGAAGATCGTTCCGCCGGTGCGCGCTGCTTTGCCGAAGAAAGGCCAGCCGCCAATCTCCATCTTGGCCACAAAAAAACAAGGCATGGCTGCCGAAATAATGAGAATGTCCAGATAACTTAGGTGGTTAGCGACGACAAGCCCATGGGTGGGCGGAGTCCCATCGACGCGGTACCGAACTCCCAAATTCGTCAGAATCCCGCGGGCGGACTGTTGGACCCACAGTGCGCGACGCTCCAGCGTGACCGGACCGCGCATGCGAAGCAACCAATAGCGGACAATGCAGAGGGCCAAAGACCATGCCAGCGCCACAGCGCGCCGGAGTACGCGAAAACTCATGTAGTGAGAGGAGTAAGAAAGCGGTTGCGCGCCGAGGGCGAAAGCAACTTCAGATCGAGCAGCGTAAGGAAATCGATGGTGCCAAACTCCCTATCCCAGGCCGGTGGGCAGCAGACACGCGCACCGATGGCCATGTAGGTTTTCAGCAACTTGGGAACACTCGCCTGAGTGACGGCGCTGGTCCGTTTCGATGAGTCTTGCTGGTTGGGCGACGGCTGTGCGGGTGCGCCCTCTTGCTCGCTGGGACACGCGTAAGAAGCGGTCGGCACGGTCTCGAACTCCGGAGAAACCCGATAGTGTTCAAGCTGGCGATAAACCTGCCAGCCCTCAACCGGATCTTTCGAAGTCAATGACGAGCAGCCGATCAGGTAACGCAGGCCCATATTGGAAGCATACTGTGCTATGCCTCTCCATAACAAGGTCAGCACCTCTGGAGTTCGATGGTCGCGATCAATGGAGGCGCGGCCCAGTTCCAGAATGTCCGCCCGCAGCGGCTCATAGGGGGCAAATTCAAACTCCTGCTCGGAATAGTAGCCCATGTTTCGCGAAGCAGTCACTCCCGACTGCATTCGATAAGTGCCCACGACGCGCCCCGTTTGCTTGTCCTCCACCAACAGGTGCTCGCAGTATGGGTCGAATTGGTCAGTATCCAACCCAGTCTGGTAAGAGCTTTCCAGCCCTTCGCCCAGTTCAAGATTGAAAACCTTGAAGCGGAGCCGGCACGCTGCATCGCGATCTTCGACGGTCTGTGCCAGCCGTAGCCGGTAACGCCCTACCTCCGCATGAATAGCCGGTTTGGACGGGGCCGAAGGTGGAGTTGGAAGAAAAGTGGAAAATCCAGGTTCCACCAGAGGAGTGGAACTGACGGCAAGCTTCAATGTAACTTTCTGCTCAATGCGCCCGATCACACGAGCAGTATCGACCCAAGAGTATGAAAGGGCGGTCAAGGTCTTGCGAAAACAGTGCAAATACCTTGTTCACGTTGTAACCCCGCTGTCACACAAGAGACTCTGCCGGCTGCAGAACCTCAAAGAATCTGGATCGCTTTGAATCACCTTCACCCTCCGGCAATGGAAGGAATGACAAGCACCTCGTCGCCTTCTTGAAAGCTGTATTTCTCATTGCCCAGGAAGCGGATATCCTCCTCGTTGACATAAAAATTGATGAAGCGGCGAATCTGCCCGTTCTCGCCTCGCAGGTGCTTACGCAGGGCCGGAAAGCGGCCCTCAATTTCAGTAATCAGCTCAGGCAGATTGGCCGCGCTGCTGGCTATCTCGCGCGTGTTGTTGGTGTGCTTCTGAAAAGCATTGGGCAACAGAACTCTAACGGCCATCGGATTCTCCCGCCAGCGCCAATTCCTGATTCAGAATTGGGCCGCTCTCGTTGTGTTCTTCCACAAAGGCTTCAAAGTCGCTGAGCCGCGGGCGAATGGCCTGGCTCCGGTCGTATGCGCCATTCAGGCAATCGGTGGTTTTCAAACCGTTGCCGGTGATGCAGGTCACGGTCAACTCGTCGGGCCGGATGCGGCCATGAGCATAGAGCCGCGCGGTGACCGCAGTGGTCACACCGCCCGCCGTCTCGGTAAAGATGCCCTCGGTCTCGGCCAGTTCCTGCATGGCAGAAACAATCTCCACGTCCGACACATCCTCGGCCCATCCGCCCGTAGCACGAATGGCGCGGGCAGCATATAGTCCGTCTGCCGGATTGCCGATGGCCAGTGATCGAGCGATGGTGTTGGGCCGCTGCGGCTCAATCACGTCTGTTCCGCTCTTGACCGCCTTGGCGATGGGCGAGCAGCCAGTAGCCTGCGCGCCGAAGAAACGCACCTGCTTATCCTCGACCAGGCCGAGCGCAATCAGCTCGTTGAAAGCCTTGCGAATTTTTGTGATCAGCGAACCGCCGGCCATGGGGCAAACAAGATTGTCCGGAAGCCGCCAGCCCAGTTGCTCGGCAATTTCAAAGCCCATCGTCTTCGAGCCTTCGGCGTAGTAAGGCCGCAGGTTCACGTTCACAAAGCCCCAGTTATAGCGCTCCGCAATCTGCGACGAGAGGCGATTGACGTGGTCGTAGCTGCCCTCGACGCGCACCAGCGTGGCGCCATAAACCTGCGTATTGAGAATCTTGGCCGGCTCCAGATCTGCCGGGACCAGAATGATGGCCTTCAAGCCCAACCGCGCGGCGTGCGCAGCAACGGCATTGGCCAGGTTGCCTGTAGACGAGCAGCCGACCGTATCGAAGCCGAACGCTTGCGCATTGGCCAGCGCCACGGCGACGACGCGGTCTTTGAAGCTGAGAGTAGGCAGGCACACGGCGTCATTCTTGATGAAGAGATTGTATGCGCCGATATGCGCGCCCAGCCGGGGAGCCTTCATCAGCGGCGTCATTCCCACTGGAGTCTGCGGCTCGTAACTGTCGGCCACCGGCAGAAGCGCGCGATAGCGCCACATATTCAGCGGTCCCTGTTGGATGGCTTCGCGGGTAAAGCGGGTGCGGGCGTAGTCGAGATCAAAAGCGATCTCGAGCGGAGAAAAACACTCGTCACAGATGGAAAGCGGCTGAATCCCGTAGGACTTGCCACATTCACGACATCGCAAATCATAAGCAATCGTCACAGTTCCCTCGCTATGTGCGAGAGGGACCGCGGATACACGAGCGCGTGACCGGCTCAGAAAGAGCGAACGTGAAGTGACTCGAAGTACCGTGCGATTGACACCATACTCCTGGTTTGCCCAGGCAGGTTGTCGTGGCGTCACAGGGCTCGTCCCTCAGCCACTCTGCATGAAATCCAGGCTTGCCCTTTGGGGGCAAACTGGAATGTTTAGTTTGTACCACAGGCAAATTTTGAAATCAAGCCGGAAAGCAGCAAACGGCATCGTGCGGCGCTCCAACGGTCACACTCGGCTGCTGAAACGGGAAACTTCACAGCAAGATAGGAATGGCTCCAGAAAAACACCTGCCAGATCAAAAAAGGATGGCAGACACAGGATCGTGTCTGCCATTGGAGGCGGAGTGAAGACTCTGCGGCAATTCGCCGGAGAGCAAAAAATCAGAAGGTAAAGCGTGCCCCTCCCTGGAATTGGCGCGGGGAGTTGACGGTTGACCCAATGCTGCCGAAGCCCTGATAACCAGTACTGAATGCGGGCACGCTTGGCGCCGAAAACTGCGCCCTGTTGGCGACGTTGTAGGAGGATACAGAGATGTGCAGATCCCTTTCTCCGCCAAGTTTGAAGTTCTTGGAAAGGGTGAAATCCAGATCGTCGGCTCCCATGGCGCGCACGCCGTCAAGATACGCCGGTGCGTTTCCTGCAATATATGGGTTAGGCGAGCCCTGTTCGCTGCCTGGCGGGACGAAGCAGGCCGAAGAGAACCACTGCTGATACGTATGTGGCGCTCCCTTGCTGGGATTGCAAATCATATCTGTCCGCTGATCGAGATATACAGGCGCTGTGGATACACCGGGTGAAGTGATGGGAATACCATCGCTCAGATAAAGAACGGCATCCGCTGTCCAATTTCCCAGGATGATGTTCGAGACACCGTTCAGATTCAGCGCCCTGCCCTTGCCCACAGGCAGATCATAAGAAGCATCCCAGGTGAATTGGTACTTAACATCCTGCGGACTGACTGAGTGTTCGAAGTTCATATTCTTCCAGTCCTGAATTGCCCCGGCGTGAGAACCGACAAAACTCAGCGGAGGAGTACCGTCGTCGGTCATCAGCTTGGCCCAGGTAAATGAGGCCAGCGTGGTGAAGTGTTGGGTTAGGCGCTTCTGTACCTTGGTCTGTAGAGAGCTGTACTCGGAATCGCCGGCGGGATAGCCATGCACCATGACACCGTACGTTTGCCCGGTCTCGCTGATGCCGCCGCTGTTGAACTGCGGGAAAGGCTCCGCCGCCAGAAATTGCCCAGAGTTGGCGCCAGCAGCGCCCAGCGACGCGATCGTGCTCAAGGGAAGCTGGTTCAGGTCCACCTCGGCCAGCGGCAGGAAGAGGCCTCTGCTCCCTACGTAGCCGGCGCTGACAACGAATGCGTGCGGGAGTTCGTACTCTACGCCGAAGTTGAAGTTGTAAGTCTCCACCGTGCGCTGGGAGTGCAGCATCGTGTTCAGATTCGATCCTAGGTTGGTCTGCAATCCGTTGGGCTGTATTTGAGACGGCGGAAGAAGCCCCGTCGGGAAGGGATTACTAAACGAATAGGGGCCAGTCGTGCTCGACGCAGGAAGCGCGGTGGACGCACCGTTGCATTCGGCGACACCGTTGTACACCGAATTGCCATCCGCGTTAACACAGGTAGCGTTCCAGTTGGTAAATTTGGCGTATCCATCGCTGTCCAGACTCGGACTGCCGACCATCTCCGCGCTTGGGCCAAAGTAGAAGCCGGCTCCGCCATGGACAACCAGGTGATTTACGGGCTGCCAGGAAAAGCCAAGGCGCGGGCCAAGATCCTTCATGTTTGTGGTGAATGGTGAGCGATTGCCGTTGCTCGCGAAGACCTCGCCGCCAGTCAAGGTCCCTGGGTAACCGGCAGCAGTATACGTGGCAGTCGGATCGAAGTACTCCAGGCGGTTATGGCGCTCCGTCTTGCCGCCGAAGATGTCCCAGCGAAGTCCCAAGGTTACGGTAAGAGCTTTGCTGGCATGGTAAGTATCCTCGGCAAAGCCGGCGTAATAGGGGCTGGCTTCGGCGACGAAGATGTCCTGGGTGAAATTCGTCGATTCGTTGGTGCTGCCCAAACCTAACAGGAACGAAGCGAAATCGCTGCCTCCAACGGACTGCGTCGCGCCCGTGTTCTGATCCGAGGCGGTGACGTCAAAGTTGTAGGCGCCGGAGGGCGCGCCGGGTTGGCCATCGTTCAGGAACCTCTTCATATACTCGAAGCCCGCGCTTATCTCGTGCTTGCCCCAGCTCTTGGTGACGGTCGCAATCGCGTCGTGATTCTGGCTGGTATATAGGAAGGTGTTGTAGTTCGCGGTGCCGCCGACTCCAGGATCATTACCAAGAGTGTTGCTCAGGTCGGTGAAAAACACATAGGGAAGGGTCTTATATGCCTCTTCCGCGGAAGTAGGCGAGGTAAATCCCAGTGTGCCGAGATCGTCGACCGCACTCTGGCCGGGGTCGCCGCCCTGGTTCTCATGGTGACGCGTGAAAGAGTAGCGCAACTGCAAAACCGTGGTGGCGTTGAGGGTGTAGTCGTCCCCGATGATGAAGTTGCGCCCGTTGGTAATATTTTGGGCGTAGTCCTCGTCCCAGGCGTTGCCGTAAGCGTTGAAGCTCGAGTTGAAAAGCCGGTCAAAGGAGAAGCGGCCGAAGATGCGCTGTTTATCCCCCTTGTAATAGTCCATGCGAACGTCGAACCTTTGCGCCGTGGTTGGGTCCAGGCCCGGCTTGAAAAAGTTGTTCAGGTGATTACCCGTGTCGGTTTGGCATGAGGTGGGGTCGGGGATATTGCACGCCGGGAGCATCGACAGGAACTTCTCCGCGATGGGATTTGGGCTGGTAATCACGTTGAGCGCACCGCCATTGCTTCCCACCTGCTGCCTGTTGCCGCCCTGATCGATCAGTCTCGGGTCATAGATGGGTGTAGCGGTATCGCCTGAAAAATCGCCGGTCCGTTCCGGGGTCGTGGGAACCGTAAACTGGTTCGAGCCGTCATACTGCTGCTGCTGTGTGGCTTCATAATCGGCAAAGAAGAAGAGCTTCTTGTGCAAGATGGGGCCGCCGATCGCGCCGCCTTCCTGATAGCGATGAAAAGCCTGCGGCGTATTGGGCAAACCCTGTGACAAGTCGTATTGCTTGTTGAAAAACTCGTTCGCAGCAAGAATGTCTGGCCGGAAAACACCGAAGACGTCTCCGTGAAACCGGTCGCCGCCGGATTTGCTTACCAGGCTGATGACACCCGCGCCGCCGCTCTGATAAGAGGCCGGAGTGTTCTGAGTTTCAACGCGGTACTCGTCCACGCCGTCCTCGGGAATCTCCATTGCCGGAAGAACGGCGGCAACATTTTGTTCGGCGACACCCAGCGGGCTGCCGTCCAGCATGTAATAGAGACTGCCCTCGATAGCGCCGTTCACGGTGTACGACGCAACATCAATTCCTGGGCGCCCGCTCGAAATGTTGGTGATGGCATACGAACTGGAGGAGTTGGGCGATCCGTTGGCCGGAGTCACACCGGCGCTCAGTTGCACCAGATCAAAAACATTGCGTGTGAGCAGCGGGACGCGGTCGATGGTCTCCGCAGAGATGAGTTGGCCGACGGTGGAGTTGCTGGTCTCCATCAGGTTGGCGGATTCTGTCACCGTCACCACTGTGCTCACGTTGCCCACGCGGAGCGTGATGTTGACGGTACTGACCTGATCAACGGTCACATTCACGTTGTCCTGAGCAACGCTTTCAAACCCCTTCATGCTTGCCGTCACTTTATAGGCGCCAGGGTTGAGCGCCACAAAGCCGTAAAGACCCGCCGTGGTTGTAACGGTATGAAGCGCGACCCCTGTCGCATGGTTGGTTGCGGTGATATTGGCGCCGGGAACGATGGCTCCGGTTGGGTCGGTGACCAGGCCGCCAATACTGCCCCTGCCAGCCTGGGCGAGCGCGGCAGTAGCCGCGCAAAGAAAGAGAATGCATGCAAAAAGGAAGCAGCCCATCATTGTGGCGCTGGCTTTCCTGTTTTTCATAGAGAATTTCATGGCCTGCCTCCAAAGAAACGTTGATATTCAAACGTTTGAATGTCCGAGAGAAATGTATGATATGCTTCCTCCACTGTCAAGCGAAAACTCGCGCTGCGTATGTGACTTGCGCACTCGGCAACATTTGCGGCCCCATATATGCACCTCTGGCATCGTTCCAAATAGAGCCCATTCTTCCTAGCCGCGACAGCATGCTAACTACCTTGCAGTCAATGAGATGCGATATCCATGGGTTGACAACCACAAAGTGCTGAAACCGGGCTCCGGCGCAGGCATCCGGGCTGCAACCGCAAGGCGCTAAAAAAACATCGCGCGAAACGCGAGCCGGGTCGCTGTGGCAGAATAGCGCTTGGCCACCGACCATGAGTGGTGGCCCAAGCCATCCGGTGCGCAAGGGGGAGAAGTGGTCCAACGAAAATCCGGACATGTGACACTGCTGGACGTAGCCAAGGCCTGCGGGTTCTCCGTGTCCACCGTGTCAATTGTGCTTAGTGAGGCGCCGCTCTCGCAGAACATTGCTGCGACCACACGCCAGCAGGTCCGGGCCATGGCACAGCAGCTCGGATACCATCCCGACGCCTTTGCCCGTTCGCTGCGCCGCCGCCGTTCGCAAACCATCGGAGTGCTGGCTTACGATCTTTCTGACCCATACTGCATTCCGATCGTGCGCGGGATTCAGGCAGGTTTGCAGCCGGCCAGTTATCTTCCCCTCGTGATGGATGCGCAGACCAAGCGCGCGCTATTCGACAATTACCTCCAGATGATTCTGGAGAGGCGTGCCGAGGGTGTAATCGTGATTGCCAGCTGGGTCTTTGACGAAACCAACCTGCTGAGCGACATCGAGAAGAACAATGTTCCAATTGTGATCATAAGTCGTGATTTGACTGAACACGGAGTCAGTTCCCTGCTGGTGGATAACGAAGTGGGAGGCAAGTTGGCGATGCAGCACCTGGTCGAACTGGGGCATCGCCATATCGCCGTGATTCGCGGCCCGGAAGAACTTTTCGATAGCGCGCCGCGCTGGGCTGGCGTGCGGCAGGCTGCTGCCGATGCCGGCATCAAGCTGGAGAAGCAACTCGTGCTTCAACTTCCAAGCCTGGTGGACCCGGCTTCAGGCTTTGAGGGAGGACTGGACTGCGCGCGGCGAATGTTGGCCTCGGGCAAGCCCTTCACGGCGGTTCTCGCCTTCGACGATCTAACCGCCCTGGGCGTGGTGCGTGGTCTTACCGAAGCCGGTCTGCGCGTACCGGAGGATTGTTCAGTGCTGGGCTTTGACGATGTGCTACCGGCTGCCGTAGCCACACCCGGCATTACAACCATCCGTCAGCCGCTGAAAGAGATGGGGCTGATGGCGGCGGAATGGATGCTCGATGCGCTGGAGCAACGGGAGCAAGGAGCCACTCAAAAACCGAAATTGCACAAAGCGCAGCCGGAGTTGGTTCGACGGATGTCGACTGCCCCCGCGGTGAATGGGCGAAGAAAAGAAATGACAGCTCAGAAGATCACTTGACAAAGCAAAGCGAGATGGAGAATATTTGCACTATTCAAACGATTGAAACGTGGAAAATCGTCTGCGTGCATCGAGTAACCAGCTTTTCTGTTGTGCTCTAAGGAGTTCCTGTGGTCATACGAAGATTGCTTGCGCCTCTTTTCCTGCTGTCGCTTGCCGTGCCTGCTGCGCTCCAGGCTGGAACAGTAACTCCGCTTCGAGACGGATGGCGTCTACAGTCGGCATGCTCGCTCCAGGTTCAGGGCGAATCGATTGCTTCGGGAGGATTTGCTGCCCAGGATTGGTTGAAGGCTGCCGTTCCCAGTACTGTACTGGCCGCGCAAGTCGCCGATGGAAAATTTCCTGATCCCTACTTCGGGATGAACCTGCGCCAGATTCCCGGCACAAGCTATCCTATCGGCCAGATTTTTTCCAACTTGCCCATGCCGCAGGACAGCCCATACCGCTGTGGATGGTGGTACCGCAACGAGTTCACCGCGCCGGCCGCATCGCAAAAAGAAGAGCGATTCTGGCTGCATTTCGCGGGTATCAATTACCGCGCTGAAATCTGGCTCAACGGCCACAAAATAGCAGATTCGACACAGGTGGCAGGAGCCTATCGCACCTATGACTTCGATGTCACCGAGTTTCTGAATCCCGGCAAAACAAATGTGCTGGCGGTCGAGACCTTCGCTCCCACGGAGAAGGATCTGGGCATCAACTGGGTGGATTGGAATCCCGCGCCGGCAGACAAAGATATGGGCTTGGTGGGCGCGGTTGATCTGGTCGCATCCGGCGCCGTCACCTTGCGCTCGCCACTGGCCGTCACTCACTTTTCCAGTCCTGAGCACGACACGGCCGACCTGACCGTCTACGCCGAGTTGCACAACGCCACCGATCATGCGGTGAAGGGTCTGGCCGCAGGCTCGGCTGCGGGAATTCGTTTCGAGCAACCGATCGAGTTGGCGCCGCATGAGGACCGAGAAGTGGTCTTCACGCCTGAACAGTTTCCGCAGTTGCACATTCACAATCCGAAGCTCTGGTGGCCTCGCCAAATGGGCGAGCCGCATCTGGAACGCCTCACGATGAGCTTCACTGTTCAGGGCGAAGCGACCGATGAGCAAAGCGTGGACTTCGGATTCCGCGAGGTCACATCCGAGCTCACGGCCAACGGCAGCCGTCTTTTCCGTGTGAACGGCAAACGCATTCTGATTCGCGGCGGCGGCTGGTCGCAGGATATGCTGATGCGCACCGATGACAGCCGCCTGCGCGACCAGTTCCGCCTTGTGCGCGATCTAAACCTGAATACGATTCGGCTCGAGGGCAAACTCGAAACCGATGAGTTTTTTCATCTCGCCGATCAGCAAGGCATTCTGGTAATGCTCGGTTGGTGCTGCTGCGATCACTGGGAGCACTGGAAGGAATGGACCCCGGACGATCTGACCATCGCCACTGCCTCTTTGCGCGCGCAGATGCTGCGCCTGCGTCATCATGCCAGCCTGCTGGTGTGGCTCAACGGCAGCGACAATCCTCCGCCTGCCAACGTCGAGACCGCCTACTTGAAAATCGAGTCGGAAACCCACTGGCCAAACCCTGTGCTTTCTTCGGCCACGGGCGCATCCACTACCGTGACAGGCGAGAGTGGCGTGAAGATGAGCGGGCCCTACGATTATGTCGCGCCAAGTTACTGGTATGTTGACCGGCAGCACGGCGGTGCGTTCGGATTCAACACTGAAACAAGCCCTGGACCGGCTATACCCTCGCTGGCAAGCAGGCAGAAGTTTCTGCCCGACCCCGAAGCATTTCCGCCATCAG
>JBEKQD010000058.1:0-29340 GCA_049520075.1 Occallatibacter sp. | reverse complement strand
AAATTGATTGCGCTTGCCGGGATTATGCCTGAGCCAGTGCAGCAGCTTTGCGAATCCCCACTCGTGCGAATAGACGCCGCCACACCAGTCGATGGCCTCCAGGCCTACGCGATGCGCCAGCTTGGTGATCTCTTGCGCCTCGGACTTGGCGCGATGGTCGCACCACAGATAGTAGTCGTCGAGCGGCTGCATCTGCGCATCTACCGGCACCACGCTGGAGCCGGTAGTGTCCAAAGCTATGGCCGCGATCTGTCCGCCCTCAATGCCCGCTTCTTTTACTGCCTGCCGGGTTGCCTCTGCAAGAGCGCGCATATGGTCGGCATGTGCCTGCGTCGCGTAATCCGGATCCTCGCGCCGACGATGGAGCGGGTAGTCGGCCACCGCGGTGCCCAGGCGTCCATGCTCGCTGTCCAGAATCGACACGCGGACGCTCAGTGTTCCAAAGTCCACTCCTGCAACAACGGTCACGTTCTCTCCTACTCTTCCGCTTGCCCGTGAATCAACGACTCCCATCCCAGATAGCGCGTCGCGGCTTCGTGCACGGATTTGGAAACATCGCTGAAGTTGGCGGCTACGTGATGTTCAAAGCCCTCGCGGCAGATGTACCTTAAGAGTTTCTGCAACTGCGGTATCTCGGCCACGCCCGCACCACCAAAAGTTTCCAGCGGATCGTCGGTGAATTTTCCGGCGCCCGTGTAGCCGCGAATCACGCCGCGCCGGTCGTCGGTGGAGTAGCGTGCATAGCTCATTGCGCCGGCCTTGACGCGGCCCACGCAGGTGCCGAAGGTGTTCACCTTACCAACCGTGCCGGCAATGATTGCTTGATAGTCCATTGTCGGGGCCTGAGCAAAGAAGTGCTTGGGCAAATTTGAGCAGTGGAAGCAGACGCATTTGTCGGGATTGCTGCCGTAGTTATTGTTCCAGTCAAGCAGCGCAGATGGCGTCTGGCTGGCGAGAGCCAACATATACATGCTCAGCACGCCGGGCACATCCACTTCGCAGGCGGAAGGGATAAGGTCGTTGCTCATCATGCTCATGATGGTGCACGGAACCACGCCGAAGAATTCTTCCATCGATGTCCAGCACTGCACGGCGCTGACCGTGACGTTGGTCTGCTTCATCCATCCGTCGATCACAGCGCCCAGCTTAGCCATCTTGAGCAGCGCCTCGGCGGGAATACCGCTGGTCGAAACGTAGCTCTTGATGGCGGCCAGCTTGGCCTGCGCGGCATCGTCGGTATCTTTCATGCGGTTAATGCGGCCAAAGATCTCAGACAGATCGATAGGCTCGATGGAAATGCCTGCCGTCTCAAAGATTCGCTCGGAGTAGCGCACCGTGTTGAAGGCCGCCGGACGCGCACCGATGGCGCCGATGCGAAGATTCTTCAGTCCCTTGACGATGCGGCAAACCGCGGAGAACCATTCCAGATCAGCCTGGAACTCGGGTGATGCAAGGCTCTCAGTGTGCAGCGTGGTCAGCGAGTAAGGAATGCCGTATTGCATCATGTTGTTACAGGCGCTCATCTTGCCGCAAAAACTGTCGCGGCGAACGGCGATGGTCATCGCGTCGGAGCGGTCGGGCGTGGCCTGAACAAGCACTGGAACCTTCAAGCCGGAGAGACGAATGGCGTCCACGATGCCGCGCTCTTCGCCGAAGTTGGGCAGCGTGACGATGATGCCGTCGATCTCTTCGGCGTGCTTTTTGAACAGCTCCGCGCACCGTTGCGATTCGGCAAAGGTTTCCACCGCGCCGTGCTTCGACTCTTCCGGACCCAACACCACGGCGTGCGCTCCGGCGGTCTGCAAAACCAAGAGAATTTCGTCGCGGCCAGTTTTCGCCAAGTGATCCGGGAAAAAGCCGCGGTTGCCTACTATCACTCCAAAAGTCATCGTGCGCTGCGCTGCCATGTCTGTTACTCCTTTAGTCTTGCCCTTATTGCGCGTTATTGCAGGATTCAAGATTTGCCGCGACACCTATTTGGCGCGTCCCGGACGGAACTTTACCACGTAGAACGCACCAAGAATCGCCAGCAAACCGCCCCACCATACAGGCGTGTGCAGGTTGGTTAGCTCCACCAAGGGCGGATAACTGCCGGTTTGCCATTCATAGACGCCATAGCCAAAGATCATCGCGCCATAGACGGCCAGCAGCACACCGATGAAAAACCAGATAGGAATTCCGGAACCATGCATATCATTAACCCTTCCCTTTTCTCGTCTCACCTTGAGAACAGTAACTCGTTACCAGAACAGAATGTTGAGCGTGGCAAAGATGCACACTGCCAGAATCGCCCACAGCCATACGTTTTTGTAGAACGGAACCGGATCTTCCTTGGGCAGAATGGTCGCTCCATAAACCAGGCCGTCCAGCTCCGCGATCGGCTTGGGCTTGGTCAGCAAGCTGACGACGAACACAATCACGGCGGAGAACAAGAACGCCCACAATGCGCGGAAGACATTTTCGGCCATCGGCTTGGCGTCGGGCGAAAGCGCCACGTTGGCCAGCGCGGCGGGAACCAGCTTGACCCACATGAACAGGCTGGCGGAAAAAACGATGCCCAGCAGCAGGCCCAGGAAGCCGGCGAGTCTGGTGGCGCGCTTCCAGAACATGCCAAACAGAATGGTGGCCAGCAGCGGCGCAACAAAGATGCTGAATAGCGCCTGCACGTAATCCATGATGCCGTGCGCGTGCATCACCAGGTATGCCGCTCCGATCGACACCGCGACGCCGATCAGGATCGACAATCGGCCCACCAGCACGTAGTGGCTGTCAGAGCCGTTCTTGTTGATCATGGGCCTGTAGATGTCGTACGTCCACACAGTCGAAAAGGCGCTCACGTTGCCAGCCATGCCGCTCATGAAGCCGGCAATCAGCGCGGTAATGCCCAGGCCCAGAAGACCAGGTCCCAGGTAGCGCACCATCATCAGCGGCAACGCCTGGTTGTAGCTATGCAACTCTGCGTCGGGCGCTCCTTTGAGAACCTTCATCTGATAATCGGCAGGCAGAGTGGTCTTCTGCATTGCGCCCGAGCATGCGCCGCTATTGAGCGGAACTCCCGTCGACCCTGCGGTGCACGCTGCCACCACATCCTCGCCTACCAACTGGCGGCGGCTGCCGTCGGGATTTTGCAACAGCACAAGGCCCAGCAGCCCCGGCAGAATGACGATGAAGGGAACCGCCATCTTGAAGAATGAGCCGATAATCGGCGCCATGCGCGCAGCTCTCAGGTTATGCGCAGCCAGCACGCGCTGCACCACCAGAAAATCCGTGGTCCAGTAACCAAAGCTGATCACGAAGCCCAGACCCAACACGATTCCCGCCCAGTGCACGCCCATGGGATTCGATGCAAAGTGCCCGGTGTCGCGCCACAGGTGGAAGTAGCTGTCGGGAGAAACGCCGGAGTTCATCGACTGCATATTGTGGATGATCTGCGTCTTCAGGCCGCTCACTCCCCCGGCCTGATAGAGGCCGAGGATGGGCACCAGCAATGCGCCGCCCCAGATGAGCACGAACTGCAAAACTTCGTTGAAGATGGCCGAGCGCAAACCGCCCAGACCCACGTAAACCGCCACGGCAACCGAACTGACCAGAATGCTGAAAGTGATATCCCAGCCCAGCACAACCTTCATCACCACGGCCATGGCGAACATGTTCACGCCGCTCATCAGAATCATCTCGGCGGCGAAGGAGATGGCGGCGACTCGGCTGGCCGCTGCGCCGTAAC
Organism: Occallatibacter sp.; assembly: GCA_049520075.1. Taxonomy (GTDB): domain Bacteria; phylum Acidobacteriota; class Terriglobia; order Terriglobales; family Acidobacteriaceae; genus Telmatobacter. The sequence goes on along the minus strand of JBEKQD010000058.1, from coordinate 25,616 downwards.
GCAGGTTCAAATAGCCGGGGACAGAGTGGGTCTTCGACACGTAGTAGAAAGGCATCATCACCAAGCCGAGAAAGAGCATGGCGGGAATGGCGCCGATCCAGTACCAGTGCGTGGCCAGAATGCCATATTGATAGGCCGAACCGGCCCAGCCCATCAGTTCCAGCGAACCGAGGTTGGCCGAGACGAAGCTTAAGCCGGCGATCCAGGCGGTCATCTCGCGCCCCGCCATGAAGAACTCTTCACCGGTGTTCGACCTGCCCTTGAGATAGAAGCCGATCCAGATCACCATTCCGAAGTAGATGGCGATTACGGCGATATCAAGGGCGCGTAAATGCGCCAAAGGCGCAACGATTAGAGCCAGCAGATCCGGCGATGCAAAGTGGCCGATGGAGTTTACGATCACGGTTTCAAACCTCGAACGCCGCCTTTAGGCGACTCTTTCATTGCGAATTGACTGCGACAACCGGCCTGATCGCACGGCCGGTGCAAAAACTTCTATTTCTGTCCATAAGTTGCGCTCGCACCGTGTTTTCTGAAGTAATGCCGGTCCAACAGCGCCTGCGAAACGCCTGTACCATCCGGACGCAGAACGGATGTGGTAAATGCCATGCGCGCTACATACTCCAGAATAACGGCGTTGTGCGCGGCTTCCATCGGCGTCTTGCCCCATGTGAACGGCGCGTGCCCAGCCACCAGCACTGCCGGCGTGGCCATAGGGTCAAGACCGCTGAAGCGGCGCACAATCGCTTTGCCCGTATTCAGCTCGTACTCGCCCTGAATCTCAGCGTCGCTCAGCTCTGCGGTAGCAGGCACGGGGCCATGAAAATAATCAGCGTGCGTGGTGCCGAAAGCGGGAATGCTAAGGCCAGACTGCGCCCATGCCGTGGCAAATTCAGAGTGAGTGTGGATTATGCCGCCGATGGCGGGAAATGCTCGGTAAAGCTCAAGATGAGTTTCGAGATCGGAAGAAGGCTTCAGGCTGCCTTCAATAATCTTCCCGTCCGGATCGCAGACAACCATATCTTCGGCGGTCATCTTGTCGTAGGGAACGCCGCTGGGTTTGATCGCTACCAACCCTGTTTCACGGTCGATACCGCTGGCATTGCCAAAGGTGTAAAGCACCAGCCCGCGGCGGACGATTTCGAGATTGGCTTCCAGAACCTGGGCTCGCAAGAGAGGCAATTTCATAAAGCTCCGCTAGAACAAGTATGCGGGATCTCCCCAGGGAGCGGGCAAATCCGTCCCTGCGAAAGAATGGCCGGCGAAGTGAGCAGAGTAAACCTTTACCGGAACCGAAAATATAAGCTATATTTTGTTCCCACGGTCTGTCAAGTCCTTGTTTTCTGAAGTATCCTGTAAGCGCATTCTCAAACGCGCCCATGACTGATCGCACTCCTAAAACCAAGCTCCCTGCACCGAATTCAGAACACGTGGATATCCATACCGTGGCGCGCCTTGCCAATGTTTCCATTGCCACCGTCTCGCGCGCCATCAACCACATCCCTACCGTGAATCCCAAGCTGGCCAAGCGGGTCTGGGAAGTCATCAGGGAGCTTGACTATTTTCCTAATACGCAGGCCCGCTCTCTGGTCTCCGGGCGCAGCCGGCTTTTCGGGCTCATCGTCTCCGAGATCACAAACCCGTTCTTCCCCGAATTGATTCAGGGATTCGAAGAAGTTGCCGTAGAGCACGGGTATGAAATCCTGATTGGCTCAACCAACTACGACCCCGAGCGTATGAAGCGCTGCATTCGCCGCATGGTCGAACGCAAGGCCGAAGGCGTGGCCGTAATGACCTTTGGCATCGAGGAGCCGCTGCTGGAGCAGTTGGCGGACCGTAAGGTGCCCCTGGTGTTTGTGGATGTAGGACCGACGAGACCGGGCATCAGCCTGCTGCGCGTGGACTACCATCACGGAATACGGCAGGGCGTGCAGCACCTGGCCGCGCTGGGGCACAGGGATATCGCGTTTGTCACCGGGCCGCTTCGGCTGCATTCGGCGCAATCGCGCCTAACGGCATTTCATCGCGCAGTACAGGAGTGCGGCATCGTAGTCGACGACGGGCGGATCGTTGAAGGCGACCACACCATGGAGGGCGGCATGGCCGCGGCGGAGAAACTATTGGCCGGCGCCAAGCTGCCTACAGCGATAATGTGCTCGAACGACGTGACGGCCATCGGAGTGCTGCATGAGGCATACCGCGCCGGGCTGCGCGTCCCCGACGACCTCTCTGTCATTGGCTTTGACAATGTTCATATCACTCAAATGACGATTCCACCGCTGACTACGATTCAGATGTCTTGCTTTGAACTGGCCAAGGCCGCTGTCATGGCGCTGAGGGCGCATGTGGAGGGGACACAGGAGCCAAAGCGCGAATATCCTATCGAGACCCGGCTCGTGGTGCGCGAATCGACGGGGTTTCCTCGAGGCGCCATGCACGATCTCCGAAAAGGTAAGAACGCAGCATCGAGCGCGCGTGCTAAATCGTCAATTGCTCGATGAGTTCCAGAAATGGCCGTTGATTATGGGCCGCATCAATAAGACGGTCCTCCGGGATCGATCGCTTGACGCTATGGCATAAGATTGCCTGCTGATGCATTCCTCATGATTCGACCTGATGATAGAGGCGATACACTTCGTCCTGGATCGATGCAAACGGCTTGAAAGTAACAGTCCCCGATGCTGTTCTGGCCTGCCACGTGCTCGATCCGCTTGATATCCTCTCAGCTCTCAGCAGAGCCGATCGTTGCACATTCATTGGGACTTCTCCAACGCTAAACAAGGATAGCGGGCCGTTCACAGGCGCGACGAGATCAGGATGTTGCGGGTCCACGGCTTCAAGAGTTGTTGCGGCATCAAACTCTATCTCTATCCGGTCTCCGCTCTTCCATAAGCCGTCAAGGCGAGCGAAGCGACCGGGGAGCAGATCGGCAGAGACGCGGCTGCCGTTGACCGCTGCTGTGGTCTTGGGGCCGGCCCAGCCAGGTATCCGCAGATAAATAGAAAACGCGCCAGGCTTGTCCGTCGAAACATCGATCTGCGATGAAAGATCATAAGGATAACTGGTGCGCTGGGTGAGAGTAATGCGAGCGCCTGCGTGATTCCAAGTGGCACGCGACGGCGTGTAGAGGTTGACATAGATGCCGTCGCGATCATGAAAGTACGAACTAATGCCGTAGTCGGCGGTAAGTTGAGGAAAGGTTCCAGAGCAGCACGGCCACTTATCCTTGTAATATCCCTTCTTTGCAAATCTGTTGTTGTAGTCAGAGTAATAAAAGCTTGTCCCATCCTCCCTGAGCGGCTTTGCTCCCAAGATTGTGTTATACAAAATGCGCTCCATGCTATCGCCGTATCTGCTGTCGCGGGTCGCGCGCAACAGATACCGCGTAATCTTAAAGTGTCCGTAGGCGCCACAGGGAGTCTCAAAGCTGAAGTGCGAATTCTTCAGGCTTTCGCCCAATTCGCCGCTCCCCGGCCTTCGGAATAACTCGTCGGGGCCCCATCCGCCTGTGGAAAAACTTTGCGTGTCGCGCAAGAACCCGAAACCCTCCTGCGCGGCGCGGAGATGCTTCTCGCTCCCCAGAACCAGATAGGCTTGCATGGCGCTGCTGAAGGCGTTGACATGGCTATAGGCATGCTCGCCGGGCAGTACGTTTATCCCTTTTGAGAGCGGGTCGAAATACAGGTCATCCTCAAGGAAACGAATCGCCAGGTCGCGATAGCGGCTGCCTGCACCGCGCTGATAAGCCAGGAAGAGATTTTCGGGTAAGGTGTAGGTCTCGTCCCAGCAATATGCCTCATCTTTCTGCGGGAGGGCATACTGTTCCGAGCGCGAAAGCGCCTTGCGCGGCAGATGCGGCAAGACGGCATCAGTTGCCGCGTTCAGCACATCCAGAGCCGTTTCATCAGCGGCAAACTGATGGGCATCAATCAGCCCGCAGCAGGTTTTGTCGAAAGTATATGCGGGAAGATGATAGCCGTCGTAGAACCCGGTAGAGATGGTCGGGGCCAACGCACGCACCAACCGCTGCACCTTGGCCTGGGTCGGCTTCGAGCCCGTCACCGCATAGGCCCGCGCCAAACCCGAAAGATATTGGCCAAAGCTATGGCCGGGAATAAAGCCGTGAAAACTTCCGTGCGGGTCGAAGTCCTTCGAATTGTCGTACCATCCCCCCATGTCTTCACCGGGCGCAGGCTGCGCTGCCCGCTCTCGAAATGGCTTCAGCAACATATCTTCATCGAGCGAAAGAAACAAAGCGTGATTTGCGTCGAACTGCTGGCGCATCGGCCCTTCCAACAGCTCAACGTCGCCGTACTCGAACTGGTCGAGCGCCGATGGGGTGGTAACCCCGGTGCCAGGCATGACGCCGGCTTTTGCCATCTGAGCCCTTGTGATCGAAATGGCGGCAAGAGCGGATCCGGCTTTCAGAAATGTTCTGCGGGTGTGGGAAATCATGATTGTTCTCCGGACGTCTTTCAGCGATTCGCGGAATCCCAATTGGCAGACGCAGCTAACACGGGCCAGAAGAGACGCACGACTCGGCGGCAGACGAGACTCACTCTAATACATTACGTTCCCTTTGCGCATGGTGCAGATGTACCATGGTTGCTGTCCTGAACGGTGCTTGAATCGAATGTGAAGAAGCCGGCTGATTGGAGCAGGCTGCCAATGGAGCTGCACTGCATGAAGATCTTCAGTTCTCACTGGATCAGCCGCGTCCGTTCCTGTCCGCTCCTGGTTGCGCCTGCTTTGCTTTTGGCTCCCGTTCTTACCATTGCCGGCTGTGAACGCGCGCACCCGGTGATTGCCGTTATTCCCCGCACCTGCGGCACGGCGCTCTGGGAGCCCGAACATGCCGGCGCGGCATCGGTCGCGCGTTCCAGCGGCCTGGATATCTACTGGAACGCCCCCATGCGCGACGACGATATCGAGACGCAGATTTCGCTCATAGGGAAAGCCCCGGCGCGCGGCTATGCAGGCATCATCGTTTCCCCCATTGAAACGCTTCCCATGCGCACTCCGATACGCCGCACGATTGCGCATGGAACTCCCGTGGTGGTGGTTGGAACGGAACTCGGTATTCCACCGGGAGCCAAGCTCTCTTACGTCTTGAACGATGAACAGGCAGGCGGGCGGATGGCTGCGGAACGCATTGGCAGTATTCTGCACGGTGAGGGCTCCATTGCCATTTTAGGAATCGATCCACGGTTATTGAGCAACACCACGCGTGAACGCAGTTTTGAAGCGGCGCTTGCGCACGATTTTCCGCGGATCCGCGTTGCAGTTCGCCGCTTTGGGCTTTCCAGTGTTCCTCAAGAGCAGCAAGCAGCGGAAGAACTGCTCTCCAAGGCGGAGAACATTGACGCGATCGTCGCGCTTTCTCTCGCCTCCACGCGAGGCGCCTACTATGCGCTCGTGGAATTCGGCAAGGAAAATGCGATCAAACTGGTGGGGTTCGATCAGGATTTGTTGCCTCCTGTTCGCACCGGCGGCATCGACTCGGTTGTCGTCCAGAATACCTATGAGATGGGCCGGCTGGCGATGGGACTCATGGATCGCGAACTGCACGGCGCGGCCGGCGGCTCCGAACTGCTTGTGGCTCCGGTCCTGATGACGCGCGAGAACATCGATTCTCCAGAGATTCGCCAGATACTCAATCTTTCCTGGTGGCCGGCGCAATGACCCGATTCTTTAATCGACGAAAGCTGATTATCGCCGGCGCGGCTGTCGTGACGCTTCTTCTGTGCGGCGCCGCTGGCGTGCTTGTTTTCCGCTCCATTTCGCGCCGCGGCCCATTTCAAACCAACCTCAATAAGCTTGAACGTCGAGAGGATTGGCAGGCTTTCGGCGGGACATGGCAATTTGTTAACGGAACGATGCGCAATAACTCCGACGAACGTGGCGCAAAATTGATGAATGGCTCCGTATACTGGGCAAATTATATGGTCCAGGCCGATGTTCTTCTGCTCGGTCAATATGGCGATGCCGGTCTCATTATCCGCGCGAGCGACGAAGAGGAAGGCGTTGACGCCTATCACGGGTATATGGCGGGATTGCGCGACTTGGACAACACTTTGATACTTGGCCGCGCGGACTATGGCTGGCGTGAGTATGTGGCCAAATCGATTGCTCCGCGTGTGTACGATCAGCAGTGGTATCATCTCAAAGTTTTGGCATATGACTGTATTCTTGCAGTCAGCGCGACCGCTTCCTCTGGCCAAACTACCACCGCTGCCGTGGAAGACCCGGGCTGCGTTCCGTCGGGACGATATGGACTGAAGTCGTACAACACCGGTGCGCAATGGCGCAACATCGCAGTGAGCCCAGCGAGCCACCAGGACCTGATAGCCATGATCGGCGACGCGCGCCCGTCGCTCGCTGTTCCTGTGCAATTTCCAACGGGAACGGAGCCAGGCACTTACGACAAATATTTTGAACCCATTCACCGCGATCTTCTTCAACATCGCACAAACGTCGATACGCAGCCGATTGACAGTCTTCGCCTGCTTTCGCCTGATACACCTACAGCCGTCACCGTTCACGGGGTAGTCACCCTTACATCTCCGGTTTTGTTTGTGCAAGACCCTACCGGCGGTCTTGCCATCCCCGACAGCCGCGCCCATGTTCCTCTGGAGATCGGCGATGAGATAGAGGCCAAAGGCAATGCCGAGCCGCATGATTTCAGCTCTGTATTGCGCGACTCCGATGTACGCCTGCTTTGGTCCCACACTCCGGTGCCGCCGGTTTCGGTGACCGCGTCCCAGGCCGCGACAGGGTCCTTCGACGCAGAATTTGTCGAGATCCAGGGCCGCCTCGTTGACAAGCAAACCGGCCCCGGTAGTGCGCTGATTCTCACGCTCGATGATGGCACCCAGTCTTTCCTGGCCATCGCCGGCAGCGCACGCAGCGCGGCCAGCTTGCGCCGGCTGAAGGACCAGAGCCGTCTCCGCTTGCGCGGCATCTGCACCGTGGATCCGGCGTACACCCGCAATCTCACCTCGTTTGCAATTCTTCTTCCTTCCTTCAGTGATGTCGAGGTCACCGAAGGCCCGCCTTGGTGGAGCGCCGGCCACATCATTGCATTCATCATCGGCTTTCTGATTCTTGCCCTTGCTGGGGTGACCGCCTATTTTTTCATTGAACGCTGGCGCCTGCAGGCGGTGCTCGAGGAACGGGAACGCCTGGCGCATGAGATGCATGACACGCTGGCGCAAAGCTTTGCCGGCCTCGGGTTTCAACTCGAAGCCATCTGCGATGAGGCTGGCGAACAATCGAGCATTCTGCCGCAGCTCAATGTGGCCCGAAACATGGTCCGCAACAGCCATGAGGAGGCGCGCCGCAGTATTGCGGCGCTGCGTCCCGAGCACCTGGACTCGACGGGGCTGCTCCAAGCACTTGAAGAATGCGCTCATCGCATGGTCCTCGGCAGGGCCGCGATAACTGTCAAGGTGTTCAGCTCCGGCAGCGCACGCGCCGTTCCTTTGCGCATCTCCGACACGCTTCTTCGCATTGGCCAGGAAGCCATCGCCAATGCAGTTCGCCACGCGCACCCCAGCTGTCTTGTTCTTTCGCTCATCTATCAGAGGACCGCGCTAGAACTCATTGTCAAGGACGATGGTTGCGGGTTTCTGGTCTCCAGCGAATCTGCCGGCTTCGGTATTCGCGGCATGGGCAAACGAGCCGACAGCATTTCCGCTCGACTCACCATCCGTAGCGCGCCTGGAAAGGGAACCGCGGTTCACGTTCACGTTTCTCTTCCTCCCTCATTCTTGCGAGCTTTGTGGCAGCGCGTACCTTTGCGGCTCCCTTCGGGAAGGCGATCTCGTGAACACACCATTGCTTAAGGCGCCCATTCGGGTGCTGATCGTGGACGATCATCCGGTTGTCCGTGCCGGTCTTGTCACGCTGCTGCGCAAAGAGAGCGTTTTGAAAGTTGTGGGCTCGGCTCATAGCGCCGAGGAAGCACTCTCCCTGCTTGATCACTTAAGCGTCGATCTTATGCTCCTGGATCTGCGCATGCCGAAGATTAGCGGCATCGATTTGCTGCATATGCTGAAGAGTCGTTCTAATTCGCCCGCGATCGTCATTCTTTCCAGTTATGAGTACGAAGACGAGATTTATCGCGCGGTGAAAGCGGGAGCCCGCGGCTATCTGTCCAAGGATGCTTCCCGCGCAGAGATTGTTGCCGCCATCTCCGCTGTGAGCGCGGGGGGCAAATACTTCCCTGCGGGAATTGCCGAGGGCATCGCGGAACGCGAGTCACGTTCCAGTTTGAGCCCGCGCGAGGTGGAGATTCTGGAGATGGTTGCCAAGGGGCTCACCAACAAGGAGATTGGACGCGTGCTCCAGATCAGTCACTACACCGTCCGGAACCATATCAATCACATTAGCGCCAAGCTCGAAGCGGGTGACAGGACCGAGGCCGCAACAATCGCGCTTCAGCAGGGGATCATCGACATCTCGGGCTGAGCCAGGGGGCCTCTTTACAGCATCGCAGAGGCTTTCAAATTCGCTGCTTCCACGTAGACCAATCCTATGTCGTAGTACATCTGACCCATTGCGATTGGTCCTCCGACGCAGCTACCGTGGGTGTGCTCCGAGTACCTGCTCGAAACGTGTACTCTGGGGTGACGTTGGGAAAACGGACAGGAGGAGATAAGTGTCTGGCTTGGGGCGGTAAACGTATCCCGACGTACCCGCGCCGTAGCGCAATCTCGCTCGTCGCAAAAGAAAAAAGCCCTTGTGAACCAGTACCGCATTTGGCATTTCACAGTTCTAGAGACAAGTAATGACCAATCAGGAGGCAAGTAATGACCAACAATGGCGAGTTCCTTGTGCCATATCCGGAACCGCACTCCGGCAAGCTACGGCTTTTCACCCCATATCCTACGTGGCGGGTTAAGTTCGCAAAATCGAAGCGTTGCAACGTCTTCAGCCTGTTTTTCCTGCTATTCACCACTCTCACCTGCTTCGCCCAGTACAGCGGCAATGTTCAAGGTGTGGTGACGGATCCAAACCAAGCTAGTGTTGCCAACGTAACGGTCCATCTGCGCAATCTGGATACCGGCATCGTGCAGAGCATGACCACCGACAATTCCGGCTTTTATCGCTTCAGCAGCCTCGCTCCGGGTGACTACGTCGTTTCAGCTGAAGCGGCCAATTTCAGAAAGGAAGAGTCCAAATTCACGCTAAGCACCTCCGAAACAAAGACCATCAATCTCGCTATGCGTTTGGCGGCAGCTGAGACAAGCATCGTCGTCGAAGTGACACCTCCCACGATTGATACGGACGACAACCGTTTGGAAACGACCCTGGATTCCGTGACCGTCCGCGACCTTCCTGAGGCGAATCGCAATCTTTGGGATATTTTGGCGGCTGAACCCGGAGTGACGGGAACTGGCACACGCGCCACGGGAGAATCTCCGGGCGGCTTTGCGGATAACTTCGGAACCCAGACACCGGCGATCAGCGCCAACGGACGAAGCTATATTGGCAACGTGGTGATGGTTGACGGCATGAATGTGACCAGCCCCGTCCAGAATGGAAACCTCGTCCTGTCTCCAATCCCGGAGGCGGTGAAAGAGGTGACAATGCAAACCAACTCCTGGGACGGAGAGATTAATCTTGGTAGCTCAATCCTTGTTCAGGTCACTACAAAATCCGGCACCAACAATTTTCACGGTGCAGGCAGCCTGGTTTTTACAGACCAGGATTTTGAGGCCAATACGGAGTTCTCGAACGCACAAACGGATCTTCCATTCGGCCGCAAGGACTTAGTTGGCGTATTGGGCGGTCCCATTTGGAAAAACAAGACATTTTTCTTTGCTGACTTCGAGAAATTGTGGGCGACTACTTCTGCGGCAGCCAATTCCGGCGCACAAACATTTGAGGACCCGGCATTTGTTGCCTGGGCCACGGCCAACTATCCCAATAATGTCGGAACCCAGGTCCTCAGCGGATGGCCGGCAAGCCATATGGTTCCCAACGGCGCAACACCGGAGAACGCCTATGCCGCATTCGGCGCAGCCAATTGCTATGGTGTCGCCGGCAGCAATACCGGCACGGGACCGAGCACTGACATTCCTTGCAGCACGAGCGTGATCGACACGGGAAACTTCGCGGCCAGCCCTTATTACAACGCGCTGCAATACAATTTCCGCCTCGATCAGTACTTCACTTCCAACGATCGCCTCTATCTCAGCTATTACAACGATAGCTTTACGCAGCAGCAGCTTTCTCCGAGAGCGGGTTTGCAGGCTGTGAATCTTCAGATGAACCGGTATGGGCAGGCCGACTACACCCACACCTTCAGCGGGAAACTCTTGTGGGAGTCCGCCTTCGCCTTTGCCAGTGTGGGTGGCGCGAACGGGCAGGATGCCAACCTTAAGGTGCCGGCGATTACGGTCTCCGATATCACGGAAGGATTCCAGGTCGGCGGCGGATTTGGGCCGGGAGAATACCGCGGTCCCATGTACAACTGGCGTTCGGTGTTAAGTTTGGTTCACGGCAAGCATGTATTGAAGTTTGGCTACGATGGCGCCAGAGGCATTGAACATGGCGACTTTACGCCCGACTACGTGCGGCCCAGTTTCACCTTCGCTGACCTTCTAACGCTGGTGCAAGACACACCGGTTTCAGAAGTGGCAAACTACAGCCCCTTGACCGGCAAGGCGGCCGACGTCGCGTTTGGCGGGCAAGAGAATCCTTTCGGGTTCTTTGTTCAGGATGACTGGAAGGCAAAGTCGAATCTTTCCTTCACGGCCTCCCTGCGCTGGGACGATTTTACAAATCACATTCCCTGGGGAAACAGCGGCTTCCAATTCAGCGCTCTGGCCCTGGGAACAGCGGGCACCTTCAATCAGCAGGTTGCGGACGCTACCGTCGGCGTAGTCCCAAAGGTGTTTGCCAGAGACATGGCGAATGTCTTTAGCCCGCGCATTGGGTTCTCGTGGGATCCGTCGAAGCGTGGAAACACGGTCATACGCGGCGGAGTGGGCGTCTATCACGACTGGATTGCGATGGGCCAGACGGTCGATCAAACCCGCCTGAACCCGCCGGGAGTTATCAGTGCGACATTCTATTCCGGTGGCACGGGAATTCAGCCTATATTCGGGCTTGCGCCTTCTGGAACTTATCCTTTCAACTTTACTTTGCCGACCATCCCTCCATCAGGGATAAACGCCGCTGGAGGGCTTGTTGGAACCCAGCCCGCCGTGGATTCTCTTGACCGGAACATGGTGCCGCCCCTGGCGGTGAACTACGTCATCGGCCTCGAGCGTCAGTTGCCATATAGGTTGGTTGCCGGCGCCAGCTACTCCGGCTCGAAAAGCTACGACCAATTGACGGGCACGGACGTGAACCGATTCGCGGGGGGTGCGGTAATCACACCCAGCGGCGAAACCGTTACCCGGCTGAATCCGAACTTCGGCCCCATCACCTATGTGACCAACAAGCGTTACTCCAACTACAACTCGATGATTCTCACTCTCCGCGGGAGGCAGGGAGCCAGGGGCAGCTTCCAGGCTTCTTACACCCTTGCGCAGGCCAAGGACTATCCAGAGGAGGGCACAAGGTTTGATCAGGACACGGGCAATATTCCTGATCAGAACGCCTATTTCAGTTATTACGGATTAGCGAATTATGATGTTCGTCAGCGCTTCTCGGCTTCCGGGCAGTATACGATCCCGGGCATGCACAGCGGGATCGAAAAAGTCGTAACTTCAGGCTGGGAGCTGAGCAGCATAGCAGCGGCCCAGACTGGCTCGCCCTTCTGGGTCTACAACACCAATCCGCCAACCGCCTCGGCCTACCCCGGCGACTATAACCTCGACGGTAACAACTGGGATGTGCCGAACTTGCCCACTACCAAATTTACCGGGTCGCACAGCCGTGCAACCTTTGAAAGTGGTGTCTTTGGCACCTACTCATCGACATTTCAACCACAAAGCGTCTTTCCGATCCCAGCAGCGGGCACTGAGGGGAACGAGCCGCGCAACATCTACACGGGCCCTGGCATGTTCCAGCTCGATGCCACTTTGTTAAAGAACACGCATCTCCCTCACCTGGGTGATCAGGGCAATCTGCAGCTTAGGTTTGATTTCATCAACGTGATTAACCGCGTAAACCTCGGTCCAGTGGATGCAAACATGGCCGATGGAAACCTTTTCGGAACATCTAGAACAGCGTTACCAGCGCGAGCTCTGCAAATGGGAGCCCGCTTTGCATTCTGAAGTTTGAATTCTCTTGATTGGCGAGCCGGGATTCCATCTCGGCTCGCCGTTTTTCTGGTACCGATCAACACTCCGCCACAGCTGAATACGAACTTCCGCAAGCCAGGGATCACGGCACCCGGCAAATTTGAATTGTCCACTCTTGAGCTGTCTCCATGTCCCAACACCTGACGAAGCGAGAGATAATAGCAGGCATGCGATTCACCGTCCGCGTTGGAGTCCTAGCTAAACTGCTCATTGCTCCCTGCTTGATCGTTGCTCAGACGGCTGGAGCACAAACCACTGCAGACGAGATAGCACCCATCGCTTCGGCGCTGCGGGCGGGCGAATTTGATAAGGCGCTCAAGCTTCTTCAGCCGGAACTGAAGCGAAGCCCGAAGAATGTGCAACTCTGGACCCTAAAGGGTATCGCGCTTTCGAGCACGGGAGAGAAAAAGGAAGCGCTTGGCGCCTTCTATCACGCACTGGGAATTTCGCCGGATTATTTGCCTGCATTGGAAGGTGCTGCGCAGATTGAGTACGAGAACGGCGGTAAAGACTCAGTTGCATTGTTACAACACATACTGAAACTACGCCCCGGCGATCTGACCAGTCACGCCATGCTGGCGGTGGTAGCTTACCGGCGCGGCGACTGTTCTACGGCAGTTGCACATTTTGAGCAAAGCGGTTCCCTCGTGGATTCCCAACCCGGAGCATTGCAACAGTACGGTGATTGTCTGGTCAGATTGAAGGAGACTGAGAAAGCGACTACAGTGTTTGAACGCGATCTGGCTCGGCCTGAGGCGGACGCACGCGCGCGCTATCGGCTCGCATCCGTCCAAATGATGGCGCAGCGCCCCAAAGATGCTATCGCGACCATACAACCATTGCTGCAGGAACGACCGGTCGATGCGGATGCTCTTGAGTTAGCCGCTGCGGCCTATGAGGCCGATGGAAATACTCCTGAGGCAGTCCGCGTTCTTCACGAGGCAATAGTCTCTGATCCTCATAACGTCGACCTCTATGTTGACTTCGCAAACCTTTCCCTTGACCATCAGTCGTTTCAGGTCGGGGTGGATATGATCGACGCTGGACTCGAGATAGAACCGAAGGCTGCGCCGCTGTATGTGGCGCGCGGCATCCTCTATGTGCAGCTTGCACAATATGACAAAGCAGAGGCCGACTTCGAGAAGGCGGATGTGCTGGATCCCAAACAATCCTTCGGCGCGGCTGCGGAGGGACTGGCTGCCTTGCAAGAGAACGACCCCGAACACGCTCTGGCAGCCGTACAGGAGAAATTGGCGAAGAAACCAGACGATGCGTTCCTTCTTTATTCGCAAGCGGAACTTCTCGCACAACGCGGCCCTGATCCGGGCAGCCCGGAGTTTCGCAGAGCCGTGGAGTCCGCAAAAAAGGCGATTTCGCTCAGCCCATCCATAGGGACGGCGCGCGACCTTCTGGCAAAACTCTATCTGCAGTCGGGGCAAAACGACGCAGCCATCGAGCAGAGCCGCAAGGCGTTGAACATCGACCCCAAGGACCAGACGGCTCTCTATCACCTGATTCAAGCGCTGCGTAAGAGCGGACGGCAGGATGAACTTCCTGACTTACTTAAGCGCCTGGCCGCACTTCGAATGGAAGGTACGAAAGAAGAGAATGAACACAATCGTTACAAGCTTGTGGAAGAGAAGCCCATGACAACGGAGAAGCAGCCTTGATACTTAGCTGGCGTGACTTATCTTGTCTCGGGGGCCTTCGCGATAACTACATGTTTCTTACCGTATTCGTAGTATTATGACGAGAGCAATTTTCATGAGGATTTAATAAGAACAATGCAAACAGGACGGCGCACATTCCTTCATCTTTCCGCGGCAGCCTTGGCCGGATACCTCTGCCGGAAGAGCGGCGCCCAGCAGGCAGGTGGCATGGGTGGCCGGATTGCGACTCCTCAAAATCGGCCCACCGAATCTGGCCGCCCATTTGGCGCCTGGTTCACCGATATTGCGGCCTCGGCAGGACTGACTGCGCCGGTGATCTACGGCGGCGTGGACCATGATGAGTACATCCTAGAAGCAGATGGATGCGGGTGCGCGTTCTTTGACTACGACAACGATGGGTGGATCGATATCTTCCTTCTCAGCGGTACTAGATTGAGCGGCGCCCCTCCCGGAGCATCCAATAAGCTTTATAAGAACAATCGGGACGGAACATTTACCGATGTTACGAAGCAGGCGGGGCTTGAGGCGGTCGGCTGGGCCAACGCCGTGTGCATTGGCGACTATAACAATGACGGATTTGAGGATATCTTTTGCACTTACTGGGGTCAGAATAGACTTTATCGCAACCTTGGAAACGGGAAGTTCAAGGATGTTACCAAAGAAGCAGGCCTTGAAAGTTCCGAAGTCAGATGGGGCGCGGGGTGCTCTTTCCTTGATTACAACCGGGATGGCAACCTGGATCTGTTCGTCTCCAACTACGTGCAATTCGACTTCGAACACATTCCTAAACCGGGAGCTAGCGCTATCTGTAACTGGAAAGGCATTCCGGTAAATTGCGGCCCGAGAGGCCTTCCATTTGGCCGGCACTCACTTTACAGAAACAATGGGAATGGAACCTTTACCGATGTGAGCGCTGAGGCTGGCATTGACAAGCCCTGGTCCGACTATGGAATGACTGTGGTGACGGCAGACTTCAACGAAGACGGCTGGCCCGACATCTATGTTGCTTCCGACTCAACTCCAAGCCTTTTGTTCATTAATCAGCACGACGGAACATTCAAAGAGGAGGGTGTTGAGCGCGGCGTGGCCCTGAGCAACGACGGAATGGAACAGGCTGGAATGGGCGTAGGCATAGGCGACTATGATCTGGACGGCCACTTGGACATTTTCGTAACCCATTTTACCGAAGACACTGACGTTCTTTACCACAACGATGGCACGGGCAACTTTGACGACCGCACTCTGCCGGCGAAACTCGGAGTTGAGACACGTTTCAGCAGTTGGGGAGCGGGGATTGTTGATCTCGATAACGATGGTTGGCCCGATATCTTCTTTGTAACCGGGAGTGTGTACCCTGAGGTCGAAAAGCAACTCCCGCAATATCCGAATAAGTCGCCTCGCATTCTCTTCAGAAACCTCGGGAACGGCGCCTTTGAAGAGATTGCCAATGCTGGCCCAGGAGTTACAACGCCACACTCAAGTCGCGGCTGCGCATTTGGTGATTTCGACAACGACGGCGATCTGGATATTCTGATCATCAATATGAACGATCCACCTTCTCTTCTGCGAAACGATTTGAGAGGAATCCATCACTGGCTGAAAGTAAAGCTAGTCGGCACAAAGTCAAATCGTAGCGCGATAGGCGCCCGGGTGATGGCCCGATATTCAGGCAGAGTACAGGCTCAGGAGGTATTGAGCCAATCGAGTTACTATTCGTGCAACGACTCGCGTCTTCATTTTGGCCTTGGACCGGCGACCACTGCGGATCTGGAGATTCATTGGCCGAGCGGAATAACTGAAAAATACCCGGCCGTCAAATGCGATCAGCTCATTACAATTCAGGAAGCTCACGGTGTCATTCCCAATTGGGGCTGGGCACGCTAGTAAGTACGCTGACCTTGTAGCCTCCTTGCCCTTGATTACTTCGGCGACTGGTCTGTTGCGGGGTTATCAATAAACTGGATTCCAAGTGTAGAGCTATACGGTTTAAATGGGGCGAGTTGCGGGCGATAGGCTCTCGAAACGTGTTTTGGGCTGTTAGCACAGTTGACTACGAAACAACATGAGCGGAACCAACATACCAGGCAGCCACTGGACTGCTCATGATCCGGGGACTCAATTCGCGGTCCAGGCCCGGGCGGGGTATGCAGGAACGGGATTTCCCCAGCTAACCGGCGACGGTCAGTCTTGTGTCTTCATCATCTCCGGAACGCGCACACCGCATTTCCAGCTGCTACCCAAACCGCTGAGTTTCCACAACAAAGAGCCTGCTTGACAAATATCTATATCATGCAATATATATATCGAACATGACCGAGACCCGGATCCAATCCTTCCTTCCTCTCAAGACGCAGTGGTTCCACATCATGCTGTCCCTTGCCGGAGAAGAACAGCACGGCTACGGAATCATGCAGGAGGTACTGCAACGCACCACCGGGAAAGTCCACCTGTGGCCGGCTACGCTCTACGGCTCTATCAAGCGGTTGATCGAGGCCAACTTGATAGAGGAGTCCAATGCTCGCCCCGCTCCCGAATTCGACGACGCGCGCCGCCGCTACTACCGCCTTACGTCCCTGGGCCGCAGAGTGCTGAACGCGGAGTGCGAACGCCTTCAGGAGTTGGTTAAGTCAATTCAGACCACGCGAACGGTTGCGACGCAGCGAGGGTAACCGAATGAACATTGCATGGCCTATCTACCGGCGGCTGGCTGCGGCCTTCCCGCACGAATTCAAGCTGGCATTCGGCAGCGAGATGATGCAGGCCGGAGAGGACGCCATCGCCGATGTCGCAAAGCGGCACGGAGCGCTGGGCCTCGTCCGCGTGATCGCCGATTTGCTGGTTCGCCTTCCGATCGAATACCTGAGCGAGATGCGCCGCGACCTGCCCTACGCCGC
The DNA here is from genome assembly GCA_049520075.1 of Occallatibacter sp. Lineage (GTDB taxonomy): Bacteria > Acidobacteriota > Terriglobia > Terriglobales > Acidobacteriaceae > Telmatobacter. Next base: position 8,795 of record JBEKQD010000058.1, on the reverse strand, counting down.
GCGCACTCTGATGAAGTCGCCGGGCTACGCAGTGGTTGGCATTATCTCAATGGGACTCGGCATTGGGCTGACGACCAACGTCTACAGCTCGGGCTGGGCACTGCTCACGCGCACGCTTCCTGGCGTTGCCAACGCAGAGCAGTTGGTGACTGCGCAGAATCCCGCGTCGTACCCCTACATCGAGCGCTACCGCGAAGAGAAGAATCTCTTTGCAGGCGTTGCCGCGGTGCAAAACGGAGTCCAGTTCAACGTCGCCTTCGAGGGCCGCAATAACAAGCCGGAGCGCGTGTACGGGCAACTGGTTTCACCGGACTATTTTTCCGTACTCGGCATGGACGCGCAGCGAGGACGACTGCTGAGCGCCGATCTGGACAAAACCGGCACCGCCGCGCCGGTGGTGGTCAGCGACCGTTACTGGCGCAGCCGCCTGAACGCTGATCCTGATGCAATCGGGCAAACGATTCATCTGAACGGACAGCCCGCGATCATTGTCGGTATCACCCCGCGCAAATTCGATGGCGCTCTCACTGCAAATCCGGCAGAACTCTTCGTGCCCACGACGGTGCCGGCCAAGCTGGCTCCGGAACTCGGCAACGACGTGCTGCACAACCCCAGCGCAAAGGACTTCCAATTGCTGTTCCGCCTGGCGCCTGGCATCTCCATTGATGAAGCTGAGGCCGCGCTGGATGGCGTCACCCGCCGTCTCGACAAGGATGACGCCTTCGCACCGCCCCAGCAGGACAAAGCGAAGCGGGTCATCTTGCTTCCCGCAGGCACACGCATGCCGATCCCGCGCGAATACCGCCCGAAAGTCATGGGATTCTACATTGCGCTCATGGTAATCATCACAGCGATCGCGTGCCTTAACCTCGCCACCATGGTCCTAGCGCGGGCTGCGAGCCGCCGCAAAGAGCTGGCTATTCGCCTCGGTGTGGGAGCGAGCCGCTTCCGCCTCATCCGGCAGATGATCACCGAGGGCATTTTGCTTTCGCTGATCGGAGGCGCTGCGGGATTCGCGATGGCGTATGGTCTCTGGGCGTTGACCGCTCATACGCGGCTGCCCGCGGGTTCGCCAATCGGTATCGACAATTCGCTCGATTGGCATACAGCGATTTTCGTCTTCGTGCTGGCTGTTGTGTGCGGCATCGGCTTCAGTATCCTTCCGGCTCTACAGGCGACAAGGACCGACGTCGCCCCGGCACTCAAGGATGGCGCGGCACTGCAGTTCTCAGGGCACCGCCGCTTCGGTCTGCGCAATCTGGCCATGGGCGCGCAAGTGGCCGGCTCGATGCTGCTTCTGCTGGTCACGGGATTTCTGGTGCTGGGAATTTTGAACGGAAACAGCATCCGGACGAACTTTAGTCAGAAGACCATGGTCTTCCTCTCGATCGATCCGGTACGCGACGGCTATACCTCGGATAAAGCCCAGGCTTTCTTTGAGAGATTGCCGGAGCGATTGAGGAACGCACCGGCGGTGACCAGCTTCGCGCTTGCCGCACAGCCGCCCTATCTGCCGGGCGACGAGGACAATTTTCATCTAACGGTCGACGATCCGCAGGTATCGTCGCCGGTACAAAAGGATGTGGCCAAACAGACAGTCGGAGCGGGCTATTTTGCCGTACTGAATGAGCCCGTGCTGGCCGGGCGAGAATTCGAGGAGAGTGATCAGCGCGTGAATGCCGAGGCTACCGTTGCCTCCAAGGGCCTGGTTCTGACGCTGCCCTTGGTGCTGAATGAAAAAGCCGCTCGCGCCTTTTTTGGCAAGGACAACCCTATCGGCAAGCACCTTCGGGGAGACAGGCGCGCGTACGAAGTTGTGGGCGTGGTGCCGGAAATGAAAGACGCCGGCGGTATGATCCAGGCCATTGCTTACCTTCCCCTCACGCGGCATGATTTCGCCCAGCCTCCAGGCGGCGGGATCACGATTATCGCGCGCGGGCATTCGGCAGAAGATGCTCTCGGCGGGGTGCGAAGCGTGGTCTCTTCGATGGATCCAAATCTGACTCTCTTCAACGTGCAAACGCTAAGCGAATATCTCGAACTGATTCGCTCTGCCATGCGTTCTGCTCTGCGCATGTTTGGCGGCATCGGCATCTTCGGCCTGGCGCTGTCGGCGATCGGTTTGGCTGGAGTGACCGGGTGTGCGGTGGCACAGCGGCGCAAGGAGATTGGCATTCGCATGGCGCTGGGCGCGCGCAAATCGCAGGTACTGGGCCTGGTGCTCCGCGAGAGCGGAGCGCTGATTGCAGCTGGAACCGTGATCGGATTCCTGGGCGCAGTCGCGCTGGCCAAAGCGCTTTCAGCGATCACCACCGCCTTTAGCGACGCCTTCACTGTTGGTGTCGACGATCCGCGTCTACTGATCGGCGCCCCACTCCTCCTCGCCGGTCTCGCGCTGCTGGCCTGCTACTTTCCCGCGCGCCGAGCTACGAAGATCGATCCCCTCCAGGCTTTGCGACAGGAGTAACCCCCGACGCTCTGCGCTTACGAATCCGGTAATGCCTTGGGTCACGGCTCGCAGGCAAGTACGAGCGCTCGCATTTCCACACTAAGCGGCGATCATTGGATTCGAAATCTATAGATAATAAGCAATTCATTCCAATTCTCGATTGCCGCTTTGGGTAGTTGACCAGATCGACGCAAAACGGAACCACTGAAAAATTCCCAGCTAGGGGCAGCTCAGGGCGCTACGATGGCTTCTTCACAAAGGCGTCAGTTGGAACCAATGAGGTGGGGGCTTCGCTTCCCAGCTTGACTGTGCCGTGCTCGAAGGTCTGTAGTGCGGCATCGTCAGCGGTAATAGCCATCCAGCAGACTGCTCCCCTTTTCGCTATGCTGCAAACGGTTTCCACAGTGAACTGAATCTCGGGGTGGTCCTTGAGAGTGCCTTTGGCGCGTTCGATCCATACGCGGTGACTCCCCAGTGAATAGACGCCGTAGACTGGTTCGGCAAGGTCGAAGTTCTGTTGGATCCCCTCCATGGCACCGGAGCCCATGCCCGGAAGATCCTTTTCGGTCATCTCCGCTCCGAGGCAAGAAAAGGGCAGCACTACAGCGACCACCGTGGAAGTTGGACTTCCATGCCGCGCGCTCAGGGCGATCTGGGTGCAAGCAGCACCACGCTTCTCAACATCACTGGTGGCGCTCTGCTGCGCCTGCTGCTGCGCTACCGGGAGTGTCGAACTCATGTCCACGACTTCCCAGTCGGCCGGGAAGCTGTAACTGAAGCCCACAGCGTTGGAATAGGTACGGGACGACGCAGTTGCGGGCGCATTAGCCGGTGCCTGGGCCAGAAGCGGAGTTCCACAAAGAACAAGAAGAGCGGTTATTAGAAGGGCTTTCATAAGGTCACCAATATAGCACGAAGTTCGCTCGCTCAGAGACGCGGATCGATATCTCTTCAAAGTGTGAACACATCTTAATCCGGATATATGAACAGGTAGTTGTGGCCCTGTGCAGTCCACAAGTGCACGCAATGAAGACTTATCTTTTTGCATCTCAGAGTCCTCCTTTGAAAGAGCATCTCATTTAGTTACCGCAAGATCTTTCGCCTTCATCCGTTCAGTGGTGGCTTCGTCAATTCGGCCCTGGCGCTCATAAGCGATCGCAAGCTGGCTGTGGGCATCGGCAAATGTTGGATCGTCAGCGATTGATTCCTGGTAGCGGGCAACCGCATCGGCAATCTGACCGCGCAAAAGCAGTTGATTGCCGGCATTGAGGGCGAACGACGCCTTCTGGCGATTGACCGCTGCTCGGCTGAGTTCGGCAGCCTGGCGCCGATATTCGGCTGCTTCACTGCGCAGTTCCTTCGCGCTGCTTCGCTGCTGATCGGCCTGCTGCTTATCTCCGGCCGCCTCACTGGCATCGGCTGCTGCGGTCGCGAGGCCAGCCTGCTCGGCAAGCACGGCCGCCAATGTGACACGCGGACCGGGCTGACCAGGCAAAAGCGGAATCGCCTTTTCAAGCGCATCTCTGGCCTCGTCGAGGCGCGAGTCTTGCTTGAGTGTGCTGCCCAAGATCGCCCAGGCGTCACCGTTGTCGCGGCGCAAGGCAACAGCCTTTTTGAGTTCAACAGCGGCCAGGTCGAGCTTACCGATCTGCATATAGAGGATGCCCAAAGTGTATGGCGGGTCCGGTAGAGTCGGGTCCAATTCGCCTGCGCGTGTCAGTTCGGCGATGGCGTCATTGGCGCGATCTTTGAATTTGTACGCCAAGCCCAGGTCATAGTGAATCTGGGGGTCACTGGGATCAATTGCCATCGCCGCCTGGAAGTCGCCGATGGCCTCGTCAAAGGCGGAAAGCTGCACATGCGCCACGCCCATGTCCTTATATATGACCGCATCCTTTGTCGTCTCCGCCAGCGCCAAGTGGAAGATCGCGAGCGACTCCTTGGCCTTGCCGGTCATGGTGAGTGCCAAACCAAGGTTGGTCAAGGCGCTGACATTGTGCGGCTCGAGCTCGATGGCCTTCTGAAACCAGGGAACCGCCTCCTGCTGGCGGCCTAGCCGTTGCAACACCATGGCTAGCTCGTTTGGTGCGTCGGCCAACTCGGGATTGAGCCTGACCGCCTCTTGTAAGCACGGCACCGCAGCATCATCCTGGCCCACAGCCTCCAAGGCTCGTCCATACTCGAATTGTGCTAGCGCATTCGCCGGCTCCTGCTTCACCGCTTTTTCCAGGGTATCGAGCGCAGCGGGGTAATTGCGCTCGTGGAGGAGCAAGATGCCGAGGTGGATACGCGCAAGTATGAATGAACTGTCAAGCGCCAATGCATACTCGAACTGAGGCCGCGCATCGTCCCATTTGCCTAACTGCGCGTAGAGCGAGCCAATGGCATCCGAGATGTCCGCACTTGGTTCACCTCGTTTGCTTGCGGCCTGAAACATCTCGATGGCCTCGGTCAACTTGCCTGTGGCTGCCAGTGCCCGGGCGTACGCTTCACAGAAAGCTGCATCGGCCGCAGGATGGCCGGGCTGCTTGGAAAGATTGTACGCAGCAATGAAATGCGGCATCGCCCTTGCAGGCAAGTCTGCCTTCACATAGGCCAGAGCGAGATTGGTTTCAATCCCCTGGTCGCCGGGCTTGAGCTTGTGAGCGGTTTCGAGTTCCTGCATGGCCTCATCCAACCTGCCCAACTCGATCAGCACCGCACCCAAAGCTTCATGGGCTTCAGGAATTCGCGGAGCAAGATGAGAAGCCTCGGCGAATTTGGCACGCGCCAACTCCAGATTTCCTGACTGCAGGGCTTCATAGCCGGCGTGAAAAGCCGCATCGGCGCTCTTCAACTGGTCAGTCTTCCGCGGGCTCGGCGACTGCGCCGCGACCGATAACGGCCAGCCTGCCAGAAGACTGACGAGGATGGCGATAAGAAGACGGTGCTGCTTGCGCATGGTCTATCTTCCCGCAGACTGAGGTTTGGCGCTGTGTTGCAGGTCCACGCATATCTTGAATGCGCGACTGGCCTCTGCTGTTTGTCCCGTCGCTTTGTAGGCCTGGCCGAGCAGGTTAAACGTGATGAAGTTGGATGGGTCCATCTTCGCGGCCCGGTCAAGGTAATGCAGTGCCTGGATGGGCTGCTGAAGCTTGAGCAAGGTCTGTCCCAGCAGGATGTATGGGGCGGTCGAGCTGGGTTCCAGAAGGATCGCGCGATTCAGAGATTGTTGGGCTTCAGCATATTGTCCGCTGCGCAGATATGCGTCGCCCAGCCGGTCATAAAGGACTCCGTTGAGCGGGTTGAGTTTTCGCTCGGCCTCTAGTTCGATGATTGCGCCGGCCGTATCGCCCTTGGCTAGCGCCACTTCACCAAGAAGCTGGTGAGCCAGCGGCAGCGCAGGGTTGATCTCGAGAGCCTTATGGACCTGGGCAGCGGCTTGATCCGCGAACTCGCCGCGCAGAAAAAGCCGGCCGGCGAGTAGATAAGCTTCAGCGGAGTCTGGAGCGAAGCCGTATTGCGCGGCAAAGGCATGGCGCGCGTCGTCGTAGCGCGTTAGGTTTTCATAGCAGAGGCCGAGTACATACTGCGGGTCAATGTTGGCCCGTTCCACGGCTGAGTGGGCCTTTTCAAGAAACGGAAGAGCCTCGGCAGCACGACCCAGGCGAAAGAGGCTCACACCATGCATCTCTATCGACTCGCGATCGCTGGGATCTTGAGCCTCAGCTTTAGTGAAGGCTGCAACAGCTTCCGAGAGCTGCTCTTGCTGGTAAAGTATGATGCCGCGCAGCCGTTCTACACCGGCCTCTTCGGGGGTTTTGGCGGCCAGTAGATCAAGCTGCGCCAGCGCCTTGTCGAGGCGTCCCTTGGCCGCCAGATCCCTGGCAATTTCAAATGGCGTGGGCGCGGGTGCCGCAGCTTCTCCGGCCTGCGCAGTGTCATTTTGCGGAGCCTGGGCAGGGGCGACCAGCACGAAGAGTACTGCGAAAAATACGGTAATAAATGTGCGCGGCATTTTAGAAACCTGGTTTGTAGTTTAGTTCGCCGAGCTCGGCCTTTTCCACGCTTCGACGATAGATGTTGAGTGAAAGAACGAGGGGAGCCGAAGCTCCCCTCGTGTTGAGGTTCGAGTTCCTTCGCGAGTTAGAACTGAACGCGGAGGGAGAATTCCAGTTGACGAGGGCCGCAAGTACTGCCGACGCAGCCGTTCGCTTCACTCGTGATGACGCCCGCCGACTCTATGTTGCCGCTGGGGTTGCCAGGATTGATGTGGTTGAAGACGTTGAAGGCATCGAAGCGGAACTTCGTAATAATCTCCCCGCGTATGGTGAACGCCTTAGAAAGCCCAAGGTCTTCGCTGAAGAACGATGGGCCGCGGTAGGTGTTGTAGCCGACGTTGCCGATGTTGTCCAGGCCGGGATTCTTGAAGATCCCCGTACCGGCTGCGACATCGACGGGATCGGTGAGGTCACCGGTGGCCGTTGGGGAGGAGCAAATCGGTTTTCCGGTGGAAGGGTTGATGGCTGTGTCCGCGCAGGGAATCTGCTGGGCGTAGAAATTGCGTGTGATAGTGCCGCCGTTTGATGTGGCGCTTGTGAGGCTGGTTTTCATACGTCCTGTGGCGCTGGGATAGTTTGGCACGCTGCCAGGAACGTTGGCGGCAGTGTTGTTGTAGTAGACCCCGAACGGCAAGCCGCCCGACCAGTTCAGCACGGTGCTCAACTGGTAGCCGCCTATAATCAGGTCTGTCAGCCTGTTAGCGGCGGGGTAAAACTGCTTGCCCTTGCCGAATGGCAAGTCATAGCTGCCGTACGCCACCATTTGCTGCTTGCGGACGTTGCTGTCCGGTTCGCGAGTTGCGGCCTTGTCCCATGTCCAATAGGTCGAGTTCTCGTCGAACGCCGAAGCCCACGTATAGTTGACTGTCGCAGCAAGCCCCTTGTAGATAGTCTGGGCCAGAGTGACCTGCAGAGCCTCATATTCGGTGTTCTGGTTATCGCCCTGATAGAAGATGGATTGTGTCCAGCCGCACATGCCGGCTGTAACGAAAGGCTCGGCGGGTGTGGTGTAATTGCTGTCCTTGCAAGCTGCCAGAGAGCCACCGTAGTAGCGCTGCAGGAAGTTTTGCGTGGAGGTTGCGCCGGTTGCCGTAATCACGTTGGCGGCCACCGAAGGATCATAGTGCAACGCCTGGCCGTTGACGCTATACGAACCTGGCAAATTGATTGCCGCCTCGTTGGGATTGGTATTGCGGTTGTCGCCGTCGCCTAACGTATGTGTTCCCTTGTTGCCGACATAGGCCACAGTCAGTGTGAGCGTTGGAGTGAGGGCGCGCTGAACGCTCAGGTTCCAGGCATCGATCGTCGGGAAGGTGAGCGGGTTCTGACGAACCTTCGAGGTTACGAGAGATCCCGGATTAGGTAGCAGGCCATTGGAGGGAACCGTTGGGAAGACGTTAGGCGGAGGCCCCACCGCCAGATTGAAAGCGGTTTGGTAAGTCTGGGCCGCGGAGACTTCCTGGTTGGCCAAAACCGGCAGGTTCTGGGTGACGGTGTGGCCGAAGATGGAGCCAAAAACGCCGATGTCGAAGCTGCGTCCGTAGCCAGTGCGGATGACCGTCTTGGGATCGAGTTGGTAAGTGACGCCAATTCGGGGCGCGAACTGTTTCTTCATGTCGATGGTCCAACCCATATCGCTGGGGATGCCACCGATGCCGGCGACGTGCAGGTAGCCGTCATTGAGGTTGAGAAGTGCGCCGTTGCCCGGCCCATTGACGGTCTCAGGAAAGTACAACTCCCAGCGCAGGCCAAGGTTAAGCGTCAGTTTGTGAGTGGCGCGCCAGGTGTCCTGCGCATAGAAGAAGGTGCGCTTCTGGAACTCCTTGGCGTTGGTGGATGTGGAGACATAGCGGTTGAAGCTGGTTACGTCGCCGAGCAGGAAGCTGGCAAAGCCGAGGCCGCCGCTGTCGCTGGAGTTCTCGGTCGGTCCGGGAGCAAAGTTCAGCAGGCCGGCGCGATCGTTGTCCGAAGGCACGCGCAGGTTGCGGCCGTAGCGCAGGTCGGCGCCAACCTTGATGGAGTGGTTCCCCATTTCCCGCGTCCAGTTGTTCACGATCTGGAACTGATCTTCCCGTTCCGTCAACGGGCAGTTGCAGCGGTTGACGTTCAAACCGTCGCCATAGACCGTGCCGTTGGTGCCGCCGCCGCCCCCGGGCAAATTGGTGATGTTGAACCCCGGCGAGCCGGATGTGATGTTGCCGCCAATGTTGATGCCCGGGATGGTCAGCTGCGTCGCGAACTCGGTGCCCTGATCGTGCTTGGTGTCGATGACGTTGTAACGGTAGTAGCCCAGGCGGAAATCGGTA
>JBEKQD010000057.1:0-35332 GCA_049520075.1 Occallatibacter sp. | reverse complement strand
ATACTGTCCAGATTCAGTGGATCTAATCTCGCTTCGAACAACGGAGCCGGGTGCAAACTCCCAAACCTCGGTTTCGGAATCGTAGTCCACAGTGGCTTCAAGCCTGAAAAGACCATCGCCTAAATCGAGTGCTTGAGTAGGTCGATACACCTCCGTCCCTTCATCCAGCAGTCTGACAAACATATCGATCTTTCTCTGAATTGATGTATCCATCTCCACCAATATACCTTGCTCTCGCATCCTGCTCTTTAACTTGCCTACTTCTCTTGCGCCGCAATTACCGTCTTTGCCACGCCGACATTGTCGTGCCGGTCGTAGACGCGGACGGCGACCAGGTGCTCGCTCGTCTTGCCCCCAATTACATCGAGAGAAATGCGCAGATCATAGCGCTCGTGCCGGGAGTCAGAGAGTTTGCCCACTGGCTCAATGTACTGCCATGGGCCGGCATCGAGCGAGTACTCGGCGCGGGTGATGGGCGAAACCGCGTCGTCAGCGTCAAAACTCACGCGAAACGACCGCGGGCAGTGGCTGCCTTCGCAGACGACGGGTTCTCCGGTTGCCTTGAGCGCGGAGACGACTGGAGGCGTGGTATCCACCTCGAAACGTTCGCTGATCTTGCCGCCGGTGAGTGCGTCGCCAGGAGTGTGCGAAGGCGCGTCGGAGGCGACAACTTTGATTTGATAGCCGCCATCGGGAATCAGATCGGCGTCAAAGCTGTACGCCTTCTCGGTGAGTTTGTCCTTGAGGAGACGCCAGACGGTTTCGCCGTCTCCTTTCAGGTAGAGCGAATAGGTCAGGTCATCGCCGTTGTCATCGTGAGCAGCCCAGCGGACGGTGATGGCGGCGCGGTCTTTGGATGCCTGCAAGGGCGAGGAAGCGCTGCCATCGTCAACAACCGTGGCATTTTGCCCAGACGAGGCGAAGCTGATGTTCACCGTCGCTGCCTGACTTGGGGGCTGGCCCTGGCTGATCAACCGCGCACCGGGGACGACGACCAGATCGTCCACCACCGGGGCGGCGTTGACGGGCAGATAATTTACGCCTACCGAGCCCAGCGCGCCATTCGCGTGCAGCACGGCCTTCCATTGGAGGAAGCGTCCAGCGGGAGAAGCTACCGCGTTGGCGACGAGCGGTTGCCAGTCGGACCAGCCACGGGCAGGCTGCTCGACGTTGCCACTACGGGTGAGGAGCTCAAAATTGGCAGAGCCAGGTTCGACTTCGACGCGGCCAAAGCGGGCAAAGGCGCCGGCATCGAGTACGTCGCTGGCATATTCGTGCTTGTCAGCGGTTGCCGACAGGCGGTAGAGCTTTCCTGTGTTGCCCGTGCCTATGAGAAGCGCGTCCGCCGCGACGGCCAGGCTCAATCCCTGCTGCGATTCGAGATGAGCGATGTCGGAGTAGCTGCCGTCATCGGCAATTTTGAAGACACGGCCGCGATTACCGGTGAGCACAAGCAGACCGTCCGTTTGCGCTGCGAGGGCGTAGACAATCTCTTCCTTGCCGGCCCAGAGTTTGCGCGGCGCCTGGCCTTCGATAAGCGCATAAATTTCGCTGCCTTCGGGCACGGAGGCGCTGGTGTTGGCCGCCTGCAGCGAACCGGGCTGGACGATGGTGATGTTGATTGTGCCCACTCCCTGCACAGGCAGAGGCGGCAGCGGGTTATGGCTCTTGTCGCCCACGCTCGCGGCGTAGATGGTGCCGTTAGCGGCCACGGCAACAGAGGTAATCTCCCGGCGGGGCGCCTCGAAAAGCACGTAGCCCTTGCCTTGCGGACTGATGCGATAGACCAGGCCAGAGCCGTCAGAGCCGGCGATCAGGTTGCCTTTCGCGTCCCATGCGAGCGAGCGGATATGTTCCTCGTCGCTTTTGAAAAAGAGCCCCGGTTTTGCTCCGGGTTTGGTCGCATCGACTCGGTAGATCGCTGCCGGGCCGCCTGTGGCGATGTAAAGCCGCCCGGCTGCGTCGAATGTCATCTCCCAGATGTAATGCGATTGCGATTCTGGCTTGGTTTCGGATTTGTCTGTGCCTTTGTCCGCGGCTGCCTTTTCTTCGGGAGCTTTGCCGGTGACTGTCGTCGGCTCGTCCAATTTGGCGGCATCAAAGACGAGCTCAGCGCTTGCTTCATCCTGTTTGGTGGTGGCGTCGGCTTTGAGCCGGTAGACTTTTCCGCTGGGCAGCGTGGCTGCGTAGACAGCGCCGTCAGGACCGAGGCGAACCACCTGGACACTTAGGTCTTTTGTCTCAAAGAGCGTGAAGGGCTTGCCGCCCGGCCCGATGCGCAGCACTGTGGCCGGAGAAGCCGTTCCCACGTAGGCCGTGCCGCCTTTGTCCACCGCAACTGACCAGACGTAGGTGGAGGGCGTGGTAAGCAGTTCCGAGAGGCCCGGCCCAGTGCGGAGATGGCCGTCGCTTGAGAGTGCAACGCCCTGCGGCGTGCCTTTCTCAAATTCCTCCAGCCGCGACTGAGTCCAGAGGTGCGTGCCTTGGGCTGACGCGGAGAAAGAGCCAATGAACGCCAGAAGCGTTGCAAACGCGGAGAGACGGAAAGCAGAACGAGAGCGGCAAATCGAAACGGAGGAAAGAAACATTCTGGGGTTGAGTTTACTAAAGTTGGGTGAAAGGCGGCATATTACCGGCGAGAGTGACGAGCGGTGTGGAACTCTCTGGAGCGAAGACTAGTGGTCTCCCACCCATTCGCAAAGAGCGCGAATGGATGGGGCACCTGAGCCCATAGCTGGAGACGGATAGCGAAAAACTCAATGCCGGAAGTGGCGCATGCCGGTGAAGACCATAGCCATGCCGAGGCGGTCGGCGGCGTCGATGACGTCTTGATCTTTTACGGAGCCGCCGGGCTGGATGACGGCGGTGGCGCCGGCCTGGGCTACGGTTTCAAGGCCGTCGGGGAACGGGAAAAATGCGTCAGAAGCGGCGACGCAGCCCTTGAGCGGCAGTACGGCTTTCATGGCGCCGAAGCGGGCGGCATCTACACGGCTCATTTGGCCCGCGCCGACACCGAGGGTTTGGCCGTCGCGCGCATAGACGATGGCGTTGGACTTGACGTGCTTGCAGACGCGCCAGGCGAAGAGCAGACTGCGGAGTTCGTCGGCTGTGGGCGGACGCCAGGTGACGACTTTCAGCCCGGGATCGAGTTCGGCAGCGTCGATGCGGCCGGTATCGGCGTCCTGCATCAGCAATCCGCCTGACACATGCTTGACTACGGGGCGCGGCGGCGCGGAGTGGACTTCGATGAGGCGCAGATTCTTTTTTGTAGCGAAGCGCTCGCGGGCCTCGGCAGAGAAGCTGGGAGCAGCGATGGCCTCGACAAAGAGCTTGGCTATCTCCTCGGCGGCTGCCGAGTCAACTTCGCGGTTGATGCCGATGACCGAGCCAAAGGCCGAGACGGGATCGCAGGCAAGAGCTTTGCGATAGGCTTCGAGGATGGTTGAGCTGGTGGCTGCGCCGCAGGGGTTGGTGTGCTTCATGATGATGGCGGCAGGCTCGTCAAATTCCTGCACGAGTTCCCAACAGGCGTCGAGATCGACGAGGTTGTTGAAGCTCAGCTCCTTGCCTTGCAGTTGGCGGGCGCCGGCGACGCCGAGGCCGGAGCCATCGGAATAAAGAGCGGCGCGCTGGTGAGGGTTTTCGCCGTAGCGCAGGGACTGCGCCAGGGGAAAGTTGATGCGCAGGGTGGTGGGCAATGCGGCCGGCACCTGCGGTGCGGCAGACGCTGAAGAGTTTGGGGCCTCTGAAATTTGGTCCAGCGTGTTGGCGATGGCCGAGTCGTATGCGGCGGTAAGCCCGAAAGCCTGCTTCGCCAGCCGCCAGCGTGTTGCGCGGCTCAATGCGCCGCTGTTGGCTCGGAGCTCCTCGATGAGAGCCGGATAATCCGCCACACGGGTGACGATGGCCACGTCTTCAAAGTTTTTGGCAGCAGAGCGCACCATCGACGGACCACCGATGTCGATGTTTTCGATGAGATGACCGAGGGCGACGCCGGGTTGAGCGGCAGTCTTCTCGAAGGCATAGAGATTCACGACCACCATATCGATGGGCTCAATGCCATGCGCCGCGACGGCGGCCTCGTGCTCCTTGTTGCCGCGGATGTAGAGCAGCCCACCATGAACCTTGGGGTGGAGGGTTTTCACGCGGCCATCCAGCATCTCAGGAAAGCCGGTTAGCTCGCTGATGTCTTTTACTGCCAGACCGGCCTCGCGCAGAGCACGCGCTGTTCCACCGGTAGAAACCAGCTCGACCGCGAAGCTCGCAAGCACCCGCGCAAACTCCACCAGGCCAGTCTTGTCGGTCACGCTGAGTAATGCACGCCGAATCCGCTTCTCCGAAAAACCTTCCTCGATCACTACTTCGCTCCTTTTGTGCGCCATCGCACACAGTGGAATTCATTTCCGCATCACATTGCGGTGGCCAAACTCCAGAGTACATCGGATGGCCGCCGCATTCTCAACGGGGGGCTGAAAGCAATGCCAGAATGAAACCCGAGCCGCTTTCAGCAACTGCATGGCTAAGCCGGATTCGATTGCCAGCCGCGGCGTGCGTGCAGTTTGCCTTCCGTCCACACAATGCCGCTGCTGGATGCATTAAAGTTGAGGGATGGGAAGTTCCCCTCAGAATCCCAATCCCGAGTTTCTGCGTCCAGACGCCGAATTCAATCCACCGCCGCCTCCAAGGGCGCGCCGGCGCCGCTCGTGGTCTTATGCGCCAGCTACCTACTCGCTGGTAGCAATTAATTGCCTGGTTTTTCTGGTGATGCTCGCGCACCACGTCAGCGCGGCCGGCCCAAACACCGATCAGCTGATGTATTGGGGCGCAGATAACGCCGGCGCGGTGCTGGTCCAGGGTCAGTGGTGGCGTATCGTCACCGCCATGTTTGTGCATGTGGGCATCATTCACCTGGCAACCAATATGTGGTGTCTGTGGAACCTGGGATTGCTGGCCGAGCCGCTGATGGGTACAACGGGTGTGCTGGCGGTCTACATTCTCACAGGCGCGGCGGGCAACCTGCTGTCTACCTTGAAAAACTGGTTTGCGGCCTACCCTGAGCTGATGGACCTGACGAAGAGGTACCACGGTTCAGTTCCGATGGACCAGATACTGGGACTTTTTTCGCCGGGTGCGGGAGCTTCCGGGGCGGTCTTCGGAATCGCTGGAGCGCTGATTATCCTGCTCAATTCGCATCTCCTGCCGGTGCCGCGCGCGGAACTGCAGAGGCTGCGCAAGTCGGTGATCTATTTTGCCGCGCTCAACCTGGCCATCCCCTTCTTTTTCAACTTTGGAGCTTCGGCATTGCATGCCGGAGTGCGTATCGACAGTATGGCCCACCTGGGCGGCTTCAGCTGCGGATTGCTCTTCGCGGCTCCGATGGTGCCCCGGATTGGTGTGCCGCGCGATTTGTTTCTCTTCCGCCTTCGCGCGACCACCCTGATGGTCGTGGGAATCCTGGTGCTCTTCGGCTTTTATCTGGCCAAGTTGCCGGGCTGAGGAGAAGTCCCGGCCGCACTCATTTTGTGCAAGAATTAATTCCATAAGCCGGATCGTTCATTCCCTTCCCCTGGAGGTTGATTATGGAACGCCGCATTTTCCTCAAGCAGGCCGCCATGACCGCCGCGGCCGTCGCATACACGGGCCAGGCCAAAGCTTCGGCTGCAACACCCGCGAATCCAATAGCCAAGCGCACGCTGGGCAAGACCGGCGAACAGCTTTCCATTCTCGGGTTTGGCGGAATTGTGGTGATGAATGAAGATCCCGCCGCGGCCTCCAACATTGTGGCCGAGGCTGTGGACCGCGGCATCAACTACTTCGATATCGCGCCAAGCTACGGCAACGCGCAGGAGAGGCTGGGTCCGGCTTTAGCACCCTATCGCAACAAATCTTTCCTTGCCTGCAAGACCGATGGCCGCATGAAGGACGACTCGCGCGCGCAGCTTGAAGAATCTCTGCGACTGCTGAAGACAGACCACCTCGACCTCTACCAGTTCCATGCGCTGACCAAAATGGCCGACCTAGACAAAGTGCTGAGTCCCGGTGGCGCCATGGAAACCATGGAAGCAGCAAAAAAGGAAGGCAAGATTCGCTATATCGGCTTCTCCGTTCACTCCGCAGAAACCGCGCTCGCGGCCATGGACCGTTACAACTTCGACACGATTCTGTTTCCGGTCAACTGGGTTCTCTTCACTCAGGCCAACTTTGGGCCGCAAATTCTCAAGCGCGCCCAGGAAAAGAAGATGGGCATTTTAGCCCTCAAGGGCATGGCCAAGACCGTCTGGCCCGCAAACGAGAGTAAGAACCATCCTCAACCCAAGTGCTGGTATCAGCCTGCGGCTTTTCCTGATGAAGCCTCGCTCGGTCTGCGCTGGACGCTTGGCCACCCCATCACGGCAGCCATCCCGCCGGGAGACGAGCGTTACTTCCGCCTGGCTATGGATGTCGCGCAGAACTTCAAACCATTGGAAGTGCACGAAGAACAGGCTCTGCTGGCTGGCGGCCACGGGATTGAGCCCATCTTCCACCTGGGCAACGACGTATAACCAGACCCTGAGCCTCTTGGCCTATCGCGTAGCCGTAGCTGCGAATTTCTTCACCATCGCCAACAGCAGCTTTCGGTCGCTGTCGTTCAGGTTCGAGGAGTAGCGGCGAATCTGGGTGAGAAAGCGTAACTCCTCGTCAGAGAGCTTCTGCAGGTTAGTTTGACGGCCCGGCGTATCGTCGGCAAAAAACTGAGTGATGGGCAGATCGAGCGCCGAGGCAATCTTCGATAGCGTGTCCAGCGATGGCACAGTGTGGCCGTTCTCGACGCGCGAGAGATAGCAGCGCAGCAGACCCGTCTTTTTTTCGATGTCGCCCTGGGAGAGCCCCTTTTGCAGCCGGAATGTGCGAATGGTGGTGCCTATTTTCATCATGAGGAGCGCCCTGTTCGATGGCCGCACGGGTTTACCTTCCCGGTAGCAACCAAAAGATTATTAATTTAATAGTTAATATAGTCCGCGCAGGAATGCAAGGGCTTTTCTTGTTTCCAGGAAGAAAGGCCAGAGTGAGAGCGCATTGTCGCCGTTTACGATTCCGGCAACACACGCGATCTGGTGAGGAGGCTGCCGCTCACCTCGCGCAGGCCGGAAACAGTAAACCTTTGCGGCGGGTGGTCCGTCTGAAGAAGCAAGAGTAAAAATGACAGGGAGCGGCGATGCGGCGAGAAGCCAGGCAGTGGGTGGTAGCGGCGGGAATCATTGTGGCCGGCGGCCTTGCCGCTCTGGCACAGTCGCCGGCCACGCCCGCCGCACCCGCTCCGGTCGCGCCGATTTCCGCACCTGATTCGTCGCCACAAGCCCCTGCAATCACGGGCGGAAAGCTGCACGGAACAGTCAAGAGCGGCAACATTCCGCTGCCTGGCGTGACAGTTACCGCGCAAAACACACTCACCGGAAAGCGCTATTCCACCACCACCGACATCAACGGCACATGGACTTTGGCCATTGCGCAGAACGGCCGGTACGTAATCCGCACACAGTTCGCGGCCTTTGCGCCGGGCGCTCAGGAGGCGGTACTCAATGCGAGCAGCCACGATCAGACGGTGAACTTTGACCTGACGCTGGCCTCGCGAGTGGTCGAGCAGTAGGAGAATGAGCCGGCGAATCAGTTGCTTAACCAGTCGGCCATTCGCCAAATGGCCGCGAGCGGCGCGCTGAACCTGAGCCTGACGAGCGCCTTGGGAGGGGACACGGAGTCGCAGGCGGGGCCAACAGGATTGTCGGGCGCGGCATTGCCGTCGATTGCCGGCAACTCCGATTTTGGAGACGATTCGGTGGCCATCAGCGGCCAATCCGGAGCTGTGAGTCCGCTGGCCGGTCTCGACTCGGACCGCATCCGGGATGCGATTGAAACCCTCCGCGCCCAGGGCGCCTTGCCTGGCGGACAGAGTGGGCAAGGAGGCGGAAATTTCGGCGGCCTTGGAGGCGCAGGAGGAGGGGGATTCAGCGGGGGAGGGTTCGGCGGACTGGGCGGGTTTGGCGGAGGTGGGCGCGGCAACTTTCGCGGTTTCAATCCCGGCCAGCCGCACGGAGCTATCTTCTGGATCGGCAGCAATTCGGCACTCAACGCGGAGCCGTTTTCTCTGCGCGGCCAGGAGCAAGAGCAGCCGACCTCGGGGACAAACCGCTTCGGAATCACTTTTATGAGCGCGCCTTACCTGCCGGGAGTTACCAAGCCCAGCGGCAAGGACGTTATGTTTCTCACACTCAGCGGTCAGCGCAGTTCCAGTCCGCTGGACGACTATGCGACTGTGCCCACGGATGGCAATCCTCTTTTCGGAACAGTCGACGAACGGACGGGCAACTTCACAGGACAACCTACAATTTATGACCCAGCGGGTAACACCTCTTGCACCCCATATGGTGCGACGCCGGGTCAGGCATTTCCCGGCAATATTGTTCCCTTTGGTTGCATCGTAAACCCCGCAACGAATCTTCTTCTTGGGAATAGTACGAGCAATTTGCCGCAGTTTTTTTCCGCGCCAAACCTGCCCGGCTACGCGCAAAACTATCATCTGCTGACCACCGCGCAGACTAATTCAACTCAGGCCGGCGTGCGCTATATGCGCAGCCTGGGCAAGAACGCAACACTGCTTGGCGCTGGACAGGGAAGCAGCGGGCGCGGCCGGGCGCAGAGTCAAGGCCTGCGGCAGAGCATTAACCTCAATTACAACTGGGTTGGAACGGCAGCGGATAATGTGAACGTCTTTCCGCAATTGGGCGGCAAGAATTCAACTAACTCGAATTCTGTGCAGGCTGGTTATACGGTGGGCTACCACAAGCTGACTAACATCTTCAACGCTAATTGGAACCGGGCGACCAGCGAAGCTAAGAATTACTTCACAAACACAACCGACATAGCGACAAATATAGGCATCTTGGGACCAGCCGGCGGCTCAATGCCTGCTCCAGCGTTGAACGCCGACCCGCTCAACTTTGGCTTACCCAATGTGACTTTAAGTAACTTCACTGGATTGAGTGAGCAACAGCCCAGCCTGTCGCTGTCGCAAACGACTTCGGTCTCAGAGGTTTTGAGCTGGATTCACGGTCAGCACAATATTCGCATGGGCGGAGATTACCGGCGAGTACATCATGACTTTCTGGGTGGATCTAACTCCACAGGCACTTTCTACTTCACCGGGCTCTATACTGGCTCGTCGCTTGGCGATTTTCTCCTCGGCGAGCCGCAGGAGACCAGCATCGATTCCTCTGCGTCTAAAAGCTATTTGCGTGAAAATGTATGGGACGCCTTCGCGACCGACGACTGGCGAGCACGCCCTAATCTAACTTTGAATTACGGCCTGCGATACGAGTTCTTTGCGCCCTACACAGAGAAGTACGGCCACCTTGCAATGGTGGATACAAACCCCGTGACTGCGAGCTACCCCGCGCAGTTCTATGTTACTGACGAAGTGCAGGCGGGAGGCACGGGGAGTTACAACGGTTTACTGCCCGATTCATTGGTACATCCATTTCGCGTAGCCGTTGCGCCAAGACTCGGCATGGCGTTGCGTTTGCCCAAACAGATTGTGGTGCGCACCGGATACGGCATCAACTACACCGTCAGCCAGTACGCAACTTTTGCCAGGATCATGGCGCATCAGCCCCCGTTTGCCAATGAGCAGACGAACGAAGCGACCATAGAGTGTGCATCTACGACTACCGATTGCCTCTCTTTGGCGAACGGATTTCCCGCCCCGGACAACACCGGCAATTACGCGCTCGACCCGCACTATCGTCTGCCCAACGTACAGGTGTGGAATCTCGATGTGCAGAAGACAATGCCGTGGGGCGTGGTGGTGAACGTTGGTTACAACGGATCGAAGGGCGGCAATCTGGACATTACGAGTGCTCCGCACGCGAGGGTGAGCAGCCCACTCACCAACCCGAAGAATCAGGTTTTCTACTACGATCAATCGGTGGCATTTTCCAGATTCAACGCTGGGACACTGCGCGTAAACAGAAGACTCTCGAACGGCATCGCCTTCGGCGCGAATTATCAGTACTCACACTCCGTCGACGATGCCGGTTCGGTAGGCGGGACATCGACCGTAGTCGCGCAGAACTGGCAAGACCTCGACGCCGAGGAAGGCAATTCGAGCTTTGACGTGCGCCACAAAGTCAGCGGAACTTATCTTTACGAGTTACCCTTCGGCAAGGATAAGCGGTGGGTAACCAGCGGCGTTGGCTCGCATACTTTGGAGGGATTTTCCGTTTCCGGAAGCTTTACCTTCGCCACCGGAACGCCGCTTACGCCGGCTTATCAGGCAGGCGTAGAAGACGTGATCAACGGTACGGCTGGCACGCAGCGTCCCAATCGTGTACCGGGCGTTTCAGTCACGGGCGGCGCGGGATCACTGAAGGAGTGGTTCAATCCTGCTGCATTCGCGCAGCCTCCGAATGATTCGACCACGCCGAACTGCATTAATTGCGGCAATGTTTCGCGTAACTCGATTCTTGGGCCGGGAATTATTCAGAACAATATGTCGCTCTCGAAGACGATGCAGCTTGGCGGCACGCGCAGCACGGAGTTTCGCGCAACGGCCAATAATATTTTCAATACCGTGCAGTACTCGGGTGTAGATACCAACGCGGCTTCACCGTCCTTCGGGCAGGTGACTTCAGCCGCTTCGATGCGGGCGTTTCAGTTTATGGCGAGATACAGGTTTTGAGGGGCAGCGGAGTTAGCCGCGCTGCGCGAGTTAGCGGGGTTAGCGGAGTTAGCGACGTAAGGAAGTTTATGACGGGTTGGTTGCAAAAAGCACGAGCGGGGTTTGCGCTGTTGGCGCTAGTGCTGTCGGGCGCTTGGGCAATCCCTGGCGTTGCGCAAGACTTGCCGGATGTGCAGGCCCCCGCCGCCGCACAGAGCGGCTATGTGCTGAAGTTAAACGCTGATCTGGTATTGACGAATGTGGTGGCGCGCGATACCAAGACCGGCGAGTTAGTGCGCGACCTAAAGCGGAGCGAATTTGGTATTTACGAGAACGGTAAGCAGCAACAGATTTCGACATTCGACTTTGAGAGCGTGGAGATGGCCACACCGCTCAACGAAACGACTATCAGCGGACTGGCCGCGGGGTTAAACACGAATGGAGCAAAAGCTGCCGTTGTAGCCCGGCCCGAGGAACTGCGCAACCATAGGTTGATTGTCATGTTCTTCGATCTGACTTCGATGCAGCCGGAAGATCTTGACCGCAGCGTGGCGGCGGCTAAAGATTTTTTGCGCACGAAAATGCAGGCGGCAGATCTGGTCGCATTGGTATCGCTCGACGACACGCTCAAGGTAGACCAGGACTTTACCTCCGATAAAAATGTGCTGACTAACGACGTCGGAATCTACAACGGTACCGAGGGCCAAGGCTTTGCATTGGGCGCGACGGCAAATACGAATCAGGTGGAAGACGCCACGGGATACACCCCCGACGAAAGCGAATACAACGACCTCAATACCGACCGCGAGCTTTTCGCGCTCAGGGCCGTGTCGAAGTCGCTCGAAAAGATTACCGAGAAGAAATCTCTGCTTTATTTTTCCGGCGGCATTCAGCGCGACGGCATAGAGAACCAGGCTTCACTACGGGCTGCGGTCAATGCCGCGGTGCGCGCCAATCTGGCCATTTACAGCGTGGATACGAGGGGTTTGCAGGCCGTAACGCCCATGGGCGACGCCTCGACCGGCAGCCTGCGCGGGACAGGAGCGTTCAACGGCGGCGCACTGTTGAATAACATGAACGCGAATTTCGCAACGCAAGAAGTAATGGGCACACTCTCGACTGACACCGGCGGCAAGGCGTTTTTCGATTCCAATGATTTTGCACCGGCTTTTGCGCAGGTGCAACGCGACACATCGGCTTATTATGCAATCGGCTTCCATAGCTCGAATCAGGCACGCGATGGACGCTATCGCAAGCTGACCATCAAGATCAATCGGCCTGGAATCAAACTCGAATACCGCCCTGGCTACTATGCGCCGGCGGATTTTCAGCATGCGGGGCACGAGGACCGCGAGCGCGAACTCGAAGAGCAGTTAGCCAGCGACTTGCCGGCAACAGATATGGCCGTCTATCTCGACGCGTTTTACTTCCGCCTCAATGAGAATCGATTCTATGTGCCGGTTTCGCTGATTGTGCCAGGATCGCAGATTCCGTTTGTGAAGGGCAGCGACAAGGACAAGGCCACGCTGGACGTAATCGGCGAGGTGCTCGACGAAGCGAAACAGCCCATTGGCCACGCGAGGGAGACGGTGAAGCTCAACCTCGACCCGGCGTTGCAGGCGCGACAAAAAAATATTCAATACACTACCAGCTTCGATCTGCCGGCGGGCAAGTATCACCTGAAGTTTGTGGTGCGCGAAAATCAGACCGGCCAAATGGGCTCGTTTGAAGCAGATATTACGCTGCCGGAGATGAAGAAGGCTCCGCTTAAAATGAGTTCAATCGTGCTGGCTTCGTTGCGTCAGCCAAGCAAGAAAGACACGCCTCTGGTGCGCGGCGGCGAGGAGTACGTGCCGAATATCAGCCACGTCTTTCGCCAGGACCAGCACCTTTACCTGCTGTACGAAATCTACTCTCCGGCGCGCGCAAAGGTCGCTGATGATGCGCCCAAAGGAAGCAAGCCGGGAATAAATCTACTGAGCAGCCTGGAATTGATTCAAGGCTCGACGAAAGTGTATGAAACGCCACTGGTGCAGGCGAAGGCGATCAACGTGGAAGGACGCGACGCCGTGGCCATGGAACTGGACGTGCCGCTAAGCGGACTCAAGGCCGGCGCGTACGTCTGCCAGTTGAATGTGATCGACGACGCCGGAGGCAGTTTTGCATTTCCGCGTTTTGCCGTGCTGGTGAAAGCACCGCTTGCGACGCCAGCCGCCTCGACCCAATAAGCGCGTCCAATTTGATTGAGTAGAATCAGAAGTATGACTCTCTCCGCACAGGATCGCGCACGGCGCATCAAGATTATTCTCTTCGACGTAGATGGCGTATTGACCAACGGGCAAATCTGGATTATTCCTGCCCCGGTGGTATCGCCGGACGGCGCTGTCACTTCTAAAATGGTCGAGGCGAAAGGTTTCAGCGCCCACGACGGCGCGGGAGTTACGCTGGCGCGGCTGGGTGGCATGAAGCTGGGCATTATTACCAAGCGCATCTCGGAGACGGTAGCAATGCGCGCGCGGGATCTGAAGCTGGAGTTTGTTTACCAAGGCCAGGCATTCAAGATGCAGGCGGTGCGGGAGATTGTGGAGAAGGAAGGCGTCACCCTGGACGAGATTGCTTATGTGGGCGACGACGTGATCGACCTGCCGGTGATGCGCGTGTGTGGCCTGGCAGTGGCCGTGGCGAATGCGCGGGAGAAGGTAAAGGCCGAAGCGCATTATGTGACGCCGCATCGGGGTGGTGACGGCGCAGGACGCGATGCGATCGAGTTTATCCTTGAGGCCAAGGGAGTACTGGAGCAGTGTATCGCGGCCTCCATTGACGAGAGCAATCCACTTCCGCCCTCGATCGACATTGGTAAAGGTGGAGATCTGAAGTAATGGAGACCAATGAAAAACGAGCGGTGGTGCTGCTGAGCGGGGGGCTGGACTCGGCCACGGTGTTGGCGATTGCGCGCAGCCAAGGCTATGAGCTTTACGCGCTTTCGTTTTCTTACGGGCAGCGGCATATTGTTGAACTCGACGCAGCGCGCCGCGTGGCCGCAGCGGTCGGAGTTAAAGACCATCGCATCGCGAACATCGATCTGAGGGTTTTCGGCGGGTCGGCGCTGACTGCTGACATAGACGTTCCCAAAGGCCGCGGTACGGATGAGATGAGCCACGGTATTCCCGTCACTTACGTGCCGGCGCGTAACACAATATTTCTCTCTTTTGCGCTGGCCTGGGCAGAGGTGCTGGGTTCGAGCGACATTTTTATCGGCGTGAATGCGCTGGACTATTCCGGCTATCCCGATTGCCGTCCTGAGTTCATCGAGGCCTTTGAGAAGATGGCCAATCTGGCGACAAAGGCCGGTGTTGAAGGCCGCCAAGCGCTCAAGGTTCACACGCCGCTGATTGCGATGACCAAGGCGGAGATTATTCACAAGGGGATCGAGTTAGGCGTGGATTACGGCCTGACCAGCAGTTGTTACGATCCCGCGTCGACTGACGAGCCGTGCGGGGAATGCGATTCGTGTTTGCTCAGGCGGAAGGGCTTCAGAGAGAATGGGATCGAGGACCCGCTGAATTATCGGGTTGAAAAAGCCTAAGAATAAAAGGATAATTGCGGTTAGCGGTTCCCTGACTTGCGAAACCAGAGTGGCAAGATGCGCTTCCCTTCGATCGCGCTCTGGGCAAGCTTTCGACGCCCCATTTGCTGCACTCAGATCGCTCAAAATGATAAAAAACGTGACACGCAGCTTGCGCGGGGTAGGTCAATATGGGTTATTCGATAAAAGAAATCTTCTATACCCTGCAAGGCGAAGGGGCGCAGACGGGCCGTGCGGCAGTGTTTTGCCGCTTTGCGGGATGCAATCTCTGGTCGGGCAGCGAGAGTGACCGGAAGGCTGCGGTATGCCGGTTTTGCGACACGGATTTTGTGGGCGTGGATGGACCGGACGGCGGAAAGTTCGATTCCGCTCAAGATTTGGCAGCAGCCGTAGAGCGTACGTGGACCGAGAGTTCCAAGAAGAATGGCTCCCGATTGGGCAAGCGCTTCGTGGTGTGCACGGGCGGCGAGCCACTGCTGCAACTGGACAAGAAGTTGATATCCGCGCTGCATAAGCACGGTTTCGAGATCGCCGTAGAATCCAATGGAACGATTGAGGCGCCGGCCGGATTGGATTGGCTCTGCATAAGCCCCAAGGCCGGAGCCGAGCTGGTGCAGCGAAGCGGGAGCGAATTGAAGTTGGTTTATCCGCAGGCAGGCGCTTACCCAGAGGAGTTCGAGCGGCTTTCTTTCCAGCATTTCTTTTTGCAGCCGATGGACGGAGCCAGCCGGACTGCCAACACCGAACTTGCCCTGCACTATTGCCTCGGTCATCCGCAGTGGCGATTGAGTCTGCAAACCCACAAATTCCTCGGAATACCGTAGGGAATATTCAGCCAACTGATGGAAAATGTATCAATGTGGAGCGACGCTAAAGCCTAATGGCGGTTAGAATCGTCTGTACAGTAGGCAGAGCTGCTCCCACCGGCTGCCTGCGCAGCCTCATGGCGATTGGGCACGAAGATTTTCTGCCAAATAGCGTGGGTTGAGAGACATGGAATCCCCAGGATGATGATAAAAAGATTACGTTTACGGTCACTTTGGCTTGTTTTTGCCGCCCTTGCCGTGATTTGCGCGGCAGCGCAGATTTGTGCCCAAAACACACCGGGTGCGCCCGCTCAAGGCAGTCCGGCCTCAGGCGGCCCAACTCCAAGTAGTCTCGCTCCGGCCAAGGCGCCTGTTGCCAGCCCGATCCAAATTACACCGGCGAAAGTGGCTCCGGCAGAGCCGGCGAAGGCCGTCGACTCCGCCGCTACGCCGCAGAATCGCGCCCAGGCTTACTATCATTTGGCGCTCGCCAGCGGATACGAAGAGGAGGCCATTGAAGATGGCCGTCCGGAACTGGTGACGCAGGCTGTCGAGGAATACAAACTGGCGCTGAACGCCGATCCCGCTTCGCCGCAGTTGAACAACGCGTTGGCCGATCTTTACTTCCGCACCGGCCACGTGCGAGAAGCCGAAAACACGGCGAATGCGCTTTTGAAGAGCGCACCGGACAACATCGACGCGCACAAACTGCTGGGGCGCATTTATCTGCGCGCGCTAAGTGATGGGCAAAACGCACCATCCTCGTCCTCGCCTACCGGCAATGTGCTGGATAAGGCGATTACCGAGTTTGAAAAGATCGTCACGCTGGAACCGAAGAGCGTGGAAGATCGCATGATTCTCGGTCAGCTATACACAGTCAAGCACGATCATGTGAAGGCCGAAGAGGAATTCAAGACGGCACAGGCCATGGATCCCGATTCCGAAGACGTGGTGCTGAATCTGGCCCGCTTGTATGCGGAAAGCGGCGACATCGCGCAGGAAGCAAAGGTGCTGGAGACGGTTCCGGTGGGCGACCGGACGGTGCGGATGGAGGATGCGCTGGGCGCGTCTTATGAGCAATTGAAGCGGTCCAAGGACGCTATCGCCGCTTATCAGCGCGCTGCCGACATGGAGCCGGGAGACCCGCGCACGCTGGAAGCACTGGCTCAGGCGCTTCTGAACGACAATCAGTTCGACGAGGCTCTGAAGCAATACGACGAGCTGCTTAAGGCCGACCCTGAGAACGCGGGCGCCCTGGTGCACATAAGTGAGATTCAACGCCGACAGGGGAAATATGAGGATGCCCTGGTGACCATCCGCAAGGCACGTGCCAAGGACGCCAACAATCTGGAAGCCGGCTATAACGAGGGACTGTTGCTTGATGTGCTGGGCCGCCTCGACGAGTCCGCGAAGGTTTTCGAGAAGATGGTGGACCTGACCTCTCACGCAAACGGCGCTTACACCACGGAAGAAAAGAACAATCGCGGCATCTTCCTGGAGCGGCTGGGGACGGTTTATCACGAGCAGAACAAGACGACCGAGGCTATCGCGGCTTACCAGAGGATGATTGACATGGGCGGCGAGACGGCTGTGCGTGGCTATCAATTCCAGGTTGACACATGGCGCGACGCCAAAGAGTTCGACAAGGCCGTGGATGTTTCGCGCAAGGCCGTCGAGGCGAACCCCAAAGATCGTGACCTTAAGCTGATGCTGGCCGCTGAGATGGCCGACGTAGGAAAGACCGACGATGGGCTTGCGATGGCCAAGGGACTGTTGGCCAACAACGCCGATGACCGCCAGGTGTGGCTTGCGCTGGGCCAGATGTACGTTCGCGCACACCGCTGGAAGGAAGCGGAAGATGCCTTCAATAGGGCCGATACTCTGACCGTCAAACAGGAAGACCGCTCCTATCTGCTCTTTCTCAGAGGCGAGCTGGCTGAGCGGCAGAAACACTATGAACCGGCCGAGCAATTTTTCCGGCAGACATTGGAACTGGAGCCGGCGAACGCCATGGCCCTCAACTACCTGGGCTACATGATGGCTGACAGAGGGAAACAGTTGCCCGAGGCTCTCAAGCTGATTCGCAAGGCCGTCGAGCTTGACCCGATGAATGGCGCCTACCTGGATTCACTCGGCTGGGCGTACTTCAAGATGGGCGAGTATGAACTGGCCGAGCAGAATCTGCGTCAGGCCGTTGACCGCGATCAAACTGACGCCACTGTCCATGACCACCTGGGCGACCTCTACGAGAAGACTGGCCGCACGCGCCTTGCTGCAGCGCAGTGGCAGCTTTCACTGGCGCAATACGCCAAGTCCGCGGCAGTTGACGTGGAGCCGACTGAAGTAGCCAAGGTGCAGAAAAAGCTGGATAGCGCACAGGTGAAGCTTGCCAAACAGGAAAGCGCCACCGGGCAGACAAGGCCCGAGTAGCAGAGTAGGGACCGAGGGACTAGGGAATAGGGACAGCCGATTTCGTAAGACGGTTGGCGGAGATGCATGTGGCTTCTGGATTCCTCATCCATATTGTCTCTCTTTAAACTTCAATGGCGACTTTGCAAGCCAGGTCGAGTTATCTGCTGCCCACGGGGATTGGCGTCCGCGCGGATGGCGAATTGGCCCGTCGGGAGCACCCGGAGCCGTTGCATCCCTACCGCACACCGTTTGCACGAGACGTTGCACGCATTCTTCATGCGCGCGCCTTTAGACGCCTGGCCGGCAAGACGCAAGTTTTCCGCCGCCTGCAAGGCGATTCCCCCTCGGACCACTTTCGCAGCCGCCTGACGCACACGCTCGAAGTGACTCAGATCGCCCGGACCCTGGCCACGACCATGGGACTGAATGCGGAACTGACCGAGGCGCTAGCTCTGGCACACGATATCGGCCATCCACCATTCGGACACGCCGGCGAAAAGGCTCTGGATCAATGCCTGCGCGGGTTCGGGCTTGGCTTCGACCACAACCTGCACGCGCTGCGCATCGTCACATGGTTTGAGGAGCGCTACGCCGGTTTTCGCGGGCTGAATTTGACCCTCGGCGTGCGCGAGGGCATCATCAAGCATTCCCGCGACTATTCCGTTTCAACTCATCCAGAGCTGGCCGAGTTTTTCCTCGATCAGTTCCCTCCCCTCGAAGCTCAACTCATCGATCTTGCTGACGAGATTGCCTACCTGACCGCTGATCTCGATGACGGACTCGACTCGGGGATTCTTACACTCAGCCAGGTGCGGGAGGGCGTGGCGTTCTTTCGTGGCTTCCACAACGCCGTACGGCGAGATTACCCAACTGCTCAGCCTAAACTGGCCGCATATGAAGCGATAAAACGCATATTGAATTTGTTTGTGACGGATTTGATGGAAGAGACGCAAAGGCAAGTGGCTGCGCTGTGCGCCGGCAGATTGGACGACGTTGGGCTGGAGGAAATCCGGCTTGCACCTCGTCGGCTGGCGGCGCTGAGTGACGAGGTGGAATCCGCGCGCGCCGGCCTGAAAGAATTCCTCTACGCCAACCTCTACAACTCGCCCGGCATGGACGAGTCGCACGCCTACGCCGCAGAGATTGTCCGGGGGTTGTTTTCCGCGCTCATGGCAGACCCTGGATTACTACCCGAAGACCACCAGGCACAGATTCCCGCCGAGGGGCTGGCGCGTACCGTCGCCGACTACATAGCCGGAATGACCGACAGCTACATCGAACAGGCTTGGCGTCGTTGCGGCGGGATGATCCGATAGGGTAAATCTGAGCGATGAGCGAGACTCGATCCATTGATCTTCACGCGCGCACGGTTGCGGAAGCGATCGGTGAGTTTGTGCGCTTTTACAATACCTGCGTGAAGAGCGGATACCGGGGACGCCTGGAAGTGATCCACGGCTACGGATCGTCGGGAAGCGGCGGAGCGATCCGGGAGGAACTGCGCAACTATCTGAAGGCCCATGCGGAGACCTTCGGTGCGTTCCTTGCCGGGGAGAGCCTGCGCAATCCGGGAGTCACTGTTCTTTTTCCAGGGGAAACTTTGGCGGCTATACCGTCAAGTCAAGAGGCAGGCCTCTCCTCCGTGCTGCGGGATCGTCCATATGGCTCCTCCACGAAACGGCGAAGGTCATAGAAGGGATACATGCCTGGCTCCGAGGACGATGAGTTAAAAAGCGTTATCGAAATCCGTAAATTAGAGCACTAAGGTAATTTGGTTCCCATCGATGGCACCATTCCATGTGTGCGCTGTTCGCAAACTGTCGTAACCAGCAAAGATCATCCTGCGGGTTGTACTCTTACAGATGTGGATAATCCCCTGACGAAAACCTGCTTTCGATTGGACGCGATGGCGTTGTTCGCGCCTCTGGTTCTGCTCCTTTGCCCCTGCCTGGTGTTTGCCCAAACCGTGCCTGAAAAGGTCGCAGTGACCGCAGGACCACCCGTGGGCGGTGGATTTTTTCCGTTGAGCGAGGTGCATCGCGGGCAGTCAGCAACGGCCTGGACGGTCTTCACAGGGAGCACGCCGGAGCCGATGGATGTCGAGATCCTGGGCGTTCTGCGAGGTGCGCGCGGACCCGGCCACGACATGATTCTGGCCCAGTTGCATGGAGTGAAGCCGGAGTACACAGGAGTGGTGGCCGGCATGAGCGGCAGCCCGGTCTACATAGGCAACCGGCTGGTTGGCGCGCTTTCTTACCGAATTGGTCAATTCACCAAAGATCCCATCGCGGGGATTACGCCCATCGAGCAGATGCTGGAGGTGAGGGATCTTCCAATTCAGGGACCAGGGACTAAGGAACTAGGGACTACAAAACAGGAACAGCGGCAGCCTGGCGTGGAGAATATGCAAGCGATGGAAACGCCGCTTGTGATGGGTGGATTCAGCCCTGACGCGATTCGGTTTTGGCAGCACAAGATGGCAGGAACAGGGCTGGAAATGGTTGCCGCCGGAGGGATAGGTTCTGCTTCCGATGTGGAGACAGCGCCCTCAGCCAAGGCGATTGCTGGACTTCTGCCAGGCTCGGCGGTAAGTGCACAGCTGGTTCGCGGTGACCTGGAGATTGCGGCCACTTGCACGGTGACCTACATTGACGCGAAGCAGTTGCTGGCCTGCGGACATTCGATTTTGCAGGCGGGGCCGGTTTCGCTGCCCATGACCACAGCTGACGTGGTGGCCACGGTGGCGTCGCCGTTAAACGCTTTCAAGATTGTGAACACGGGCGAAACCATTGGCGCCTTTAGCGAGGACCGCGACGCCGCCATTCGCGGCATCTTCGGCGCCCGGGCGCGCATGATTCCGGTGCATATCCGCGTGCATGACGCGGGAAGCGACATTAATTCAAAAACTGCGGAGCGCAAAATCAACGTCGAGATTCTGGACCTGCCGGCGCTCACTCCTCAGGCTGTCGCGGTGGTCCTGTTTCAATCGCTGCTTCAAACCAACGACAGCACTGCGGAGATGAGCTATCACGTAACGGGCAGCATCGATCTGGAGGGCTATTCGCCGTCACCTGTGGATGTTTGGGCGCCGGCCGGAGACTCGACAGCGACGCCAATGCTGGCGGCATTACAGACCGGAGAACGGTTTCAGCGGCTCTACTCGAATGGATCGAGGACCGGCGCTGTGAAAGCGGTCAATCTGGATGTGCAGGCCATACCAAGGCGGGTCGAGGTCGAATTGGAGGGCGCACGACTAGTCTCAGGCAACCTGGTTCACGCCGGCGACACCGTGACGGTGGAGGCGACGCTGCGACCATGGCACGAAGCGTCTCGCAATGTACGGATCGAGGTGAAGCTACCCGCCCGGTTGGGTGCGGGCAATCTGCGGCTACTTGTCTCGGATGCCGGGACGCTGGACCGGGCTTTGGATCAACCGCGCCAGCAAAGTCATCCCGCCAGCATGGATGCGGCCCTGTCCCAGGCACGCGGGCAGCACTTGGCAGACCACATTTATGTAAGCCTGCTGGTGCCGGAGACGCAGGCTGGCATGGAGGGGAAAACCCTTCCAAGCCTTCCGCTTTCCGTGGCGAATACGCTGGAACCGATGCGCGCCTCACAGGATGCAAGCCTGAATGGTGAGTCGGCCGAATTGGAGGCCGACGCGCCGGCGGGAGGAGTTCTGAGCGGTTTTCAACTGCTCAATCTACGCGTTGAGCCGGGCGGCGGGTTAAACTAGGTGAGGCGATGAGGCTTCACGCCAACATTCAAGACGGCACCCCTCATTCGAGCCGCCCTGTCTGAGATTCCCCCATTAAGGATTCGGAACTGATTATGGAACAAATTCAGGGACTTGCAGCACACGCGGCAGGAGCAGAACTGTTGCCGTATAAGTACGACCCAGGTGAACTTGGCCTGCAAGAGGTTGAGATCGCAATTACTCATTGCGGAATCTGCCACAGCGACCTTCACCTGATTGCGAACGACTGGGGAATCAGTCAGTACCCGTTTATTCCCGGCCACGAGATTGTGGGCGCTGTGACGGCTGTGGGTTCCGAGGTGCGCTCACTCGAGGTGGGCCAGCGCGTGGGTCTAGGCTGGCAATCGAATTCCTGCGGGGTGTGCGAGTGGTGTACACGCGGGATGGAGAACCTTTGTCCAGCGTCGGAAGGAACCTGCGTCCACAGGAACGGCGGCTACGCGGACCGCGTGCGTGCCAATGCGCGCTTTGTGATTCCGATTCCTGACGCTCTCGAGAGCGAGCAGACGGCTCCGCTGCTCTGCGGCGGCATTACCGTGTATAACCCGCTGCGCACGCATGGCGTGAACCCGTCGTCGCGAGTGGGAGTCGTGGGAATTGGCGGGCTGGGACATTTGGCCATCCAGTTTGCGCGGGTATTCGGTGCAGAGGTGACGGCGTTCTCCACATCGGCTGCCAAGGAAGAAGAGGCGCGTGCGCTTGGAGCGCACAATTTTGTGAATTCCCGCGAGTCGAAGGCCATGAAGGATATGGCCGGCACCATGGATTTCATTTTGAACACCGCGAACGCCGATCAGGATTGGGGAGTTTACGTGGCAGCGCTCCGGCCTACCGGAACGCTGTGCTTTGTCGGTGTACCGCCGTCGCCGGTGAGCGTTCACGCTTTTCCGCTTATCAGCGGCCTGCGCTCGATCAGCGGAAACCCAACGGGTAGCCCTTACCGGTTGAAGGAAATGCTGGATGTGGCTGCTCGCCACGGTGTGAAGGCAACAATCGAATCGTTCCCCATGGCCCAGGCAAATGCGGCAATCGACAAGGTGAAGAAGAGCAAGGTGCGTTACAGGGCGGTCCTGGCGAATTAAGGGCCTGGCGGAAGAGGCTTCCGAGAGGATAAGCTTCGCATTGATTTTGAAGGGCTTAGCTGCTGGCTAACGGCGGCGCCAAGCGTTTTGGACTTGATTACAGGCATAATCCATGGTCCAGTGGGCTAGGAAACAAAATTTCTTGCAGAAGACCGCAACTTAACTGCGGGATTGCTGTCTGAGAGAACAGGAGCCGGATTGGGAACAGATTCCCAGGAGCCGGCAGTGCTGAGACGGAGGTCATCTCCGGATTCCCGGTTCGGAACATGCGACGGGCAGCACAAGGAGGATGTCATGCGGAGATTTCGCCTGGTTCTGTTAACGATGCTCCTGGTTCTGCCGCTATCGATAGCGGCGATAGCCCAGGATGAAGATGTTGATCAAGACGTAGGAGTCGGCCCGGCGCTTGTTGCCGCTCCCATGATCTACGGTCCTCCGGCCTGTGAATGGGGCTATTACTCTTACTACCCCTATGCCTGCGCTCCTTATGGCTTTTACGGTCCCGGATGGTTCGACGGCGGGCTATTTATCGGCGTAGGTCCCTGGTGGGGCTGGGGATGGCACGGCGGTTGGTACGGCCATGCTGGTTGGGGTGGTTGGGGCCATGGCGGTTGGGGCCACGGCGGCTACGGACATGGCGGTTATGGTGCTCGCGGCTATGCTGGCGGGGGCCGTGGATATGCTGGTGGCGCTCGCGGTTATGCCGGTGGAGCTCGCGGTGGATATGGCGGCGGCCATGCTGGCGGCGGTGCACGAGGTTTTAGCGGCGGCGGTGCTCGCGGTGGCGGCTTTGGCGGCGGCCATGCCGGTGGCGGTGGCGGACACGGCGGTGGCGGACATCGGTAATTCTTGCGGCTTTCCGAAAAAGGCCCGTCTGCGTCGGCAGACGGGCCTTTTTAACGTCCTGCATATCGATGCTGCTTATGATGTGCACAGTGCTGGCGTGATGCGGTTTCGTGTCTCACCTGCGCGAGTTCGGATCACTAGAGTCTGAACGTTCAAGAGTTGCAAATTTCTCCAGTTCAAATTACCATCGCGTCAAATTGAGGAGAGTGTTATGAAGGCGCCTTTTTTGATTGCTACGGCTCTCGGTTCGCTGGTTTTGCTTGTTGGCGGTTGCAGCAGCGTAACTTACAGGGTGGCGCCTGGACCTGGATGTGGGCCGGCAAACACACAGGAATATGCCTACGCGCTTACGGGCTACTCAGTCTCGATGTACTCCGTTGACCCTTGCTCGGGAAATCTCTTTCCGACGCAGCCATCAACCATTGCGGTTGGTGGAGTAGCTCCCGATAACCCTGCCGAGCAAATGGTGGCGGATCCTCTGGGCAGGTTCGCCTATGTGGCGAATCTTATTTCCAATGCCTCAGACCTGGCCACAATCTCGATGTACACCATCAATGCCAACACAGGTGTTCTGGCCCCTACAACGCCAGCCACAGTTCCAACAGGATTCTTCCCTCAGGGCATCGCGATTGATCCGGGCGGGAAATTTGTTTACACGGCCAACAGCGACGACAATACAGTCTCGATGTTCACCATTAATCAGACCACGGGTGTGTTAACCCCAGCAACGCCACCGACTGTTTCGACCGGCGCCGGCACGAGTCCACTCTCCGTGACAATTGATCCCTCCGGCAAGTTCGCCTATGTTGCCAATCAGGATACCAACACGATTTCGATGTTCACCATCAACTCCACCACGGGGGTGCTGACGCCAACGACGCCTCCAACTGTGCCGTCAGGCGCTTCTCCTTTCGGGGTTGCCGTGGATCCCTCGACGAAGTTCGCCTACGTTCCTAACAATAACTCCGGGAGCACATTGACGAATGGTGTTTCGCAGTACACCATCAATTCCACAACGGGAGTATTGACTCCAGATACGCCAGCCGCAGTTGCGGCAGGAAACACGCCGACAGCGGTGGTGGTGGACCCGTCCGGCAAATATGCATACGTAACGAATCGGACTGACAACACCATCTCGATGTTCACCATCAGCCCAACGACGGGGAACCTGACCCTAAACACGAACACCTACAATACGACCGGGACGGTTAAGACGGGAACCGCGCCTTATCGAATTAACTTTGACCCTTCCGGCAACTTTCTATAAGTGACCAATGAACAAAGCGCTGTTTCGGTTTACACGCTCAACATGGATGGCACGTTGAGTTGGCAAGGTTGGGCGGGGCCACAGACCGGGGCCTATTCGCTAGCAATCACGTCCGTGAAGCAATAGCTGGGCTGGAATCGCATCAAAGTGCGAATCTGCACAGAATCATTGGGGAAGGACTTCGATGCCTGTCACGGTTGCATAACCGTCGACCGGCACGAAACTCAGAAGCAATTTGCCCTGGGCGTTCGGTTCGAGGCCCGCAAACTTGCGGATGACGACATCCGACTGATGCGCCTCAGAGAGTGGGTTGAAGCTCCGGATAAGCGCATTCCCATTACAGAAGACATCAAAGATGTGGGCGACTGGAGTCCTTTTCTCTCCGGGGGGCGGTGAGGGCTGGTCCCAGTCGCGATGGCGCACCGCGAAGTGCAGCGCTACAGAGTATTTCCCCGGCGAAACGGGAATTGCATAAGAGAAGTTTCCCCAGCGCTCGGTTTCGTAGAGTTCAGGATCATCTGTCCCGCTTACTGGAGCCGTGTAATTTGCGAGTTGGCCGCCTTCGAAGTAGTTGTCCGGACTCCACCAGTGACTATCGTTGGAGTAATAGGGGGTCTGGCGGGCAAGAAGGCGCACAGGCCTGATGTGTCCTCGGAATCCGGGCAGAATCTCGATGGCGGAAAGGATGGCGGGCTTGCCGTCGTCGCCGGAAAACTCCAGATGGAGCAACCCATCGGCCGCCCGCTCAATCCCACCAAATACCTTGACGTCGGCAGTGCTGCTGCCGCCTGCATCGGTCACAATATCGAAGCGGGTCAGCAGGATTTTTCCGTTGGCGTGCACGGTCATGATGCGGCTGCCTTCTCCACCGGTTCCGCTGGAGTCCGGGCCATAGACCGTCTCCGCAAAGTGCAAATGCAGCTCGTAGATCCCCGGTTTCAGCGGAATGGAGTAGCGAAATTGCCCCTGCCGGCTGGTGAGGTAGAAATCGGAGTTTTGCGTACGCCGGATCTGTTGCGCCGGGCTCTTTACAGCCGTGCCCCCTTCGAACCAGGCATCGGCGTTCCACAGCTTCCCTGCATGATCGACAAAGCTGCGGCTTGATCCTGCCAGGATGCGCACTTCCTCGCCGCCGGGCGGGCCAAGCTGCGCTTCGGCTGGCAGAGACGGCTGATTCTGCGCTGCCGCTGGCACAGCCGGCTTCATGTGCCGGACAATCAGCAGCGCGCAACCCAGGCCTAGAGACAGAAGCGCGAGGGCGGGCACAAGCCACCAGGCCGGATGGCTGGAATGGCGGAGGATTGGTTCGGTCAGCCTGGTTATGGCGCCTTTGATTCCCACCCGAGAAAGCGGCATGGCAACGGCGGGTGCGAGTTGCTCTTGATGGGGAATCGGAGATTCGAAGCGCGGAATATATTGTCCCAGAGGAATGGTAATGCGGAGCCTGTGGGATGCACCTTCGCCCGCATAGTAGGCGGCCAGGCGCTTACGCAAGCGGTTGGCTTCCACACGCACAATGGAGTCGGAGTCCTGATCGAAGGAGGGTCCGCGATGGAAGACCTCGAGTCCAACGGAATACTCCTTGATTTGGCTGGCCTTGCCCGCGAACAGGCTCTCACATAGGTAGGACAGAAGATGAGCGAGCGTGGGGGCGCGGGTAAAGGGTTCGGAATGAAGCACCGCCTCCAGTTCCGCGCGCTGGGCTTCGATATCGGCCAACTCCG
The DNA here is from genome assembly GCA_049520075.1 of Occallatibacter sp. GTDB lineage: Bacteria > Acidobacteriota > Terriglobia > Terriglobales > Acidobacteriaceae > Telmatobacter. The sequence goes on along the minus strand of JBEKQD010000057.1, from coordinate 9,165 downwards.
GGCTCTCTATCGTCATTGTGTCCACCCTGTGTTCGTCCACATCCAGCCTCGGACTGATTGTAATGTAGCGATGCCGTAGCGTTTCCTGGCAAGTCCTTAACGGTTGAGGAGGGAGCGGAAATTGGCATGTAACGGCGTGTAACCCCTGGCGCAAGATGCCTGCCCGGCATAACGTGCCGTATACTCAAGAGCCGTAAGTGGAAATAGGACGGAGAGTTAGGTTACTTCAGGATGACATTTAACCTGGCGGAACGGGTGGGTAGCAGGTATAGCGTTGTGGCCGGTCCGCGCGTGCTCTTTACTGGGATGCATGCAAGGGGCAGATCAGCGGAGGCGGCAAGCGCAACTGCCGCTCCACACAATGCGCCTGTGCAGGAGAGGTGAACCATGAAACGACTGATGATGTTGTTGGCAGCGGTAAGCGTGCTGATTTGCGCGGCCCCAAAGGGATGGGCAGCCCCCGCCTCGGACGATGCCCAAACGGACCAGGAAAAGGTAAGGATGTTGGAAGAAAGAGGAGATCTTGCGGGCGTACACAACGATTATCAACGCGCCGCCGCGTACTATCTGACTGCCCTGCACATCTCCCGCGAGAATGCCACCCTCTATAACAAACTGGGCGTCGCAGAGCTCAAAATGGGCAGCCGTGGGCAGGCGCACAAAGACTTTGGACGGGCGCTGAAGTTCGACCCTCAGCTTGTTTCCGCAGAGAATAACCTGGGAGCCGTTGCTCTTCTGGACAAGAAGTACAAGTCTGCCATTGATTACTTCAAGAAGGCGCTGGCGCTGGATGAGTCGGTTGCGGCGACCCATGTGAATCTGGCAGAAGCTTGGGTAGGGCTGGGCAATATGGATCGCGCCATGACCGAGTATGCCCGCGCTCTGGAACTTGACGCCGATATTCTGAGCGACAGCGATAACGGAGCTTTTGCCCAGATCAGCACGCCGGAACAGCGCGCCCGCATTTCATTCCTGATTGCCAAAGCGTATATAAAGCGCGGCAACGTGGACGGCGCTCTGGAATATTTACGCCGGGCCAAGGCTGGGAATTACCCCAAAATGGGAGACGTGTATTCGGACCAGGCTTTTGCGCCTCTCTGGACGGACCCTCGGCTCCAGAAGATCATCAAGCGGTAGGGTGCGCGAGGGTTGCGAGGCGGCTGGCTATCTGCTCGGCGGCGGCGGGACGGGTCTGGGTGTGAGCCGCTGCCGCCATGGAAGCCAGCCGCCGCGGATTTGTGAGCAGGCTGGTGAGGGCTGCAAGCAGCTTTCCGGGCGCGCCGATCTCCGATTCGTCAAGCAGGACTGCGGCGCCAGCCTTCACCATCTCCTCGGCGTTGCGCAGTTGGTGGTTGTCGGCGGCAGCGGCGAAAGGGACCAGCAGGGCCGGCTTGCCGGCTGCGGCAAGTTCGGCCACTGTTGATGCTCCGCTGCGGGAGATGACCAGAGTGGCCTGGGCAAAGCGGGCGGGCATGTCGTCGATGAAAGGCCGGACTTCCCAGCGTTTTGGATCGGCTCCGCTGGCAGCGTAAGCTGCCTGGGTCTGCTCGAACTGGCGCTGGCCGCTTTGATGGAGAACGGTGAGGCCGGGAACGGCGCCCAGCAGATCAACGATGATTTCGGGCAGGTGGACATTGAAGATGCGCGCACCCTGCGAGCCACCGAAGATCAGAAGGTGAGGCGCTGTGGGAGCGAAGAGCGTGAAGAACTCCGGGCGGACGGGAATGCCTGTGACTTCGGCGTTGCGGAACCACTTGGCGGCTGAGGTGAAATTAACGGCTGCGGCTTGAACGCGCTTGCCGACAAGGCGGTTGGCGAGGCCGGGCATGGCGTTAGGCTCGAAGGCCATGGCTGGGATTCTGAGCCACAAGGCCGCGGCCATCGCCGGGCCGGAGGCGTATCCGCCCACGCCGAAGACGACGTTGGGCAGGAACTCCCGGATTATCTCTTTGCAAGCGAAGATGGCGCGGGGCAATGCGAATAGCGTGCGCAGGCGTGTGACGAGCGAGACATTCTTGAGCTGGCCCACATCGACCAGGCGCAGGTTGAAGCCGGCCTCGGGGACTAGCCGGCTTTCCATGCCCCGCGCCGTGCCGACGAAGAGAACTTCGGCTGAGTGGCGTGCAACCAATTCGCGAGCCACAGCCAGCGCCGGAATAATGTGGCCTCCGGTGCCGCCGCCGGCGATGAGTACGCGCAAGTTCGACAAATTTGTTCCTTTCCAGCGCCAAAATCAAAATGCGATGCCGTTCTATGAATCGCAGCTAAATAATTACCTGCAAGGTTTTGAAAATATAAAGAGGGGGTGGGGGGTAGGAGTCTTCCCGCGACCGTTCGACCGCCTTCGTCACTCGACCTCCGATCGTCATCCCTGGCCATCCCATGTTGTGAAGATTGTGCGCCAAAGGGCGGCAATTGTCTGCAAATCCCGCGCCGGAAATGACCACCTCGGCATCGTGGTGAGCATCCGGTTCGCGCTTTCAAGAGGGGTTTTAGTCTGGGTTGGAGTCATCTGTTTCGGATTCGTATGATTCGGAGTCATCCATATAGGATTCCCTTTTATATGGCCTCAAGAAGACAACCAGTCCAACGATTCCGGTCGCCAATACGAAAGCGTCACAGCGCCATACAATTCGCGAAAACCTGAATATTTGATAAAGGGGCATGAGAATCTGTAGGGTGCTTGCTGCGATTCCCCACATTCTCGCCGATGCCTTTTCCTTCCAGACGGTCCAAAAAGCCGCAGCGTAAATGAAGGCCATAGCTGGGAAAATCGCATCAAGCAGGAATACGCGGGGATGCGAGAATGCGTGTTCCAGCTGTGCATGAAATGTTCGTTGAAAGATCCAAAAAGTTCCGGTGATGCAGAGCAGGAATGCAGCCAAGAAAACCCCGCACATGCAAATTCGGAGATCACGCATTCTGATACCGAGCATGGTTTGTTGCCGCCCTTCCGTGACTAACAATTCTCGCTGCGTCCCTACGGGACGCAATTTCTCTGCGTGCAACCGTTCCCAGCATTCCGCTTCGCTCCATGCTGGGCTATTATCCTTCGCTCCCTCCGGGAGGTTCTTTGTTCCCAGTTCTTAGTTCCTAGTCCCGCTCCCTGGTCCCTATTCCCTAATCCCTGTTCCCTACTGCCTATTTCCTACTCCCTATTCCCTGCTTCTAGTCCACCTTCCTGCTGATGTTGAGCAGGATGCCGATTGAGGCCAGAGTTACGGCGATCGAGGTTCCTCCGGAGGAGATCAGCGGCAGGGGAATGCCTTTGGTGGGCAGCAGAGCGAGCACTACGCTGATGTTGAAGAAGGCTTGCAGAACCACGGCCACTGTGATGCCGAAGGCGGTTAGACGGCCAAACGGGTCCTGCACGTGGAAGGCGATGCGCAGGCCGCGAAGAGCGAAGGCCGCGAAGAGCAGAACGATGGCGATGGCTCCGATGAAGCCCATCTCTTCGGCGATGTTGGCGAAGATGAAGTCAGTGTGCGCTTCGGGCAGGAAACCGGTGATGCCGCCTGTGCCGACGGCGATGAGCGACTGGCAAACGTGGTAGCTGGCAGCCGGGAGTTCCTTTGCATCGCAGTTGGGATGAAGAAAGACCATGATGCGCGCCCAGCGCCAGGGTACCCAGATGAGCATCGCGGCTAGAAAAGGCAGCGCGGCGCAAACAACGCCGGCCAGATACTTCCAATTCATTCCGGCCAGGAACAGCATCATGGCGGTGACGCCGGCCAGCACCAGCGCGGTTCCAAGATCGGGCTGGCGCACGATCAGGATGATAAAAACGACCGGAATGAGGATGGCGCGCGCAAGGGTGTTCTTCCAGTCGCGCATTTTGTCGAGCCGCGTGGAGAGAAACCAGGCGAGAAACAAAACGAGTACGGGTTTGGCGATCTCCGACGGCTGGAAGGTGAAGAAATCGCCAAAGCGAATCCAGCGGTGGGTGTTGTGCGAGCCGGGAATCAAGAAGACCGACACCAGCAGAAGAATCGTTACAGAGAGCGCGGGATAGATGAAGCGCGGGGATTTATAGATCGTGTAGTCGATGCGCGAAAGGATCAGCAGCGCTGCCAAACCCAAAAGCGCCCAGAGGGCCTGCTTGCCGACGAAAGTGTAAGGGGAGTGATAGCGCTCCTGCGCCATGATGGCCGAGGCTGAAAAAACCATAGCCAGCCCCGCCACAATCAGCAGTACGGTGATGAAGAACATCCATTTATCGACCCCTGCGCGCTTAGCCATGCCTCAGAAATCTCCCGGACTGATGCAATGGTCCCCTTGCATTCGATTCCCTCAGGGACTAAAGCCCGTCCCTGTTTGAGCCCTTGATGTACGGGCTAAAGCCCGTACCCTTCAAACTAATCCTGCTGTGTGTGGCCAGTTCTTTGAAGACGATGTACGCGCTAAAGCCCGTACCCTTCGAACTAATCTCGCAGTGCGTTGACAAGTTCCTTGAAGATGCGCCCGCGTTGCTCGTAGTTTTCAAACTGATCGTAACTGGAGCAGGCTGGAGCGAGCACGACGACCTCGCCGGCATGCGCGGCTGCGGCTGCGGCGGCAACGGCCTTGTCGAGGGTTCCGCAGGAGTGAATGGAGACGACACCGCGCAAATCCTTCTCGATCTTGGGCGCCGCCACGCCTATGGTGTAGACGGCAGTGACGCGCTGGCGCAGCAAATCGGCAAGCACCGTGTAGGGAGAGCCCTTGTCTTTGCCGCCCAGGATGAGATGAATGCCACCACTGAAGGACGCAACGGCCTTGGCCGTCGCGTCCACGTTGGTTGCCTTGGAGTCGTTGTAGAACTCGACACCGTTGCGGGTGGCCACGTATTCGAGGCGATGCTCGACGGCTCGGAAATCTTCGATGGCGCGGCGAATGGCCTCAACCGGAACACCGGCAAGACGGGCGGCACAGACCGCGGCGAGCACATTCTCGACGTTATGCGCACCTTTGAGAGGAATTCCTCTCGAAGGCATCACGTATTCTGTGGCCGCATCCGCGGCAGAACGATAGGCGACAGACCCCTGCTCCAACCATGCGCCCTGTTGGACCGGATGCTCGATGGAAAACCAATAAACCTTGGATGCCGCGCGAGAGGCCGCTTCTTCGCATGGGACGTTGTCAGCGTTCAGCACCAGATAATCTTCCGCCGTTTGCGCGGCAAAGATGAGTTCCTTGGCTCGAATGTAGTTTTCAAAGCTGCCGTGACGGTCGAGATGGTCGGGTGTGATGTTGAGAATGACCGCGATCTTGGGTTTGAACTGCTCTGTGGTTTCAAGCTGGAAGCTGGAGACCTCGAGGACCGACCAGGTTTCGTCGGTGCTGGAGTCGATGAGCGCTACAACCGGGACGCCGATGTTGCCGCCCACCAGCGTGGGCAGCCCGCCAGCGGTAAGGATTTCGCCGAGAAGCGTGGTGGTTGTCGTCTTGCCGTTGGAGCCGGTGACGGCCAGCATTTTGCCCTTGAGAAAGCGAGCAGCAAGCTCCAGTTCGCCGATGACCGGCAGGCCGAAATGCTTCACCTGCACCAGCTCGGGGGTGTCCACCGGCACGCCGGGGCTGACGACGATAAGATCCTGGCGGCGGAAGGTGAGCAAGCCGTGGCCACCCGTCTCGACCATAATGCCCTCTTCAATCAGTGCGGGGATCTCCTTGGCCAGCGCCTCGGCGCTTCGCACGTCGGAAACCGTCACCTGGGCGCCGCGCCGGCGCAAAAATAGCGCTGCCGCCAGACCGGATTTCCCCAGTCCCACAACCAATACTTTCTTGCCTTTGAGTTCCATCATCGAGTCTTTTCCTTTGGCCTTGTCGACCTTTTTATTGTGCGCCGATCTGTTCAGATTCTGGCCTTGTTTAACGCAATTTCAGGGTGGTGAGTGCAAACAATGCAAACACCAGTGCGCCGATCCAGAAGCGCACGATGATTTTGGATTCGCTCCAGCCCAATTGCTCGAAGTGGTGATGCAGGGGGGCCATCCTGAAGATACGCTTTTTATTGCGCAGCTTGTAGCTGCCCACCTGGAGGATGACGGAGAGCGCCTCGATGATGAAGATGCCGCCGATAAAGGGCAGCAGCAGTTCCTGCCGAATGAGGACAGCGACCGTCCCGATGGCCCCGCCCAGGGCCAGCGAGCCCACGTCACCCATGAAGATTTCAGCCGGATGGGCGTTGTACCAGAGGAAGCCGATGGATGCGCCCACCATGGAGCCGCAAAAGACGGTCAGCTCACCCACCATGGGCATGCGCTGGAGTTCGAGGTAGTCGGCAAAGACCACGTGGCCGCTGACATATGTGAGCACTGCGAGGGCGGCGGCGGCGATGATGGTGCAGCCGATGGCCAGTCCATCGAGCCCGTCGGTCAGGTTGACGGCATTGGAAGACAGGGCCAGAAAGAGCGTGACAAAGATGACGAAGGGCAGAAATGCCAGAAAACCAAGGTGAGGAATGGATCCAAGCCAGTGCCATTCCAGGTCAGGACGCCAGCTCTTGATGAACGGCACAGTCAATTGAGTGGAGAAGAGCTTGAATTGTTGAAGAATGACGAGGAAAACCGCAACGGAAGCGCCGGCTATACCCTGCCAGAAGAGTTTGGCGCGCGCCGTGAGACCAAGGCTGCGACGCTGCACAACCTTTATGTAGTCGTCGGCAAAGCCAATGGCTCCGAAGGCAAGAGTTGAAAACACAGCCACCCAGACGAATGGGTTGGCGGGGTCAGACCACAACACCGTGGGTAACAAAATGGCAATCGCAATGAGCACCCCGCCCATGGTAGGGGTGCCGGACTTCTTCAAGTGCGACTGCGGCCCGTCATCGCGGATGAACTGGCTGATTTGAAATTCGCGCAACTTTTTGATGACCCAGGGGCCAATGAGCATCGCAATCAGCAGCGCCGTACCGGAGGCGAAGGCGGTGCGGAACGTGAGATAGCGGAAGATACGAAAAGGGTGAACAAACGGAAACAGCTTTTCGTAAAGCAGCCAGTAAAGCAAGTGGCCTCCAAAGCCGGCACGAGGCGGGTTTCATGTTGATTTTACTAGGCCGGAGGGCGGCGGGCTGTGGAAGCGCGCGAATTTAGTTGGGTTTCCGGCGCGGGGTGAGCGCCTCAACCACTCGCTCAAGATGCACGCCGCGGGAGCCTTTGACGAGAACCACGTCACCCTTGCGAATATTAAGTTTTAGCCAGCGGCCGGCGGCTTCTGCATCGGGCAAAAAGAGCGAGGCGACGCCACCCGAACAGGCTGCGGCGGCCAGGTGTTCAGCATTTCCCTGAACCCCAGCAACCAAGTCGAGGCCGGCTTCTACCGCGGCGCGGCCAGCCTCGGCGTGTAGTGCGGGGCCATGCTCGCCTTGTTCGAGCATCTCGCCAGCAACGAGAATCCGGCGCTTGGCGGGCCGCGCGGCCAGCGTGCGGATCATGGAGCGAAGCGCCTCGGGGTTGGAGTTGTAGCTGTCATTCAAAATCGTTGCGCCTTTGATTTCGATCACCTGCCCGCGTTTGTCTCCGGCAGTGAGTGTCCCGAGGGCTGCGATGGCCGCATCCAGTTCGACGCCCGCCTCCAGCGCCACGGCCAGGCCGGCCATTACGTTCGATGCGTTGTGCGCACCCAGCAGATTGAGCGTAAGTTGACCCTCGCGCTCTCCCGCGCGATACCGCACATGCAGGCCGGCAAGGTCTTCGGTGGCCTCAAGAATCCGAGGATCCGCGCAGGGGTTGGCGCCAAAATAAACCACGCGGCCATGAAAATCGCGGCCGAATTGGGAAAGGTATGGGTCGTCGCCGTTGAGGAAAGCGACTCCTGCGGAAGGCAGTGCATCAATCAACTCGAGTTTGGCGCGAGCGATGCCGGCCTGGCCGTCGGAGAAGTTCTCAATGTGCGCGGTGCCAATGTTAGTGACAACACCCCATTCCGGCCCCGCGATGCGGGCCAGGGCAGCGATCTCGCCGGGGTGGTTCATGCCCATCTCGATAACCGCAATGTCGTGAGCGGGAGAGAGGCGCAGGAGTTGCAGAGGCACCCCGAAGGCGTTGTTGAGATTGCCATGAGACTTGAGCACGTTGAACTTTGCGCCCAGAGCCGCTGCAATCGCCTCCTTCGTTGTGGTCTTGCCGGCCGATCCGGTGACGGCCACCACGCGTTTGCCCCATTGGCGGCGAATATGCGCGGCCAGGGCTTGCATTGCGATAAGCGGGTCTTCGGTGATGAGCAGCGGCGCGGCCAGTGCGTCGTCGGGCAAGGTGGCGACGCGTGCGCGCGAAACGACAGCGGCCACGGCACCATGCTTGATGGCGGCAGCCACAAAATCGTGCCCATCGAGCCGGTCGCCGCGTACGGCGAAGAAGAGCTCGCCCTCGGCCACGGTGCGCGAGTCAATCGAGTAGCCGGAAACTACCAGCGCACCGGCATTTGCCGCGCTCGCCGGCGCCTCGAGTACCGCGCCCGCTCCGATGGCTGCCTCTGCAAGCGTGAGTTTCATTTCACATCACCATAGCCCAATTCGACCAGCGCCGAAAGGGCAACTTCGACATCATCAAAGGGAATGACGCCGGTGGAAAGAATCTGTTCTTTTTCGTGACCTTTGCCCGCAATCAAAACCACATCACCGTGCTTGGCCTCCTTGAGCGCCATGCGAATGGCAGCGGCACGGTCGGGCTCGACGGTGTAACGGACTTGAGTGGTCTTGAGGCCGGGTTCGACCTCGGCCAGAATTGCCAGCGGATCTTCGGAGCGGGGATTGTCGCTGGTGGCTACCACAAAGTCACTTCCCTCGCCTGCAACCAGGCCCATTTTCGGGCGCTTGGTGCGGTCGCGGTCGCCGCCGCAACCGAAGACCGTAATTACCCGCTTGCCGGACTTCGAGGTCATCTGCTTCGCCAGAGCGGTCAGGTTGCGCAGGGCATCATCGGTGTGGGCATAGTCCACAATCACTGTAAAAGGCTGGCCCGCATCGACAGACTGAAAGCGTCCGGGGACGGGCTGCAGCCGGGGAACGAACTCTACCAGATCGGCAAACGGCACGCCGCGCGCATGAGCAGCGGTGAGCGCAGCCAGCAGGTTGAGGATGTTGACTTCGCCTGCCAGACGAGAAGTGACCTTGGCCGCGCCTGCTGGGGTTTCCAGTTCGAGCACCGCGCCTGACGGAGTGAGCGTGTAGCTGGCCGCGCGCCA
>JBEKQD010000056.1:0-29885 GCA_049520075.1 Occallatibacter sp. | reverse complement strand
ACGATGTAAGCCATGGTCAGGAACGTGGTGACTCCGGCCAGAATCTCGGTGCGCCAGTTGGTTCCCAGACGCGTGAATTCAAAATAGCTTTCCAATCGATTGAGCATAGGCGGGTATCTCTAGGGAAACACACAGAAGCCGGGATGCAAAATGATTTGGCGACGGTGCTGGCAATTCCTATCCCAGCGCGCGATAACGAGAAGTTGCACAAGCAATTTCAAGCAAGCTGTCGCGTTGATGTCGCCTGCCGATCAACTCGTGAGGCATATTCGCTTGGTATAGTTGAGTGGAAAACGGTTCGTCGGGAAGAGTGCAGTGATTGGGTCGGGAGGTTTCTCGACGAGGGTATCAACCCAAAACATAACTGTATTCTTGGATTTAGCTCTAACTCAGGGATTGGCAATGCGCAAGGGCGTGAGCAACGAATTGAAAGCGCTTGACAGGAAATGTTGGCATAGTGGTATATTCTACTAGACAACTGGACGGGAGAGCATAGGATGGCTGAACTGCAACAGCTGGACCGCGGCAGTGTGATGCCTCTGCATCATCAGATCGGGCAGCGGCTACTCAGTCAGATTCAATCAGGGGTATTTGAGCCGGGCCAGCCACTGCCTCCGATTCAGGACATTGCCGCCAGCCTGGGTGTCAGCAACATGACCGTCCGGCAGGCCATTAAGTCTCTTTGCGATCTCGGGGTACTTTACAGCAAACAAGGCAAAGGAACTTTTATATCTAAGCTCAAACTTGAGAAGGATTTCCGGCAGATACTTTCGTTTACAGAAGAAATGAAATCTCGAGGGTCGACGCCCGGATCAAAAGTCATCTCTTTCGAGATTTGCCAGCCAAGCTCTGAGGTTATCGAAGCGCTTCGCTTAAAGCCTGATGAGCAAGTAATTCAATTGCGTCGTATTCGCCTGGTGAATGATATTCCGATGGGAATTGAGTGTAGCACTCTGCCACTCAGCCTCTGTCCGGACTTACTTACTACTTTCGACCCGCAGACCTCGCTCTACAAAATATTGACGGAACATTACGGGGTACAGATTATTGTCGCGGATGAGGTAGTAGAAGTTAACCAGGCAAGTTCCAATGAGGCCCGGTTGCTCCGGATCAGCGAAGGTAGCCCAATGTTTTCGTTTACCAGAACCTCATACGTTCAAAGCGGGCAGCCGGTGGAATTTGTGCAGTCGCTGTATAGAGGCGACCGCTACAAGATTGTGTACCGCCTGACGCGCCTAAATCGCGAATTGCTGGCGCCTCCGATTTCCATATGAAAAGGACTTGGTCCGCAGTTAGGCCTGAATAAAACGAAATAGGTTTTGTCGCCGGACTACAAGTGCGAGACGCAGTACGCGGAGGCCGGGGCCAGTGCGTTTACAATAATAAAGCTTGCGTGGCACTCCAACGGCACGATCTCGCAGCGGTATATTCATCCAAAGTGAGAGCCACTTCAGTTTGTATTAGACAGACTTGAAACGCCCAATCGAAAGACCCCGGAGGCGTCATATGGCGGCCACTAGCTGCGTTTTCAAATACAGTGCGTTGGTGAACCGAGAGCGTAGCATGTAAACTATTCATTCTAAAAGAAGGGCCTGTAGCTCAACGGTTAGAGCAGGGGACTCATAATCCCTTGGTTCGGGGTTCGAATCCCTGCAGGCCCACCACAAAACAAATCACTTAAAGAGATGTTGCCCAACCTAAAACAGCGCTGATCCGCTTCGGGGCGCTCGCGGACGATACACCGCCCTCGACAGCATCAACCACCGGCAGAGGCTGGACATCCAAAGATGGGAAGAAGCTCTGACAGCCTTTGCGGATCGATTCAGGTCCTAATACGGGTCGCTAGTGCGCACAATGTTCACAGACACGTGCTGGTTTTGGGCATACGCCTGCAATTAAGAAAATAAGGGGGCGAATCAAATGCGAGCCCAGCACACCGGACCCGCATTTGTGAATTCGCTCTGTTGTTAGCAGCTTTTCCGCCTTAACACCCAACCGATAGCCGCTCCGGCTACGATGCCTATTGCGGTTGCCACAATAACGGTCTCAATCGGATTCCGTTGGATTCGCTTCTTTGTGTCATCATAAAACTCGACAGCAGCATCACTGCCATGTTTTGCGGCTCGCCTAGCCGCGGTAACACCATCTTCAAGTGCATCCCCGACAGCTGAGGCAGCCCGAGAAGCTTTGCGTGACGTTTCGTCAATCTGATCGCTCATTTGCTCCAATACTGTGTGCGTCATTTTGTTATAACCTCTCCTAATCCATTGTCAGGCGCAGTTGGATGATCGGCTGAGCAACCTTGACCTTCGCGTGGATTAAGGATGCCTGGCAAAATCGCTCCTATTCTGTCGCGTATCTTGCTCTATTCGCGCCAGCTATGCCGCGCTATCAATCATGCTTATCTAAAGCGACAATATGTTTTCTCGATGCGGATAATCGGTTGGTTCGCGTTCGGTACAGCCCGGATGCACGGTGAAGTTCGGGATTTCGATCGGAAGCTCTCGCTAATTGTCTAAACAGGCAATGATAGTCTTGATCACCAGGTTGGTATCCGAAGGGCCTCGAACTGAGATCGAGACAACACCCGCTTGTTCGGCTGGATAGTCGTTCCCTCCTGGAAACAGGGCATCTCCGACATAGACCATTTCCTTCAGGGAGATGTGGAGAATATCGCGCAGCTTTCCAATTCCGTAAGCCTTATCAATGCCTGGCTTTGTGACATCAATCGATGTAGCGCCTCCCATACGAATCGAGAATTCTGGTATTAAAGTCTCCAGGATTGCTGTGATCTTTTTTCGCTTGGAAAAATCGGCATCCCATTTTTCCTTCTCTTCCAACGGCGCTTGTTGGCCCAATGCCGAGAATGTTATCTGGCTTCCACGATCCTCAATGACCTCTCCCCAGACCTTTTCGGCGCGATAACCTGCCGTTTCCATAGCATTTTTGAGCGAGCCGATGATCTTTTGTTTTTGTTCTGCTGTCAGGTCTTCCGAATACACCAGTTTCCAATCACCTGCGTATTGAAAGAACTTTGTACCGCAGGTTGGCAGCAACGAGAGATTCGCAAGGCTACCATCGTGAGGGATGTCAGAGAGCAGTTGTTTCTCGAACTGAGACCATGCGCCGCCAGAGATCACTGCAACCTTTACGACTCCCAATAGATCGTGCAGTAATGCTGCTGTTTCTTCATCCAGCGCGGACTTACTCGGCGCCAGGGTCCCATCCAGATCGAATACAATGAGTTTTTTCATGTGGGTCTTCAACTCTCAACTTCCGAAGCTTTTGACTGAAAGAAATGTGACGTTTGACCGCGGGCCGTCTCAGGTGCAGATGTTGAAGAAATTCATGGCTGTTGAATATTCCAGAACGCCGTGTTTGAATTTCTATCGAAGCGAGTGCGTCGGTGCTCCGTGTGGAGGTTGATCGCTCAAAGAAAACAAATGTTATAGGCGCAGAATCCTCACCTGGAGCCACCACAGGTACTATCCGTGACGACGCGACAAAGAGTCCGGTCAATAGTGAACAAGCGAACTGCAACCTGGTTGCACAAGGACCTATCTTCGCCTGGGTGTGGCACTTCATGATCGCGACCTGATTCAAAAGACTGCGGTCTTGCGATGAACGCAGGATACATGACTTGACAGCATGAGCAATTCGGGACAGACCGGCGACGGTATCCGCTGAGAAGTGCTCAGCCCACTTCAACAATGAAAGGCAAAGAGAGCTAACTTTCTTGAAGCAGACGCTGGAGTTTCTTGCGCAAGAGTAAGCGTGGAGGCCGTCCTTGTTCGCAACCTGTGACATGCATCAGCGCTGCCACAGGATTTGGCTTGCTTCGAGCGGAACAGATCCATTGGGATGATGGGGAATGATGCGCACAGTGTAGTCGCTCGCTGGGCGAGTTGCGGGCACTTGAGACGAATAGACGAGCGTACCAGTTAAATCTGCGCGGGCTTCCGATGCGCTCATAACTTCGAGAGCAGGCTTACTTCCCTGAGCTGAGTCCGCGTAAAGTTCGATTTGCAGTTGATCCTGGGTGAGGGCTCCGGGAGAAACTTCGACGTGAAAGAAATGCTGACCGTCATGAGTCTTGATTTCCACCGAACCCAGTCGCACTGTGCTCCAATGCTGATCGATATCCTGCAGCCAATGGAGCAACGCTCCGCCAAGCGCGCTATCTCCGGCTGCACGCTCGCGGTAACCGGACGCGGCAGGTAAATAGTGACCCTCGGTATACTCGCGAATGGCTCGCGTAGCTGAGAACTCTGAGGTAAGCCGCGCCATACTCTCGCGGACACGCGCTAACCATTTCAGCGGAAGGCCCTTTTCATTCCGTTCGTAGAACTCTGGAATGACTTCATCCTCTAGTGCAGCATACACAGCTTCAGCCTCTGAGCGATCCCAAAGAGCATCATCTCCATGCTCTTTGCCGTCACCAATGGCCCATCCCACTTCGGGTGAGTAAGCCTCGGCCCACCATCCGTCCAACTCAGAAAGGTTCAACCCTCCGTTGACGAGTACCTTCATTCCGCTTGTTCCGCACGCCTCCCATGGGCGGCGCGGTGTATTGATCCACAGATCAATTCCGTGAACCATGTGTTGCGCCAGCATCATGTCGTAGTCGCTTAGAAAGACGACTCTCGAACGAACTTCCGGACGCCGGATGAAATCCTTCCACTTCTTGATCAATGCCTGTCCAGGCAAATCCTGGGGGTGTGCTTTGCCGGCAAGAATCAGTTGCACCGGCCGTTTCGGGTCGGAGAGAAGGCGTACCAGCCGCTCAGAATCAAGCAGGAGAAGATCAGGACGCTTATATGTCGCAAAGCGCCGCGCAAAACCCAGAGTCAGCGCATTTTCGTCGAAGATGTTATTCGCAATCGATGAGTCTCCGCCTTCTGAAGCGAGCTGGCGGGCATACCGTTTACGCAACCGATCGACCAGTGTCTTTCGCTCCATGGAACGCATCTTCCAGATCTGTTCGTCGGTGAGGTTCCGGATGTCATCTTCAACAGCGCGATCTCCGCGCCAGCGCTTTTTGCCGCAAGCTGTGGTCCACAGCGCATCGGCCTCAACCGAATCCCAGGTCGGCACATGAATGCCGTTGGTCACCGAGCCAATCGGGACCTCTACTTGCGGCCAATGCGGAAAAAGCGGTTGGAATATCTGCCGGCTCACTTCTCCGTGAAGTTTGCTCACGCCATTCACACAGCCGCTGCCACGCAGAGCAAGATAGGCCATATTGAATGGCTCAGCATTGTCGCTGGAGTTTTGCCTTCCGATCTTGAGCAGTTCGTCAAGCGAGATGCCAAGTTCATCCTTCGCATAGTTGTCAAGATACTGCCGGATCAGTTGCGGGTCAAAGCGATCGAACCCAGCGGCAACCGCAGTGTGTGTCGTAAAGATATTTCCGGCCCGCGTAACTGCCAGAGCCAGATCGAACGGCTTTTTATTATCCTCTATATAGCAGCGCGCCCTTTCGAGCACCGCAAACGCCGCATGGCCTTCATTGAGATGGCAGACTTCGGGTTGCAAACCGAGTGCGCGCAGCAAGCGCCATCCACCAATCCCGAGAATGATCTCCTGCTTCAGACGCATCTCCGCATCGCCGCCATAAAGTTCACTGGTGATTCCCCGATGCGCGGCAGTATTGGCGAAGTCATTTGTATCGAGCAGGTAAAGCCGAGTCCGGCCAACAGAGACCTCCCAGCAGCGGAGCCAGATCAATGCTCCCGACAGGTGGATCTGCAGTCGCAGCCACTCTCCGTTTTTCTGCCGTAACGGCCTGATGGGCAGTTGGCCAGGATCGTTGACCGGATAGAGTGCCTGTTGCCGGCCTTCTGAATCGAAGTCCTGTCTGAAATATCCTTGACCATAGAGCAGCCCAACGCCCACAACCGGAACACCGAGGTCGCTTGCCGCCTTCATCTGATCGCCCGCGACATTTCCAAGCCCGCCCGAATAAATGGGCAATGCTTCGCTCAACATGAACTCCATGCTGAAGTAGGCGACCGTCGTAAGAGCTTTGTCTGGGTGCTTGTGCTGAAACCATGAATCTGCTTGGTAGGAGTCCCGATTGTGGCGGAGCAAATCGTCGAGACGTTGACGAAATGCTGGCTGTGACAGCGATCTATTGATCTTGTCTTTCGAGACAGTCTGCAAAATGACCCAAGGATTCTGCGTACTGGCCCAAAGTTCTGCATCGAGGTCCTTCCACAGCTCGTCCGCGCCATGGTTCCAGGACCAGTGCAGGTTAAGCGCCAACTCAGTTAGTGCATCAACGCCCTCTTCATCGGGTAGGCTCTTAGCCGCCGCTGATTCGCTCAATCCATCCTCCTGACGTACAGGCAAGAAAGCAGAGGCTTCAATGTATCCACTGGCCTTTGCCCTTTCGCTGCCCAGTTATCTAACTGTCAGTGAATAGCGCCCTGCCGGGATGGCCCTTTGCCATTGGTGCGGGCGCAGTCGCTTCACTGAAATCCGCCGTCCACTGCCAGTTCCTGATCTCGGGCATATCCTCCAGGTTCTGGCGGATGTAGTCGTGATGTTCACTCAGCTTTTTGCCAAACAGCGTAACTGCATCCGCCGCCTGCACGCGCAGCCTCGGAACATGTTTCAGTGCATCCAGGGCAAGTTGATAGCGGCTCATCTCGTTCAGCACCACCATGTCGAATGGAGTGGTCGTCGTGCCTTGATCCATGTAGCCGTGGACATGAAAACGCCCCTCATTTGAGCGCCCATGAATCATGGTGTGAATGAGCCAGCGATTGTTGTGGAACGCAAAGATGACCGGCGCATTCTCGGTGAAGAGTGCATTGAAGGACATTTCATCCATTCCATGCGGATGTTTATCCGGATACATCAGTGTCATCAAGTCCACCACATTGACAACGCGCACCTTGATGCCGGGCACAGACTTTTGCAGGAGCCAGGCGGCCGCGCAGATCTCAATGGTCGGCACATCTCCAGCGCAAGCCAGTACAACATCCGGCTCTGCCCCTCCATCATTCGTGGCGAATTTCCAAATTGATGCACCACGCGAACAGTGTTCCAGCGCCTCGTCCATATTCAGCCACTGGAGCTGAGGCTGCTTGCCACAGGTAACAATGTTGACATAATTCCGGCTGCGCAGGCAATGATCGAAGACGCTCAACAGGCAATTGCTGTCTGGTGGATAATACACGCGGATGGTATCGCTTCTGCGTGCCAGAGCGTTGTCAACAAAACCGGTGGCCTGATGGCTGAATCCGTTGTGATCGTTGCGCCATGCATGGCTTGTGAGCAAGACATTCAATGATGCGATCGGTCTGCGCCAGGCGTATTCGTGACATTGTTCCAACCACTTGGCGTGTTGAGTCACCATTGAATCGACGACCTGGGCAAAAGCCTCATAAGAAGACCACATGCCGTGCCGGCCCGTAAGCAAATATCCTTCAAGCCATCCCTCGCAGAGATGTTCGCTCAATACTTCCAACACGCGGCCATCCGGTCCGAGTTCGTCATCGATAGAGACAAGTTCGGCCATTGAGCAGCGCTTGGTTGCCTCGAAAACTGAATTCAACCGATTGGAGTTTGTTTCGTCGGGACAGAACATGCGGAAATTCGTCAGGTTCATCTTGAAGATGTCTCGAAAGAAATCTCCAAGTTTGCGTGGGGCCTCGGCAAGAACCTGCCCTGGTCCAGGGATTTCCAGTGCATAACCCGTAAAATCAGGAAGATCGAGTGTTACCAGGGATCGTCCGCCATTCACATGAGGATTACCACCCATGCGACGGTTGCCAGATGGCGCGAGAGCCGCCAGTTCCTGAATGAACTTGCCATTGTCGTCGAATAGTTCCTGTGGCTTGTAGCTGCGCATCCACGCTTCAAGGATCTTGAGGTGTTCGGGGTTCTCTCGTACGGTTGCGAGCGGCACCTGATGAGCGCGGAAAGTGCCTTCAATCGGAATCCCATCCACTTCCTTGGGGCAGGTCCATCCCTTCGGTGTGCGAAGAATCATCATTGGCCAGACGGGCTGCTTCTTGAATCCGCTGGTGCGTGCTTCCGTTTGAATTGCTCGAATCTCTGCGTAGCAGTCATCCAAGGCCGCGGCCAGTAGTTGGTGAACGACCTCGGGATCGTCTCCCTCAACAAAATACGGCTTGTAGCCGCGCCCGCTGTACAGAGCCTTCAGATCCGCATCGCTGGTGCGTCCCTGAGCTGTTGGCCCGGAGATCTTGTAGCCGTTCAGGTGCAGTATCGGCAGCACCGCACCGTCTCGCACGGGATTGAGGAAGTTGACCGACTTCCAACTGCCTTCCAGTGGGCAGGTCTCGGATTCGCCGTCGCCGATGACACAGGCGACGATAAGATCTGGATTGTCGAATGCAGCGCCAAATGCGTGAACCAGCGAGTAGCCAAGTTCGCCGCCTTCATGCATGGAATTCGGGACGTGCGGTCCGCAATGGCTTGGAACTCCGCCCGGCGTTGAGAACTTACGGAACATCAGCCGCAAACCGTCTTCATCGTGTGTGATTTCCGGGTGAACCTCGGTATACGAGCCTTCCAGGTAAGAGCAGGCATTAAGAGAAGGACCTCCGTGTCCCGGCCCGGAGATATAAATGATGTCCGCATCATGCTCTTTGATGAGGCGGTTCAAATGAATGTAGATGAGATTTTGACCCGGCGAAGTTCCCCAGTGTCCGAGAAGTCTGGGCTTAATCTGCTCTGCCTTGAGTGGCTCGCGCAGCAGAGGATTCTCAAACAGATAGATTTGTCCGATGCACAGATAGTTTGCTGCTCGCCAATAGCGATTCATCTTGTCGAGCATCTCTGGCGATAGAGGCCCCTTCGGCACCAGCGCTTTTGCTTCAACCTTGCCATTTGCCGCGATCGCAGTGGACAAGGATACATCAAAAATGAATTTGGAAGAGGGAGAGGCCTGTTCGGCGTTCTCGCTCACTGGTGAAGATGCTCCGTTGTGCTTAGCGCTTAAGGCGAGTTTTGTGGTAGCCATATCACCGGTTCCTTTCTATTTCTTCGCAATTGGTTACAGTGTGGAGGCGATTTTGATGCATTGGTTTATCCAGATCTTTCTGCGGAGGACCTCTGATTCACTTCGCTGACAGCTTCTCGATCGAGCGTCGGGCATTCACTAAGGTCAACATTTTTGTCTGGCGGCACACAAACGGTCTTCAACCGCATCGTCATTGCTTTCACTCGCTGTTACGAAACTCCACGGGGGTGATCAGCGTGCGCGAAGTATAGACGGCGCTCGCATCCAGACTGCTCGGACGACCGGAACCCTCAAAAAGTATGGTCTCGCGTTGATCTGAAATCTGAGCAGTTGTGCTCATGGCAGGCGTCAGGACGAGGCACTACAAATTTGTTCATGATTGCGCACCGAGCATCGGCTTAGAGACAAAAAGTGATCTCGACATCCGCAAGACCCTACACGTCAACTTGACTGAGCACAACTCCGAGAGACTCAAGCTTCCCGCTATTACGCGAACGAATTGCACCTAAATTTCAGGCGATTTGAAGGCGAGCCAAGAGAGGAATCTTTGCTATGTCCAGAATTGCACCGAATACAACTGCTGCGGCGAACTCGCCTGCGATGATCGCGACGGGCAATGGCGCCATTGCGATTCCCAGCGCCGCGAGCGTTGAGATAATGAGAACGTCGGCAATTGAAGAGAGGACGAGCCAAATGCTGGGGCGCAGGCCCCAGAGACGCTGGCGTCCGCGAATGACGTAGGTTGTAGCCTGGCTGCCAAACACAATGCCCACCGCAGAGAGGGTTTGGAGCCCTTCGATGCCAAGATGCAACCGGTATTTTCCAATCGCCAGGACCGCTGTGGAGAACGCAAGAAAGCAGATTCCGAGGATGACCCCTGCGCTCGTTATTCGGCCAATTTGCCACGAGTTCGGCATTTTCGAGGGCCTCACTCTGTCGGTGGTCAGCGACATGGCAAGGAAGTCACCTGTGATCATCACAATTACGATCAGCATGGGTGTCAGGACAGCGTGTCCCGTCATAACCAGGCCAACCGCTAGTAGGAGAACCTGAAATATCTTCTTCTGAACAGAGTTGAGGGTATACGTAAGAATGCGTTGAAATGTGATTCTGCCTTCCTTTACGGCCGCCACAATGCCGCCCAACCCGGCTCCGGTCAGGACAACACCAGCGGCCGATTTGGCTACATCGGTTGCGGTCGAAACGGCAATGCCTATTTGCGCCTGGCGAAGCGCAGGTGCGTCATTCGCGCCATCCCCACACATTCCAACCGTATGCCCGCTCTTCTGAAAGGCCTTGACGAGGTCATATTTGCCCTCCGGAAGAATCCCCGCAAAGACCGCGAAATCCTTTGGCTTGACAGCATCGGGCAGTTTTCCAGGCGGGCAAACTGCGCCCTTTAATCCAACCGCGCGCGCGACGATTTCCGCGGTAATTGGAGCATCCCCTGTGACCATGACCATGCGCACGCCAAGCGAATGCAACTCCGAAATCAGAGCACTTGAGTCGGCCCGCGGTGGATCGCTGAGGGCAATGAGGCCAATGATTTGCATGGAATCTGGAGAACCTTCTGCTACTGCCAAGACCCTGTAGCCTTGTTTCTCCAGTTCGCCGACGATTCCTGCCGCAGCAGGCGAAGCCGCAGTAAGGGCTGCAACTGCGATGTAGGCCCCCTTGATGATGCGCAATGCGCCACCGGTAGGATTCGTTGCCGTGGCTTCCGAGGTTTTCCTGGCTGGATCGAACGGTACAAATGTCACCAGCTTTGACTGGTTGGATACCGGCTTTTGTGAAGCGGCTGCCCGAATCGCTGCATCGACAGGGTCCTGGCCGCCCTCAGAACTTGCCAGAGAAGCCATCTCGAGAACGTGAGCTTCGTCAAACCCCGGCAAAGGACGAACGCTGGTTACTGAGAGTTCATTGCGCGTCAGAGTTCCGGTCTTGTCCGAGCATAGAACGTCGATCGAAGCAGCTTCATCTACAGCTGAAAGGCGTGTTGGCAACACGCCTAGTTTCGCCAGAGCGCGAGCTCCGACTGCCGCGGCAAGCGTGAATGTCGCCGGCAATGCAACGGGAATGATGGCAAGAACCGAAGTCAACAGAAGTGGAACGATCTCGCTCCAAGGCATGGCATGGGCATATGCATACGCGCCCATCGCAACTATTACGATGCTATTGAAAATTGCCAGGTTGCGGACGATCTTGAGAACGGCTTTCTGTTGAGTGCTCACCGCCTGTGCGGTCCGAACGAGTTCCGCCGTGCGGCCGAATTTGGTTCGAGTGCCGGTTGCCGTCACAACGGCGGTTGCTTCACCACGTCGGACAAGCGCCCCGGCGTAAGTGTCTATGCCCGGACCGGCTTCAATGGGAAGGGACTCGCCCGTAAGCATCGACTGATCGAGTTCGACCGATCCGCCGATCAAATGCACATCGGCAGCCACCACTTCACCAAGCGAAAGTTTCAAAAGATCGCCGCATACCAATTCCGCCGCCGGCACAGTCTTCCATACGCCATCGCGCTGGACAGAGGCATTAAGGGCAAGACGCGATTTTAGTGCCGCAAGGGTAGCCTGGGCTCGACTCTCTTGAAAGTAGGCAAGCGCCGCATTAAAAACCAGCAGGCTTGCAATGACCGCTGCTTCGTAATCCTTATGCAGGACAATCTCAAGCACGATGGAGGCTTCGAGCAGCCACGGCACCGGCGCCCAGAATTTGTTCAAGGCATTGCGCAGTGGATGAGCCGATGTGTCCGGCATTGCATTCAGCCCGTCTCGTTCGAGACGGGCGCGCGCTTCATCGCTCGTGTGCCCGTGCGACGCGACCAAAGCAGGCGCTGCTGTTTTACCGGATAATGCGGACGGAACAGCCCAATTCGCGATCACAGTTGGCCACCTGAACTGCCGATCTTGCCACCACCACTCCATCGAGCGGCTCTAAGGAGTCTTCGGGTCCGGATCGGGCTTTGCTGAGCGAAGAAGCAAAAGCGGACATTGCACCAGCTTGACAACCTTTTCGGCAATCGAGCCGAAAATCAGCGGGTGCCAGCCGGAGATTCCGTGTGTGGAGATCACGACCAGGTCGATATGTTCTCGGTCCACTGCTTCCAGGATGGCTCCGGCAATGTCGTTTCCAATTTCGACGCTTGAGCCTGCCTTGACTCCTTTGGTCTTGAGAACGGCATGAATCTTTGCCATGCTCCGCTCGGCGTGCGCCTTCACTTTCTCAGGAAACCACGCCTCAGGACCAGAATAGTCCGCAGTGGTCATCAAAAGCGAGGGAATGACATTGACGAGAAACAATTCGGAATGGAAGTGCAGCGCTAGGTCAGTTGCCATCTCCAAAGCAGCCTTTGATGATGGACTAAAGTCAATAGGTAGCAGAATTTTTGCGGGAATAGAAGGAAAAACACGAGCGTCAGGCATGCCTTGTTCCTTTGAAGATCAGTGTGGAGTTCATTGTCATTGGCCGTAATAACGAAGACTGTGCACTTTTGGGCACCCGCTTCAGGTATTGCCTCCAATGCCCAGCAAGGCACCTATCAACGAATGGCAACCGAGTGTGGGCCACAACAAGAACGGTAAGAACACGGATTTTGCGGTCGCACTTGATGGACCGCAATGAAACAGCCATTTAGATCGGGTCCCATCTTGAAGTGCAGCGCAACTGGTTACGCGTGATTCTTGAGCGACGGTAAGTGATTCGCACACTGACCACGACTTGACTAAGGTGTGATCAAATTGTTTGTCCGATCCGAGTTTCGCCGTGTGAGCTAACGCGCCGATGCGCTCGCATGAGAGCGGACGCTTGCGCAACTACAGCGGCATGCTGCGCAAATGTCTTGTTCCACCAAACGTCGAAACCATCGGCTGCAACTTTCAGATCTGGATGAAACTGCTTATCGCTGGGCTTGTTTCGCGCCGTGAAGTGTAGATCGCCCGCCGGGTTGAATCCTTGATACGCCATGTTGTTCCTCTTTCGCTCCCGTAGTGCGTCAGCACATTTGCGCTGATGAATGTTACTTCCGCCTACGTTATTCGTAGCCTTTTCTGCGTGCTTGAAATGATCCTCCCATCGCGAACTGCTAACCATCTGTTCAATTGGATACATTCATTGCAGTTCGACAGATGGAGAATCGCACTATGTGACGTAAGCCTTCGCGGAAGGTCTTTGCGCAGGAAATGGTTCTCCTCTGCCGAGAGTGCATAGTCAATGGCTTTGCGGCATTTCAAGGAATCCTCGCATAGCGAAGGAGAATGCTCTTGCTTCTTTGGAAGTCGTTTCTGATCGCCTTCAGTGTTCTACTGCCTTTAATCAATCCGCTTGGGTCAGCTCTGGTCTTTCTCGGGTTGGCCGGCGAGGCGCCACCGCAAGCCTATCGCTCATTGGCGCGCAGAATCGCCATCAACAACATCATTTTTCTTGCAATTATTGAGCTACTCGGCGCAGCGATTCTCAATTTCTTCGGTATATCTCTGCCCATCGTCCAGCTTTCTGGTGGCATTGTCATCGCGGCGATGGGATGGTCTGTATTGAACGAAAGGGATGCGCGTGCGATTTCAAGAAACAAGCAAGAGGAGACCGAGGTACGCGATGAGACACGAGCGCGATACCTTGAACAGGGTGCTTTTTACCCATTTACGTTTCCGGTGACCTCGGGGCCCGGAACGCTTGTCGCGCTGCTGACACTCACCGCTCACATTTCAGATCGAGTGATCTCAAAAGACATTCTGGCCCATGTTGGAGTATTTTTAGCCGTTGTCGTTCTCAGCGTACTTGTCTATTTCTGCTATGCCTATGCACCCAAGATCACAAAGGTAATTTCGCCATCGACTGCGCATGGCATCCTGCGAGTGGTTGCGTTCATCTTACTTTGCATTGGCGTCCAGATCGCATGGAACGGTCTCGCTGAGTTGCTTGCGACGGTAGTCAGGCCATAATAAGAAACAGCATGAGCAAAAGAGATCAGCAAGTGTCACAGCGCGAATAGTGCAATAGAAGAGAACATCACTGCATGTCGAATTGCAACGCAAGTTGGAGAATTGTTCCAACAATAAGATCAATGCGTAACTTGTCGCGGAACACTTTGTCATGAAGTATAGTTGCCACGGACTCGATTACTAGCGGCTGTTGCATCATGTACGGCACGTTTTTCGTCTTATCAAGACAACTTAACCAGCATTTAACTATTCGTCGAGGATTCGCTTTATGCCTTCATTATTGGACCCCATTCAAGTCGGTGCAATCACCCTGCCGAATCGTGTGATCATGTCTCCCCTTACTCGCTTGCGTGGCACACCTGATCACGTCCCGACGCGGCTCATGGTCGAATACTACACACAGCGCGCCACTGCCGGTTTGATCATCTCCGAGGGCATTCCGGTCGTGCCGCAAGGAGTCGGATATGCGAATGTTCCTGGCATTTGGTCGCCGCTGCAAACAGAGGCATGGAAGTTGGTAACTGAATCTGTGCACAGTGCAGGAGGTCGCATCTTTGCACAGATATGGCATGTAGGCCGCATCTCAGACCCGCGCTTTCTGGATGGCAATCTTCCGGTTGCTCCCAGCGCTATCCAGCCCGCAGGTCACGTGAGCCTGGTACGCCCCATCACTGAGTATGTGATGCCACGCGCGCTTCAGATTTCCGAGATTCCTGTCATTGTCGAAGGATTCCGAAATGGTGCGGAGAACGCCAAGATAGCTGGATTTGACGGTGTGGAGATACACGGGGCTAACGGCTACTTGATTGACCAGTTTCTTCAGGACGGTTCCAATCACCGCGCGGATGAATATGGTGGAACGATCGAGAACCGTGCCCGGCTCATGCTTGAAGTCGCTGATGCAGTGATATCCGTTTGGGGAGCCGAGCGAGTGGGAATGCATCTGGCGCCACGCGGCGACACCCACGACATGCATGATTCAAACCCCTCAGCTACCTTTGGCTACGTGGCGCATGAACTCGGCAAACGCAAACTTGCCTTTTTGTGCGCCCGCGAATGCTTCGGCCCAGATAGGCTGGGTCCACAACTCAAGAAGCAGTTCGGCGGTGTTTACATTACAAACGAGAAATACACTCACGCACTCGCCGAGCAGGTCATTCAGGACGGCGAAGCAGATGCTGTTGCCTTTGGGCAACTTTTTATTGCCAATCCCGATCTGGCTGTGCGCTTTGCAAAGAATGCGCCGCTCAATACTCCAGACCCTGCCACTTTTTTCACGTCCGGGCCACACGGCTACATTGACTATCTTTCTCTAAGTGCATCGCAGGAGTTGATCGCTCTCGTTAGCAAGTAAGTTGAGAGATTGCAGCTTGGGCAGAGAGCCTACACAGTCGAGGAGGCGTGATGAATGAAACCGTACGCTTGTTGCAGGCCCATCATAGCAGCCGCAGCTATAAGAGTGACGCCGTTCCCGACGAGATTCTTGATGCCATTATTGAGTCAGCGCACCGCGCTCCCACATCCATCAACAGCCAGCAGATTTCGCTTGTCGTCATACGCGATGCTGCCAGCCGCGCTCGGATCGCAGAAATCGCTGGTGGCCAGCCATGGATCGCACAAGCTCCAGTGTTTATTGCTGTGGTTGCTGATTTCTATAAGACAGGCCTCGGCGTCCAGATGGCAGGTGCCGACCAGGTGTTCCAACGCAGTCTGGAGGCGATCTTCTCCGCGGTAAGCGACGCCGGAATTACGATGGCGACACTCATGACAGCGGCGCGCGCTTTCGGTCTCGGCATCGTCCCCATCGGCGGAATTCGCCGCGACCCGCAAGGAATGATCGACTTGCTAGGACTGCCACCGAATACTTTTCCCGTAGCCGGAGTCGTCCTCGGGTATGTCGCCGAAGAGGCTTCGCAAAAGCCGCGCATGCCGATTGAGAGCTTTCGCCACGAGGAGAAGTATCACCCAGAAGCACTTGAGCCAGCTATTACTGCATACGACCTGACACTCAAGCAGTATTGGATGAAGATTGGGCGCGCGGACGGACTCACGTGGTCGGCCAATATGGCACAGCACTACAGTGCGTTCTCCCGACGGATCAAGTTGGTTGCTCAAAGGCAAGGCTTCACGATCGAGGTGTAACTCAATGAGCGAGCGCTGCCGTAATTGACAGTTTAAGGAAACGCTGAACGCGAGTCGTGGAAGACAGTACTTTTTAGCCCTAAAGTGCTTTGCGCTCACCTCAGTGCCCGGAAATCCGGCCGAGATCATCGAATAGTTGCGGACGTTCTTTGAGCCGATCCACAAAGCGGCGAAGTAAACAATCCGCAGTACTTCGGTGATACCATGGATGATATTTTTTTGATTTCTATGCATTTCCATGCGGCGGCCGGCAGCTTACCAGAATCTTGCAATTTATTCTTATCAAATATCTTGTGCGGACCTATATCTATCAGTGCGGCCCTATGCAAAACGGGGTAAAATTGGACTCATAATCCATTGGTCCGGGGTTTGAATCCCTGCAGGCCCACCGTAATAGAGTTCGTAATGTTCCCGGCATTGGTGCTATCAAGCCCTTCACTGAGAAGGTGGAAGAGTGAGCAACTGGGAGATAAAAAGAAGATTTCGGCATTTCTCCAAAGCGCATTTTTGCAGCGCGAAGGCAGCCATCTCCACCCTGCTTCTTCTTTTTTGCGTCGTCCTTGCCAAAGGGCAGTCGCCGGCACTTCGCACGGCGGTTGTCCTGACGGTTGTGGACGAGAATGGCCTGGCGGTTTCCGGCGCCGCGGTTACTATTCTTGAGCCGGGAAGGGCGGCTGTGCGATTGCAGACCGACTATGCCGGCCGTTGCAGCTTCACCCTCCACCAGAACGCAGCGTACCAGACTCGAGTAGAGAAGGCAGGATTTTATCAGAGCGCCCAAGACAATGTTGATTGGAGCGTAAACAATGTCCGCGTGGTGTTGACGCACGAACAGATTGTCACGGAGCAGGTGAATGTGACCGCATCGGTTCCCGGCATCGACATTGAACAGCCCTCCGACACGAGCGTCATGAACACGCCGGAGATTGTGAACGTGCCTTATCCCACCTCGCGCGACATTCGCAATCTACTGCCCTTCAATCCCGAAGTTGTGCCAGACGCGACGGGGCAGGTTCATGTGGCCGGATCGCCGACTTACGAAACTCTGGACACGATGGATGGATTCGATATCCGCGCGCCGCTGAGCGGCACGTTGGCCTTGCGGGTGAGCGCCGACGCGGTTCGGACGACCATTGCGCAGAGCACGCGCTACCCGGCTGAATTTGGGAAGGCGTCGGGCGGCGTGGTGGCGTTTTACACGGGAATGGGCGACAACAAATTCCGCTTCAACGCCACCGACTTCATCCCATCTTTCCGAGATCTGAACGGAATTCGCTTTGACAAGTTTGTTCCGCGTTTTGCTTTTTCCGGGCCTCTGGTGCGAAGTAGGGCGTGGTTTTACGACGGCTTGGAAACGGAATGGGACAACATTTATATCAGCGAGCTTCCCGCTAACGCCGATACGGACGAACTGGTGCGCGGCAGCAATCTGGTAAAAGTACAAGTCAATCTGACTCCCAAAAACATCCTGAACGCTGCACTGCTTTTCAACGATTACCATTCGCCATATGACGGCATCTCGTCACTAAACCCGCAGCAGAGCACAACCAAGCGCGATACCATTGCATGGCTGCCGTATCTGCGTGATAAGTGGAGCATTGGCGGCGCGCTGCTGGATGTGGGCGTGGGAACTACGCGTATTCGCGACGGCTATGAACCGCACGGAGACACTCCTTATGAAATTACGCCGGAACTTCCCGAGGGCAGTTATTTCGAGAACCTTACCGGCCGCTCGCAGCGCACGGAGGGAACCGCGACGCTCTATCTGCCGCCGCAGCACTGGGCCGGACGACACGATCTGAGGGCGGGCATCGATGTGGACCGCATCAGCTTTAGCGAAAACGTGACACGCGCGCCAGTAAGTTATTTGCGCGAAGATGGAACGCGCTCACGTGAGAGCACCTTTCCGCAGATAGCGCCTTTTTCGCTTTACAACGACGAATTAGGCGCATATGCCGAGGATCACTGGCTGACGACGGCAGGGCTGACAATCGAGCCGGGCCTCCGACTGGACTGGGACGAGATTATCCGCCGGCCGCTGATTGCGCCGCGCATCGCAGCGGTTTACGCGCCGCCCGCGAGCCACGGTGCAGCCAAAATTTCGGCTGGCGTTGGACTTTACTACGAACATACGCAGCTCGAATATCTGACGCGCTTCCTGGCGGGGGGTCGCTACGACACTTATTACCGGGCAGACGGAGTTACGCCAATCAGCGCGCCGGAAGAGACGGTTTTCACCGCCGACTACGCCTCACTGCATGAAGCTCGGACCGTCAACTGGAGCGTTGGCGTCGAACAAAAACTGCCCGGCGCGATCCTGGGCGGAGTGAACTTTCTTCAGAAGCGCCAAATCAATGGATTTATTTATGAGAATGAAAGCGCGCCGGCGCTCTCGGGAGAGTATTCGCTTTCTAATACCCGGCAGGACCACTATTACTCAGTTGAAGTGAATGCGAAGCGCACATTTACGAACGGGCACACACTGTTTGCTTCGTATACGCACTCTTCGGCGCGAACGAATGCGGCGCTCGACTACATGCCCGATCCGTCGCCGCTGGGAGCGCAGCAGAGCGGGCCTCAGGCATGGGACGCGCCCAACCGCGTGATTTCATGGGGCTGGCTGCCGTTGATGCTGCCGCGGCTTAGCAAGCGATGGGATTTTGTCTACACGGTCGATTGGCATACCGGGTTTCCGTATACATCAGTCGATGAAAACCAGCAGGTGGTGGGAGCGGCAGGCTCGCGGCGCTTTCCGGACTATCTCAGCCTCAGTCCGGGGCTCGAATGGAGATTCCATTTTCGCGGCGCGTATTTCGGATTGCGCGGCGTGATGGAAAACGCAACCAACAGCGGGGACCCGCTGGAAGTCAACAACGTGGTAGTGTCGCCACAATATGGAACCGTCAGCGAATTTCTGGGCCGGGCTTTCACCGCGCGAATTCGCCTGATCGGGGCTAAGTAAACTGAACTTTTTCTTCAATGCTTGAATTGATGGCTCTCTAAAGAACAATCACCGCTGGCCCATCCTCGGTTTCACGTTTCACAGCTTCAAGCGCCTTGTTGGCGTCGTCCAGAGAAAATGTGGCGACACGCGGGCGGAAATTGAGCTCGTGAGCCAAAGCGATGAAGTCGCGCGCGTCCTGACGCGTCATGTTGGCTACACTGCGAAGTTGGCGCTCGCCCCAAAGCAGTTTGTCGTAATCGAAGGCGGGCATCTCGTCGAGGTGAATGGCGTTGATGGCCACCACGCCGCCTTTGCGCAGCGAAGACAAAGCACTGATGACAACCTTTCCGCTGGGGGCGAATGTGATGGCGCGATCGAGTTCGGTGGGCGGCCTGGAGTTTTCGTCGCCGACCCATGTTGCGCCCAGCGACTCGGCAGTCTTGCGGTGAGAGTCACCGCGCGTCACCACATAGACCTCGCAACCCCACGCTTGCAGAATGCGAATAGCCAGCGATGCCGAGCTGCCAAAACCGAAGAGACCGACGCGTTCTCCGCGCATGACTCCCGCAACGCGAAGGCTGCGGAAGCCGATGATACCGGCACAGAGCAGCGGGGCTACCTGCGAATCGTCAAGTCCCGTCGGCAATGGAATGGTGAAATCGGCGCGGACGGACACATGTTCTGCGTAGCCGCCGTCCACCGAATAGCCGGTGAATACTGGATGATCGCAGAGGTTCTCCATCTGATGGCGGCAGAACCAGCAATCGCCGTCTACCCCGCACATCCAGGAGACGCCGACGCGCGTTCCGATGGGCAGGTCGGCGGCTGCAGCCTCCACCACTTCGCCGACAATTTGATGGCCGGGAATAATGCGCGGACGGATGGGCGGAAGATCGCCCTCGACGATGTGGAGATCGGTGCGGCATACGCCGCACGAGCGGACTTTTAGCAGGACTTCCCCAGGCTGCGCTTGTGGCCGGGGAATGTCCTCAATCGCGACCCAGTTTCCGGGAGTGGCCGATTTGGGGTCGAATATGGCTGCCCTCATTGCGAATCCTCTACCCAATAGCTTAATTCCGCAGAATCAGATCAGATAACCGTCCCCGGTACCTTCCAAATCTGCGACGGCTTGGATTTGTGCCTTCCCTCCCTTGCGGCAAAAACGTCGCAAGGATGGGGCACCCAAATTGGTACTACAACAAGCGGCCAGAGACCTAGTATCCTTCTGGCATGAAAACTCTGTTCCGCACGCTTCTCTATCTCGCGCTTATCACTTGGCTGGGCGCGGAGATCTTCTTCCCTGTGGTGGCCGCTGTCACTTTTGAAACGCTGCGGCCAGACACGCACACTGCGGGAATGATCGTGGGCAGCTTGCTGCGCATACTGCACGGCATGGGGCTGGTATCGGCGATGGTGGCGTTGGCATTGCTCGCGCTGGGTCCGGCATGGGGCATTTACAAACCGCGAATGGTCCTCGTGCCGATGGCTCTGTTGGTGCTGGCAATCGGGCTCACCATCTACTCGCAGTTCAGCATCATTCCGGCGATGGAGCGGGACCGGATCAGTGCGGGAGGGGCGATTGATGCGGCGGACGCCGCGAACCCCAGCCGCGCGGACTTCGAGAAGCTGCATCGCCGTAGCGTGAATGTAGAGGGAGGCATTCTATTGCTGGGACTGGCGACGGTGGTCCTGGTGGCGCGGGCGGAGACGGCGAAGAATCAAGGCTAGTTCCCTTCTCCTGTATCATCGAAGAGGTCCTCGCGTGCGCGTTTCACTCTGCCGTTGGCCACAATAGGAAAATTATGAAGACTGGCATTATCGGCCTGCCTCAGGTGGGCAAGACATCTCTGTTCAAGATTCTGACCAAGGCGAAGCTGGAAGAGCGCGGCCACTCGCGCCAGGAACACATTGGCGTTGCGCGCGTGCCAGACGAGCGGCTGGACAAGCTGTCGGCGCTCTACTCTCCGAAGAAGACCACTTACGCCAGCGTTGAGTTTGTCGACGTGGCGGCCATCGAGCAAGAGGCGCTGAAGGAGACTGCGTTTCTCGCCAGCCTGCGGCAGGTGGACGCGCTGATTCATGTGCTGCGCGCCTTCGAGGACGATGCGATTCCGCACGTCGGCCCAGTCGACCCACTGCGCGACATCAAGAATGTCGAATTCGACCTGATGATCAGCGACCTGACCCAGGTGGAAAAGCGGCTGGAGCGGTTGGAGAAGGACTTGAAGAAGGGGCGCACCAGCGAGTTGGAACACGAACAGGCGCTACTCCTGCGGTCGAAAGCGGCTCTGGAAGAAGAGTTGCCGCTGCGCGAACTGGAGATGACCGCCGAAGAAAAGAAGCTCATTCGGGGCTTCATGTTTTTGTCTCAAAAGCCGATTCTATATGCGCTGAATATCGGTGAGAGCACCACGCTGGGCGACGATCTTGAAGCCGCGGTGAGCCGTTTCAAGCTGGACGAAGTTGCGCATCGGCCCAACGCCGGAGCCACGGCAATCTGCGGCAAGGTTGAGGCTGAATTGGCCGAAATGGACGACGAAGAAGCGGCGGAGTTTCTCGGAAGCTATGGGCTGCGCGAGAGCGGGCTGGTGCGGCTGATTCGCAAAAGCTACGAGTTGCAGGGGCTGATCAGCTTTTTCACCGCAGGCGAGGACGAGTGCCGCGCATGGACAATTCCGGTAGGCTCAAAGGCGCCGCAGGGAGCGGGAGCGATTCACTCCGATCTGGAACATCACTTTATCCGCGCCGAAACTATTCGCTGGGACGCGTTGCTGGATGCCGGCTCCGAGGCTGCTGCGCGAGGCAAGGGCACGCTTCGCCTGGAAGGCAAGGAATATGTGGTGCAGGATGGCGACGTGATGCACATCCGGCACAGCGGGTAAGGGCCAATGCTGAGAATTTCTTTGATTCTGGGCGCGATTGCCGCGCTGGCCGATGTGGCCGGCGGGCTAGTGCTGGTGCGCGCCAAGGGCGTGGAGCGCTATCTGCGGTATTTTGTCGCGCTCGGCGCGGGCTTCCTGATGGCCACGGCATTGATTGAGATGACGCCGGAGAGCCTGAAGTTGAACAGCGGGAGACCGTTGCTAGGCGCGAGTCTCATTATGGCGGGTTATTGCGTGGTGCACCTGCTGGAGCAC
Organism: Occallatibacter sp.; assembly: GCA_049520075.1. GTDB lineage: Bacteria > Acidobacteriota > Terriglobia > Terriglobales > Acidobacteriaceae > Telmatobacter. The sequence continues at coordinate 7,730 of JBEKQD010000056.1, read as the reverse complement.
ACCATCAACGCTCACTTCCACTTTGGCGAAGAGACGCATCACGACGAGTTTGTCAGCATGCACACGGGCAACTCTGTGCTGGCCGGATTGAGCCTTCACGCGCTCTTTGACGGCGTGGCCATCGGCTCGGGGTTTCTGGTTTCTGGCTGGTTGGGCTGGCTGATTTTTCTGGCCATTCTGCTGCACAAAGCGCCGGAAGGGTTCACCATGGCCTCTGTGATGCTGGCCAGCGGGCGCTCCCGTACGGCTGCTTTTTACTCTGCCGTGGCGCTGGCCGTGGCCACGCTGGCCGGCGTTTTGGTTATTCAGTTGGTGCCCAGTTGGCTACCGTATGGATTGGGGATTTCGGCGGGAGTAGCCCTGTACGTGGGCGCGAGCGATCTGGTGCCTGAGGTGAATCGCGAGCCGGGAATTCGCATGGCGCTGGTCTTCTTCGCCGGCGTTGGGGGGTTCCTGTTACTGCGGATGTTGTTGCCTGCGCTGTGAGATTAGTGCCGACGCGGGCCGAATCTGGCTGCGTAGAGCCTGGCCAATAGCTTGGCGTAATCCCATCCCACTTTGAAGTTGGCTTTGCTTGCGCCGCGGCTGCGGCTGCCAAATGCTAACGGAACCTCTGCCACCGAGCGGATACGCCCACGCACGAGAATCTCCAGCAATAATTTAAAGCCGGATGGCTGGAGCTCAATTCCGTCGATGCACTCGCGACGGAGAAGGAAGAACCCCGTCATAGGATCTTTGGCTCGGATGCCCGGCCTCTGGATGGGCCATGTGGCCCAGACCGCGACGGTGGAGAGCCATTTCCTGATCGGATTCCACTGGCCCACTTCTCCGCCGGCGGTGTAGCGGCTGCCAATTGCCATGTCGTTGCCGGCGAGAATCGCAGAGACCAATGCGGGCAGAAGCTCGGGAGGGTGCTGCAAATCGGCGTCCATCACGCCAAGAATCGATGCGTCAGTGTGCCGCCAGCCATAAAGGACCGCCCCGGACAAACCGCGCTCTCCTTTACGAACCAGAAGGCGCACGCGCGGGTCTTCATGGCCGATGGCGGAGACAATCTCCTCGGTCCCGTCGCGGCTGTCGTCATCGACGACAATGATTTCGTAGCCGATTCCCACCGGATCGAGCACAGAGCGCACGTCGGCGAGCAGGCCGGGAAGGTTCGCCGCTTCGCGCAAGGTAGGAATGACGAGCGCCAGCTTTTCGCGGTTGCTCGTCTGCGGCCCCGCCGATGACAAAGTGCGCGTTGCCTCGCCTTTCGCGAGCATATAGGATGTATCTGGCGCCGAAGGTGACATTCTGCGTCCAAGTATACGAGGCTATCTCGTTGAGACGCTACTTTCCGGTCAATTTTTTACTGATCATCTTCTTTACTGTGCTTGGGATCGCCGTAATGGGCTACCATCCGGGACTCGAAGATGATGGCATTTATCTGTCGGCCATCAAGGCGGACCTGAATCCTTCCCTCTATCCGCATGACGCGGCGTTTTTTCAGTTACAACTCCAGGCCACGTTTTTCGACAAGTGGATCGCCTGGTTTGTACGCTTGACCGGAATATCGGTGGCAGGCACTGAGTTTCTCTTTCAGTTTGCTTCAATCACGCTGATTGTCTTCGCGTGCTGGACGATTGCGCGCAGATTGTTTCCCGAAGTCCGCGCACAATGGGCCGGCGTCGCCATGGTCTCCGCCATGTTCACGCTGCCTGTGGCCGGGACTGCGCTCTATCTGGTAGATCAGCATCTGCACCCGCGCGCACTAGCCTCAGGCTTCATTCTGTTGGCGGTGTCTCGGATACTGGCGAGCAGAAAGTGGCAGGCTGCTCCCTTGCTGCTGCTCGCGTTTGCACTGCATCCCATCATGGCAGCCTTTGGTATCTCGTTTTGCTTTTTCTTGAGCCTGACCATGATGGAACAAGCACCTGCCTGGCTAGCAGGCTGGCGAAAGCCCAGACACACTTTTCTGGCAATCGCATTTGTCCCTTTGGGCTGGGTCTTCGAGCCGCCCACTGCCACGTGGAGTGAGGTTGTGAATATGCACACCTCCCTGCTCCTCTACCACTGGGCCTGGTATGAGTGGCTTGGTGCGTTGGCCCCGTTGGTTCTCTTCTGGCTGCTATGGCGGATCGCGCGAAGGCGCGGTGAGACGCTGTTGGCGCGCTTTGCACTGGCCGTCTTTGCTTACGGCGTATTTCAATTGGCCGTGGCAATGATCATCTCGGCAATTCCGGCCCTGATCCGGCTTGCTCCCATGTCGCCGATGCGCTTTCTCCACCTGGTCTATGTCTTCATGACGCTGATGGGCGGTTGCTTGCTGGGCAAATACGTGCTGAAGGCAAGCATTTGGCGATGGGCGGTCTTTCTCGCTGTCATCAATGTCAGCATGTTTGTAACGCAGCGGCAGGAGTACAGCAGCAGCGATCATTTGGAACTGCCGGGACGGACCTCAGGCAATCCCTGGCTGCAGGCCTTCGCTTGGGTTCGCCAGAACACGCCCGCCAACGCCTATTTTGCCCTCGATCCGGAGTATCTGGCCGCGCCGGAGGAGGATTATCACAGCTTCCGCGCGCTGGCTGAACGCAGTCAGCTGGCAGATAAGATCAAAGATGCGGCGGTGGTGACACAGGTTCCTGAGTTGGGTGAAGAGTGGAAACAGCAAGTGACAGCGCAGAAGGGTTGGGCCCATTTCCAGCTTGCCGACTTCGAGCGGCTGAAGGCAGAGTTTGGCGTGGACTGGGTGCTGGTTTCCTATCCGCAACCGATGGGGCTGAACTGCGAGTGGCATAACGACAGGCTGGCTGTTTGCCGGGTGCCGTGAACTGGGATCAGGGGATCGGTGTTTGCGGGTTAGCGATCAGTGAATAGTTGTCAGCGAACATTCGATGGCGGCCGGTTCTCTGCCCTTTGCGTCTTGAGGCCCTTTCCGCGAGAATGAGTGAGTTGCCTTTTACAGGTGTGGACGGATTATGCTCAACCTTACTCAGCGACTGATTCTCGGCTGCGTGTTGCTGGCCGGCCTCGTGGTTTGCTTGGTGGCGGTCGCGCACAAAGCTCTGGCGGCGACGGGGCAATTCAGGCTCGCGTGCCTGTTTGCGGCAGCCGCTGTGGTGGTCGCGGCAGGGACCATTTTTTTTGTGCTACGCCCGATTCGCCATTTGGCCCGCGACGTTCGCAAGATCGCCCAGGGCAATCTCGAATCCCGCGTGGAGTGGAGCAGCCGCGACAGCTTTGGCGTGATCGCCAGCGAGCTGAACCGCATTGCGGTCCGGCTGCGTGAGCTGATTGAATCCGAGGCAGGGCGGCGACAGATGGAATTTCAACTCTCCGACGCCGTGCTGCAGTCCATCTTTGAGCCCATAATCGTGACCGACGGCAAAGGGCACGTATTGAAGGTGAATCAGGCCGCGGCCGAGCTTCTAGGCGAAGCCGCAACCGACCGCATGGCGCTGACAAATACCCCCGGCGGCGACAAGATTTTGAGCGCCATTCGCGATGCTGTCTCCATGCAGAAGCCGGTGGCCGCAGAAGACGAGGCGGCTCTGCTGCCAATGCGCATCGGCAAGCAGGAGCGCAGCTATCGCCTGCGTACCACCCCCATGCGCGACTCAGACGGCAGGCTGCTGGGCACGGTGACCACGTTGGAAGACGTGACCACGTTGCAAGACACCGACCGCTTCAAGACGCAGTTCATCAGCGTGGCAAGCCGCAAACTGCGCGACCCGCTGCTGCAGTTGCGTCGCGGTCTTTATGCCCTGGGCAGTGGATTTGGCGGAGAGCTGCTTCCTTTGCAGGCTGAACTGGTGGCCGGCGCCAGCAGCGAAAGCGAGAAGCTGGACGATCTGATGAGCGATTTGATCGAAGTGGCAGAGTTGGACGCTGGCCGCCGCGAATACACGCTCGAGCGTCTGCGCCCGTTGCAGGCCCTGAACGAGGCTCGCGACCGCTTCTGCGACGAGGCTGCTCAGAAGCATATTCGCGTGGAGGTCTCGGCTTATGCCGATCTCTCGTTTATAAAGGCCGACCGGCGCGCCATGCACTCCATTCTTGACAACCTGCTCTCCAATGCCCTGCGCTACACTCCGCCTGAAGGCGAGGTTTTGCTGGCCGCTGAAGAGGTAACAGACTTTGTGAAGTTCACGGTGCGCGACACCGGACGCGGCATTGAAGCCGAAAGGCTGGGCAATGTCTTCGACCGCTTCAATTCCAACTCCGACCGAGGCACCGGCCTGGGCCTCGCATTAGTCCGGCGGCTGGTGGAGTCGCTGGGCGGCCAGATAGCCGTTGAGAGCCGTTTTGGCCATGGAACCACCTTTCGCTTTACTATTCCCGTGGCGGCCAGCAGCGAAATCCGTCATCAAGTAGAGGTGGGCTGAGTTATGGCTGAAATTAAACTGGAGCGCCAGCAAGAACCGGCCAAACTCCGCATCTACATTGGAGCGGCGCCGGGCGTGGGCAAGACCTACCACATGCTCAACGACGCCCATATGATGAAGCACCAGCAGGGCATCGATGTGGTGATTGGGCTGGTCGAGTCGCATGGGCGCAAAGAGACAGAAGCGCGCATCCGCGATCTGGAGATTATTCCCCAGCGCGTAATTCCCTACCGCGGCGTGAACCTGAAGGAAATGGATGTGGACGCGATCCTGGCCCGGCATCCGCACACCGTTGTCGTGGACGAACTGGCGCACACCAACGTTCCGGGAAGCAAGAATCGCAAGCGCTACGAAGATGTGCTGGAGCTGCTGGACGCAGGCATCAACGTGATGGCCGCAGTGAATATCCAGCACCTTGAAACGCTCAATGACGCCGTCAACCGCTCGGCGAACACCATCATTCGCGAGACCGTGCCGGATAACTTTCTGAAACGTGCCAACGAAGTGGTGAACGTTGACGTGACTGTGGAAGAGCTGCGGTCGCGCCTGCGGCAAGGCAAAATTTACGCCGCAGAAAAGGTGGAGCAGTCGCTGGCCAACTTCTTCCGCAAGGGCAACCTGAATATGCTTCGCGAGTTGGCCCTGCGTACTACAGCAGAGCAGGTGGGCAACCAGGCCTCAGAGTATCGCCGCACACAGGGATTGGAGCAGGCGCCCATTCCGGAAAAAGTGATGGTCTGCCTCAGCACTCGCGCCGGCACTGAGCGCCTGTTGCGCGTGGGCTCACGCATCGCCGGCCGCCTGGCCAGCAACTGGTACGCCGTCTACGTGACTCGGCCCGACGATGACAAGGGCCATGGCGATCCAGAGGCTTTCCACCGCTTGGAAGAGTACCAGCGCATGGCCCGCGACTTGGGCGCGCAGGTGGTCATGCTCTCCGACAAAAACGTGGCCGACGCTCTCATCCGCTTCGCTCAGCAGGAGAGCATCTCCCACGTGGTCTTCGGCCAATCCGCCCGTTCGCGCTGGGACATTTTTCTGCGCGGGTCGGTCATCAATCGCTTTCTCTCCGAAGTCCGCGATGTTACGGTGCAGGTGGTCCCCATGCAATTACAGAAATCGCCGCGCTGGGTTTGAGAGAGCGACGCGCTATTTAGTCATCGAAATCTCCAGGCCGATGTCGGCTTCAATAACCTCGACCTTGCTGAACCTGGTCTGCGTTAGCATCTGCCGGAATTGTTCGCCGGTGTAAGCCCTCCTGATAAGCATCAAGCGGAAGACAAGCTTGGTCAGGATTCTGTTGATCGCCGACAAACTCATGCCGTCCACGTGGTGGCTGACCACATCAGGGGAAACGTCTCGCCTGAGGTCGATAATCAATGCGCGTCCGCCGGGCCGCAACACGCGGCACATCTCCTGCAAGGCCAGTACCGGCTGGGCAAAATTCTTGAAAGCAGCGCGGCAAACGAGGAAATCGAAGCTGTCGCTGGGGAATGGCAGGCTGGAAGCCGAGCCTTGCCTGAAGGCGACCTTGACCCCAGCTTCGGCAGCTTTCTTCGCCGCCATTTTGACAAAAGTGTGGCTGATGTCGAGCCCTGTGATCGCATAGGAACCACGCTTTGCCAGCTCGATGCAAAAATAGCCAGGGCCCGGCGCCACTTCGAGCACCGCGCTGCTTTGCGGAAGCTGGCCCGAAATTCGCTCGGCGAGTTCCACGTATTCGTTCATCATGTCAGCCGTGTTGGCCGCGTACCACTTCGCGGTCATGCCTTCTATGGCTCCGTCCTTGCGGGGCTTAGGCATTGCAAGAGTTGTCATTGTTTTTTCTCCGTTTGGTTTGTCGAGACTGAGTTCTTGTGATTGCCAGTCAAAGAGAGTTTTCGCCTATTCGCAGAAGACGCGCACCTTGGTGGTTCCCTCTTCGCCATCCACATCCACGGTAAGGTCCTCAAGGTGGTCGATCAGCTCTTCGAGATTTTCCGGCCTGATCTGCGACAGTGTTATTGGTATTCCGTGGCTGCTCATCGCCTTGTCAAACTGATCGTGGGCCTGAGCGGGAATCAGGCTGGCCAAACGCACACCGGCCCGCAACAACTGCATAGGCACGCGGACATTGACCTTCGTAGGGCCCTTCATGCCGGTCATCGATTCGTCGGCCTCCACCAACACGCGCAAATACTTGGGGCGTGTCTTTGCGGTTCCGGATTTTGCCCCGCTGCTTCCGGTTGAGCTGCCGGCAAACTCGCCCACACCAGCGCTTGAATTCGGTTCAAGCGCCGCAATGAGGCGCTCGGCTTCGTCGGCTGTAATTTTGCCTGCAGCCAGCATTTCAAGAATTTGTCGGCGATTCTCGTTCATAAAATTCCTCCTGATAGATGTGCGGTGCATGCAAGCGCATAGTGCGCGACGCTCGAAAGTTCCGTTTGCAGCGCAGTGAAGGTGTGTTCAAGTCCGCCGAAGAATTGGTGTATCTCCGGCAGCACTACCGACGCTACGGCGACGCAGACGGCAAATCGAAGAATGGCTTCATCCTCGCGAGCCCATGCAGCCAGCAACCGTTTCCCATCGTGCGGCGTAGACCGCTCCCTCGTAACGAGCGGCAGAATCGTGTGTCGATCGTTGTTCATGGCAAACCTCACAAGATGCGAACCAGTATCTGATTCCCTTCCGTACGGACGTGGACATCGGTTCCGGGCAAGCCACACAAGATGGCCCAAGAGGCCGCGATGGCGCGCCACAGGCTGACATTTCCTGCCACGCAAAGCCCAAACAGAACGAGAAGGATGACCGGCGAAAGAAGAATGGCTGGAATCCACAAAAGAAACAGCGGAAGCCAAAGCCGAAAACCACGGCCGTATGGGCGTTCAATGCGGACGATGGCGATGTTGGGAGTCACTTGAGAGCCTCCAACGCGCGAATCGCTTCGTCGGCGGTTATCTCGCCGCTCTTCAGCCGCTCCAGCACCTCGGCGCGCGAGGGAGACGGATTGGTCTCCACAAATTCCAACTGCCCGGCGAGGCGGTTCAGGCGCGCCTTGATGGTCGGGTAGCTCACGCCGAATACCTGCTCCATCTCCTTGATGGAGCCGTGGGAACGCAAAAAGGCAATGATGAAGACCTGATCTTCAAGACTCAGGCGGGCCAGCTCCGGCAAGGAAAACTCCCCTTCGATGGAAATCTGCTTTTCCGGCAGCCGAACGCGCTCGATAACCAGCGGACTGCCCTGGGCAATGCGCAGCAGCTCCTGCCAGTCAGAAGCGGATTTGGAGTTTGGGGCCATCGCAAGCAACCTCATTTCTTAATTACAAGGAGAACTGTAATGCAGATTATTAATAAATGCAAGCACAAAAATTGATTTTATTAA
>JBEKQD010000055.1:0-30016 GCA_049520075.1 Occallatibacter sp. | reverse complement strand
ATAAACCCCTTGAGTACTCTCTGTGCCGGAAGCGTTCATTCCGGCCGGGCGGATGAGTGGGTACAATGGATGAGTTGACGAGGGAATTCCTGATCGAAAGCCAGGAGGGTTTGGACCGCATGGAGCGCTGTCTGACCGATCTGGAGGAGCGGCCCAAGGATGCGGGACTGATTGCAGAGATCTTCCGTTCGGTGCACACCATCAAGGGAACCACGGGATTTCTGGGCTTCAAGCGGCTGGAAAAATTGGCTCACGCCGGAGAAAACCTGCTGGGTCAATTGCGCGATGGCAAACTCACCGCCAACCGTTCGATTATCACGGGCCTGTTGCACCTGCTCGATGGCCTGCGCTCCATTTTGAAAACAATCGAGGCGGACAGCAACGAAGGCGAGGGCGAGGATGCGGGCTTGATTGCCCAACTGGAACAGTTGCAGACACCGGTAAAGGCGCGCGCGAAACGCCTGGCCCATGCGCGGGTCGGCGCAGCTTCCGCAACCGTTCCTCTTTCAGAACCTGCGCCGGAACCTCCACCTGTACCTGAGCCAACGTTTGTTCGTGAAGAGTCAGTTTCGGCTGAGCCCGTTCGGGCTGCGACGCAGGTTCCGATAGAGCCCGAGAGCGACCAGGCCCGTCCGCGCGCGCAGGGAACCGCTGCGGAGAGCACGCTGAGAGTCGACGTGACGCTGCTCAACCGGATGATGAACCTGGTGGGCGAACTGGTGCTGACGCGCAATCAGGTCTTGCAGGCGACCTCGGCCGATCCAAGAATGACTTTGCTTTCTCGCCGCCTGGATATGGTCACAGCGGATCTTCGCGAGAGCGTGATGAAGGCCCGGATGCAGCCAGTGTCGAATATTTTTTCCAAGATGCCGCGCATCGTCCGCGATTTGTCGCAAACTCTTGGCCGCCGCGTGCGGCTTCAGGTCGAGGGGCAGGACACGGAATTGGACAAAAGCCTTCTCGAAGCCATCAAGGACCCGCTCACCCATGCGGTAAGAAACTCGCTCGATCACGGCATTGAACCGCCTGACTTGCGTGTGGCTGCGGGCAAGGAGCCGGAAGGAACGCTCAAGCTCAGGGCAGCGCAGGAGGGCAGCCACGTAATCATCGAGGTCTATGACGACGGCGCCGGTATCTCTGTAGAGAAAATTCGCAAGAAGGCCGTTGAGCGCGGGCTGATTACCGCGCAGCGCGCCTCGCGCCAGAGCGATAGGGAACTGCTGCAACTGATTTTTGTGCCCGGCTTTTCAACTGCCGCCGCCGTGACCAACGTGAGCGGCCGCGGAGTGGGCATGGATGTGGTCAGGACAAACGTCGAGAAAATCGGTGGCAAGGTGGAGATTGACTCGCATGTGGGCAAGGGAACCACGTTGCGCATGAGGATTCCGCTCACGCTGGCCATCATACCCGCATTGATTGTGCGCAGCCTCAATCAGAGCTTCGCGCTTCCCCAAGGCGCGTTGTCGGAACTGGTGCATATCCCTCCGGAGCAGGCTGCTTCAGCTATCGAGTGGATTGAGAATGCGCCTCTCTACCGGCTGCGCGGCAATCTGTTGCCGCTGGTTTTTCTTGACCGGCTGCTGATGCCCGGCGTCGAGCAGAAGATGGTTGCCGAGCGAGACAACTTCATCGCCGTTTTGGATGCGGACGGCCGCCGCTTCGGCCTCGTGGTGGACGGGCTGGCCGATCCAGAAGAAATTGTTGTCAAGCCGCTCTCCGCGGTGCTGAAAACCATCGGCCTTTTTTCCGGAGCAACTGTGTTAGGCAGCGCTGAACTGGCGCTGATTCTCGATCCGGGCTCGATTGCGCTGAAGGCAGGTGTGAGCCTGCGCGAAGAAGATGCAGTCTTTGTGAACGAAAGCGAAACCGACGCCTGCGCAGCCGCGCTCGAATACCTGCTGGTGGAGGCAGCCGGACGCCAGGCCGCGGTGCCATTGGCCGACGTGCTGCGCATCGAACAGCTTCCGCTCAAACGCATCGAGTACATCGGCTACCGGCCGGTGCTCAACTTCGATGGGCAACTGCTGCCGGTGGAGGATTCGGGCGGTGTTCTGGCATCGGTCGAGGGCAATCCGCAAGCGCAGATCATCGTGGTGGTTTGCCGCGAAGGCAATCGGCATGTGGGGATTGCTGTTTCGCACGTACTTGACGTGGCCGCCGGCGGCGACCTGTTCGAGGCCGGGACAACGCAGCGCACAGGCGGCGTGACTCTGTTAAAGAATCGCGTAACCGGCGTGGTAGACCTGGGCGCAGTGGCTCCGCTGCCTGACGGCGAGGCGCAGCTTTCGCGGAGCGAGATAGAGGAGACGGTCGCATGAGCACAGCAGCAGCGGTATTGCGTGTAAAGGAAAAAGCGCCAGCGGCAGCGCTGGCCCAGATGTGCACGGTGCGCATGGGAAGCTCTGTATTCGGCGTGCCCATCACTCACATTTTGGAAATTGTCGGCGCGGCGCGGCCGCAGCCGGTTCCGTTGGCGCCGGCTTTTGTGGGCGGGTTGGTGCACTATCGCGGCGATGTGCTGACCACGGTAAGCCTCCGCCAGTTGCTTGGTATGCCTCCCAGGGAAGGCCGGCAGGACCTTCTGGTGCTGGAAAGCGCCGAGGGAATCTTCGGTCTGCTCGTGGATTCGGTAGGCGAAGTGCTCACCGCCTCGCCTGCCGACCACGAGGCGAATCCCTCGATTCTGGACGAGCGCCACAGAGCGCTGTTTGCAGGCGCATACAAACTCAAAAACAGTTTGTTGATTATGCTCGATCCCGAACAACTCGACCCTATGCGCTTGAGTGCCGGCCGAGCCGCTTAGAGCGATATCTGACAGGAGGTGACCATGCGAGCTTTGATTGTGGATGATTCGCGCTTTGTGAGGGGCTACCTGCGCGGCATGCTCGAGGAGAAGGGAATCGAGTGCGAGGAAGCCGCCGATGGCGAGGCGGGCATGGCGCAGTTGAAGCAGAGCCCATCCTTCGACCTCGCGCTGGTCGACTGGAATATGCCGGTGATGAGCGGCTTGGAGATGCTCACGCAGTTGCGCGCAGAGGGTTATGCGGGCATGAAAGTCATGATGGTGACCACCGAGGCCGAAAACGCGTATATTCTCCGCGCCCTGAATGCTGGCGCTGACGAATATCTCATGAAGCCGTTCGACGACGAGGCGCTTACGGAAAAGTTGGCCATGCTCGGACTGGTGGAGGCCTGAGTGATCGCCTCCAGTGGCCGCGTCAAAATTTTGATCGCAGATGATTCCGCAGTGATGCGGAGCCTGTTGCGCACAGTGGTCACAAGTGACGCGGGCCTTGAAGTGGCCGGTACCGCGGCCAATGGTGAAGCTGCCCTGGGCGCGATTGAAACTCTGCGTCCCGACCTGGTTCTGCTGGATGTTGAGATGCCGGTGATGGATGGATTAGCGACATTGAGAAGGTTGCGCGCGCTGGGACACAGAATGCCGGTGATCATGTGCAGCTCGCTTACGCAGCGCGGCGCCAAGGTCACCATTGAGGCACTTGCTAGCGGCGCTTCAGACTATGTGGCCAAGCCCGCCGGGCAAGCGGGCCGCGAGGCAGCCATGCAAACACTCACTCAGGATTTGATTCCCAAAATTCAGGCGCTCACCAGCCGCCCGCAATTGGCCCACCCCGGTGTGGTCCGCATTCCGCTGCTCGCGCCGGTAGCGACGTTCAGTCCCCAACCGATTTCGTCCGTTACCACAGCGCTCGTTATCGGCGTTTCCACCGGAGGCCCTGCCGCGCTCGATGTCCTTCTGCCCAGCCTGCCGGCAAACTTTCCGCTGCCGGTGCTGATTGTGCAGCATATGCCGGAGCTCTTTACCAAGCTTTTTGCGGAGCGGCTCAACGACCGCTGTGCTTTGCAGGTGCATGAAGCTGTCGATGGCGAATCAGTGCGCGCAGGCTTAATGTATATCGCCAAAGGAAACTGGCACATGGAAGTAGTGCCAAGCACACGCATCGGCTTGCCGCCCACTTTGCATCTGAGCCAGGGCCGGCCAGAAAATCACTGCCGTCCCGCAGCCGATGTGCTCTTCCGATCAGCGGCCGCGGTCTATGGTGCGGGCGTGCTGGCGGTGGTGCTCACCGGCATGGGCACTGACGGCATGTTGGGCGCGCGGGTTATTCGCGAACACGGCGGCAGTGTGCTGGTACAAGACCAAGCCAGCAGCGCCGTGTGGGGAATGCCCGGCGCCGTGGCCCACGCGGGATTGGCGCACAAGGTGCTGCCCCTCAACGCAATCGCGGCTGAGATTATCCGGCTCACCAGCAGGGCGCAAACAGAAACGCGCGAGTCCAGGAAATCGGTGGCGTAGTCATGCAAAATTCGTCCAGCGTGGACTACGGCTATCTGCGCCAACTGGTCTTCGGCCTCTCGCAAAACGTGCTCGACCCGTCGCGCGATTACCTCTTCGATACGCGCCTCACCAGGCTATTGCGCAACCACGGCATGAGCCGCCTCGGCGAACTTGTCGACCACCTCAAGGCGAGAAAAAATCCCAGCCTCGAACGCTCCATCGCCGAGGCCATGACCATCAACGAAACCAGCTTCTTCCGCGATGGCCGCCCCTTCGATCTGTTGCGCGACGAACTGCTTCCCACGCTGATCGAATCTCGCCGGCCCATGCGCTCGCTGCGCTTCTGGAGCGCGGCCTGCTCCTCAGGCCAGGAAGCCCACAGCCTGGCCATGCTCCTCCATGAGAGCTTTCCCGCGCTCACCGGCTGGCACATTCGCATCGAGGGCACAGACATTTGCGCCGAGGTCATCGAGCGAGCCCAGGCCGGCTGCTATCACCGAATCGAGATCAACCGCGGCCTGCCTGCGCGGCACATCGTCCGCTACTTCGACCATGCCGGAGAGAACTGGACGGTCAAACCTGAGATTCGCCGCATGTGCAATTTCCGCCAGGCCAACCTCTGCTCGTCGCCGCTGCCCTTCAACCGCAACGACGATCGCTTCGACGTGATCTTCCTGCGCAACGTTATGCTCTACTTCTCGCAGCAGACGCGCAAGACCCTGCTGGCCGGCATACACCGTGTGCTCGCGCCCGACGGAATGTTGTTTCTCGGCTCCACCGAGCAGCCCGCGGACACGTCCATCTGGACCCCAGTTATTGCCGGCGGCACCTGCTACTTCCGTCCAAGGAAGTCGAGTTAACACTCCGGACGCACGAATTTGCAATGGCTGGGAATATAGTGCCAGTCTCCAGGCCGACTGTTGTGCGGACGTCTGCGCCTGCACATATCCGAGAGCAATTACCAAATCCTACAGTCTAAAAACCAGGGGTGAGGGCATCAGTGCAGTTTCCAGTTAGCAGGTCAGCCGCTCAAAGCCCCTGGAAACTCCGGCAAGCAGCCGTAATGCCGGCATCTGACGGCCACATCGGCTACCTTGCATCAAACTCGGCCCGAGATTCCTTCACCTGCTGCCAATTCTCTTTAACCCAGTCCACCAGCCCCTGCATGGGGAGAAGTAGGCTTCGTCCGAGAGCAGTCAGTTCGTACTCCACGCGTGGAGGCACATCAGGAAACAACTCTCTTGTGAGCAATCCATCTCTCTCCAAACTTCGCACTGTCACTGTCAGCATTCTTTGCGAGATGCCGGGAATTGCTCTCTCCAACTCGGAAAATCGGGCGCGCCCACCCGGCAGTTGTGCTAAAGAGAGAATCAAAAAGATGCTCCACTTATCTCCCATTTTGGTCAGTAACTCGCGAACCGCCGCAGGGTCTTTATGGCCGCAGACTGAGGCTGAATCGAGCGGCTTCTTCAGATTGCCTTTTCTCATGCTTACTTCCATGTGCGCTACGAATCTCAATGTGCCTTATTGTCGATAATAATCCTCCAAAATAGAATCAACATACAGAAGGTAAGCATGAAATTGGAGGAGAAGCTGTGAATCAGATCTTGATTGTCGAATCGAGCCCTCGCGGAGATGAGTCGGCGAGCCGCAAATTGGCCCGTAAGGTGAGAGAGCGCCTTGAAGCTCAGTACCCGGAGGCGAAGATCGTCGTCCGTGACCTGGCGAAGAATAAACTTCCGCATTTAGATCAGACGACCGTGAAGGCAATTTCTACGAAAGATCCGGTGGAGGCGGAATCGCTGAAGGGCGCGTTGCGCCTATCGGACCAGCTCACTGAAGAGCTCCTGGCATCGGACATTCTGGTCATTGCCAGCCCCATGTGGAATTTTGGAATTCCGTCGTTGCTCAAAGCGTGGATTGACCATATTGTGCGCGCGGGCAAGACCTTTAACTACGCCGGCGCCGGGGTAGAGGGGCTGGCAAAAGGCAAGAAAGCAATCCTGGTGCTTGCATCCGGCGGGGTTTTTAGTGAAGGATCTTGGAAGCCATGGGATACTGTCGAGCCGTATCTGCGTCAGATCCTAGGCTTCATTGGAATTGATGATGTGCAAACCGTGCGGGCGGAGGGCATGAACATGCCTACGCTTGCCATCCATGCTGTAACCAATGGCGAAAAGGCCGTTGAAGCGCTCGCGATTTGAAGGAGAGAACAATGCTCGGTTTCATAATTCTGACTGTCAGCAATATCGAACGTTCGCTGGCGTTCTATGAGGCGGCCCTGAAGCCTCTGGGTATCAAATACTTTCTGCCCTACAAAGGCGAAGGTGGCCATCCTGACCTGTGGGGATTTGGCGATGGAAAACAGGCGTTCTTTTGGCTCCAGCATGGAAAAGCCGATCCGGCCGCCATTCACTGGGGCTTCATGGCCGAGAGCAACGCCAAAGTTGATGAGTTCTACAAGGCTGCGATCTCCGCTGGCGCCAAAGACAATATCTCGCCGCGGGCGCGACTCGAGTACTATCCGGGATATTACGCTGCGGATGTGTTTGATCTGGACGGATACTCGTTCGAGGTCGTCCATAAGAGCTAGGCCTGTGACCGCCTAAATAAGAACCTTCCTTGCCCCATCCATTTCGCGTTTTTTGCGAAATGGATGGGATGCCACGAAGGCAAAAAAAACGGATTCATGCGGTCGAGATACTCAGCGGGAGCATGACATCGCGGCAGCGGCTTTTTGTTTGTATTTCACAGCGCTGCAATCGTCAGGTTGCGAGCACATCGCGCTGGTTCGGTAAGTGCCGGTAACATCTGCCCAGCGAGGATTCGTCACAGTGTGTCAGACAGTCTGCATATTGCGTTTTCTCTGATGCACCGTTAACACCAACCCCACCAGTGCGGTGAGCAGCGAAACCACGGCAAGTGAAAGAAATGCGTTGCGCCAGCCGAAGTCAACGGCAATCCGCGCGACCGTGACGCCTGAGAGCCACCCCGCCAAATAGCCAAATCCATCAATGATTCCCGCCGCCGTGGCGCTCCCGCGCTCGCCTCCGAAGTCAAGCGACATGGCGCCGGCCAGATACGAGTAAGGCCCCAGCAGCATGAAGCCGACCAAGCCCACAAGGACGGTCGGCGCCCACGCTCCACCGTGGTCAGGCACGCGGCCCATCAGTACCAGGCACACCGTGCAGCCCGTCATCCCGGTCAAGATCAGGATGTTGCGCCCGTTGGGGCCGAGCTTGTCGCTCAGGAAGCCCATCAGCAAAACCGAAATGCCGCCGCACAGAGGGAACAGTGCGCTGCGGCTGGCTGCCACGCTCGATGTAAGTCCTGCGAACTGGACAAAATACGTTGGCGTCCACAGGTTAAACGTCTCCCGCAGCATCGTCGTCCCAAACGCCAACACACAGACCATCCAGAAAGGGAAGCTTGTCAGCAACGGCCGCAAGATCGCCCAAACTTTCGCCCGTTTTCCCTCGCCGGCTTCCTCTTCGTCCGCGTAAACATTTCTCGGATTGACTTCCGGCGCGGGCAGCCCGCGCTCCTCGGGCCTCTCGCGAAGCAGCACCAGATTGGTCAGCATCAAAACCGCGAGCGCTCCCGCTGCGAAGAAGAACACGCCGCGCCAGCCCACGCCGTGAGCCATAAGCTGGCTCATCATCCAACGGCTGATCGCGTCTCCAAACAGAAAACTCAAGCTGACGAAGGCCATCACGGTGCCGTAAGTGGAGTAGGAGAACCAGCGCGACGAAACCTTCACCAGGCCCGCCCACCCTTGCGACTGGAACAGACGGTTTCCGATCCATGCCAGCGTGAAAAACGGAATTCCTCCGCTCATGGCGAAGATGATGGTGAAAACGATTGAGCCGGCCATCCCGCCCAGAAAGTTGCGACGGCCAGTGCCAAGGTCCGCCAGCGCGCCGGAGACAAACTTGCCCAAAGCATACGCCACGGTGCCCAGGGACGCGATTAAACCCAGGCGAATCTGAGCGCTGCTCGCCGTCATGCCGTGGCGCGCCATGTCGTGAATCAGATCCGGCAAAACTACGGAGAGATCGGAGCGGCAGAAATAATAGCCGGAATAACCCAAGGCCAGGAGCGCCGCCGTGGAGGCGTGCCAAGACGTAAATTTCCGCTTTGAACCTGGCTGCGCAGCCTCAGTTTGGCCCTCGGCTACGGTTTTGGTGGAGGACACACAATAAAACTACCACACGCCCTGATTAGGTGTTGCGCGCTCAAGCAGGCCGGGGAGTATATTCACGCGCTGTTCATCAGGTCGCATTCCAGCAGCGGATCTCGCTGCGTGACTGGGGTCACTGCATCAGACGCAAAGCTGCGCTATCCATCACTTGTCGCTCCCCGAAGGGCCTTCCCCTTCACCCGCTGCCGGTCCTCCGCTGCGTCGAACAGGAGGCTTGTCATGGCATCGCAATCAGCCGTAATTGATTCAACCATTCCCCAGGCAGAAGACGAATGGATCCGGCAGTCCTGCGGATTCTACGCATGCCCCGCATGCAAGCAGGGTCTCGAAGCTGCGCAGGACGGGCTTTTCTGCCGTGCCTGCATGAGAACCTACCCCATCCTGAGCGGGATACCCGACTTTATCGTTACCAACCTCGAAGAGAGCAGAAACTTTTCATTGCACTGGGTCGGCAAGAGGGACTCTGGCGCTGTGCTCAACTTCGCGGCATCCGTCTACGAAACCTGCGTGTATCCAATCGTTTGTAACCTGTATGGCGGATGGCGCTCGACATCCTTGAAACAGCTGGCACACGATATCTCTGCCATCGTTGGATCGCAGGACGGTCTCATTCTTGACGTGGCTTGCGGTCCGGGAACCTACGGGCGACGGATTGCATCTGCGTCAAAGACTGTTCTCGGCATTGATATCTGTATGAGCATGATGCGGCAAGGCGTCCGTTACGTTGAAAAAGAGCACATTCCCAACATGCACTTCGCTCGTGCTACGGTCGAAGCGCTGCCGTTCCGGGCTGGCCTCCTTGACGCCGCCATCTGCGCAGGATCGCTAAATCATTTCTCCGACACAGTGCTCGCCTTGAGCGAGATCGGTCGCACCATGAAAGCTGGAGCGCCATTGGCGGGAATGTGTTTTGCCGTCGGCAGCAAGGGACTTTTCAAATACAGGTCTCTGGGCAGGCGTGCCGAGAAGCGCGGCGGTCATATCTTCGAACTTCCTGATCTGGAGCGGTATGTGATCGAAGCTGGCTTTGAGGACTTTCGCCCCCACGTATACGGCTCCGTCGTGGTTTTCGGTGCCCGCAAAAGGCCCGCAGAACGTTTACAGAGTCATCCGGATTGAGCAGCCTTGCAGAGCGGTTCAGCCCATGCGGATAAAAGTGCAATAGGGCACGCTCATCTTTTGGATGCGGCGGCTTGTGCTTCTGCACATTGTCTGCGGTGGATTTTTACTGCGAAGTGGCGAATGATCAGCGGCGGAATTCCGAGGATGCCAAACGCGGTGAAGAAGAAAATCAAGCCGAAAATAATGTTCGATGCGGTGCCTCCTGTGTCCCCGGCCTGCGGTAGGACAGCCCCCGCCCAGCCTGCTGAGAGGACAAAGATAAAGCAAGGCAGATACGCATAGAAGCAAAGATGCAAAATCCAGGCGGTGGCACCCTGCGGACGAAAGAGCAGCAAGGCGGAGCGTACCGCGGAGGTGATTGAAGTGACTCCACTGAAGCTGCGGCGGGCCCTTATCTGAAGCGCGGTGAGTTCGTGAAGCGTTGCTTCGAGTTCGGCCGTCAGCGCGGATTGAGGTGTGATATTTGGGTTGATATTCGACAATGGCAACACGGGAAGTTCTGAGATGTTTTTAGCCAGGGTTGAGACGCGTTCCGTAAGTTCTGCGCTGCGCCGCTGGTGAGAGTGATCCAGGACCCACTTCGAAGCCGCCGTAACCGCGCCCGGGATCAATAAGGCAAGAACAGGAAGAACAAACTTCGTGAACTTATCAGGCGCAGTCGGGTCATTGATGAGCATGCCATTCTCCGGAAGGACATTCTCTTGCGCGGGTCGGGGTGAATTACTGTTAGCTCTCCTACCCTAATTCGGCCTTCGCAATTCTCCCATCTTTCCGGTCGGGAGTATATCGCCGTCAAGCTGGCGGCATCCAAATAGTAATCTCCGGTTTGCCGGTGAGAATCTTGCGTGAATAGCTCAATCATCACCAATCCGTTGTGAATTTTGTCACAACCTACTCGCTGCCATGGTGCAATAATATCCGCGGTCGAGGATCGCCGCTATGCCTGAATTGCAAGAACAGCCATTCGCAGCCTCTTATGACATGCTTGCGAAGATCGTCAGCGCCCTCGTGATTGTGGGCTGCATTGGAATTTTCATCGCCACGAAGAGTGCCCTTGTCGGCGCTTTGGGGCTTTGCGCGATCATCGTGACTTACCTGTACTCGCCCCAATCGTATGAGGTTGCTGACCGTTCCATCATCATCAAGCGTTTGATAGGATCCGTGCGTCTTCCGCTCGACAGTATCAGGGAACTCAGGGTCGGAACCGCCGACGACTTTCGGGGGTGTATTCGGCTATGGGCCAGCGGTGGATTGTTCGGGTATTTCGGCCGGTTCAAGACGACTAAGCTCGGTAAATGCAGATGGTATATGACGAATCGCAGTAACTCCGTTATCGTTGTCACCGGCGACATAACGGCCATACTTAGTCCGAATGATGTTGCCGGTTTTCTCGCTTCAATTAGGAGCGTAGTGTCGGTACCTGAAACAACTTTGGGGCACGTCGCCAAAGCGATCGCAGAGTCGAGAGCCAAAGTGCCTGTGGGAGCATGGATCGCCGGAGGCATCGCGATTTTGACCACAGCGGTCGTCTGCCTTGCCCTGATGTATTCGCCGGGCCCACCCAAGGTGATGCTGACCTCGAACTCTCTCATCATCCACGACCACTTCTACCCGGTCACCGTGAACGCCAGCGATATTGACGTTGCCGGCATCAAGGTCGTGAACATACGGACTGATCACGAGTGGACACCGACTGCCCGAACAGACGGATTTGCAAATTCTCACTATCATTCCGGCTGGTTTCAGGTTGCCAGCGGGTCCGTTCGGATGTATTGGGCGGACGGAACGAGACTCGTTCTCCTTCCGTCCCGCCGAGGTGGTGCGCCTGTTCTGGTGCAGGTAAACGATCCAGAGCAATTCGTGGAGATGGTTCGTCAGAAATGGGCAGGGAACTAAGCTACTTTCTCTGCCGAAACAGCATGAAAATTAGGACCAATTTCATTGCTTTTAGAACGGGAAGCGGACTGTAAAAATCCCGTTGTGATTGTTCCGGTAGAACTGAGTTGTTGCGATCTGGAAGCCGCCGCCAATCGACATACCGACTCTCTTCGTAAGTTTGAATCGTCCGAGTACAAATCCCGGCGTGATGTAGTTCAGCGTCTTACCGGCGTGCTCGCCATCCTGATAGTGCGTGGTGTTGAACTCGATCTCCGGCCAGATCTTCTTCGCCACGCGATATTGCAAAGTGTTATTCCAAACGTAGTTTCGCCCATTGGCAAGTTCGTTAGTCGTAGGAATCTGCACGCCAAACGTTCCTTGGACATCGAAGTTGCCGCAGCCTTTGCCATATGCTACGGTCGGCGTAATCGTCGCCGAATTCGCCCCTGTCACCTGGCCGTTCGAATAGGATCCAGTGGGAATGCTCCAACCCAGAAACGCTGTCAGGATGTAATTCCCGTGCTTTTCGTTTCCAGACAAAAAGCGGTACTTAAGCAGGAACGCAATATCACCCACCCCATTCGTTTCGCTCGGGTCGCCGCTGTAGTTGTAATACGGAGGAGCCTGGATAATCAGCTCTGTCTTGTACCAGGGGATTAGTTCCAGGCCCTTCGCTCCATCGTATTCCTTCCACAAATATCCGTCGGTATGCTGCAACCAGTCCTGATCGTACCGCACTTCTTCTTCAAGGCGCGGTGTCGTGGTCGCAATAGGAGTAATCCAGTGCGGCTGCTCGCTCTGGGTCTTGTCTACCCGTTTAAACCAGTTCGAGAAATACCCATCCTGCCCGGAAGCCAGCGCCGATGAGAAGAAGAGAACCGCCGTCGCAAGAATCAATGGTTTCGCAGTGTGCCGCCGAAGCCAGGACACCGCAGAGGGGAAGAAATGTGGTTTCATGGATCG
The DNA here is from genome assembly GCA_049520075.1 of Occallatibacter sp. Taxonomy (GTDB): domain Bacteria; phylum Acidobacteriota; class Terriglobia; order Terriglobales; family Acidobacteriaceae; genus Telmatobacter. Next base: position 17,552 of record JBEKQD010000055.1, on the reverse strand, counting down.
AGTCTCCTTTCTGCTTTACGAAGCTATTTCCAATTTATCGATTTTCTACGAATATGAATATCGATTTTTTAAACTTCTATTCTTGCTGCTTGTTCAACAGATCAGCTGGCTGCATTAGCGTTATAATTTTTTGCGACGACCGCGGAACCGGAGTCATCACATTCACGCAGGAAGCAGCCGCGTGGTTTTCTTCCCAAGAAATGAGGCCGTCTTGGATGCTCTCAGCAAAGACAGGTTGACTCTGGTTCCGCCGCAGATGAGGACAAACCATGGCAAATGTCAACGTGCTCCTGAAACCCCGTGAAGCCGCCGCGGCCCTGGGAGTTAGCTACCCTACACTCAAACAGTGGATACTGGCAGGAACAATCAAGACCATCAAGACCCCCGGCGGCCACCATCGCATCCCTGAGAGCGCCCTCACTCCGATGCTCAAATCAAAACCAGTGGCCGCCACCAAGGTATCCCGCGAGCGCTTCCGCAACGTCAGCGGTCGCAACCAGCTGGTGGGCAAGATCGTGGAGGTAAGGTTCAGCGGACTGCTCGCAAAGGTGGCGCTTGCTGTCGGCGATCAGCAGGTTACCGCAATCATCACCGCCGATGCTGCCCGGGAAATGCAACTGCGCAAAGGCCAAACTGCGGCAGCTCTGATGAAGGCCACCGAAGTCATGATCGTCCGCGTATAACCGCAGGCCTCTACTCGATTTTGAATTCGCGCTTTCATTCCGAAAGAATGGCTGCCGGATCGTTGCTAGTCCGGCAATAACTTTGTATTTAACTCTTAGCCTGAATCAGGATGACCGTCAGACCGCCGCGCCGAACCAGACATATAGGCACCAATCGCGATAGAAACCCTTGGCTATCCGAATTCAACTACTGTTTTCGCCCTTGTTACTCGGCTCGGAGCGCTTCGACTGGATCGATAGCTGCGGTGCGGCGCGCCGGCAGATAACTTGCCAGCGCCGCTGCGGCAGCCAGGGCAATTGGTACGGTCAAAAAGGTGATTGGATCGAGCGGACTGATGCCATACAAAAGTGTTCGCATGAGGCGCACAAGTACGGCTGCCGCGCCGAGGCCAACAGCCGTCCCAACGCCAACAAGCACCAATGCTGTGCGAACGAACATCCACACCAGTTCGCTCTTCTTCGCGCCTAGCGCGAGCCGGATTCCGATCTCTCGCGTCCGCTGCGTTACCGAGTATGAAATCACGCCATAAATTCCGATAATGCTCAGCGCCAGCGCCATGGAGCCGGCAATCGCCAGCATGACAAGCGTGAACGACGTCCGCGCCATCGATTGCCTATACAACTGTTGCATCGTGCCGATCGAGGCCAGCGGCAGATTCGCATTCACCGACCAGACGGCCTGCTGCATCTCTGCAAGCAGCCCTTCCGTGCCCGCGCGGCTACTGTGGATCGCAAACGAGGCAAACCGCAGCCCATCCATCGTAGGCGGCGTCGCAAAGCGGTCATAAAACATTGCTGGCCAGTAGATGATTGCCGGAGCCTTCTCATCCACGCCATGAACGTGCACGTCCTGCACCACGCCAATCACTTCCTGCCATGGCGAGCCCTGATACTTCCTTACGCGCTTCCCAATCGCCGCTTGAGCCGCCCCCCAATTCTCTCGCGCGTAACTCTCCGAGACCACGACCATCGGCCGCACCTGCTCCAGGTCATCCCACGTGAAGTCGCGCCCCGCGACCATATGCGTGCCCAGTGTTTGAAAGTATCCCGGCGAAACGTAGTTGTAGAGTTGCAGCGGCCCGTCCCCGCCCGGATACTCCTTGCCTTCCACTGAAATCAGATCCCAGTTTGGATCGTTGCCATCCATTGGCACAGCAGCTGCAAAGCCCACCGAAGCGACTCCCGGAATCGCTGCAAGCTTGTCGGCAATCTCGCGCTGCATTACGGCCACCATGCGCGGGTCTTTAGCCATCTGCTCCGGAATGAAAATGCTCATTGTCTGCACGTGCGCCGCATCGGCAAAGCCCGGCTCGACACGGCGCAGCGCGGCAAACGTACGAATCATCAGCGCGGAGCTTACCAGTAGAACCAGCGCCATTGCCACCTGCGCAACCACCAGCACGCTGCGCGAGCGTTGGCGAGCGCGCCCTGTGCTTGCCGTTCGGTTAGCGCCGATCATTATGGCTGAGGTCTTTGTCCTCGCATATTTCCAGGCCGGAATCAAACCAAACAGCAATCCCGAAAAAACCGCCAGCGCAAATGTGAATCCCAATGAGCCCGCGTCAAAGGACACTTCACTCAGCCGCGGCAAATCCGCCGGTCCCATCGCCGCCAGCAGCCGTAATCCCGCATAGGCCACGCCAAGCGAGGCCGCGCCGCCCATCACTCCAAGCAGCACGCTTTCAATCAGCAACTCGCGTACAATCCGCGCGCGCCCTGCACCTAGCGCGGCCCGTATCGAAAGTTCCTGGTGACGCGCTTCCGCGCGAACCACCAGCAGATTCGCAACATTCACGCAAGCAATCAGCATCACCAGCCCCACCGTCGCCATCACCACCCAAAGCACATTTCCAATGTTGCCGATTACCTGCTGCTTCAGCGGGCGAAAGTTCGGCGTAATCCTCCAGACCTCGTAGTAATGCGGATTAGAGCCCGGACCATTCGTCCACGAATCCATCCACAAGGAAATCAGCCGCGACGCATCGGCGTCGGCCTGTGCCAGCGACACGCCCGGCTTCAGCCGCGCAATTCCCGTATAACCGAATCCAGCCAGCTTCTCATTCGTAGGATCAAAGGCCAGCGGTATCAGAAGGTCAAACTCCTGATCCACCACGCGAAAGCCTTCGGGCATCACCCCCACAATCGTGCGCGTTTTCCCATCCACCTGCAGGCTGCGGCCAATCACTGCGCGGTCGCCTCCAAAGCGCCGCTGCCAGTAGCCGTAGCTCAGCATCACCGTCTTCGCTCCGCGCGGATCCTGGTCCGCCGAGGTGAACCAGCGCCCCAGCGCCGTCGGCACTTGCAAAGTCTCCAGCACTCCATCGCTGAGGCACGCCGCGTTCACCTCATCCGGTTGCGCAATTCCCGTAACGTTCGCGTTCCGCATCTGCCACACGCCCATCGATTGAAAGCTGTGATTGTGCCGCGCGAATGTCAGGTACATCGAGGGCGAGAGCTGCAGGCCACTATCAAAATTTGACAAACCTGCGGCGCCGGGCGCATTCATCCACAAAGCCGCCAGCCCCTCAGAATGCGGATAAGGCAGCGGCTTCAATAGAACGCTGTTCACCACGCTGAATACCGCCGTGTTCGCGCCAATGCCCATAGCAAGCGTCAGCAGAATCGTCGCTGTAAGTCCCGGCGATTTCCCTAACCGCCGCAGCGCAAACCGAACATCGCTCAGCACAGACTCCAGCGCCGCCCACTGCCACACTTCGCGGCTGCGCTCCTCAATCAGAGCCCTATTGCCGAATTCACGGCGCGCGGCTTGTTCAGCCTTATCGCGCGACATGCCATCTTCCATCAGCTCGTCGACACGCTCGTCGATGTGCTCCTGAATGGAGACAGAAATATCGTCAAAGCGGCGACGCCGGCCCAGCAGCCGACTGAAAAGCCTGTTTACTGTCTCCATCGATGGCCTCCTAAGCCCTCGCATCCGCAAGCACGCGCGTAATTCCGGCAAACATCTTTTCGAAGCTGAGGACTTCTGCATCCAGGTGTCGAACCCCTTCATCTGTAAGGCGATAAATCCGAGTCGGACGCCCCTTTGCGGAGATGCCACTCTCCGATTCGAGCCAACCCTCGCGCAGCATCCTTTGCAGAGCTGGGTAAAGTGATCCCTCCTCCACCTGGAGCAAATTGTCCGAAACCTGCTTGATGTGCTTTACCAACGCATAGCCATGCATAGGTTTGAATCGAAGCGACTGGAGGATCATGATCTCCAGTGCGCCAGGGAAGAGGTCGCGGTGTTCGTGGTTCTTAGCCATGCCAATAACTTTATAACCAAAATACCTATTTTTACAATAGTATTATTAAAACAGCTAAAATTACTTTATCAATAGCGCTTTGAAGCCGTTCCAGACAGTTTAAACCGCTGATCCGAGACGGCTTGTTAGACCGCGAAAGCGACTCGCGCGGACGAATCTTCAAGAGTGTCCCAGGACCTGTATTGCCACTACCCCAGGCTGTCCCCGATTCTGAGACCGCACCATTGCCGAAAATTGTCCCCATCTGGATCACAATATGGATCAGAACTGCGGAGAGGGCAACCATGGAGAACAGCGCGCGAGCGCCGAATGAGGCCGAGAGGGATCGTTCAAATCTGTCAACAGGCCTCCCGGTTCAATATGTCGGATATCCGCCCGGTTTATACCCTGAGAGGTACCCCCCCCATATACCCCCGGGGGGTATAAATTTCCCTCAAAACCTTGCAGATTATTTGTAACCCGTTTGGAATCAATGCCTGTTGAAAACTTTTCGACCTCAAATTCTCCCGCATCATGAGATTTGGCCTCTGAAAATCACCGGAAAAGTCCGTTCTTTGCCCCAGAACAGCGGAGTTCGCTCTGGCTGCGGCCTCGAATTTGAGCTCAGGAGCGGAACTCACGCCTGGCGCGCGAGTTTCCTCAGTGCAGTCAACTGCAGAATCCCAAGGGCAACGAAGAGCAGGGTAAGCAGTTGCACTCCCGTAGCTGCCGCCAAGCCAACCGAAAGCCACGAACCGGCCAGTATGAAGACCCAGATCAACGCGAACCACCTATGGATCGGCTTATCGGGAAGGTAGCTCAAGGCCCCGGCGGTAACAATGACAGAGAGTACAACCAGGATCGAGTCATAGACAGGCACATAGACATTCAGAAGCAGCGTCCAGGTAACGGTCGTGGCCCACAGAACGGAACTGAATGGTTTGCCCATCCGCGGCGATTTCCATCCCAGCCATAAGAGGCAGAAAAGCGCGCAGCAGGCGCACATCAGGATGATTGCAAGGCCCGGCCAGGATCGGCCGCCATATGCAAGAGAGGAGAACGAAGTCAGGTCAACAAATTTGCTGAGGTTGCGGATTGATGCGGAGTGTCCGCCGGTCGCAGCCTTTCCATAAGAAAAAATCGTGTTGAAAAAGAACGGCCATATGCCAAAGCCTTCGAATGCGGATGTTGCGAGCGCGAGAACGGCTGCGCCAGCCGCAAACCCGCCAAGTGCTTTCAATCGCCGCGTCACCAGCAGCATCGGCAGAAGAAGCACAAGAAGTGTCGGCTTATAAAGGCATAAGGATAGTGCCAGCCCACTTTGAAGGCCATGTCCCAGGTCATCTTCCCGCATGGCCAGGGCCAAAGCAAAGAAGCCAATCGCGGAAAGCTGTCCATTGGCTGCCGTGTCAACGATAAAAGGGCAATAAGAGAATGCGAGACAAAGGAGCAGGGATCGCCCGGGAACTTTTTGAGGAAAAAAGCGAGAAAGAATGATCGTCAGCCCCGAAGCATAAAGGGCGAGTGTGAGGGCGACCCAGAGTAAGTATGCAACCCAATAAGGAAGCAGCGCGAATGGCCTGAAGAAAAGACCCACAAAGGGAGGATAAGGAAGTGGGCCATAAACCCTCGATATCGGATGAACCTGGGTGCAGACCTGCTTCAGCAATTCATAGTCGTAAAGCGATTGAGCCGGGTGTTCGTTCAGGATTCGGCCCAGACTGTAAAAGCCGACAAAATCCGCGTCCGGCACACGATGACTACTGACGAACATGTTTGAGAACGGCAGAACAAAGCCCAACAGAAGGATTCCCCAGCCAATCAGGCTCAAGCCCCTTAGATCAGGAACCGCGCTGCGGCCTTGCGTCGGCGGTGAAAACGATTTCGAATTCATCGGATATCGAGCCTTTCGAACTCATGTTACCCGCAACTTGAGGATCCTAATACCGGTCACTTATCGCCGAGTTATAGCTCTCTCTGCCAGACATTCCTGCAGGAAACCTTGCACAAAGATATGGCAACAGCGATCTGCGTAAACTGAAAGACACTCACTGTTTCAGCAGTTTCTCCACTTCGGCGTGCAGCCGCGCCGTGATCGCTGCCTCGCCTTCTTCGGGTGCAAAGCGGATAGGCTCACCGACATGCACCTCAATATTGCCGGAGCGCAACCAGCGCCGATTCCCGGCCTTCAGTTCTCCCAACCCACAGAGCGCCACCGGCAGCACCCGCGCGCCTGATTGCTTCGCCAGCAGGCCGATTCCTCCGCGGAATCGCGCCAGCGTCCCTTCGGCCGATCGTGTGCCCTCGGGAAAAACCAGCACGTTGTAACCGCGGTCCATGGCCGCGCCGGCATGTGCAAAGCTCTGCTGAAAGTTCTGCCGCCGCGGCAGCGGAAAGACGTTGTACAACGCGGTCAGCAACCAATAAAACAGCGGACCTGGCAGAAAGAAGTAGCTCCTCCGTCCAGCGGGACGCTCGGGATTGCGGAAATGACGGTAATCGGCAAGCATATCGGCGGCCATGGCCACAGCGATTCGCCGTCGCACAGGTCCCGGCAGAGCATACTGAACGAGCGGCCCATCAAAAGTGCTCACATGGTTGGCGATGATGAGCATTGGCTCGTCCGGCGTGAGGTCCAAGGTCTCCGGTGCGACCACGCGAGGATTCGCCAGTAGCCAAACCAGCGGTTGCGCAACCGCTTCAATAAAGGCCACGCGCAGCCATTGGAAAGGCAAGAGCCACGGCCAGCGCGGATAAATGTGGCCCTCCGGCGCGGGTTCGTCTGGCTCGGTAAGAATGCCAGCAGAATCGACGGGCGCTGGCGCGGTTGAGCTTAAATTCATCCGTGTATCTGCGGAACTTTGTCCATCGGAAATTTTCTGTTGATTTTCGTCCGTTGTCGCTCCCGTTCGCGCACCATCGGTCTCGCCTGCCACCAGTTTCCGCAAATCCCCGAGGGTTTCTGCACGCTCCAGAAGCCCGCTCTCGGGTGCAACTCCCAGTCGCTCTTCGAGAGCCGCCGCCAGTTGCACGCGGCCCAGGCTGTCCAGTTGCAGATCCTCAGTGAGTCGAAGTTCATCTCCTGTGCTGGATGGTGCCTCGCCGGTGATTCCCGCAATCAGCGCCAGCAGCCAGTCTGACGATGCTGCAATGGCGCTTGCGCGAGCCATTCCATCATCGCTCGCGCCGGACGCAGCAGATGCGGCCTGAATCTGGGCCAGCCACGCGGCCACGGTCTTGCGCCGTACTTTGCCCGTCGAGGTGCGCGGCAGATCCGGCTCCGGCCACAGCATCCAGTGACGCATCCGCTGAAACTCCGCAAGCTTGCGGTTGGCGTTCTCGATCGCCAAGGCTGCCGCGTGTTCTCCGTGTCCGCGCATGGCCAACACCGCGCAGGGCTCGGATCCCGCCGCAGTCTCCATCGTCACCACCGCGCAGGCCGCCACATCCGTCTCCTGCTCAATGGCCGCCTCCAGGTCTTCGGGGTGAAGGTTTACCCCTGACGCGGTCACAATTACTTCGCTCTTGCGGCCCAAAAAGCGCAACTCGCCGCCATCGGCAACTTCGGCCAGATCGCCTGTGGCCAGCCACTCATCCCGGCGCGGCTGGAACGCTCCGTTTCGCCAGCTTCCACCCGAGATTGCCGCGCCACGCACCAGAACCTCACCATCGGGTCCCAGCTTCACCTCGCGCCCCGCCATCGGCTTGCCGATGGTTCCATGCGCCACATGAAAGGGGTGGTTCAGCGTAATCAGCGCACTGGTTTCCGTCATGCCGTAGCCCTGCACGACGACAAATCCCAACGCATTCCAGAAGTGCTCCAGTGGCCCGCCCAGTGCCCCGCCGCCGGAGATCAGCGCCCAGAACTTCAAGCCGAACTCGGAGTGAACTTCGCGGAAGCGCCACCAGCGCGCCCATGCGCCGATGCCCTCTGATGCGGCAATTCGTTCCGCAAGTCCCGGATGGGTGGCTTCCAGATGGGTCTTGAGCAGCGTCATCACGCGCGGCACTGCGGCCAGTACGCTGATGCGCTCGCGCTTGATGGTTTCTATCAGCCGCGAGGCCACCAGGCGGCTCTCGAAGTGAACTTCGGCGGCAAAGATGGGCGGAACCCAAATTCCCATCGTCTGCCCAAAAACGTGGCTCAGAGGCAGAGTATGCAGAAAGCGCAGAGGATGCGCCAGCATGCGCTCCCAAAACATATAGGGCTGCGCTCCGCGCTCAATAGGCTCAACGCTCGCCAAAATATTTCCGTGCGTCAACACCACGCCCTTGGGGTCGCCGGTCGTGCCGGAGGTAAACAGAATCTGCTGCGGTGTCTCGCGCGAGAGACCCTCAACCGGTCCAGCCTCTTCGGCGGGTAGGGCGCCCGGCCAGTCCTCAAAATTGAGCCGCGAATATTCGGGAGGCAATTGGCGAAGCAGCAGCGCGTCGCCTACGGCCAGTTTGGGCTGAACGTCGGAGGCCACGCGAGTGGCAAACTCTGCTGTACCATAGGCGTCAAGCGGAGCCACCAACACTCCGCGCGCGATGCAGCCGTGGAAGGCCGCAATCCACTCGGCTCCGTTCTCTCCCCACAGCAGAACCCGGTCGCCCGGCCCGATGCCTCGCTGAGCCAGCAGCGCGGCAAAGCGTCTCGCCAGGTGCGCAATCTGCCCATAAGTGGTCACTCGCCTCCGGTTGCCCTGGAAGCGGACCACCGCAATTTGGCGGTCGAAGCGGCGGAAATCGTCAAGCAGTGTAGCCAGATGGTCGCGCATCAAATCTCCGGCACGTTCATGGTAGCAGCGCGGACCGGCGACGCCATCGGGTCCGCGCCGCACGCATCCCTCGCAAAGTAAAATAGAAGCATGGGATTTGATAGCGTGAAGAAGATTGCCGAGGCGGATTTTCCCACTCGCTGGGGAGCGTTCCGCATACTGGGCTTCGAAGGTGTGTTGACGGCGGCCAGCCCGTGCAACGATGGCCAACCTAGTGGCGCCGGCAAAGGTGATGTTGAGGGCCTGGTGGCGCTGGTGATGGGCGACATTCACTCTGCGCCGCCGGTGGTTCGCATTCATTCGCAATGCCTTACCGGCGATGTTTTTGGCTCGCTGCGCTGCGACTGCCGTCTGCAACTGGAACTGGCCATGGGCCGCATAGCCAAGGAGGGCGCGGGGATTCTGCTCTACGAGCAGCAGGAAGGCCGCGGCATCGGCTTGATGGCTAAGCTCAAAGCATACGAATTGCAGGACCAGGGGATGGACACGGTGGAAGCCAACGTCGAGTTGGGCTTCGCCGCCGATTGCCGCGAGTATGAACTTCCGGCCGAGGTACTCAAGTTGCTGGGCGTCAAGCAGGTTCGGCTGATTACCAACAACCCAGAGAAGGTGTCGGCGCTGGAATCAGCCGGCATTGCGGTGGTGGAGCGCGTCTCAGCCGAGGTTGCGCCGCAGGATAGCTTCGCGGACTATGTGCGCACAAAGCACGAGAAAATGGGCCACATCACTGACTTGTCTGAATATAAATAGCTGACAAGCGCAACACCGTTCGCCAGCGCAACTTGTCGCCTGCAAGAGACCGTTCAGTTTTTGCCGCATTGATTTGATACTTCCCAGTTGACATAGACGGGGTTGCCCAATAGCCACTGCTTGCCGTTGGCGCCCACTACTTCCGCGCGAAACCAGTGGCGGCGGCCATCGCTGACCCAAGTCAGAGAGAAACTCTGATCGGCGGATGAGATAGTCGAGGCGGTTTTGAGAGCGACTTCCTGCCCATCTTCGATCCAGCGCGCGGTTCCGCCTGCTGCTGCGGTTACATGCAGTTCGAACTTCACCGTTTCGCCGTCGTGGGCGACGAGAAAATCACCCATATGGGCAGTTGTGTCTCCTGATCGTGCTGCCACTTCAAGAAGACGATCTCTGGTTCCAGCGAGGTCGACAAACGCGTGTCCGGAGCGGATGCCGGCAATAATTGCGGGAGTCGAAAGCTCGGTCGCATAGACGACCGTGGTCGGGCTACCGATGGAGCCGACTTCGTCGAGTGGTTGCATGGGCCGGTGATTGTCGCTTCCGCCAATTCCCGTCAGGCGGCAGCCATCATTCAGTTGCTTGTCCCAAAAAGGAATGTTCGGAATGCTGTACTGTTCGCTGCCTCCGTTTATCGCCTCGACTGCTGTCAAAAGGCGCATATCCACTTTGGAGGGCGGCGTCCATCCGCAGCCCATGCACATTTCGCCGCTGGGGTCGCCGGGATGGTTGATTGAAGTTATCCCGCCCAGGCTATCGGCGCTGCGCAGCAGAGTATTCATATCGGGGACTTCTTTGCTGCCCAGACGAAAATCGACAAAATCGGTGGTGCCGAGAAAATTAATGTGCCCATCGAAGGTGGTGATTTCGCGCCCGGGGATCAGTGACAACTTATCGAAATATGGCTGTAACTCGCGCATGGAATTGTACTGCGAGGTTGCGTTGTGGTCAGTGATCGCGATGAAGTCAAGCCCACGGCGGGCGGCGGCGTCTGCAGTGAAGTAGAGAGGGCAAGGGACCATCTTTCCCGTCTGGCTTGGACATTCGCCATCGCTGTGCGCAGTGTGCATATGCAGATCTCCGCGATACCACGCTGGTCCAACCTTGAGCGGCACGTTCAATAATGCCGGTTCGCCCGAAACGGAACCAGTGGAAGAAAAGTACAGATGCACGGTGAAATGCGACTCCACATTGGGGCGAATGTTAGGTACGCCGATCAGCACTTTCCACTTACCCGGAGGAATAGGTCCAGGAAGGCACGAAGGAGTGGCATCGTAAATTCCCACTGTAAGCAAAGACTTGTTGCCGCCGCTCCAGCAACGGAGTTCAGTGGGGTCAAGCAAGCCCAGATCGAGAGCTGTGTGCTGTTCCTTGCCGGTGTAAGCAAACGTCAACGTGACCCGCTCCGTTCCGGCGGGCACCACGAACGGCACTTGAACGTAAGTCTGATTTTGTGCGCCAGTAACCACGCCCTCCAGAACGATATTGGGGACAGAAGCGGAAGTCGCAGAGGGAGCATGCCGGTCGTCCGCGGCAGCCGCAGAAATCAAAACTAAGAAGAAACAAAGCGCGGAACAAGCAATGATTCTGGCGGATCTGATTAATAAGTAAGACATAGTTGGCACTCCTGGCGCGAACTTTGGGAATCTCAATTTCTGAAGTTGGCAATATGACCGGGGTTAATCTATCCAGTTGCCGTAGGCGGCAAATTGATGAGTTTCTCCGCCTAAGTGCGACGCTAACTTCAAACCTCTTATAGATGATACTAGGCATGGTTGATTGAACCAGACAAAATGAAATGCGCGGAAGATTCTCTATCAAAAGAATCTTCCGCGCAATGTTAGTTCAAAATTTAAGAAAACCGCAAGTTTTGTTTAGAAGATGATCTTGGCGGCCAGTTGCAACTCACGTGCGGGAAGGGTGGAAGTAATCACGCCGAAGGTGGTGCTGCCGGCGCCGTTGTACACGCTGTTTGGTTCGCCGAAATTGGTACGGTTGGTGAGGTTGAAGGCCTCGGCGCGGAACTGCAGGTGAGACTTGCTGGTGATGGCGAAGTCTTTTGTCAGGCCTGTGTCGAGTTCCCAGAAGGCGTAGCCACGAACGGCGTTGCGGGGTGAATTGCCAAAGGGTGCAGAGGGCGGCGGCGTAGAGAAATTGGCGGTGTTGAAGTAACCGGTGTAGGACTTGCTCGAAGCTATGGCTGGTCCGCTCTGGTTGGGACGGTAGGAGTTGCGCCCGCTGATAGTGATCAGCGGCGAAACTTGCGTGTTGGAATTTGGGCTATAGGCAAAGGTAATTGGATCGCCGCTGCGGGCCTGGAAGATATCGGTCGTTTGCCAGCCGCCAAGCAACGTGTTCCATGCGCGGTTCATGTTGCCTCCAAGCCGGTGACCCTGGCCAACTGGCAGAGTCCAGACCATGGAGGTCACGTTGAGCAGCGGACGGTTATAGGCGGAGACGCCGTAATCCGCCTTGTAGTCGTAAATGTTTTGCACCGAAGGGATGTAGTTGCCGCAGTTGTCGCAGCCGCCGCTTCCGTCCTGAGCCTGGGGAGCGATGTCGAGCGCTTTAGACCAGGTAAGAGCGTTCAGCAGGTACAGTCCAGAGGAGAAACGTTTCTCGACCTTGGCTTGTAGGCCGTTGTAATTGGAGTAGCCCCAGGGTAACGTGCCGATGATCGACGTGAAGTTGGGATAGGGAACGCGGCTTTGGAAATTTGTGATGCAGGTGCTGGTGCTGGTATTGGTGCAGGTAGTCGGCTGCATCACATTCGCCTGGTTGACGTCGTTGATAAGTACTTCATTTGAGCCGTGATTGCCCACGTATGCCAGGTCAACCAGCCAACTGTGGCCGAGATCGCGCTGCACAGAGAAGAACCAACTCCGTACCTGAGTATCGGGCGAGCTCCGCGGCATGTACTGCAGGACTACTTCGAGCGGGTTGTAGCCTGTGGAACTGGTCATATTGGCGGGAAAGCTGCTCTCGGTGTTGAGATAGTTGGCAGTGCTGGGAGCAACTATCCGCACTGCGCTGATGCCGTACGGCGCGTTCTGGGTGAGGTAGTTAGAACCTACACGGTTCCAGCGCGAATAACTGATGCCGAAGCCGCCGCGGATCACAGTTTTGCTGTCCAGGCTATAGGCCGCGCCAACACGGGGGCCGAAGTCTTCCTTATTCGGATCGATTGTATAGCGGTCGCTGGAACTGGCCAACACAATGGTCTGGGTGGTGAGATTGAAGTTGGAAAGCTGGTTGTTGGCTTCGTAGAGAGGAGTGCCGTACTCGTAGCGCAGGCCCAGGTTCACCGTCAGCTTATGATTCACCTTCCAGTCATCCTGCAGGTAGCCGCTGAAACCCCATTCGCGGATGTTGGCGATGGGAGAGTTGGAGAGGCCAATCTCGGCGCGATAGCCCAACAGGAAGTCGGCATAGTCGAACATCTTTGTTGTTTCAAAGTCAGCGGGACTTTGAACTGAAGGAGCGGGATCGCCCGCGATCGCACAAAGAGGAGGATAACCAGCTTTGTACTGAAGTGTGTACCAGTTGTCGTAGCATTGGCCGCTGAACTCGTTGGTATAGACATCGCCGCCCATCACTGGGTGCAGGTCTTGCTGCGCAACATGGAGCATAGTGTATTCGAGCCCGGCCTTGAGGGTGTGGCCCGGAAGCAGTCGGGTGTAATTGACCTTGGGATTCCAAACCGTGGGATTCTGATACTGTGGGCTGGTCCACAAGCGACCCAGGCTAGTGAAGCCGCCATTGATGAAGTACTCGTATGTGATGCCGCCGGTGTACTGCGGGTCGGTGGGCAGGCCGGAGATGCCGAACTGCTGATACATGCTGGGGCCGCCAGCCAACGGGGGAGTCTTGCCCGCCCTCATCCGCGAGAAGCCGAAGCGAGCTTCCAACAGCGATTTCGGGCTGATAGTCCACGTAGCGCCACCCACAATCTGAATTACAGGGGCAATGACGTGACCGTCGCCACCCAGTCCGGCTGCGCCCTGAATGGTCCCGGGGTCATAGGCGTTCCACCGTGCTTGCGAGTAGCGGGTAAACAGACGCAGGTTTTTCTTTACGTCCCAATCTAACTTCGCGTCGCCCTTGTCGCGGTCGAAGGTGTTGGGGTGCAGAACAATGTAATTGTTGGTTGAGTTGTTGTTGGTGGTAGGAGGCAGGTACATATTACCGTTGTTGTCCTTGCCTTCCATAATCGTCGCGGCGTAGTTGATGACAGCAGACGCGGGAATCTGGCCATTCGGGTATTCCTTGCCGCCGTAAGGGGCTGCTCCGGCCAACAGGCCGGCGCCGAGCAAGGTAGAGGTGTTGCATGGGTTCGGGTCGACATTCGGACCGCCGTTGGCGCCGTAATATGGGCAGGGGTTATCAACGGGAAGGTAGCCGTTGGAGTTATTCGGATCGCCGGGGTCGTCAATCATGTAGTAGCCGAGGGGCGTGCCTGTGCTGGAGAGGCCACGTTCGGCGGCGGTGGGCAGAGTGGCCGTGTCGGTAAAGGAATTGGATTGACGGAAGCCTTCGTAGTCGATGAAGTAAAAGAGCTTATCTTTTTTCAGCGGACCGCCCAGGGTGGCGCCGAACTGGTTTTGGTGCAGCGCCGGCTTGCCGCCGAAATCCGGTTTGAAAAATCCAGTAGCGTCGAAGTCCGTGTTGCGAACAAACTCCCATGCCCGGCCATGAAGCTCGTTGGTGCCGTAACGCGTGACTACGTTGATGGTGGCGCCACCAGATCGGCCGTACTCCGCGCTCGTGTTATTGGTAACTACCTGAAACTCAGCCACCGCATCCGGCGACAACTGCACCACCTGGTTCGAGAATCCCTGGTTCGACGTGCCATACATGTTGTTATCCAGGCCGTCCAGCATATAGTTATTGAAAACGCTGCGCAGGCCGTTGATACTGAACGATCCCTCGCGCTGACCGTAGCCTTCAGATAACTGGTTTTGGGTAGGAACGACGCCGGCGGTCAGCTCGACTAACTGCGAGTATTCCCGTCCGTTCAGCGGCAGTTCGGCGATTTCGCGCTCATTGACCACCTGCCCGCGCTCGCTGGATTCGGTCTCTAACTGTGTCGCCTCTGCGGTCGTAGTTACCGACGTGGTCGCGGAACCTACCCTCAGGGGAACGTCTACACGCTGGTGCGCGCCGACCGTAAGTTCGAATTTGGCCGTGGCCACTTGAAAGCCCGTCGCCGTCACCTTCAGCTCATAAGGGCCGATCGGAATGTCAATGAACCGGAACTCCCCGCGGTCATCGGAAGCTGCCGTCGAGAGCGCTCCTGTAGCTGTGTTGCGCAACGCGACTTGAGAGTGTGAAACGACCGCTCCGCTCGGGTCTGTCACTATCCCGAGAACTGTAGCTGTATCAAATTGCGCCCTGACACCGGCTGCAAGCATTACAAAAAAAACAAATACCGCTAAACGCCGCATCGTTTCTTCCTCCGGAATTTTGCTGAAGTTGTCTTGCGGCAAATGTTATTCCGCGTCAGATAACTGTGTCAAGAGCAAAAAGAAGCGTGGCGCAAGCCTTCCCGAGTGACCTTGCAGGCTAGATTAAAGTTCCATTAATTGACTGTTAGGTAACGATGAAAGCTCTCGGTCCGCGCTGCGGGATTGTTAGCTCATGAGTTAGGAGATTCAATGCAAATAGTTATCTGAAATCCGATAATAACCAAATAATAAATGCTAACTTCTTCATAAGTAACTTAAAGAACTTTTCCGCGTGAAGTTAGCGCAAAGAGTTACGCGGCGAAGCGATATCTCCAAGGTTACTGTTGTTGTAACTCAGAGCGGAGGGTAGCGCGAAGTCAGCGTGGTTGAAGGTGTTGAACTCCTTGGCGCATAACTGGCCGCGTCGGCGTTCCGCGCTGAATCTGTTCTCGCGCTGTGCCGAGAAAGGCGGGTCGATCTCGACGCGAACCAACTGGAGTTCTGGCCCAGGAAGAAATGTCTCGTGCACGCCGGAAGACTCCGTTAGCGTTGCGTGCTCATCCTGCGCTCTTGACGCGCACCACGGTGATTTTGGCAAATCCCTCTTCAAAGATCGGCGGCTTCAGCCTGTCGGCCATCTTGCGCATCACGTCCTCGCTCACTGAGCGGTCGCGCTGCCTGTTGCGGTCCAGGCACACATCCAACGGCACGTCGAAGAAGACAGCCTGCACCTCGTAGCCGAAACTCTTTGACATCTTGATCCACTGGCGGCGCTCGTGGATGGAAAGATTGGTCGCGTCCACATAATTCCACGGCATGCGGGCAATCAGTCTTGCGCGCAAAAGTGACCGCAGGGTAGAAAAGACCAGCCCCTGGTATCGCTGCTCCTCCACATCGTCGAAGAGGATGTTGCGCAGCAAATCACTTGACAACGGCGTGACGCCGCGCCGCCGAAACCATGTCGTTTTCCCTGATCCCGGCAGGCCGATGGCCAGAACCACATAGCCCTTGGGTGCCTGCGGCGAGCGTTCGGCAGCCTCCGGCTCGGGCGGCGCCACGGAGGGCATATCCGGCTGAGTTTCGAGTTCGAAGCGCGCGGATCCCGCCGGCTCATTCCAGTCCTGTCTTGCGGGCGACTCCGGCTTTGAATGCCGCTCAGGCCTTGGGGGGCGCACGTCAGCCGGTCGCGGGTCAGCCTGGCGCAACTCCACCGGTCGTTGCACGTCGGTCCGCTGCGCGCGCAGCTGTGGGGCCGCCGCCGGAACGTCGTCCGGATAGAGCGGCACTAGCGGCCGCAGTTGATTCGATGGGAGTTCCTGGCCGATTTTGCCGGTGGATTCGGAGGTGTTAGGGGTGTGTCTGGAGCGTTTTCTCATGCCGCCTTCAACAGGTGCGTACTGATATGGGGATACCATACTTCCCGAGTAGGCTGCAAATAGTGTGCACTCCGTCACATACACTGTTGTATCGGTAGCGGCACACTATGAAAGCGAGAAGTTGTGCGCAAAACGGGAAGAAACGCGCTTTGATTTCGTCTCCGTCGCTCTGAATGTTACCATCATGAGTTTGGTGGAATTGCCTGTAGGGCGGTCTTGAGCCGCCGAACCAGAACAAGTCTGAACAAACTCGAACCACAGTCTCACCGACTTCGAAGGAGAACACACAAATGGCAGTTAAGGTTGGAATCAACGGCTTCGGCCGCATTGGCCGCAATGTCCTGCGCGCCGCGCTTGGCAATCCTGAGATCGATTTTGTTGCCGTCAACGATTTGACCAGCCCCGCGACGCTGGCCCACCTGCTCAAGTACGACTCGATCCTGGGCAACCTGAAAAATGAAGTCACCGCCGGCGAAGATTTCATCGCCATTGACGGCAAGAAGATCAAGGTCTTCTCCGAGAAGGATCCCGCCAAGCTGGACTGGGCTTCTGTCGGTGCGCAGGTCGTGGTTGAGTCCACCGGCCACTTCACCGACGCAACCAAGGCCAAGGCTCACCTCGGTGCGACCGTGAAGAAGGTCATCATCTCCGCTCCGGCCTCCAACGAGGACCTCACCATCGTGCTGGGTGTCAACCAGGACAAGTACGATCCGGCCAAGCACAACATCATCTCCAACGCTAGCTGCACCACCAACTGCCTGGCGCCGGTCGTCAAAGTCATCCTGGAAACATGCGGCATCGTCAGCGGCATCATGACTACCATCCACAGCTACACCGGCGATCAGGTTATCCTCGACTTTCCGCACAAGGACCTGCGCCGCGCCCGCGCCGCTGCCCTGAGCATGATTCCCACTTCGACCGGCGCAGCCAAGGCTCTCAAGCTGGTAATCCCGGAGAGCTCGGGCAAGCTGGACGGCTTTGCCATCCGCGTACCCACACCCAATGTTTCCATCGTCGATCTGACCTTCATCGCCGAAAAGCCCATCACCGCAGAAGCACTGAACGCCGCCTTCGAGAAGGCATCAAAGGGCGAGCTGAAGGGCATTCTCGGTTACGACACCAACCTGCTGGTCAGCTCTGACTTCAAGGGCGATGCGCGCAGCTCAATCGTTGACGCGCCGCTGACCAAGGTGGTCGGCAACAGCGTCAAGGTGCTCAGTTGGTACGATAACGAGTGGGGCTACTCCAGCCGCGTAGTCGATCTGATCGGCTTCCTGGCGAAGAAGGGCCTGTAAAT
>JBEKQD010000054.1:0-30035 GCA_049520075.1 Occallatibacter sp. | reverse complement strand
CACAATAGTGCGCTGGCGCTGCGCATTCTTCAGGACATCAGGCGTTTCGGCAAACCGTTCGTGCCAGCTCTCGCGCACCTTTCGCGCTCCTATCCGGGGAAGCCTAAGGCTACCGCGAATATACGAGTTCCGCCTCAACCTAAAGGTGGAGATGCGGCATGGGAGTCAGGAAAAAGGGTTTAGGAGTCAACAGTGTGCGGCCGGGGCGGCCCAGATCCGGATTTTCGTACCTGGGATTGATTCAAAAGTTCACCCTCGCGCGATTGGCGGCGCCTTATACCCAAATGCCGCATCCACAATCGCCGCTACACCCAGCGCCGTTTCATCCTCAAATGGCCGCGCAACAATCTGCACGCCAATCGGTAGCCCCTCCGGCGAACTGCCCACCGGAACCACCGCTGCCGGCGCGGCCAGCGCGTTGAACCACTGCGTGTGCCGCACCGCGTCAAGATACTCGACAGTCCGCCCCTCGATGGTCCACCCCCTCTCGCCGTGGCGAAACGCTGGGATGCTCGCCACCGGGCACAGCAGCACCGGATGCTTGCTCATCTCCTCAAGCGTCTTCGCCCGCAACACATCCAGTTCGGCCCACGCATTCAGAAGCTCGGTCGCCGTCAACGGACCTGCCGACCCGGCAATCGAAAGAAACTCGCTGAAGATGGGGCTCAGCCTGTCGCGCCGCCCACGAATCTCCGGCGCATAAAACATGGCTCCGCATTGCACAAAAAATTTCCACCACAGCTTGCGAAGCTGCTCCAGGGTGCGCGGCCGGAACGGCTCCACGCGGAAGCCCGCCTCGCGCAGTGCAGTCGCCGAGGCGTTCACCGCGGCGCGCGTCCCCGGCGTCACTGGAACGAGCCCATCGTCCTCAAAAACTCCAATGGTGTTTGTCCGCAGTTCGTCGAGACTCGGTGAGCGCAGCGCAATCGGCGCGCTGGCCGGATCGCTCGGGTCTTGCCCGCTCAGCGTGCGAAACATCAGCGCGACGTCGGCAATGGTGCGCGCCATTGGCCCAATCGCTCCGAGTATCTGAAACGGTCCCACGCATGGCGGCAGGTGTCCACGGCCGGGAATGCGTCCCGGCGTCGGCTTCAACGAGCAGATACCTGTGAAGTGCGCTGGCACGCGCACCGAGCCGCCGCTATCGCTGCCCAGTCCCGCCGCTGAGAGCCCTGCTGCAATGGCCGCCGACTCGCCTCCGCTCGACCCGCCCGGCGTACGCTCCAGGTCCCATGGATTATTTGTTCGCCCGTGCAACAGGTTTGCCGTCTCATACGCCATGAGAAATTCCGGGCAATTCGTCGTGCCCAGAATCAGCGCTCCCGCAGCGCGCAGCCTTGCCACCACCACGGCGTCTTCGCTGGGAACTTCGCCCTTGTGCAGCAGGCTCCCAATCTCGCACTTGAAGCCCCGCGTTGCGATCGATGACTTCACGGTCACCGGCAATCCGAACAACGGCCTGCGCGACCGCGTTCCACGCCACTCATCGTGCTTCCGCGCCCGCTCGCGTACGCGCTCCGCATCGAAATCCGCGAACACATTCAACTGCGGATTCAGCCGCTCAATCTGCTGGATGTGCGCCTCGGCCAGTTCCAGCACGGAAATCTCGCCAGAGCGCAGAAGTTCTAGTTGCCGCACCGCCGGCTCAAGCGTTATGCCGTTCATCGCTCCAGCTCTCCGAATCTCGTTCCGCGATGGGGTTATAGCGCGGGTTGAATTGTTTCTTTTCTTCCTCGGCGCTCTTCTGCTTCTTTTTGGCGTTGGCATGGATGGTGGACCAGGCCGTATGCAGCAGAAAGTACAGGGTACCAATCGCACCGGACGAGATGCCCAACTTCCGCGCAATCTCCTTTTGGAAATGACTATCCAGCCAGTGGTTTGTCCGCATCAGCCAATCGCGCGTCAGCCAAAGAATGACCAGAATACATACGACGCTGAAAACCAATCGAAGATGGCTCTTTCCGCGAGGCGCGCCGATCTCCCGCGGGCTTTCAGCCAGGTTTTGAATCTCGGATTCCTCCATTTGCGTCATGGCCTCGCATCCTCGGCAGGTGTTGACGGCATCACTCGATAATCAAACCGGTACGACCTCACCGGCTCGCCCGAATCCCAGCGATCGTTCCAATTCAACTGATAGTCAATCGCTCCCGCATCATCGGGAAACTTCTCATTCGCCGGATACGGATACTTGCTCATAGCGTGGAACGGCAATTGCGCCACGGTGAACGGCGACGCATCCCACCAGTCCATATCCTTTACAAATCCGTTGGCGTAGAAGAAGTAATCGCGAGTCCAATGCGCAGGCAACGCGGGCAGCTTCGTCGCATCGAACTCCGCCGCAATCTCTTCACCGCTGCCGAAGATTGCATAGCGATCGTCGATGCCTCTGACCAGCGCGGTCACGTCGCCCATGCGCGTGTAACTTCCCCGTTGCCGCTGGAACGGCCCGGTCAAACTCACGCGGTCATAGTCGTAATCAAGATCGCCAGGACTTGCGCCCTCCATCTGTCTTGGATATCCCCGGAAATGCAGCGTGGCCAGAGTCAGCGGAGCCTCTGCCGTGTGCGCCTCCGCCTCCGCATGATTGTCAATGAGCACCTGGTCCCAATAAATCTCCAGATTCGTCATCAACCGAATGCGCCGCGTGCCCTCGGGCAGCTTGCCGGTCAAATCCACCACAATGGTACGTTCCAGACCCGCCGGGAAACCCACATCGTCCGCAATCCGCTTCCACTCGCCATTGGGCAATTGCGCTTCGACGTAAGGCGAGATAGGCTTCACGCCCGCCTGCCACGCGGCATAGAGCGAGGTCGCGCTGAAGTAGTTCACATAGCCGGTCATCAGCAACCGCAGCGGGGACTTCGCATCCACCGAACCCAGGTCAAGAGTTAGTGCATGCAGACTGGCGAATCCGTCGTAAGGGAGCGCGGTAAATCCGCTGGCAAATTTGTGATCGCGCGCGCTCACCTGTCCAAGCACATCGCGTCCCTCCCCATCCCACGCGCCCACCGGCAACCGCGCGCCCGCTGAAGCCACCACGCGGCCCGAAGCAAACGGCGGATCGTCCAGGAATCGCTCGTCAGGATTCACCTCAACATTCTCCGGGTGATCGACCGCGACCAAACGCAATTGGTCTATGTAGTTCACCTCTTCCATCGGCTCCATGAAGCGCACGCTCAGCTTGCCGTTCACCGACGCCAGCGCGCCTCCGTCAATCTTGATCCACTCGCCGGGGTTGGGCGTATTGCGCCGCGTGGGCGTAAACCAGTGGCCCACGACCGCCGCGCCAATCACATCCGTCACCAGCTTGTACTTATGCCCGTCCCACGCAAACAGCACCGGGCACGAACTGCCTCGCCGGTCGGCTTCTTTCATCGCAATCACCGGCGTATGCGGCAAATCAATCTCGTCCTGCAACACACCCGTCGGCCACAAAATGCGCAGCAGGTCAATCCCCTCCGCATCGCCCAGCCCCACCAGAATCTGCGGCGGCGCCTGCGTCTGGTAACCCACCGCTCCGGCAAGCTCCCACTTCTGCCAGAGCCCGTTGGCGAAGACTTCCACCTTCGCGCCAATCGCCGTCTTATTGTCGGCAAATCCAGTCAAATCGAGACGCACAAAATGATTCTTGTTCGCGCCCACATTGCGCAGCAGCACAGGCTGCGCATTCAGTTGCGTCACAATCAAATCCGGCGCGCCGTCGCCCGCCACATCGGCGGCAATCAGTCCGCGCGGAGAGTGCAGCACCACGCTGTCGAGGCCCAGCGCGTGGCTCACATCCTCAAATGTTCCATCGCCACGATTGCGAAAGACCTTCACCCGCGGCCCCGCTTTTGTTTCCACAATCGCCGCCAAATCAATCCAGCCGTCATTGTCGATATCGATGGGCGTAATGCCCCATCCTCGCAATGCACCGAGCAGGGGGAGTTCCACCCTTTCAAATCGCCGGCCGATACCATCTAGTCCTGGAACATTGCGCCACAGTGTCAATCCCGGCGCGCCCGCATGGGCAACGGCAATATCCATCCAGCCATCTTTGTTGTAGTCCAATACGGCAATCCCCTCGGTCGCCGGCAACTTCTCGTCATAAAGCCCCTGTGTCGGATACTTCCCTTCGCGCGGATTCACATAAATCAACGGCGCCGGTCCATCGCCGGTCACTGCCAGATCCACGGCACGGTCATTATTGAAGTCAGTAAGAATCGCCGCAGCCGTCCGTCCGCTTCCACCCAACCCCGTCGGCTCTGTTTTTTCGCTAAAAGTTCCGTTGCCGTTGTTGCGCCACAAGACGCTCGATTCATCGCCCGGTTTGATGGGCGAGCCAGTCAGCAGCAAGTCCAGATTGCCGTCATGGTCGTAGTCCACAACGGTAATCCCCGAAGGCCGATTGCGTGCCACTAATCCAGACTCGGCTGTTACATCCTTGAACTTGCCCTTCCCCAAGTTGCGAAACAGCAGCACCGCATCGTCCAGAGCAACCGCCAGATCATTCAACCCATCGCCGTCGAAATCGCCAACCGCGCAAGCCACCGCGCGACCCTTGGCCTTCAATCCCGCAGCCTCGGCGTTCCACTCTTCAAAGCTGCCGTCACCCCTGTTGTGCAGCACGCGAATAGCCTGCGCGCCCTCCTGCATCAGCACCAGGTCCATCCGGCCGTCTCCAGCCACGTCCATCATGCAGGCCCCGCCCGTTGTCGAAAATCCGGGTGCCCCAGGTCCCGCTTTTGGGACCTGGGAAATTGGGGATGTCATAATGCTGGGTGCCCCACCCTTGCCGCGTTCCTGTTTTTGCGACAAGGGTGGAATAGCAGAAATCATCGGCCGCGCCACCAGTTTCACCGGAATCATGTCTCTGCGGCTCGTTCCCGGCTCGACAATCGGCGTCACGGTCGAATAATGGCCCTGTTCGCCGTAAGACAGCCCGATGGGCGATGAAATTTTGGCGCTGGCCATATGCTGGAATCGTTGAAAATGCACCTTAGCTTCTGGCGAGTGGCCTGAACGCTGCAGCGCCCGCGCGAGGGCAAACTCCGCCGACGCATGTAGCGGATTCACATCCAACGCGTGCTCCAGAATCGCGATGGCCTTGTCGAACTGCTTCATCTCCTGATAGCAAACGCCCTCAAAATAAATGGAGTCCGCGTCCCTCGGATCGAGCTTAACAGCACTTTGAAAGCTGGCCAGCGCCGGCTCCAGTTCGTTGCCCGCGTGCTCGGCCAGGCCCAGGTTGTACCACGCCTGCGCGCTCTGAGGGTCGAGCACGATCCCCTGCTCCAGCGCCTTCTTGGCCTCGTCAATCCTTTGCAAAGTCAGAAGCGCAATGCCCTCATTCACCGCCGCCTGCGCCAGCTTCGGGTCCTTCTTGAGCGCAGCGGCAAAGCTCTCCGCCGCACGCTCCGTAAACTGCTGGCCCATCTGCGCCACGCCGCGATTATTGAGCCGCACTGCCTCGGCGTCAAAGCGCGCCTGCGCCCCTGCCGTAGCCAAAGCAATAAAAACAACGGTCGTTCCCCCAACCATCCGCATCCAATTCTTTCTCAACTTCTTCTCCAGCGCGGCAGGGACTGGGCACCTTCCCATGAATCCGCGGAACTATCCAGTGTATTCGAGCGGACGACAGGCTTGTAGCATGCGCCCTGGAGTCAACTCGTCGATTGTCCCTCTTCGCCCGTTTCACACTCGTCACAATCGGCACGGTCGTCCAATTTATACTTCTCATGTGACTCCATCCCTCCAGGACTTCGACTGGCGCGGCTTTCTCGCGCGCCCACCCTTGCCGTCACCGCCGCTCGAAGCTCTCGACGCGCTCGGCCGGCAGCCGGTTCTCATCACCGGCGCGGGAGGCTCCATCGGCTCCGCACTAGCTCTCCGCATGTGCGCGCTTGCGCCGTCGAGGCTGATTCTGCTGGAAGCCTCAGAAAACAATCTCTACAACCTCGAGCGTGAATGCGCCACAGCCGCAAACTCCGACGTTGCCTGCCAAATGACACCCATCCTCGGCGGCACAGCGGACCGCGCACTTCTCGATGAGATTTTTTCCACGCACGCGCCGCGCATCGTTTTTCACGCCGCCGCATTCAAGCACGTGCCGCTGATGGAAGAGCAACCCCTGGCAGCCATCCAAAACAACATCTTTGCCACGGAAACATTGGTCCAAGCGGCCGCCGCGCATGCCGCTCGCGTGGTGCTGCTTTCCACCGACAAGGCTGTCGAGCCGGCCTCCGTCATGGGCGCAACCAAGCGCGTCGCTGAACAGATAGTCCTTGCCCACGGCGGCACTGTTCTGCGCCTCGGCAACGTACTCGCCTCGTGCGGAAGCGTGGCGGAACTCTTTGCGCGGCAAATTGCCCTCGGCGGTCCACTCACCGTCACCGATTCCGCTGCGCGCCGCTACTTCCTTGCCGTCAGCGAGGCGGTGAATCTGCTCTTGTGGGCCGCTGCATCCCAGCCGGGTGCCCCATCCATTCGCGCTTTTGGCGAATGGGTGGGAGACGACGACACCTCCACGCAGCCCCATCCCTACAACCCATCCGCCCTGCTCGCGCCAGCTCTCCCGTCAGCGCACTTGGTCATCGACATGGCCCGATTCATGGCGCGCACACTCGCGCCGGAGCGCGATATTGCAATCAATTTCATCGGGCTGCGTCCAGGCGACAAGGAAAACGAACGCCTCTGGGCCGCCGGCGAATCGACTCGTCTGGCCGGCGATAACGGCATGGTCTTCATCGAGACGGCTCAACCTGCGCCAGCAAATCTCAACCGTGCGCTCGCTCCCTTGCGCACGGCCATCGACGCGCGCGACCTCCCCGCCGCCATCGCCCAGCTGTGCGCGCTGGTTCCTGATTACACGCCAAGCCACACCGTGCTGACACTCGCCGGCCAACGCAAGCCTCAATCCTGCGCGTCGCAGGTCTGCGTATGAGCGAGACCATCAACAAGCGGCGCATCGCTGTGGTCACCACCTCGCGCGCCGACTACAGTCACCTGTACTGGCCGTTGCGCGAATTGGCCGTTGATCCCGCGATCGATCTGGGCGTCTTTGCGCTCGGCGCGCATCTCTCGCCGGATTTTGGCTCCACCATCAACGAGATCGAGCGCGACGGCTTTCCGATCAAGGCGCGCATCGAGTGCCTGCTCAGTTCCGACACTGACACCGGCATGGCCAAGACTATCGGCATCGCCATACTCGGCCTGGCAGATGCTCTCACCGCATGGCGTCCCGATTTACTGCTACTCATCGCCGACCGCTATGAGATGCTGGCGCCGGCATCCGTTGCCCTCGCCATGCGCATTCCCATCGCTCACATCGAGGGCGGCGAAATCTCGCAGGGCGCAGTCGACGACCACGTTCGCAACGCACTCACCAAGCTCGCCCACGTCCATTTCACCTCGACTGAAACCGCGCGCCGCCGCGTAATCGCTATGGGTGAAGAGCCGTGGCGCGTGCATCACGCGGGCGCGCCCTCGCTGGACCACCTGCGCCGCTCCGCGCTGCTCGACCGCGCCGCTCTTGAATCCCGCCTATCGCTCGCCCTTGCGCCGTCCACCCTCCTTGCCGCATGGCACCCGGTCACTATTCTCCAGGACACGAACGCGGAAGCCGATACCTTTTTCTCGGCGCTCGCCGCTACGACCGGCCAGCTTATCTTTGTTTATCCCAACTCCGACGCCGGCGGCCGCGCGCTTATTGAACGCACCCGCGCCCTCGCAGCCATGCGCCCGCACACGCACATCTTCGTCAATCTCGACGCCGTGACGTATTGGAGCCTGCTCGGTCAGGTTTCAGCCATGGTCGGCAACTCATCCAGCGGCATCATGGAAGCAGCATCGTTTGGCCTGCCCGTGGTCAACGTCGGCATGCGCCAGCAGGGCCGCGAGCGCGCCCGCAACATCATCGACGTCCCCGCTGAGTCCTCCCCAATTCGCGCCGCCATCCAGCGCGCCCTCAGTTCCGATTTCCGTGAAACCTTGCGCGGCATGGCAAACCCCTATGGCGACGGCACTGCCGCTGCCACCATTGCCCGCGTGCTCTCCACCGTCCCCCTTGACGGTTTACTCGTCAAGCAGCCCACGCCTCTGCCAGACGAAACCGGGCACGCCCATAAGCGCTGACTCGAACCAGCCGCAGGACCCCATTAGGAAGTAAAATTACCGCCCTGCCCTGCCCTGCTCTCCGCCGCAAGGTGGAGAAGGATATCCACCCATGTGTGGTTGCCCACTCCTCATCGTGCTGTAAACATCTACTCTCAATCAGATGCGAAACCGCACAGTTCTCTCCCTGACCCTTGTCTTCGCCTCCGCGGCAGCCTGCGCGCAAGGCTCGTTCTTCAGCCAGTGGGAAGCCCGCACCGCACGGACCCAGTCTAAACAACCCGGATGGAGCGTCCCCGTCGTCACGCCATATCCCGCCCTGATCCAGGTTGCGCGCACCGACTTTATCCGCCAAATCACCGCCGCCCGCACCACCACATGGATCTACGACAACAGCAAAGGGCTCAACCTCATCCCGTTTGCCAATACCGAGATTGACTTCAACCTCCCGCCCTACATTCAACACAATGTGCCCGCCACCAAAGACGGAGCCGGCGATGCTTCCTTCCTACTCAAGTACAGGCCCTTCGCCGGAAACGAGCAGCATGGCAGCTACGTGGCCAGTGTCGCTGTGGGCGCAACCATTCCCACCGGCAGCTACACCAACGGCAGCACTGACGCCACCATCTCACCCACTATAGGCATGGGCAAAGGCTATGGACGCTTCGATGTGCAGAGCTGCGCCAGCGTTGCGCTGCCGACTGGCGACACTTCTAAACTCGGCCGCCCGGTTGCGTGGAACGCAGTCTTGCAATATCACGCTGGAAAGATTTGGTGGCCAGAGGTCGAACAGAACTCCACCTTTTATAACGGCGGCAAGAACAATGGCAAGGTCCAGACCTTCGTCACTCCAGGCTTGATGTTTGGCAGGGTGAAATTGCGCCCTGAAGACAAGACCAGCCGCATTGGCTTGGCATTTGGCGCCGGCTTCCAGATGGCCACCAGCACTTACCACGCCACCAACCACAATCTCGTCTTCACAGCCCGTTATCTGTTCTAATGTTGTCCGGCATACGGGTGGTCATTCACATACGGAAGACCATTCATATGTCTTGAACGCGCACGAGTTCAATGACCGCGAAAGAACTCAATTCGGAGGGAGGCGGGGGTTTCAACCCCCGCTGAAAGCCAGCACATATAAAACGGGCTTTAGCCACGGTAGGACGGCCTCTTGCCATTGCACAAAAATGGCGAACTACACTAGCAGCTCAAATAGCCGTCGTACATCGTCTACTTCGCCTCCAGCTTTACCAGAAACTCCTCCAGCTCGGCAGGCAGTGGCGCTTCAAGCTCCAAGAGTTTTTTCGTCTTCGGGTGGACAAACTCCAACCGCGCCGAGTGCAGAAAATTCCGACCCAGCCTGAGTCTTTCCGGCTCCGCTTTGCGCCGCGCAGCCTTCGAGGTCGCGGCCTGCGAAACCACCTGATCCGTCAATTGCCCCGATCCGCCATAGAGTGTGTCGCCCACCACCGGATGCCCAATCGAAGCCATGTGCACGCGAATCTGATGCGTCCTACCCGTCTCGATGCGAACCTTGACCAGCGTGAACTTGCCGAAGCGATTCGCAAACCGCTTGACCACTTCGTAGTGCGAAACGGCCGTGCGCCCATCTTCGAGAGGTTTCGCGGTCATGCGCGTGCGCCGCAGCGGGTCGCGTCCCAGACTGGCGTTGATGGTGCCCTTGGCCCGCTCCACTGTTCCTTGCACCAGTGCAATATAACTCTTCTTGATCTGGCGACTGGAGAACAGCTCCGCCAGCGCCGCATGTGTGCGGTCGTTCTTGGCCACCACAATTAGACCGCTCGTATCCTTGTCCAGCCGGTGCACGATCCCTGGCCGCAGATCGCCGCCGGTTGCCGAAAGTTTCTTGAAGCGAAAAAGCAGCGCGTTCACCAGCGTGCCTCGGCTGCGCGCATCATCGCTCTGCCCTGACCCCGCATGAACCATCATCCCCGCCGGCTTGTTCACCACCGCCAGATCCGCGTCCTCATAAATCACGTCCAAGGGAATCTCTTCCGCCGTGGCCTTCAGCGGAGCCGGATGCGGCTCGCCGGTAATATCGATTCGCTCGCCCCCACGCAGCTTCAGCGCCACCTTCTCGCGCACGCCATTCACCAGCACATCGCCTTGGTCAATCAGCAATTGCACGCGCGAGCGGCTCACGCCTTCGCCTTCCGCGGTTAGTGCCTGGGCAAGAAACTGATCGAGCCGCTGCCCCTTTGCCTCCGCCGTCACTTCGATGGTGCGCAGTTCAGCCATTTGCAGACTCACCTTTCGTCCCCGACTCACAAACTCCGGGTGCCCAGGTCCCGATTTTGGGACCTGGGAATTCTCGGATACGAACCCCGGGCGCCCTGCATCATCCGGGTGCCCCACCCTCGCCGCGTTTTCGTTTTTGCGGCTAGGTTGGGATAGATCCACCTATCTATAAACCTTCATAGCCCTTTACAGATTTCAACTCCGTGCCCCGTCCATTCGCGCTCTTTGCGAATGGGTGGGAAACCTCAACACTCAACAGGTGGCTTTCGTTCCAGCAAAACCACCCCCCCAACCACCACCATCGCCGCCGCTGCGATCTGCGGCCCATCCAGAGCGCCGCCCAACACTGCGCCGCGTCCCTCGGAATCCCGCCAGAATTCGGTAACAAAAACAACCACGCCCGCGCCGACTAACAACAACCCTGCCGCATCGCCCGCCTGACGTCTGCGCGGCAGCCAAACCAGCAAAAAAATCGAAAGCGTCAGAAACCCCAGCGCCGCGTATCCCTGCACCGGATGCAGTGCAATGCCCAGCGGAGCGCCACTCCATCGCCCTGCAAACGGGTCAGTGTAAGTGACTGCCCACCGCGCCGTGGTCTCTGTCCCATAGCCCGACCCGGCCAGCAGTTCGCCCAACTGTTCGAATGCCAATCCCAAAGCCACGGGCGCGGCCAGCGCGTCCGCTGTAGTCCAAAGCGGCAGCCGCTGCCGCCGTCCATATAAAACAGCCACCACCAACGCGATCAACGCACCGAAGCAGGACAGCAGCGGATGATGCACCATGGCCAGCGTCAGCAACCACAGCGGGTGCGCACGCAGGTCTGTCCAGTTGAGCACGACAAGCAGCAGCCGTGAACTCACAAGCGCCGCGACGAGCGTCACCACTGACAGCTTCCACACCTGCTGCGCATCAAGCCCCATCGTGCGCGCCGTGCGCTCGGCCAGATACAACGCCAGCAGCACGCCCACTGCCGCTGAAACGCCATACGCCGGAATCAGAAATGAGCCGATATGGAAGAGAACTGGATACACCTGAGTCAGAATAGCGCCTCAGGCCGCGAGGAAGGTAGAATCCGACCCACTGGGCCGTGGTTGATGCGCCGGTGAACCCTTCCTAAGAAGGTGGAGCTCTCCGCGGTTCATTAGGCATTCCGGACTGGCGGACACTGCACACAGAACCGATTGTCGAGTTGAGCCCCTGTTCATTGAATGTTGGTTCAACCAGCGTTGATCGCCCACCTGCTTTGCAGGCCGGTTTCTATTGCGGATACTATGGGTCGGCGAGGGAAATTGCAAGTCTTGTGCAAGCTGGTCATTGTGTGGTACGTTTTTGACCCTCCGCTTTCGGTCATCATTTTCCAAAAACGGCAAGCTTGCAACCCGTAAGAGAATCCAAATCAGAAGTCAATGTCTTGGAGGGCATGGGCTTTGGCGAAAAGTACGGGCTTTAGCGAAGGGTACGGGTTTTAGCCCGTACATTCATCCAGCAAAGCAACTAGGGCTTTAGCCCCTGAGGGAAAGTATGCATCGCAGTGTGGCCTGTGCTGATGTCTCCAAAGCAGTGAGCCGCAGGCCTATGACCCTGTCTTCTGCTCTTCCTCCAGTACTTCATCCAGCAGCCCGCTCAAGCTCACCGCTCTAGCATGGCCCAGCCGCGCATCGCCACCGCCGGCATGTTCAGCCCGCGACAGCTCATCGGCAAGATTCAGCGCCGCCAGCACAGCTACGCGCAATGAATCCACAGTCCGGCCCTGCGCTGCCACGGCGCGCATCCGCGCATCCACCATCTCAGCCAAGCGGCGAATGTGCTCCGTATCTTGTCCGGCGAGATGATAGGTCTGGTCGTAAATTTCGACGGTAACGTAGCCGGCCTGGCTTCCGGATTCCTCTTGAGCCACGCCTGGCCTCACAGTTCCAGCGCGTCCAGTTGCGCCAGCAGCCGCTCCACGCGCTGTCTCACCTGGTCGCGTTCGTCGCGCAGCGCGCACACTTCCTTTTGCAGGCGATCGGCCAGCGGAGCCTGCTCTCGCAGTTTCTCTTCGGCCGCACTGGCGCGTTCCTCGGCTGCCGCGCGCTCCTGCCTCTCTCGCTTCACCAGGTTCACCGCGCGCACAATCCGCTCTTCAAGCGCGGAAAATTCATCCACGCTCAATCTCAACGCGCTTGCTTCCCCGCCCGATTCAGCAGCCCGCTCCCGCACCGCTTCATCTCCCTGCGTCTCGTCCATAGTCTCCGATTTCCAGATAAACTCCGCCATTGAAAATCCTCCGCACATTTAAATTAACGCTGCAAGTATAACCCGGCCTGCACTGCTCCCGGCCTGCTTTCCGCCTAACTCCGCAGCCGCGCCCCTACTTTGCCAACAGCCTCCACCACCCGCGCCTGGAAGCTTCGCAACTCTTCTTCGCGCAGCGTCCGGTCCGCGGCCTGAAAGGTCACGCCCAGCAGCAGCGAATATTCTCCCGCGCCCAATTTCCGATCGCGAAAAACCTCACGCGCACGCCACTCCACCAACTCGGGGATCTGCAACCCCGCAACCGCGCGGTCGATCTTTTCCCACGCAATGTTCTCGTCCAGCACCAATGAAAAATCTCGCCGCACCGGCTGGAAGCGCGAAATCTCCCTGGCACTCGGCTGCCGCAAAGGCAGCTTATACAACCGGTCGAGATAAAGCTCGCCTACCAGCACACGATCTTTCACCTTGCGCGCCGCCGCTTCCCGCGGATGCAGCTCGCCAAACCAGCCCGCGGTCGCGCCGTCCACCACCACCCGTGCCGCGCGATACGGATGCAGCCAATCTGGCGTCAGCCCGGCCTCTGCAGGAAAGCGGTCAAAGTAAGCAGTCCGCGACTGAAACCGCTCGATCACCTGCTCCACCACGCCCTTTACATTGTGAAATTCAATCGCCCGCGCCGCCTGCAACGCCCCCTGTTCCGGCAAGCTGCCCACCGCGCCGAACGCCAGTGACGGTCGCTCCTCAACCTTTTCCGTGCTGCCGCTGAACACCGTGCCCACTTCAAACAGCCGCACATCGCTCACATCGCGGTTGAGATTGCCGGCAATCATCGCCAACATTCCCGGCACCAGCGACGGCCTCAGCACGCCCGCCTCGTCACTCAGCGGATTGCCCAACGGAACCACGAGTCCCGGCTGCGGCGCCGTCAGCGCGGCCTCAGCCGCCGAACAGAACGTGCTCGCGATTGCCTCATGAAATCCTGCGCCCAGCAGCGTCCGCCGCACCGCGGCTTCTTTTTCCGCCCACGGCAGCGCGCGCACTCCTTCGCCAAATTCCGGCAGCGTATTTTGAAAACGGTTGTACCCGTAAACCCGCGCGACCTCCTCAATCAGGTCAATCTCGCGTTCCAAATCCAGCCGCCAACTCGGCAACGTCACCAGCCAGCCCGCGTCAGCTTTTGCTAACTCCGCGACCCCCGCTAGCTCCGCGAACTCCGCTAACGTGCACCCCAGCGCCGTCAACACTCCCTCAACCGTCGCCGCGGTAATTCCCTCTGCGTCCACCGTCTTGCCCAGAATCCTATGCACCTCACTGAGCTTGAGTTCAACCGGCTTCCGTTTAGCCGTACGCGCTTCAATGGCCGGCACGCGCACGTCCACCAGTTCGCCTTCCAGACATCCGCCATTGGCCAACAAAATCGCACTCACCAGCGCCGAGGCCACCGGCGCAGCATTGAAATCGGCTCCGCGCTCGAAGCGATGGCTCGCGTCTGTATGCAATCCGTGGCGCCGCGCCGTTCGCCGCACCGCAACGGGGTCAAACCACGCCGCCTCCACCAGCACATTTTTCGTCACCGGCGTAATCATCGTGTCCCAGCCGCCCATCACCCCGGCCAGCCCCAGCGCTTTCGCTTGGTCGGCAACCACCAGGTCCTCGGCATCCAGCACCCGCTCCACGCCGTCCAGCGTCTTCAGCCGTTCGCCCTTACGCGCCCGCCGCACCACGATGCCGCCTTCAATCTTGTCCAGATCAAAGACGTGCGTCGGCTGGCCCATCGCAATCCACGCAAAATTGGTCGCATCCACGGCATTTGAAATCTGCTTCTGCTCCAGCAGCCCAAAGTAAGTGGCCACCTCCACGCCCGCAAACCAGTCGCGCGATTCAGTCATCGTCACATCGCGCAGCACTCGCGCAGTAAACCGCCCGCAGGCGTCCTCAGCCTCAATCCTCACGGGATAAGCCGCAGCGGCCTTCTTCGCCTTCGGCAAAGCAAAATCCAACTCGGCCAGCGGAAGCTCATAAATCGCCGCCGTCTCGCGCGCCACTCCGTAGTGGTTCATCGCATCCACGCGGTTGGTGGTAATATCCATCTCGTAGAGCGAGCCATTGCCGTCGCCAAGATCGTAAATCCCCTCGACCGCAATCCCGCGCAAGGTGAGGTCTTCGGCAAGTTGCGCGTCGTCCACCGGAACTCCCGGCACATAAGCTCTAAGCCATTTCGTCAATATCTTCATAAGTAAGATCCTTCATCAGCGGAGTTAGCGGGCAAGCGCACTCTCATGCGAATTGACTCAAGAAGCGCATATCCCCCGCATAGAACGACCCAATCTCGCTCACCCCATACTTCATCATCGCAATCCGTTCGACACCCATCCCGAACGCAAATCCGGAAATCTTTTTCGAGTCGTATCCCGGCTGCTTCTCCGCCGCAAAGGCAAACACCGCAGGGTCCACCATCCCGCAGCCCAGCAGCTCAATCCATCCAGACTGCTTGCACTTGCGGCACCCTTTTCCGCCACAAAAAATACAACTAATCTGCACGTCTGCTGACGGCTCCGTGAACGGAAAGAACGACGGAAAAAACCGCGTCTTCACAGCCGAGCCAAACAGCGCCTTCATCGCGTGGTCCAGCGTTCCCTTCAAATCGCTGAAGGTGATATTCGTGTCCACGCACAACCCCTCCACTTGGTGAAAAATCGGCGAGTGCGTCGCGTCCGCTGCGTCGTTCCTATGCACCTTGCCGGGAATCACAATTCGCACCGGCGGCGGCTGCTGCTCCATCGTCCGCATCTGCACCGGCGAAGTGTGCGTGCGCATCAGCAGCCGGTCTCTCTGTGGTCGCCGCTCCTGCCCCGCCACCACCAATGTGTCCTGCGTGTCTCGCGCCGGATGCCCGGGCGGGAAATTCATGCTCTCAAAGTTGTAGAAGTCGGTCTCTACCTCGGGCCCCACGCCCACCGAGTAGCCCAGCGCCGCAAACACGCTCGTAATCTCATTCAGCGTGCGTGTAATCGGATGCTCTGCGCCCATAAGCCGCCGCGTTCCCGGCAGCGTAATGTCGATTGCCTCGGCCTTCAGCGCAGCATCCGTCGGACCCGCGCCCAGAACCGCGTCCAGCAGCCCCTCCACCACGCTTTTGAGCGCGTTGAAGCGTACGCCCAGCAGCTTCTTGGCTTCTGCCGGCGCGGCCTTCAGCCACCGGCCTGAGACTTCATTGAGCCGTCCCTGCTTGCGTCCCAGCCACTCCAGACGAAACGCTTCCACAGCCGCGTCATCGTCCAGCGCAGCCGCGGCCTCGCGTGCCTGCCGCTCCAGCCGCGCAAATGCCTCGTCCAGCGCAGCCTCATCAAATGCCGTCAAATTCGGAATCTCTTCGCTCATATGCGTTTACAAAAGAATAAACTACCGCGCGTTCCCTCTTCAGTTATTCTCATCTTCATGAAATATTTGCGCCTCGCTCTCGCTCTGTTTCTCGCCGCCGCTCTCGCCGCGCCAATCGCTGCCCAATCCGTCATATACCCGCAGCAGGAGGGCTTCGTTGACGCCCACGGCGTACTCATCTACTACGTAGCCCTTGGCACCGGCTCGCCGCTCGTCGTCTTGCATGGTGGTCCCGGCGCCAGCCACGATTACTTCCTGCCCTATCTGCTGCCCTTGGCCCGGACTCATCGACTCATCTTCATTGACGAGCGTGGATCGGGCCGTTCCCAGCGCCTTCAGGACTCGAGCCTCTACACCGTCGAAGCCGACGTCGAGGACATTGAAGCCGTGCGCCTGGCCCTCCACCTCGGCAAAATCTCCCTGCTCGGTCACAGTTGCGGCGGCGTCCTCGCTGAGGCCTACGCGCTCAAGTACCAGCAGAACCTCTCTCACCTCATCCTCAACAGCACCTTCGCCTCCACCCGCGAGATGAATGAAGTCCTCGCCCGTGAAAAAGCCGCCATGCCTGCTGACAAGCTGAAACGCCTGAATGAGCTGGAACAAGCGGGCCTCTTCGGCAAAGGCGAACTGTGGGAGCACGGCCGCTATCCCGCTGAATATGCCAACCTCGCCTGGGGCCCCGGCTACTTTCCCTTCCTCTACGGCGCGCGCCCCGACCCTACGTACGACCCCAGCGCCGGCAACGCCCCCACCAACTGGGAGCTCTACCGCGCCATGTGGGGCTCTCACGGCGAGTTCGTCATCGACGGCAACCTCAAGAGCGTCGAGTACGTTGACCGCCTTCCCTCCATCCACGTCCCCACGCTGGTTCTCGTCGGCGATCACGACGAGTGCGACCCCGCCCTCAGCAAGGAGATGCACGAGAAAATCCCCGGCTCAAAACTCGTCATCTTCCCCAACTCCGGCCACATGAATTTCGTTGACCAGCCGGATATGTGGCAGAAAGCGGTGACCAGCTTTCTCGGCAGCTAGACGCGCACTCACGAAATGACGGCGGGAGCGGGAGCGAATTAACGGATGGGGCAGGTGGGTAATTGGCGGAGGGAGCAGTGGCCTTCAGGCCACTGGATGCGGTCCTCCAATCGAAGCGGCTTCAGCCGCGGATCCTTCCTGTATACGGGCAACCCGTCTCTGCACGCCTCCCGCAGGGAGGGCGAGAATAGCCCAGGGCCGGGTCCCCAGCGAGCGGTCCTTGCTCGCTGGGGTGAAGGGACAGGTCTTCGTTCGTGGGGTGGCAAGATGAAGCGTTGCGCAATCCTGGGAAGACGTTCCAGCACAACAGCCCGCCCCGTGGGGCCGGAACGAATCCGCGCGCGCCGCACTGCACCTACCCCTCCTTGAACGTAAGGCATTTCCGCAAAAAACCGGGAATCCCGGCGGGATCGGCGTTTATGGGTTCGAATCTACGCAGTTTCGGCGGCACGCCAGGGCATCTCCTAAAGGTCGAGTTAGCTATCGCAAACCGGACTGTTGCCTTTAAGGTAACTTCCGAGTTGGCGGTGATACATCCAGAACCTGTTCAAGAGGCAATCCGCATTCCCCCGGCTCCTGATGCCAGCGCCTCAACCCCGCCGGCTCGCGCTCCTGCGCCGGCAGCGGTGCGCACTTTAATCGTTAGACCAATGAGTTATTGCACCGAAGAAGCCTATTTCCTAAACCATTCCCCCAGCTGCGATGATTCCGCTCTTGGGGAAGCAAAAATCCGCGCGGGTGCCAACGTTCAGAGATCAGGGAACAAAAATCAAGAATCGCAAAATTCACACTTGACATTAACAGAAAATCCACTACCATATGGTTGTGGATACGTTGAGCACAGCATTTGCGGCTTTGTCTGATCCAACCCGGCGGGCCATGATCGAACGACTCTCACACGGGCCCGCCTCTGTCCATGGGCTGACGGAACCGTTTGCACTCTCGCAGCAGATGATTTCAAAACATATTGCCTGCCTGGTGCGGGCGCGGATTGTGATCAAGACGAAGCGTGGGCGAGAGAGCGTTTGCACGCTTAGGCCAGAGGCGATCAAGACGGTCAGCGACTGGGCGTTTGATTATCGCCGATTCTGGGAAGAGAGCTTCGACAAGCTGGATGTGGTCGTAAATCAAATGAAAAAAGGAGGTAAGAGATGACAAGCAGCACGGTTAACGAGACAGAGCGGATGGTTGTCACACGAGTTTTTGATGCCCCACGCGAATTAGTTTGGAAGGCGTGGACAGACCCGAAGTACATAATGCAGTGGTGGGGACCGAAGGGTTTTACCTCGCCCGTTTGTCAGATGGATTTTCGCGTCGGGGGAAAATTGCTCTGCTGTATGAAGGCGCCCGATGGGCAGGAGTTCTGGAATGCGGTTGAATACCACGAGATTGTTCCGTACGAGAAGATCGTTTCGCTCATGTACTTTGCCGATCCGAAGGGAAACAGGATTGACCCTGCGCAATTGGGAATAGAACATGAGGCCATTGACGGTGCGTACGACGTGACCATCTTTGAGGATCTCGGGAACGGCCAGACGAAACTCACCTTCATTGGAAATGAACCCATGGAGAGCGCGAAAAATAGCGGTCAAATGGAGGGCTGGATCCAGATACTTGAGAAAGTTGCCGCAGTTGTTGCGGGCCTGGCCCAGGCGAAATAGGAAGGTGAAGTTTTCGCGATCGTCGCGCCATTCAGTGGTTTCTCATGGACGGATTTCCGCTTGTAAGAACCCGGAAATGGTGGGCTGGCCCTTGGTCCTTGATCACAGCCTGCGCGGCTTTCGCGGGCGCTATCGCGTCGATTCCAGTGGAGCGAAACCAGAGTGACTGTATCCCAAGACCAATGCACTCAAGTCGACGCGACCAACAGGGAGCGGCGACCCTGCACAAAAATCAACAGGCCACATCAACTCTGGTTTCGCTCTAATTGACGGCTTTGCGAGGTTGCCTGCGCGGATCGCGATGCTGGCCATGCTCTGGTGGTTAGTTCTTCTCGTTTGGCAGACGCTTCAAATTGGATGGAGAATGACAACTGCTCGGCGGGTGCCCCATCCATTTCGCGCTCTTTGCGAAATGGGTGGGATACCGCGAAGCTCAAAGGCGCGCAGCTTTGTGTCGGTTCTCCGCCGGCGGAGGGAACGCGCTCGGCAAATGACGGAGGGAGCAGTGGCCTTCAGGCCACTGAACGCAGGCCCGCATTCGAAGCGGCTTTAGCCGCGGGCCTTTCGTGTATACGGATGAACCAGTCTCTGCGCTCCTCCCGTAGGGAGGGACGGAAAATAGCCCAGGACAAAGCGCAGCGCAATTCTGGGAAGGCGTTCCAATAGGATGAGCCAGCCCCGTAGGGGCGGAACGAATCTTCGCGCCGTACTGCGCCCACACCTGCATGGACGAAAGGCCATTTCGCAAAAACCGGGAATCCCAGCGACATTGGCGTTTGCGGGGATCGATCCGTGCCCTTCTTCGGTCAGCACCTAGCTATGGGCCGTCTTTTCGGGCGCGCAGCTTATGAAGGACACTGGCGAGATTGCTTGTGGCCCCGGTGAACAATTGGAAATGGTTCTCGGGCGTGAGGACTTGCAGCGCGGACCGGTAGGACTCGGCCGCCTCCTCCAATTTGCCCATTTTCTCAAGCGTAGTACCGAGGTTATTTTGTGCCATTGCCCATTGAAGCGAAACCGAATTCGGACTGCATTCTTTGAGCGCCTCGCGGAAGGCCGCAACAGCAGCTTCCGATTGTTTTGTATCGCCCCCGCGTTCGACCATCACCGAGAGAGTTGTGCCGAGGTTGATCTGCGCCCCAGCCCAGAGGATCGGAGTATCCTCGCGGGTCAAAACTTTTAGCGCCTCGCGGGTGGCTGCAAGCGAAGCCTCCAATCGGTCGGTACCACCCTCCGATTTCCCGATAGTGAATAGCGCGACGCCGAGATTGACTTGCGTTACGGCCCAATCAACTGGGACCCTGTCCCGAGGTCGTTCCTTGAGCGCCTCACGGTGGGCCACCACCGCAGCTTCTAGGTGTTCTCTGCTCCTCTCACGTTCGCCGAGACACACCAAAGCAGTGCCTAAGTTGTTTTGCGTTGTTGCCCACAAGAGCGGGACTCTTTCACGCGTCCACTCCTTGAGGGCCTCGCGATAGGCCACAGTTGCAGCCTTCAACCGCTCTGTCCCGCTCCCGCGCTCGCCGATAATAAAGAGCGCGACGCCGAGGTTGGACTGCGTCCTGGCCCACTCGAGCGGAACCCTTTCCTGGGTAAACTCGTTTAGCGCATCGCGGTAGGCGGCGGCGGCCCTCTCGAGCGCTCCCAAGTCGCCTCGTTGATCTCCGATAGCGAGTTCTGCGACTGCGTATGAACGCTCCAGGAGCCCGCGTTCGTCTGGTCCCATCCACGCTGGGAGATTGGCTACAAACTTCCTAAGCTTTTCGGCGATGGGGATGAGTGCGTCGGCGACATACACGCTCGGGTTTTTGGCGGAGAGAACAAGCTGACCCGCTATCGCAGCAAGGGCAGCAGCCATTTCGGGGCCGAAATCCGGCGCAAGGGCCATCTTTTCGGCGAATGTGAAGCGCTTTTGCTCAGCAGCATCGTGAACAGACGAGGTGAATCGGAGTTCCACGAGCTTCGATTCCTGAATAATTTGGCCCCAGACGAGCAAGTCCCCCTTATGTTTCGTCTGATTTAGATACCGCTGGCCCTTCCTGTTTGCTGAGCGCGCGTCATCCTCCGGATTTCCGCTTTCCTCAGCATGAAGTTCAATCCCGGCCCGCAGAATCTGAATTGCGTCACCCAACTCCTGCCTGAGGGTGAGCAAGATGTGGTTCCGGTGAGAACCAAGCTTATCGTCGCCTCGGAGCTCCGCTACATAAATGACCACCCTGCCCGGGGTGGGTTCGCCGTCTGGATGTCTGCGACGATCACGCCAGCGAGACAGGAGAGTAAGCAATATGGTGAAGGCCACCCAAAGCAGGAAAGCAGCGATTGCCGTGAGCTCCCCGGGGGTGGCTTCCTGCCTGATCCGATCCGGAAGCTTTTCAGTGAGTTTGAACACGTTGAGAGCCGCCGAGACCGCCGCCGCTAGAAGGGCCGCGATGGTCTTCGGATCGAGGAAGACATCTACCAGACGCTTTCTTGCTGGGTCGTGCGGCACAGGCACTCCTCTGAACAATAGGACGGCGATGCTTCTTCATCATGCCATGGGACGGGGCCGTGCGTCCGTCTTTCCCTGGAGCATTTATGGCCAGAGAGAATTCGGGGTAGCGCCCTGGAATGGACCCCGCATCCTGCCGAGACCCCGCATTTGAAACCTACACAGGGGAAGCGGGTAACACCACGACCCTTAGCCACCTTATTGGCGTAATCGGCATCCTGCGTCGTCATCAACCCGGAAGTTGGCCCAGCCCTGGTAAGTCATGGAAAGCCGGTCAGAGCCCACCAATCTGCCCACGCCAATTTCCCTTGCTGTCAATAGCCCCTTCCCTCTCTCAAGTTCCGGCGTAGAAGAGACCGAAGCCGTCCGCCACTCCGCAGGTGCTTGCAGATAATTACCGCACTTTATAGACAATCAAATCAGGAAAAACACTATGACAGAAGCCATTGAAACCACCCCCGCCCCAATCGAGACGAAGATACCCTTCGCCGCCGCCACAAACCCAGGCGTCGCTCGCTGTGTGTGCGTCTGGATACGCGCCAATAAGGCAGGACGCGCAAAAGGCAAAGACAAATACGACGCCAGATGCGCAGCCAACAGCGCCTACCTCGACGCCATGCCGCCGCTCTCCGGGGAAGAAAACATCCGCGACTTCATCGCCTGCGTCACTCATGCCATGATTGCTGACATCATCCTGGAGAGTTCGGGCACCAAGTATCTCTACGCCGCCCAGGTCGCTTACACCACAGCTCGCGGTCAGTCGGCGGCTCCAAAGGCGGCCGCCTAAGGGGTACCCCCCTCCCCCGGTATACCCCTGGGGGGTATAAATTTCCCCTGAAACCTTGCAGATTATTTCTAACCCCTTTTGAATCAATGCATGTTGAAAACTTTTCGACCCAAAATTCTCCCGCATCATGAGATTTGGCCCCTGAAAATCACCGGGAAAATCCGTCTTTCCCCAAAGAAAAGGCCCCGAAGCATCGCTTCGGGGCCTTTTTCGCTGACTTGCTAACTCGCTGACTTGCTAACTCGCCTTGATCAGATTCTCCGCGGCAGCTTTCTCCGCCGCCAGTGCAACCTTAGCTTGATCGATGAGCTCGATGAAGCCCTTCGCATCCTTCACGGCGATGTCGGCGAGAATTTTGCGGTCCAGTTCCACGCCGGCTTTCTTCAGGCCATTGATCAGCTGCGAGTAGCTGAAGTTGTTCAGCTTGCAGGCAGCCGAGATGCGCACAATCCACAGCGAACGGAACTGGCGCTTCTTCTGTTTGCGGCCCGTGTAGGCAAACTTTAGGCCGCGCTCGACGGCTTCTTGAGCCGCCTGATAGAGCTTGGATTTCGTAAGGAAATAACCGCTTGCTCTTTCCAGAATCTTCTTCCGGCGGTCACTCCGCTTGGTACTGCGTTTTACGCGGGGCATATCGTTTTCTCCATTTTGCGTTCGGTGATGCGGCTGGAGGCAGGAGGCCAAAACCCTTTTGGGGAACGGCTGTAAACCTCTTCACTCGCTTTTTCAAGCCTGAATCTCTCGCCGGGGGCGAACGCGTTTCGCATCCGGCGGGGGTCATTTCGGCCCATCAACAACAGCAGCACGAACCTAATCCAATGGTCCGCCCCACCGCAGGTGGTCAAGCGTAAGGAATCATGCGCGCTACCTTCTTGTAGTCGCCGTCTGAAACCAGCAGGGTCCGGCCCAGCTTGCGTTTCGTCTTTGGCAGCTTCGAAGTAAGGATGTGACGCGTCTTCGCCTGGCCCCGCTTGATTTTGCCGGTGCCAGTCTTGCTGAAGCGCTTCTTCGCGCCCGTATGGGTCTTCAACTTGGGCATTTTCTTCTCTTCGCTATCGTGGTTCGGCTGAGCAGGGTCACTCTGCCGCATTGCCTGTGGGACAGGACTTCCCCTGAACTCTTTAGGCTTCAACCAGTATACAGCAGGCCGAGGTTCCCTGCTCCCAAAACTGTTCAGGCCGCCTTCAAAGTCGATGAGACTCTGAGGGCAGCCCGAAAATGACGATTCGAACGGTCTACTGCGCCGGCTGCGCTGGCGTGGCAGCTTGCGGAGCCGTGGGGGGCTTCGGCTTGGGCGCTTCCTGCTTCTTGGCCGGAGCCAGAATGGCATGCAGAATGGTGCCTTCCATGCGCGGCATGAACTCCACAATTCCAGCGTCGCCGATGTCCTGGATCAGCTTGTTGATGATGTTGTAGCCCAGATCGCGATGGGCCATCTGCCGGCCACGGAAGCGAAGGCTGGCCTTAACCTTGTCGCCATCGGCAAGGAATTTAACCGCCTTGTTTTTCTTGGTCTGGTAGTCGTGTTCGTCCACGGTCACGGAGAACTTGACCTCCTTGACCGTAATCACTTTTTGCTTTTTCTTGGCGGCGCGTTCGCTCTTTTCTTTTTCGTAGAGGAAGCGGCCATAATCCTGAATGCGGCAGACCGGGGGAACCGCGTTGGCCGAAACCTCGACGAGATCGAGACCCCGCTCCTTGGCCAGCCTGAGCGCCTCGAAGGGGGCCAGGATTCCCAGCTGCTCGCCGTTTTCGTCGATTACGCGGATTTCACGCGCACGAATCTTCTCGTTGATGCGAATAAAGGACTTTGCCGAACGTTTGTCGAGTGCGATGGTGCTCCTCCAAGAGTCGCTGGCTCCCGCTTCCGGAGTTTGCCGGAGTCGCCGCGGGCGCACAAGCGCATCCTGAGTATAGCATTGGCTCGGCTTTTCGGAACAAAGGGTTTATGCCGGATTGTCGCCTTGAACAGCTTCGAGAACTCCTTCGGTAGTCAACCCCGTCACGCGCACCCGCACCAGCCGGTTGGCTTCCAGCTGGCCCGCTAGCTCCACAGGCAGGAAGTTTTCCGTCAGCGCGGTTGTCCGTCCCCGCGTGCACAACTCGGCCGGCGTGTGCAAAGTGATGGCTTCCAATTCCCGGCTGACAAAACTCCTTCTATGGGTTTCAGTCTTTTTCGCAGCCAGAGAGCGCAGGACCTTCATTCGTTCCGCAATCGCTTCAGCCGCAACAGGCCGCTCAGCATGCAGCGCCCAGGCTATTGTTTCCGGGCGAGGCGAAAACGGAAACAGGTGCAGGTAACCGAAAGGCAGCGCTCGCACCAGCGCCAGAGTCTCTTCAAATTCGCAGTCGGTCTCGCCGGGAAAGCCCACCATCACATCAGCGCCCAGCGTCAACTCCGGCCCGCAAGCGCGTACAAGCGCATCCACCTTTTCCACGTAATGCCAAGGCCGGTAACGCCGGTGCATCCGCCGCAACACCGCGTCAGAGC
Organism: Occallatibacter sp.; assembly: GCA_049520075.1. Classification (GTDB taxonomy): domain Bacteria; phylum Acidobacteriota; class Terriglobia; order Terriglobales; family Acidobacteriaceae; genus Telmatobacter. Next base: position 5,610 of record JBEKQD010000054.1, on the reverse strand, counting down.
CGGACTGCAAGGGCAGGTGCGCGTGGCGGGCCAGCCGCGCCACGCCGGCCGTTGGGTTCCCAAACTCAGCCATCAGCCCAATCAACTCCGCATCCCAATCCATCGGCTCAATCGAGCTGAGCCGCAACCGGGGCAGCGCGGTCTGCTCGAAGATCGCCCGCACCAGATCCGAAAGAGAGCGCAAATGTGAGACTTCTGAACCTGAAAAGTCTCTTCCCCATCGTCCCAGGTTGATTCCCGAGAGCACCAGTTCTTTGCCACCAGCAGCAACAAATCCCTCCACCTGCCTCAGAACGCTTTCTGCGGGCAGACTTTTGGAGGGGCCTCGCGTGGACGGTATGACGCAAAACGTACAGCGGTTCCCGCACCCTTCCTGGATCTTCAGGTTGGGCCGCGTCTGTGCGCCGGGCGCCATCTGCGCCTCTTCAATAAATGAATGTGCAAAGCGATCATCGGCCCAAACCACCTGCGGTGGGACCATCTGCTTGCTGCCCACTCGCTCAAGGCTTGTTGCTGCTTGAATTTGTATAAACTCCTTGCCTTCGTGCTGCGTGGCGCGCCCTAACAAGCCCACAATAATCTCCGGCGCGAGCGCCTTGTGGCTGTTGCCAACAACGGCGGCCACGCCGTCCATGCTCGCCAACTCCTGTGGCGCGCGCTGCGCATAGCAGCCTGTCACCACAATCCTTGCCTCCGGGTTTAGCCGGTGCGCTCGGCGAATGAAAGCTCGCGCCGCCCGGTCAGCCTCAGCCGTCACGCTGCACGTATTCACAACCACCACATCCGCTTCCGGCGGGCTCGCGGTGCCCAACCCCGCAGCGCGCAACTTCGCGCTCACCGCTTCACCGTCGGCGCGCGCCGCCCTGCAACCGAAATGTTCGATGTGAAATCCCAGCATAATTTCAGTGTAGAGCGTGTCCAGTGCAACCGGCGTGGCAACCGTGTGCTGGCGATCGGATAATTTGCCGCCCGCGCTTTTTGATTCAGCCCAAAAATAGTGTCGATGTTTTTCACACTTTCGCTAGAAAAAAGCGAAGGATGGGGCACGGATTGTTAGTATTAACGGGCCGGATCAATAATTATCCATGTCTAATTTCTGAATTATTTACATTGCTTTATCCGTACCGAGACATTCACATTCTTATCCTGCCCACATGAAAAAGCAATCTGTTTTCTCTTTCCTCCGAATTGCCTTCATGGCGCTTACGGTAATACTGCCTGGTAGCGCCCTAGCCCAATCGTCCATCAACTGGCTCACGGCAATACAGTATGCCAAGCTGGTGAATATCGCAGAAGGCGTTTCGCCCAGCAGCGATTACACCAGCGCCGACAAGCAACTCATTTCCGAACAAGGCTATACTTTCCTCCAGCCCATCTATGGAAGCGACCTCAGCACAGACGCCACGCCCGACGTCAGCGACACCGTCAGCTATGGCTATCTCGCTCTCTCTCCAGCCGGCGAACTGGTTGCCGTGCTTCGCGGCACCGACACAATTCTCGAATGGATTGACGACGCGCAGTTCTATTTCGTTTTCAATCCCATTCCGAATACCTACGGGTTCACCGAAGAAGGCTTCTCAGGCATCTACAGATCCCTGCGCATCGCCAGAAGCACCAGTTCGCAAACCGCAGTCTCCTCTATGCAAGGCTATGTCAGCGCCGGTACAGCGAAAAGCGTAGCCATTGCCGGACACAGCCTAGGCGGCGCGCTGGCCACTCTGCTTGCCCTCGATGTCGCCCGCAACAGCAAACAGAAGTCACCCGTGATCTACACCTACGCCAGCCCTCGCGTCGGCGAGGAATTCTTCGCCAATGACTTCAACGATACAGTGCCCACCAGTTACCGCATCTACAACAACACGGACGTGGTGCCGGATTTCCCGCTCTGGCCTTATACCTCCGTCAAAACGCCCTTTGAGCTGGTCTCGAACTCCAGCCAAGTCAATACGGATATTACCTGCTCACATCACTTGACCACCTATCTGTGGCTGATGGGGCAAAAGGCAGGGGTCAATGCCGGCACCCTGGAAGCGAACTGCATTCCCGGCAACTGATCAATCGTTTGGGAAGCAAAGCACGGCGCCGATGATCCGGAGAACGCCCGCTGCGGTATCCGTGAAATCCGCGCCGTGTTCCATATTCGCTATACTGTGGTATGACCACCTTTCTTCTTCGAGTCATACCCTGAGATATGCAAGAATCGACAACCGCGAGCGCTTCAGCATCATCTTCGGCTGCATCGAAGGGGAGCACTCGGCACATCATCGGCTTCGTCTTTTTTACCTTCATTGTCTATTTGTCCATCGGGCTCCCGCTGGCCGTCCTACCGCCGTATGTGCATCTGCACATGGGCTATAGCGCGGCGCTGGCGGGCCTGGTCATCAGCATCCAGTACATCGCAACTCTCTTCAGCCGCCCCTGGGCCGGACACATCAGCGACCGCGTTGGCGCCAAGATCTCAGTACTCTGGGGCATGGGCCTCTGCTCTGCAAGCGGCGCGCTACTGATGGTTGCGGCCGCTCTGCACGCGATTCCCTGGCTCGGCTTCATTTTTCTTATTCTCAGCCGCCTGGTTCTCGGCGTTGGCGAGAGCCTCGGATCGACGGGATCAACTTTGTGGGGCATCTCCAGCGCCGGGCAAGCCAGCACCGCAAAAATCATCTCCTTCAACGGCATCAGCACCTATGGGGCCATGGCGCTGGGCGCTCCGCTGGGCGTAGCGCTTGATTCGTTGTGGAGTGATCCGCAGCGCGGTCTAGCCTCAATCGGCCTACTCACATTGCTGATTGGCGCCTCCAGCCTCGCCCTGGCCTGCCGCAAGAGTCCAGTGCCGGTAACTCCCGGCGAACATCTTTCCTTCCGCCACGTGTTGGGCCGCGTGGCTCCGCACGGCATGGGTCTGGCGCTGGGAGGTGTCGGCTACAGTGTATTGGCCACCTTTGTGACTCTCTTTTACCTGAGCCGTCACTGGACGGGCGCTGCCCTCTGCCTCACTGCTTTCGGATTGGCTTTTATCGCAGCGCGCCTTCTTTTCATTCAAGCCATCAATCGCTTTGGCGGATTTCCGGTAGCCACGGCCTGCCTCGCGGTGGAATCCGTCGGGCTGCTGCTGTTGTGGCTTGCTTCCTCGCCGTGGATGGCCTTCTCCGCTGCCGCTATCACAGGCTTCGGCTTCTCGCTGGTCTTTCCCGCTTTCGGCGTGGAAGCGGTCAAGCGCGTCGCCATCAACAATCGCGGTGCGGCGCTGGCCGTTTTCACAGCCTTTGCCGACATCTCGTTTTTCCTAACAGGTCCGCTGGCTGGCGTGGTCATCGGCTATTGTGGCTACTCGAGTGCCTTCGCGTTCGCGCTGGTGTGCGTGGTGGGCGCATTGGGAATCGCAATCGTGCTCAGAGAGCAGGGCTCGGAAGGCAAGGCATAGTAAGCTGTTGCCGGATGAGGATAAGAGTTGCGTCCCCTGCTGATCGTCTCTTTCGGTTGACTACTAAAGCAGAACGGCCACCCGAAAGGGTGGCCGTTCTGCTTTCTTGCGTGAGGGAAGGCGCCTTACTGCTCGCTCCGCTCACTCTTACGCAGGTTAATCAGGTCGCCAAGGGTTGTGGTCGAGCTGGAGACTGGAGCCTTGTGACTCTCCTTCTTGTAGCTCTCGACCTGTGCGCGGCTGGCTTCCTGCCCAATGGCGCGCAGGCTCAAGCCCACCTTCTTCTCTTCCACGTTGATCTTGATGATCTTGAAATCGTGCTCAAGGCCCGTTTCCAGCTTTGATCCGCCGCTTTCGTCGCCAGCTTCGGAGATGTGGCACAAACCTTCCACGCCCTCCGCAATCTCGACAAACGCGCCGAACTGCGCCGTACGCAACACCTTGCCGTGGACCTGGTCGCCCACGCGGTGAGTAGCAAAGAAGCTCTCCCACACATCGGGCTGCAGTTGCTTGATGCCCAGGCTCAGGCGGCGGTTCTGCGGCTCCACGCCGAGAACGACAGCCTTTACCTTTTCGCCCTTTTTCACGATCTCAGAAGGATGTTTGACGCGCTTGGTCCAGCTCAGGTTGGATACGTGAACCAGTCCGTCGATGCCGTCTTCGATTTCGATGAAGGCGCCAAAGTCAGTCAGGTTGCGTACTCGGCCCTCGACAATCGCCCCGGCCGGATACCGCTCGGACAGGTTTTCCCAAGGGTTATCCATCAGCTGCTTCATGCCCAGCGAAATGCGGCGATCGGCCGGATTCACGCTCAACACGACAGTCTCGACCTCATCGGCCGGCTTAACCAGCTTCGACGGGTGCTTCAGTCGCTTGGACCAGGTCATCTCGGAGAGGTGAACCAATCCCTCGATGCCCTGCTCCAACTCAACAAACGCGCCGTAATCGGTGACCGAAAGCACGCGGCCATGAACATGCGCGCCCACCGGGTACCGCTCCGTTGCGTCCAGCCAAGGGTCGGGCGTCAACTGTTTGAATCCCAGCGAAACCCTCTGTTTGTCCTTGTCGAACTTGAGCACCTTGACCTGAATCTCATCGCCCACATTTACCAGGTCGCGCGGATGCGTCAGCCTGCCCCAGCTCATGTCGGTAATGTGCAGCAAACCATCGATGCCGCCCAGGTCAACGAACGCGCCGTAATCGGTGAGGTTTTTTACGGTGCCGGTGAGCACCGCGCCCTCGCCCAACTGTTCGAGCGTCTGCGAACGCTTGGCGTTTTGCTCTTCTTCCAGAATTTCCTTGCGGCTCACCACTACATTGCCGCGCTTCTTGTTCAGCTTGATGACGCGGACTTCAATCTGCTGGCCGAGATAGCCGTCCAGATTGCGAACGGGGCGAATCTCAAGCTGTGAGCCGGGCAAAAATGCCTTCAGCCCTATGTCCACAGTCACGCCGCCCTTCACGCGGCTGACCACCGTGCCCATGATCGGCGTTTTATCGGCGGCGGCCTTTTCAATCGTGTCCCAGACGCGCAACCGCTGCGCCCGTTCGTAGCTCGCCAAGTAACCGCCTTCCGGCTCCTCGCGCTCGATCACCACTTCGATCACGTCGCCGGGCTGGAACTTCACAGCGCCGGTATGATCCTGAACCTGTTCGAGCGGCACAAGGCCCTCGGACTTCAGACCCACATCAATGACCAGATGCTTTTCCGTCTGCTTGACGACCGTGCCGGAAACAACCTTGTCTCCGTAGGCCTCAACAGCAGCGGCCTCGGCGGCCTGCTCGCGCTCAAAAGCTTCCAGAGCAGCGGAAAAATCATCCATGGAGTCGAGGCCGTGCTCCGCGTGCGCAGCCTTGGTACGCGCCGGCGCTGCCACGACAGGAGCAGGAGCTTCTGGAATTTCAATTGCGGTTTGGGCTGCGGGCTCAGTTTGCGCGGGAACTTCGGCGGCAACTGGAGCGGGTTCAACCTCTGCCCTTGTTTCTATCACGGGCTCGGCCTCTACAACAGGCTCGGTTGAGGCATCGGCGTCCAGCGCGGGGGTTTCGACTACTTCGGCGATCTCGGGGTTGGACGTTGATTCTGGCAACGGCTGCACTTGCTCCGTCGCAGGTTCGAGGGTTGGGCTTTCCAATTCAGTGTTCAGGGTTGTACTCTCGGTTTCGGGATTGAGGACGTTTGCCATCAC
>JBEKQD010000053.1:0-30094 GCA_049520075.1 Occallatibacter sp. | reverse complement strand
GTGCGCAAGGCGCTGGTTGCCACCGCGCCAGCCAAGTGGGAAGAGCACTGGCAGTTCATCTTCGGCGGGCAGAAGTGGATCGATGAGCCGCGTGGGCAGGTCTTTCGCGACATGGTGATGAACCACCTGATCCATCACCGTGCGCAGTTGGGCGTATATCTGCGCCTGCTCAACAAACCGATTCCCGGGTGCTATGGGCCATCTGCAGACGAGATGTAAGAAGCAGGGAATATGGAGTAGGGAATAGGGAATAGAGAGCCACTATCGAGATACGGGTGATAGGCGGCAATGCGGTCTCTGTTCCCTATTTTCAGTTTGGGCAGGGGTCTATGATGAATGCAGAGACACTTGCGCCTATGTTCACTCCGCAGCCAATTGGATTTGTACGCAGTCCATTCAAGAATACAGATGCAATTCCGAAAGGGCTTGGAGCCAGGCACGGGGCGGAGGGTGTGCTCGATATTCTGCCCGCTTTTCGGCTGGGTGTTACCGACATCGAAGGCTACTCGCATCTCATTGTGCTTTGGACCTTCGACCGCTCGGAGGGCTTCGATTTGATGGTGACACCGCCCTCAGACGACCGTCCCCACGGCCTGTTTACCACTCGATCTCCGCGCCGCCCCAACCCCATAGGCCTCACAATCGTTGAGCTGCTGGGCCGAGTAGACGGAGAGCTCCGCGTTCGTGGCGTGGATATGCTCGATGGCACTCCTATCCTTGACATCAAGCCTTACCTGTCCAGCATCCCGGCAGAGAAATTGCGCCGTGGATGGCTGGCTGAGGCTGAGGCGCGAAAGGGATGAACCACAGAGACCGGAGTTTCGCTTTTGCTTCCTTCCAAAAATTCTTACCGCTGCGAGAAAGTCTATGATGACCCGACAAAAGCATTTTCCCAATGGCTGGCCCCGGATTTATCCCATCCTCGACAGCTCTTTTATTCCGCCGACCGGACGCGCAGAATTTCTTCACAAACTCGGCAGCGAGCTGGCCGAGGCTGGCGTCGTGCTGCTTGAATACCGCAACAAGACCGGGGTCCCCAACGACAGATCTTCGTCGTTGGGGTGGAAGACCGGCGGGGATGCCCAATTGCTTTCCGAGGCGGAAATTCTACGCCGTGCCATGCCTGCGGGGCAGGTAAAGCTGATTCTCGATGACCGAGCCGAATTGGTTGAAAAGATTGGCTTTGATGGCGTTCATGTGGATACGGGTGACGTATCTCCGGCTGAAGCCCGCAAGATGCTGGGTCCCGACAAAATTGTGGGAACATTTGGTGGCGGCGCGGCTCTGGTTCCCGGCATCCTGCAGACGCCGGCAGACTACTTTTCCATCGGTGTGGTTTATCCGACGCGGACTAAGCAAGTCACTTCGCCGCCCATCGGAATCGAGGGGGTGCGGCATCTGCGCGAGCTCGCAGGACCCGATCCCGTGCTGGTGGCTATTGGTGGCATGACGCCGCCCAGGGCCGCCGCTGTATTGGCGGCGGGAGCCACTGTGCTGGCTGTTGCCGGGGGACTTTTTCGCCAGCCTGACCCGGCGGCGGAGTTCCGAAAATGGATGGCTGAGCTGGGGTGAACAGAAAGGCCGCTTGGCGGGATGGTTGCAGCGCGCCAAGAGCAGGACCGGCTAAAATCATCGAGTTGAAGAAAATATGAGACAGCGGCACCCAGTTCAGGTAAGAATCTAGCCAGTGACGATCTCCGAACCCAATCTCATTCCAGAGTCCGAAGCTTCAGCCAGCGCACCCCGGCTGGTACAGAGCCTCGGCCTGTTTTCTTCAACCGCGCTGGTGGTCGGATCGATGATCGGCTCCGGCATTTACATCGTCGGCGCCGACATTGCGCGCGGCACCAACTCTCCGGCTCTCTTTCTGGGCGCGTGGGTGGTGACGGCGATTCTGACCATGACCGCCGCGCTCAGCTATGGCGAATTGGCTGCGATGATGCCGAAAGCCGGCGGCCAGTACGTTTATTTACGCGAATCATTGGGCCCGCTATGGGGATTTCTTTACGGCTGGACGCTTTTCCTGGTGATTCAGACGGGGACTATCGCCGCCGTCGCGGTGGCGTTCGGCAAGTTTCTCGGCGTGTTTTTTCCCGCCGTCTCAAGCGACAACTGGCTCTGGCACATCGCCCATGTGCCTGCGCTTCGCGTGGGGCCGATGGTGTTGGGCAATATGGAGATCGGCGTCAACACGGCCAATCTGGCCGGGATTGTTGTCGTGATTTTCCTGGCAGTCGTGAACATCCGCGGCGTGAAGCTGGGCGCGCTGATTCAGAATGTCTTCACAACAGCCAAGGCTTTGGCGCTAGGCGGTCTGATTCTGCTGGCGTTCACTGTGGGACGCAACGCCGCGGCGTGGAATGCGAATTTCGGCGCGGGCTGGAGCCAGTTCTGGAAGAATTCCGGATGGAGTTCGATGCATCTGGTCCAGGTTGGCGTTGGCGGGCCGATGGTGCTGGTGAACGTGCTGGTGATTCTCGCCGTGGTGCAGGTGGGTTCACTCTTCTCTTCCGACGCGTGGAACAACATCACGTTCACGGCTGGCGAGGTAAGAAATCCCAAGCGGAACATTCCTTTGTCGCTGGTGCTGGGCACCGGATTTGTGCTGACGATCTATTTTCTTGTGTCGTTGAGCTACCTGCTTGTATTGCCCATGCATGGCGATCCGAACGGCGCAACCGTAATCGCGCGCGGCATTGACCATGCGACGCAGGATCGTGTGGCTACGGCGGCGTTGGAGCAGATATTCCACACTTACGGCGCGTGGCTGATGGCGGCGGCGATTCTAATTTCGACTTTCGGCTGCGCCAATGGCATGTCGTTGGCTGGAGCGCGCGTCTATTACGCTATGAGCCGCGACGGACTTTTCTTCAAGTCGGTGGGTAAGCTTCATCCGCGCTACAAGACTCCGGCGGCGGGACTGCTGGTGCAGGCTGCGTGGACCACGGTGCTGTGCGTCTCGGGCTCTTACAGCCAGCTACTGGACTACATCATTTTTGCGGTGCTGGTGTTTTACATTCTCACCATCGTGGGGCTGTTCGTACTGCGATTCAAAAAGCCAGATGCACCACGGCCTTACAAAGCGCTGGGCTACCCGGTGCTGCCGGCGCTTTACATCTGTCTGGCAGGCTGGATCTGTGTCGTATTATTGCGGTACAAGCCTCAGTACACCTGGCCGGGTCTGGTATTGGTTTTACTCGGTATTCCAGTGTATTTTTTCTGGGCGCGGCGCACGGCAAATCAGGCCTCGCCGCAGCAAACATAATCCGGTATCAACTGCTGAGGAGGAAGTCCCTCATTCATGTCCACACTGCTGCGCATCAAACCAATGTCGTTGCTCTCGAAGGAGGCCAGTGAACAGGGCGAACACACGCTCCGGCGCTCACTCGGCGCTCTGAATCTAATCACACTTGGCATCGGCGCCATCATTGGCGCGGGCATTTTTGTGCTCACTGGCACGGCGGCTGCCACCGCTGCGGGTCCGGCGGTGTCGTTGAGCTTTGTGCTGGCGGGCGTTGTCTGCGCCTTCGCCGGCCTCTGCTACGCCGAGTTTGCCTCCATCATTCCTATCGCCGGCTCAGCATATACCTACGGGTACGCCACACTGGGCGAGCTGGTGGCCTGGATTATCGGCTGGGACCTTGGGCTGGAATACGGCTTCGGCGCGGCCACAGTGGCTTCCGGTTGGTCTGGATATTTCAATATGCTGCTGCAGCAATTGCATATTCATATACCGCCGCAACTGACAGCCACGCCGGGCACGCCGCTGGTGTTTTACCAGGACCAGTGGATGCCCTTAGCCTCGTTACCCACTGGGATCTCCACTGTCGGGCTGCAACATGCTACCGGGCTTTTCAATCTTGTGGCTATGCTGGCGATTGCTGTCATCACCACCGTGCTCGTCATCGGGATCAAAGAATCAGCCAATCTGAACACGGCAATCGTAATCGTAAAGTTGGCGATCGTGGGTATTTTCATCGTGATCGGCGGCTATTTCCTGATGCTTCACCCCTCACTGGCTTTTCAAAATTGGCACCCGTTCATACCGCCGTCGGACGGGCACGGGCACTTCGGATTGAACGGCATTGCGCTCGGCGCAGCTTCGGTATTCTTCGCCTACATCGGGTTTGACGCCGTTTCGACAGCGGCTCAGGAGGCCAAGAATCCGCAGAAGGATATGCCCATCGGCATCCTCGGCTCGCTCGCCGTTTGCACAGTCCTCTACATCCTGGTATCTACCATTCTCACGGGCCTGAAGAACTACAAAGAGCTTGACGTGGCTGCGCCGGTTGCGCTCGGCATCAAGGTTACTGGCGTCGGCTGGGGAGAGCTGCTGGTCAATGTTGGCGCGGTCTTCGGGCTGGGCACAGTGATGCTTGTGATGCTGCTGGGTCAATCGCGTGTCTTCTTCTCCATGTCGAAGGACGGGCTGTTGCCTAAATGGGCATCGGCCATCCATCCCAAATTCCGCACACCCTGGATTTCCACCATCGCGGTGGGCGTAATCGTGGCTGTTCTGCCCGGATTTTTGCCCATCGATCAGCTTGCAAAGCTTGTAAACATCGGCACTCTTCTGGCCTTTATGATCGTCTGCGCCGGAGTATGGATTCTGCGCGTGCGTGAGCCCAATATGCATCGGCCTTTCAAGACACCTTTTGTTCCGGTCGTGCCGATCATGGGCATTATCTCGGCGTTCTATCTCATGACGCGGCTCCCACGCATCACTTGGGAGGTTTTGATCGGCTGGATGGCGGTCGGCTTGGTGATCTACTTCAGCTACTCAATTCGTCACAGCAAGGTGCAGAAGATGCCGCCGGACTCCAACGGCCACTGATCCGGCGAAGGTAGGCAAGACCAAAACGGCCTCCCGCGCGGGGGCCGTTTTGCATGAAGAGAAACAGCATTTGCGAATGCTGGCAGCAGCGCAGACTCTATTCGTCGATTTATCCTGTGGTGTAGCCTTTTAACTGATGCTTATCGAAGAAAACAAGCCGCTTGCGCCTTTCACCACTTTCGGAATAGGTGGTCCGGCGCGTTGGTTTATCGAAACCGCAAGCGAAGAGGAGATTGCCGAAGCAGCAGCCTGGGCTGGTGAGCACAGAGTGGCGCTATTTGTGCTGGGCGGTGGTAGCAATCTTCTGGTTTCTGACGCGGGATTCAACGGCCTGGTATTGCGTGTGGCGTTGCGCGGAATTACCGCAGCGGATGCGCCGGGGACATTGAGCGAGCAGGAGACGGCAAATCGCAGGACGTATCAAGTAGCCGCTGGTGAAGACTGGGACGGCTTTGTCGAACGCACAGTGCAGGACAATTGCGCTGGAGTAGAGTGCCTGGCCGGCATTCCCGGCACGGTGGGCGGCACTCCGGTGCAGAATGTCGGCGCTTACGGCCAGGAGGTTGCGTCAGCTATTGAACGCGTGCGCGCCTTCGACTTGCTGGAGCATAAGGCAAGAGAATTTGACGTCTCTGAATGCGGATTTGCTTACCGCCATAGCCGCTTCAACTCGGAAGATCGCGGACGGTACATTGTCACCCGCGTAGATTACCGGCTCACATTCGGCGGCGCACCGACGCTTCGCTACGCCGACCTGCTGCGGGCCTTTGCGGTCGGTGAGCAGCCGAGTCTTGCTGAAGTGGCGGCACAGGTGCGGCGCGTCCGCCAGACTAAGGGAATGTTGATTGTCGAGGGCGATCCCGATTGCCGCAGCGCTGGCAGCTTCTTCAAGAATCCGGTGGTCGATGAGGAACAGCTCCGCCAGATTGCAGCAGCAAGCGATAACGCGCCGCCGCGCTTTCCAGCCGGGCCGGGCAAAGAGAACCTGGGACGGGTCAAGGTTCCGGCAGCATGGCTTATTGAGCAGGCCGGCTTCGCCAAAGGATACAGGCTGGGCTCTGCCGCAATTTCTACGCGGCACACGCTGGCGCTTGTCAATCTTGGCGAGAACGATGGACGCGGCGGCGCCAGCGCAGAGGAGATCCTGGCGCTCGCCAGCCAGATTACCGCGGCTGTCAAAAAGCGGTTTGGCATTCAGTTGGAGATGGAGCCGGTAATGATGGGTTTTTGAATGGAATAGACCTATTTCCACAGTTTTATTCGCAACTTTCCCTCTCAACCTGTGTCAGCATGAGCATAAGAGATCTCCTTGCCTCCCGGCGGTTTTCCTGGATGGAACTCTTAGCGCGGCAGGCGTCTTGAAAATTGCGCCACTACCAGCTTGCGATTTATTTCCCGGAAACGAGGCATGCTGAAAAGCCGTTCAGCATTTTGACCAAGGAGGACCAATGCTCTCGACGCGAAGATTGCGCACATCTGCATTTGCTCTCATGGCTTTATTGGTTTCGGCCTTCTATCCTGTGCCGAGTAGGGCGCAGGCTGCCTTGTTGATGGAGGAGCCATACGGCTTTTTTGGCGCCGTAAATCCGACAGGGCACAACGCGATCTATTTTGAGCGCATCTGCGCCGAGACTCCTATCAAACTGCGCCGCTGCGAGGCTGGCGAGATGGGCGCCGTGATCGCGCGCTACAAGGGCATTGACGGGTACGATTGGGTGGCGATGCCGCTGGTTCCGTACCTCTATTCAGTCGAGGATCAGTCCCAGGTTCCCGCGCACGCTGACCGTGAGACTGTACAACAACTGCGCGACCGCTATCGCAAGGCTCATCTGCTCAGCCTGGGAGAACACCTGCAGGCTGGCGACTTTGTGAGTGACGGCTGGACGCAATTGGTAGGCCTATCTTATGAGCGCCGCATCTACGCCTTCCGATTCGAAACCAGTGTGGAACAGGATGACACGTTTATCGCCTACATGAACGACCGCAAGAATCGCTCGCACTTTAACCTGCTGTTCAGCAACTGTTCGGATTTTGCGCGGTTCACGCTCAATTTTTACTTTCCGGGGACGTTCAAGCGCAATGTCTTTCCAGACGCGGGCATGACCACTCCCAAGCAGCTTGCCTTCAAGCTGGAGCGCTACGCTGCCAAGCATCCTGAGATGCATCTCGCGATTTTCGAGATTCCGCAGATCCCCGGATATCGCCACTTGAGTCACAGGAACAAGAGCATAGCCGAGTCGCTCTCCACAACTGGCTATGCCATCCCCATTGCGGTGTTGAATCCGTACCTTGCCGGTGGGATATTTGCGGATTATCTTGCACGCGGCCGCCATCATCTAATCCCCAAGCATCCGCAGTTGCTTGCGCCGGATAATCTACTGGCGTTGACAGCTCCAGCCGGAGCCGTAGAAAATCGCGACAGCGCAGGTACGCAGGTCCCCGGCGCCGCTGTCATCGGTACCGCGGAAATTCACGCTGCCGCCGCAGCCAACTCCGGCCTGACGGGAATCAAGGTTGCACATGAGTAAGTCTTCGCAGCAAGATTTTAAGAACCACGGGCGGATCGATCCGCAATTCCACTTTGTTACGTTTTTCGTTTTACTAGCCAATCTCGTTTTTGCGGTCGTCCACCTGGTGCGCCACTGGGGCCATACGTCCGTCGCTTCGGTGTGGTTTGTGGTGCTTTCTATTGTCGTCTTCATTCCCTTCTTCAAGCTGCGCACTTATCCGCTCAAGGTGCAGGACCGCGTAATCCGGCTGGAGGAGCGGCTTCGCTTGCAGGCTTTGGCTCCCGCCGCATGGCACGCGCAGATTTATCGCCTCACCGAGGACCAGTTGATCGGTCTCCGCTTCGCTGCGGATGACGAGGTTGTGGAACTAGCGAAACAGGCTCTGGAGGGCAACCTGAGCCGCAAGCAAATCAAGGAACGCATCAAGAATTGGCGTGCCGACAACTGGCGGATTTGAGCACCTGCGGTGCGGCAGGCGCTTGCTTTTCGTGCGCGGCAGATTCTTGCTCTCCCCGATCTCAGAAGAGGCTTAATTTGGATTTGGGAAGCCGTGAACCTTTTGCGAGCGGATAGCGAGCGGCTGCTCCAAGCAATGGTTATCCTTCCTCAGCCTCGCGCAGCTTAGCGATGACAGTGAAGTCTTCGAGGGTCGTTGTGTCACCCCGAATCTCGCCGTGCGCGGCAAGCTCCCTCAGCAGGCGGCGCATGATCTTGCCGCTGCGTGTTTTGGGCAGGGCCTCAGTGAAGCGGATATCGTCGGGACGGGCAAGGGAGCCGATCTCCTTAGACACCCACTTACGCAACTCGTCTTTCAACTCTTCGCTGGGCTGATTCCCGCTTTCGAGCGAGACGAATGCCGAGATGGCTTGGCCTTTAAGCTCATCAGGCCGGCCCACGACGGCAGCCTCGGCCACCTTGGGGTGCGCGACCAGTGCCGATTCGACCTCCATGGTGCCAAGGCGATGGCCGCTGACGTTGATGACGTCATCGACACGCCCCATCAGCCAGAAATAGCCGTCATCATCCTGGCGTGCGCCGTCGCCGGTGAAGTAACAGCCTTCAATGTCGCTCCAGTAGGTCTTCTTGTAGCGCTCATTGTCGCCGTAGATGGTACGGGCCATCGAGGGCCATGGCTTGCGCACGATGAGCAAGCCGCCATGGCCTGCGGGCACCGGATGACCCTCCTTGTTGACCACCTCAGGCTGAATCCCGAAGAAGGGCCGCGTAGCCGAGCCGGGCTTTGTAGGCACCGCGCCGGGAATCGGCGCAATCAGGATGGCGCCGGTCTCGGTCTGCCACCAGGTATCGACGATAGGGCAGCGGTTGTGGCCGATCTTCTCGCGGTACCACATCCAAGCTTCAGGGTTGATCGGCTCTCCGACTGTGCCGAGCAGGCGCAGCGAGGCCAGGGAGTGCTTTTCGACGTACTGGTCGCCCCACTTGATGAAAGCGCGGATGGCGGTGGGCGCGGTATAGAAGATCGTGATCTTGTGGTCGTCGATGATCTTCCAGAAGCGAGAAAAGTCCGGCCAGTTGGGAGCGCCCTCGTACATCATCACCGTGGCGCCATTTTGCAGCGGTCCATAGACGACGTAAGAATGCCCGGTGACCCAGCCGATGTCGGCCGTGCACCAGTAGATGTCCTCGTCTCTCAGGTCGAATACGTACTTCGTGGTGATGTAAGTCTGGACTGCATAGCCGCCGGTGGTGTGAACCAGACCCTTGGGTTTGCCGGTGGTGCCGGAAGTATACAAAATGTACAGCGGATCTTCGGAATCCAGCTCTTCGGCGGGGCAATCGGGAGCGGCAGCGGCCATCAGGTCGTGCCACCAGTGGTCGCGGCCGGAAACCATATTCACAGGCGAGCCGGTGCGGCGAAGGACGACCACATGCTTGACGGTGTGGCAAGCGTTCATGGCTTCGTCTACGGTGCGCTTGAGTGGAATTTCATTGCCGCGGCGGTAGCTTGAGTCCTGAGTGAGAATGGCGACGCAGCCGGAATCGTTGACTCGGTCGGCAATAGCGTTGGCGGCAAATCCCCCGAAAATTACGGAATGAATGGCGCCGATGCGCGCGCAAGCCAGCAGGGCAATGGCCAACTCCGGGCACATGCCCATGTAGACGGCTATGCGGTCACCTTTACGAATACCCAGTGCCTTGAGAGCGTTGGCGAAACGCTGCACTTCTACATACAGTTCGGCGTAGGTCAGCCGGCGCACCTCGCCCGGCTCACCCTCCCAAATCAGCGCGGTCTTGTCGCGGCGTGGCCCGAGTGCGTGGCGATCCACGCAGTTGTAGCAGAGATTTAACTTACCGCCCACAAACCACTGAGCCGAAGGGAGATTCCACTCCAACACCTTGTCCCATGGCTTGAACCAATGCAGGTCCTTTGCGACGCCAGCCCAGAAAGCTTCGGGGTCGTCAATTGACTGCTTGTAAAGAGTTTCATACTGCTCCAGGCTTTGGATATGAGCCTTGGCGCTGAACTCCGGTGGTGGCGGAAAGACACGGTTTTCACGCAGCGTGGAGTCGATGTCCTGACTGGCAAGCGCAACAACTGGACTGGCAACGGCGGAAACGGGCAGGGAAGACATGCAAGATCCTTTTGGGAATGAAGAATCGAAACGTCTCACGGCAGGCCCAGCGGCGCATTCCCGCTGAGACTGCGCTTGCAAAACACTTTACCGACAGAAGCATACAAACGGCAAGTGGGGGAGGAAGCGAATCGCTTGATTCGAACGCATGCAAGTCCCACGAGGGGATTTCTGAAGCTGCTCGATGGCTCATTCTTCGATTGTCGTATTCACAATCGAATTGACCATATCGACCTGAATCCGTAGGATCCCGCAGCCGCCATACCGCCGACCACTCCGACTGACCGGGCTAAATGTCCAGTTCTTCAAGGATTCCAAGACTGACTGCTGCATCATCGCTGGGCCCGAAAGAATCTTGACATCGGTTACCTTGCCGGTCCGAGAGAAGCACAAACACGCCACGGCTGTTCCGTGGCTATTCATGTTAGGTTCCCTCAGCCCGGGTGGTTCGATCGGTTTTTGTCTGGCGATGTGTGCGGCAAAATCTTTATCAGAGAGGCAAACAGCGCGGGTCCGATGTGCCGGATCGGATTGCCCAGTAGGGCAGCCCGAACAGGTCGGATTCTGGGCTTGAAGCAACGCGCTGAGAAACAAGCCTTGAAGCAGGACTAACGCGATACGCACAGAGGCTTTCACACTCAACACTGCGGCGTGCCCCGAGATTCTCCCGCGCTCGGCATGGCTCATCGTCATTCTCAAGCGTATCGCTTCTGGTGCCATACCCATGCGGTTCGAACTATCTCATCGAGCTGGGTGTAGCGGGGCTTCCAGCCCAGTTCGCGGATGGCTTTTTCGCTGCTTGCAACCAGCACGGCTGGGTCGCCGGGGCGCCGAGGGTGGGTCTCTGCGGGAATGGGGTGGCCTGTAACGCGCCGGGCCGACTCGATGACCTCGCGAACGCTGAAGCCCTGCCCGTTGCCTAGGTTGAAGATGAGGCCTGCCTTGGCCGCTGCCGGAGTTTCCAGCTCTTTGAGAGCGAGCAAATGTGCGTCGGCCAGGTCGGAGACGTGGATGTAGTCGCGGACGCAGGTGCCATCAGGGGTGGGATAGTCGTCACCGAAAATCTTGATCGATTGACGGCGGCCCAGAGCGACATCGAGGACGAGGGGAATGAGGTGCGATTCTGGCTGGTGAGCCTCGCCTCGGGTGATACCATCTGGCCCTTCAGGTGCGCCGGCAACGTTGAAGTAGCGCAGCGAAGCATACCGCAGCCCGTGGATGCGGTGGAACCAGCCGAGCATTTGCTCGACCAGCAGCTTTGAAGCGCCGTAGGCATTTGTCGGGAGCAGACGGGCATCCTCTTTGATTGGAACTGTTTCCGGCTCGCCATAGACGGCGGCGGTGGAAGAGAAGACCAGCCGGCGTGGCCCTTGAGCAAGCATCGCCTCCAGCAGAGACAGAGTAGAAGCCGTGTTGTTACGGAAGAACTGCTCCGGGTGGAGCATGGACTCACCAGCCTCTATGAGGGCTGCGAAGTGGAGAACGCCGTCGAAGGGTTTTTCCTGCTCCTTCGCCGCGGAGAAAATGTTTTCGAGCGCGAGCCGGTCGGCCAACTCTCCATGGATGAATTCCACGCCTGCCGGCAGCAGATCCCGGCGGCCATGGCTAAGATTGTCAAAAACAACGGCTTGGTGCCCATTTCTTGCCAGCAAACCAGCGACAGTACTACCTATATACCCCGCGCCACCCGTTACCAGAATCTTCATATAAAAGCCATTCCTTCCCAACTTACTTTGGTTTAGCCTAAGAGTCAGCCGTCACTTCCCAAAAACTTTGGTTTAGCCTAAAGTTTATTACAGTGGGCAGGACGGAGTTGGCCTGGGGCTGCTTCGATCAGACCGCCGAAAAGGCGGCTTGCCGTTTTCCTTATCTGCGCTGTCTGTGGTTACGCCGAGTATGACCGTGGTCGAAGTTATGCTGGTGGTACAGGTAGCGGATACTTTCCTCTCGTGAAGAGGTTGTTTCCCTGGTGGATGCCCTGGACGCGAATTGGAGCATATGATTGTCCAGAGTTTATGCATCCGGCAGTCGGTATTGCGCCGAGGCTCGCGAGCCTCGTGGTCTGATGGCCGATGCGCTATTATTTCTAGAGCCGCCGACGAGAGACATGAAGCACGAGTTTCCTCTCAACCTTTCCGAAATATACGAGAGCAAATTGAATTCGGCTTGGCAGCCGGACACGGCGGGGCCGTATCTTTCAAAGCAGGGCTTTGCAGGACACAGTGGAAGCCTGAGCGCGCGGCCTTGATGGCCGTAAGCGAGGATTGAGATCATGGCAGAGAAGCCTCTTTCAGGGCCGGCCACTACAGGACGGGCTACTTTCGGATTACTCCCAGAACCCGAGCGGAGCGTCCGCTCTTTCGTCACCAGTATGGCGATCAACGCGCTGATGCTGTCCCTTTTTCTCTATCTTGGAGAGGCAGCGAAGAAGACGATCAATATGCACCGGCATGAAGAGACGCTGTTGATTTTGCCCACCAATCCTCCTCCTCAGCCGAAGGCGAAGATTCCGCCTCCGCCTCCCATAAAGGATCCGCCTAAGCTCGTTGAAGTGAAGTTTGAGGCGCCGAAGATCAGGATGCCTAAACCTGAGCCCAAGCCGGAATTGAAGCCGATCCAGATGGAAGCAAAACTGACGATGCCCGCCATCAAGGAAGCCAAGCCGGCGGTGATTCTGGCGCCGCAGCCCAAGTCCGCGCTGGCCGCGGCGGCCATGCCTGCGCAAGACAACCGTCAGAAGCCCTCCACTGCCCCGGTGCATTTTGGGCAGACCTTTGGCGTCACGCCCAACCCGAATGCCACGCGGCCAGCCACCGTGGCGGCCATCGGCAACCCTTATGGCGGGATGCGCGGTCCGGCAATTGCGCCGCACGGAGTGGTGGGCTCAACGGGATTTGGCAATGGAACCAAGTTTGGATCGAACGCGGGAGTGGTGGGCAAAGTGGCCTCGGCGCCGGTCGCGGGCACCGTGAATACCGCACCTACGGGGGTTACGGGCAAGGTAGCCTCGGTAGCCATTCCGACCGCAACGGTCGTGCATACTCAGGTGGCTGCCAAGCCGGTGCTGGCGAGCACGCAGCCGGAGGTTTCCATCCCCAAGCCAACGTACACGGACGAGGCACGCCACCTGAAGATTCAAGGCAACGTGGTATTGCGCGTGACCTTTTTCGCCAACGGCCAGATACAGGTGCTGGGTGTGCTGCAGGGACTCGGTCACGGATTGGATGAGCAGGCCCGCAGCGCTGTGCAACAGGGACGCGTCCTCCGCCCGGCAACGCGCAACGGACAGGCAGTGGACATGACTACTAACATCACTATTACGTTTCAGTTAGCGTAATATCGGAATTGCACGGGAGATCCAAAGTTGCTCTCAGCCGCGGGAAGCCGGGCCAGAGGAAGACTTGGAGAAGACAGCCTAGGAGCATGACATGACGTTTCGGAAGTTCTTCCTCGCTTTATTGCTCGTTAGCTTGAGCGCCACTCTTGCGCACGCGAACAAGGTGCCAAAGTTTTCGCAAATTCACCAGCTCACGCCCGACCAGGCAGCGTTGGTTGAGAAGGCTATTGGCAGGGAAAAGGTGCTGATTAAGAGCATTCAGGAGCGCACGCCCCTGGTGGAAACCTATATCCAGAACACACGGCCGGATATCAAGCTCTATCAGGTGCCGATTTCAGACGTGTACATGTTGAGCCGCGTGGACTTCGGCAAGGGCTTCTTTGACGAGACGTACAATCCGCGCGAAAAAGAAAAGCGCAACTTCTTCAAGAGCTCTGTCGCATCCATCGCTAGTCTCACCAGGGCTCTGGGGCTGGATAATCATGTCATCTACAAGCCACTGGGATTCACTGAGATGATGTTTCTGGATCCCACCAGCTTCGACTCACAGCACTATGTGTTCAGCTTCGTGCGTCGGGAATTCCTCGGGTCGGTACGCACCTGGGTTTATGATGTGCAGCCCAAGGATTCTGTAATGGGCCGGTTCTACGGGCGCATCTGGGTTGAGGATGTGGATGGAAACATTGTCCGTCTGAACGGTACCTACACCGGGCCGAGCGACGAGGAATCCAAGAAGTACTATTTCCACTTCGACAGTTGGCGCATGAACGTGCAGCCGGGCATCTGGCTGCCGGTAGCCATCTACGTTGAGGAAACCCACCAGACCGAAAACGACAAATCTGCAGGGCTGAAGGCCCAGACACACTTCTGGGGCTACTCGCTCAAGCTTCCTACGCGGGAGAGCGAGAACGTGAGCGTGAAGGTGGAAGACGCCGAGGACAAGAGCGACGACGCCCAGGATGTGGGCCCTCTGCAAGCCACGCGCGCATGGGTCACGCAGGCGGAGAACAACGTGATCGACCGGTTGGTTGAGGCGGGACTCGTTGCTCCATTGACCCCCGGCGGCTATGAAAATACCGTGCTGGATCAGATTGTGATCAACCTGCAGGTGCCCAATAATCTGGCTTTCACTGAGCCTGTGCATACGCGCATTCTGCTGACGGACACGGTGGAAACTACGACTGTAGGCAACACCATCCTGATCAGCAAAGGTCTTATCGATACGCTGCCCAGCGAAGAGTCGATTGCTTCGGTGGTTGCCATGGAACTGGCTCACATCGTCATGGGGCATCACATCGATACCCGCTACGCGTTCAATGACCGGCTGATGTTCCCCGACCAGGCGACCTTCCAGAAGATCGACATGTACCACTCAAACAGCGACAACGTGGACGCGGCAAAGCGCGCTATGGAGTACCTGGGGAACTCCATGTACAAGGACAAGCTGGCCTCTGCGGGTCTCTACTACGCACAGTTGGTCGAGAGGGGAAAAGAGCTGAAGGCCCTGAATACTGCTACTCTGGGTGACTCGCTTCTCCAGGCTGACGGCACCCCGTGGATGGCAGACTTGATGCGGATGTCGCCTCGGCTGAATTGGGACGACCTCAGCCAGCGTCCGGCCTTGCCTCTTGGCAGCTGGCTCAAGACCGACCCGTGGGACGACAGGGTGCACCAGCTCAGCGCAAAGATCTACGCCTACATGAACCCCCGCGACAAGATGCCGCTGGAGGTGACACCGATCTTTTACAAGCTTCAGCGCTATGATGTGTCGCGGCTGACGCCGGCGACTACTCCCGCCGTCGCTCCCCCTGCGGCGGCTCCAGCGGCGCAACCTGCCGCAGCTCCTCAGGCGGCAACTCCTTCCGCGACGGCTCCTCCCAACACGGCTGCACCGGCGGCTACTCCGCCCTCGGCAGAGCCCGCCTCCGGCGACGCAGCCCAGCAACCAACGCCCCCGCCGCCTTCGGCGCAGCAGTAGCGGCCATTATGAATCTCCGGACCGGAATGCACCTCGAAATATAGTGGCTGCATTCCGAACGGGGAATTGAAAAGCTTGTTCGACTGAGCCCACTCCCCGGGCAGCGAAGGTCGCCCGGACTGAAAGTTTGATCTGCTTATGAGACGATTTGGCACAGTTTTGTTCTCGATTTTGTTTGCCGTCGGGACTGTCGCTGCTGGCGCACAAGTGGTCCCCACGGCCACAGGCCGGCAGGTTTCGCTTACCGTAGGCGGAATGGCCTCCGTTTTCCAGCCTGATTATGAGGGGGCCTGGGTGATTCAGTCCGATCCCTCCGTATCGTGTCAAGTTGGCTACTATTGCGCTCCCCTCGCGCAAAACAGCCAGGCGCTTTTTGGCGCGGGCGCATATATTGACTTGAAGGTGAACCGCTGGGTGCAGTTCGAGGCTGAGGGTCGCTGGCAGCGCTGGAACCAATATGCGGGCATTCACCAGGATAGCTATCTGGCCGGCCCGCGGCTCCCGCTCTACCGGTTCAAGAAGGCGACCGTATATGCCAAGACTCTGTTCGGCTTCTCGAACATGGACTTCGGATTCTTCGGAAACTATGGCCATGCCAACTTTACCGATTTCGTCTTCGGGGGCGGCGTGGACTTGAAGCTGACCAAGCGCCTCACTCTTCGTCCGGCAGATTTCGAATACCAGTACTGGCCGTGGTGGGGCAATTCCAGCCTTTCACCTTACGGCGCCAGCGTGGGCATGAGCTACAGGATCTTCTGATACGCTCTGCGTCCCGTCTATCTACTGCCGGTTTTTTGAAGAGAAGCCTGAAGCTCGAGCACCTGCAACTGGACCTGCTTGATTTCCTTCAGAAGGTTCACTTTGCTCCGGCTGACGTTATCTGCCACACTATGGATCATGCTGGTCAATAGCAGAACAACCGCAAAAGCGTCGATGGCGATAATCGCAGTCTTGCCGATTCTTGGACCCCAGATAGAATCTATGATGATGAGAATGGTAAACAGAATCCAGGTTTGCACCTGGGGGGCCCACTTTTCCCAGAATAATGCCTTTTCGTTCTTCTCCAGCATGGCTGCCGTTTCCTCCTGATAGGCCGCAAGATTCTCGGGCTGAGGCAAACGCGCCAGCAAGCGGTCGCGCAGACTCTCATTTTGCTTTTCCATAGACCCCTCCACTCAGAATTTTCTTCATCGATCGTTTTGCGTAATGGATGCGAGATTTCGCCGTGCCTTCACTGCATCCCACGACTTCGGCGATCTCGGCCGCCGATAAATCTTCCAGAAAATGCAGGACGAGAACCTCGCGATGCCTGAGACCGATCTCACTTAATGCCTGATGAATCTCCGCCGCGTCTTCATTCGCAAACGATGGTTCATCTGCTTCGTCGAACTCCTCGAACTGGGCCTTCTCGGCTTGCTCGCGCAAATGGTTCTTCCGGATGCGGTCGACCGCAATTCCGTGCGTGATCGAATACAACCACGGGCGCAGCGAACCAGGATCCTTCAACTTGCGAATGCCACGGAACGCCCTTAGCCATACCTCCTGAAGCACGTCTTCAATTCTCTTGAACTATTTTGCTTCCGACGCGGAAAAGGGCCATCCGCCTGAGCGAATGACCCTTTTTCTTCTGCAGATTGATTGCGATCCAACGGCGGCGAAGCCGCGGCTGCCCCACCGCAGGTGGTTATGCCGGTGAAGGCGAGCCTTCAGGGTAGTTTGGCCCGCTGCGGCTTTCCGGCTTCAGCACCTGTTGCACATCGGGGCTGCCGGTGTCGCTGGGAGTGGCCAGGTTCGAGCGAAGGGGCGGAAGTTCCTTGCCCTCGATGAGCATCCTCACCTCTTCGGCGTCGATGGTTTCGCGCTCCAGCAGGGCTGCGGAAATGCGGTGCATGGCGTCAGCGTTTGTTTCCACGATGCCATGTGCCGACTGGTAGGCCTCGTCGATCAGGCGGCGCACTTCCAGGTCAATTTGCCGGGCCGTCTCCTCGCTGAAGTCCCTGTGCTGCGCGATCTCGCGGCCCAGGAATATCTGCTCCTCCTTCTTGCCGAAGGTCAGGGGACCGAGGCGGCTCATGCCGTATTCGCAGACCATGCGGCGAGCCAGGTCAGTGGCGCTTTCAATATCGCTACCCGCGCCGGTTGACATCTGGTTGAGGAAGATTTCTTCCGCCACTCGTCCGCCGTAAGCGATAGCGAGATTAGCTTCCAGATATTCTCGCGTGTAATTGTGACGGTCGCCGGGCAAAAAGATGGTGACGCCCAGGGCCATGCCGCGCGGAATGATCGTGACCTTGTGAATCGGGTCGGAGTGCTCACGCATGATCGAGACCAAGGCGTGACCCGCTTCGTGATAGGCGGTTACCCGCTTCTCCTCCTCGGTGAGCAGCATGGACTTGCGTTCGGCGCCCATGAGCACCTTGTCCTTGGCCACTTCAAAGTCGTACATGGTCACTTGCTTGCGGTTCATGCGTGCGGCGCTCAGCGCGGCTTCGTTGACCATATTGGCCAGGTCTGCACCACTGAAGCCGGGTGTGCCGCGAGCCAGCACGTTGAGATTGGTGTCGTCGGAGACCGGTACCTTCTTGACGTGGACGCCAAGGATTTCTTCGCGGCCACGCACGTCGGGCAATCCCACCACCACGCGGCGGTCGAAGCGGCCGGGACGCAACAGCGCAGGATCGAGCACGTCGGGGCGGTTGGTGGCGGCCACCAATATCACACCATCGTTGGATTCAAAGCCGTCCATCTCAACCAGCAACTGATTGAGGGTCTGTTCACGTTCGTCGTGTCCGCCGCCCAGGCCCGCACCACGATGGCGGCCCACGGCGTCGATTTCGTCGATGAAAATGATGCAGGGAGCGTTTTTCTTGCCCTGCTCAAACAGGTCGCGCACGCGGCTTGCGCCCACGCCGACGAACATCTCAACAAAATCCGAACCCGAGATGGAGAAGAACGGCACATTGGCTTCGCCTGCCACAGCGCGCGCCAGCAGCGTCTTGCCGGTTCCCGGAGGTCCCACCAGCAGAACGCCCTTGGGAATGCGTCCACCCAGCTTTTGAAACTTGGCGGGCTCCTTCAGGTACTCGATGATCTCCTTGAGCTCCTCCTTAGCCTCATCCACGCCGGCCACGTCTTTGAACGTGATCTTCTTCTGCTGCATGGAGAGCAGGCGCGCGCGGCTCTTGCCAAACGAGAGCGCCTTGTTTCCGCCGGCTTGCATCTGACGCATGAAGAAGAACCAGATACCTATGAGCAGAACGAACGGCCCCAGGGTGGTCAGCAGCTGCAGGGGGATGTTGCTCTGCGGTTCCTTCTTGGAGAAGTGGGCGTCAGAGGACAGGAAAGCCGCCTCAAGCCCTTCGTAGTGATCACCGACATGGGTGTGGAACTGTTCCTTGGGCGTGGCCTTCATGTGGCCGTGCAGTTCGGGGCCCTGAACTTCGGCGTCGGCCACCTTCCCCTGTTTTACCTGGTTGTACAGGTCGGAGTAGGAAATCTCCACGTCCTTGCCACCGGTTCCGCTCCTCGACCACATGCTCAGGAGCACCATGAGGCAAATGAAGATAAAAGCCCAAAACAAGATTGATTTGGCGGTTGAATTCACCAGGATTCCTCTCTTTCGGTGGTGGAGAAGCCTATGAAAGGCTCCCCAGCATCGCCTACTTCTTCCATTAGACGCTGGTACGTTCCTCAAAGTCACAGAAAGTACACAAAGGGGGACTTGGGCGCACACTCCCCTCCGCCGCCCGGAAGAGCAGTAACTCAAATTGTACTCTCAACGTGGAGAAACTTGAAGCATTCAAAGGGCCTGATCCGAGGGGGCTCTAAGAGATCAACCGGCAGTAGAGTGAGTCACCTGAGACAGCTCGGCGGTGCCCTCCAAACTGGTTGCCTCAATGCGAATTCCCAGCTCCGGCTCCACTTCGACTCCCTTCATCCACGCGATACGACCGTCGAGTTCGAGAACCGGCCAGACAGTGCGGCTGGAGCCTGTGACCCGCAGCCGCTCCAAAACTTCCTTCACCTTCGACGGCCCGGAGGAGTAGCGCAGCCGGACTCGGTCGCCGGGCTTCCAGTTGCGCAGCGTAGCCGTCTGACACGTCGGAGTCCCAACGGCTTCGATCCGGAGGCGCAGACCGAAAGCAGGAACCAGAATTTCGCCCGGAATGGGCACGGTATATTCGTGAGCAGCTTCCGCGGTTGCAATGCCGGTTACTGCGGTCGGGAAAACAGCCAGTCGTAATTCCCGATGCGTTCGCTCGGCGCGGAACCCTTGAGCGAGTTCGAGCTTTTGACCCGCGCGTCCATCGAGAGCCAGCGCACGCAGTGCCTCGGTCGCGGGAAAATCGACTGCCAAGCCCAACTGTTCTGCAGCATAGCGCAGGAGCCGCCGCTGCAGGGCCGGAGCGAGTGCAGCCAGCCGGGTGACATCGATTGCCAGACCCTCAGCCGCCTCGCGTCCCCCGCCTCGCACAGGCCGGCCAGGCAGCAGCAACTGCGGCCCAATGCGAGCCAGCTCAGCCTGCCACCACGCCTCTTCGTCGAGAGCCAGTTGGGCCATCTGCGCCATGTGCTCGCGTAGGCGCGGATTCCATCCCTCCAGCAGCGGCAACAACTCGTGGCGGATGCGGTTGCGGGTAAATGTGAGGTGACGATTGGACGAGTCTTCGCGCCAGCTCTGACCCAAAGCGGCAAGATAGGCCTCGACCTCAGCCCGCGTGGTTGAGAGCAGCGGACGCAGAATGCGGCCTTCGGGAAATTCGACCACTGGATGGATGCCGCTGAGACCCTCTGTCCAGGCTCCGCGCAGGAATTTCGCCAGCACAGTCTCGGCCTGGTCGTCGCGAGTGTGGGCGGTGGCCACGGCGTCTACCTCGCCAGCGGCCATCAGTTGCCTGAACCACCCATATCGCAGGCGGCGCGCAGCTTCCTCAATGGTTTCGGTTGGCTTGGCGGTTGCCGGGTTGGGCTTTGCCTCGGCTTCGGCGTTTACCCGCGCCTCGTGAAAGGGCAGGCCAAGGCCGGCCGCGAGCGAGCGCGCAAAGGCGAGATCGGCATCTGCCTCTTCTCCGCGAAGGCCGTGGTGCAAATGGGCGGCGTGCAACACCAGGCCCAGTTCTTTGCTTCGTTCTGCCAGTGCGCGTAACAGGGCAACAGAATCCGCTCCGCCTGAAAGGCCCACGGCCAGACGAAGCCCTGGCTTGAGCAATCTCGTATCGATGGGCAAAGTTGGGCGCACCCCAAGATCATAACGGGACGATGCGGCATCTCGCCGGTGAGTGTGCCCGTTTGTGCAGACTGAGCAAAAGCCAAGATGAATATAATGGCCGCGGGAGGATATGCCATGAAAGCGATGACGGGCTTCTCCTGCCTATTGGCCTTAGCTATCGGGCTATCCATTCCAGCCCATGCCAAGCTCGTGGATATGCACGACGGGACAGTCTATGACACCGACACGCAGTTGAGTTGGTTGAAGGATGCGGGCGCCGGGGGCGAGAAAACCTGGGACGAAGCTGTTGCCTGGGCCACAAGCCTGAATGAAAAGGGAGGCTTCGCCGGCTTGACCGGCTGGAGGCTTCCGGCGGCAGATCCTGCTTGCGGCGACTCTGACCGTTGCGCCACTGGCGAAATGGGGCATCTCTACTATGGCGAATTGGGAAATGCCTCTCACGGCAATTTCGATAAGAACGCCCCGCCTGTGAAGACGGGTCCATTCACAAACCTGGCGATAAGCCCATACAAGAGATACTGGCTTGGCTCCGAGGCCGCGAGCAACTGCTCGGGCTGCGCCTGGTCCTACAATTTCTACTTTCCCGCCTCGCGTGCTACCTACAAAAGCAACCGGAACTTCGCCTGGGCGGTGCGTTCTGGAGAGCGAAGTTTGAATTAAAGCATGGCAAAATGAACAGCCAGCTTGTATACTCCAGCCGATATGCAAGTTTTTGTGATTCTCCCCGCTGCGGGGCTGGGAACCCGGATGGCCGGGCCGCAGCCTAAACAATTTTTGGCGTTGGATGGGGTTCCCATCCTGATTCATTCGCTGCATGCATTCGCTTCAGTGGAGCGGGTAACGGCGATTTATGTGGCTGTGCGCAAGACCGAGATTGAGCGCGTCCAGGCTCAGATTGCCGAGTACGAGGGCAAGTACGGTTTTGCCGGCCGGGTTCGCGTGGTCGAGGGCGGCGACAACCGGCAGGAGTCTGTTTCGCACGCTCTGGCTGCGCTGCCCGCGGAGCCCGACGACATTGTCCTGGTGCATGACGCGGTAAGGCCGCTGATCGACGCGGCCACTATCGACCGGACGATTGATGCGGTCATCGAGCACGGAGCGGCCATCGTAGGTCTGCCTGCTGTGGACACCATCAAACAGGTCGAGCGAACCGCGCACGGGGCGCTGATTACTTCAACCATTCCGCGCGAGTTTGTGGTGCTGGCGCAGACTCCGCAGGGCTTCCGCTACGGAATGCTTAAGAGCGCCTTTGCCGAGGCCGTGGCCGATGGATTTGTGGGCACCGACGAGGCTTCAGTTGTGGAGCGCGCTGGCCACCCGGTCGCCGTCGTCCACGGCTCCGAGGTTAACCTGAAGATCACCAAACCCGGCGATCTGGAGTTGGCCGAATTCTATCTGCGCCAGCGCAATCGCTGATTTCGGTTAGGCAAGATCAATATCATTGCGGGTCATTTCTAAGGGGCGGCACGGAGACTATGGAAACACGCATCGGATTTGGCTATGACTCGCACGTTTTCAAACGGGGCGTGCCTCTGCGCATCGGTGGGCTTCCGCTTGACCACCCGGAGGGCCTGGAGGGCCACTCGGACGGCGACGTCCTGCTGCACGCAGTTACCGATGCGCTGCTCGGCTCGATTGCCGCGGGCGACATCGGCACCTTCTTCCCGCCAGGTGATCCGCGCTGGAAGAATGCCGACTCAGCCATCTTTCTCAATCTGGCTCTGGAAACGCTGCAAGCCGCTGGCTACCGCATTGTGAACATCGACACCACGCTGATTCTGGCTGCACCCAAGATCTCTCCTGTCTCCGGCGCGATGCGGGCGCACCTCGCCGACCTGCTGGGACTTGGCATCGACCAGGTGAGCATCAAAGCCAAAACTCCGGAAGGGCTCAAGCTTGATCGCGTTGCCCAGTGCCATGCCATCGCTTTGGTCGAGCGCGCCATCGAACCTGAAGACCTCAAGAGTATGAGCGCGGTCATCGAAACCCAGCGCCAACTTGAAGATGTTGTCGAAGACCTGCTCAGCTCGGTTCACGGCGTGCCGAAAAAACGCGGCCTGGTCTACGATACAGAGGAAATTACCTAGGGCAGAGAGCGGGGAATTGGCGATGCTGAATCCCCGGCGCTATGTCTGAGCCGATCCGCATTTTGCCTGCGCTCAAAATAAGCATTGCGAATTCCGGCATTTGGCGATACCGTTGCAGCGAGTTCTCATCTCTATTCTGGAGTCTCCTGTATGCAATGTTTGGCGTTTCTGTTGCAGAATCAGCCTGACCCGGCGGTCATCAAGCATCTGGTCATGGTCGCTTTGGCGCTCATTCCAGTCATCATTGTGGTCTGCCTTGTCATCGTCATTGTGCCTTTCTGGTTCATCCTCAAGAAGGCCGGCTTCTCGCCCTGGCTCTCGCTTCTGTATGTCGTTCCATTTGGCAATCTCTTCCTGTATTACTTTCTGGCCTTTGCCGAATGGAAAGTGGTGCCCGCGCCCACGGTTGGCTGGCAGCCGCAACCACCCTATCCGCCGCCGCCGCCGAGAGTTTAATCCGGCTTGCGTCAGCCGAAGAGGGAGCATCGCAGCCGCCGCGATTGGTAACATACAATCACGATGTCTGATACGGCCCCCTCTTTACAAAAAACTCCCCGCGTCCGTTTTGCACCCTCGCCCACCGGCTTCCTGCACGTGGGCGGGGCGCGCACCTTCATCTTCAATTGGCTCTTTGCCCGCCACAACAATGGAACCCTGGTGTTGCGTTTGGACGACACCGATGTTGAGCGCAACACCGAGGCCAGCGTGCAGTCCATTTTCGAAGGACTGCGCTGGCTGAACCTCTCATGGGACGAAGAGTACAAGCAATCGGAGCGCCTCGACTTGCACCGCAGGCAGGCTGAAGCCATTTTTGCCAAGGGGCTCGCCTATCGCGACTTCACCCCAGCACATTCGGGCGATGATAATCAGTCGTCCGCGCAGGGCGCATGGCTCTTCAACCCCGGAATGAGGGAAATGTCCCGGGAAGAGTCCGACCGCCGCGCCGCTGCGGGCGAGCCGTTCGCTCTCCGCTATCGCGTTCCCCGCGGCCAAGACCGTACCTTGAGCTTTGTCGATAATGTTTATGGTGCCCAATCCAAGCTCACCGACGAAGTTGAAGACTTCGCGCTGCTGCGTTCAGTAGGGGTCCCCGACGACAGGTCTTCGTCGTTGGGGTTATGGGATGGATTTCCCACTTATCACCTAGCGTCCTGCGTAGACGACGCTGATCTGAATATTACCCACATCATTCGCGGTCAGGATCACCTCACCAATACCTTCAAGCACCTGCTCATCTTCGAAGGCCTTGGCGCTCAGCCGCCCCAGTTCGCCCATCTTCCTCTACTCGTCGCCCCAGACGGTACCAAGCTCTCCAAGCGCAAGCATGGGCCAGTCGTGAGTGTGACCACTTACCGCGACGCCGGATTTCTGCCTCAGGCTTTCGTCAACTTCCTTTGCCTTCTCGGTTGGTCACCCAAAAACGACCGCGAATTCATGCCGCTCGACGAACTGCGCGATGCCTTTACCCTTGAAGCTGTCAACCGCTCCAACGCCGTCATCAATTTTTCTGAAGATGACCCGTTCGACCCCAAGGCCGTCTGGCTCAACTCGGAGTACATTCGTTCTTTGCCGGTCGACGAGCTCAGCCGTCAGCTCGCGCCGATCTTCGCGCAGGCCGGTTTTGAGACAACGCCTGAAAAAATCCTCGCCGTTACTCCGCTCATTCGCGAACGCATCAAACTCCTCGGCGAAGCCGCCGCTGCTGTCGACTTCTTCTTTCTGAAAGAACTCGCTCCATACGATCCAGCCGAGCTGATTCCGCCCAAGGGTGGCGATGCCGCTATGGCTCTCCGTGTCCTCCGGCACGCTCTCGAAGTTTTGCCTGCCGTAGCCTTCGACCACGATTCGCTCGACCAGGCTCTTCGTGCTGCCGCTGCACAACTTGGTCTAAAGGCCGGGCAGGCCTTTCATCCCATTCGCGTCGCCGTCTGCGGGCGGAAAAACGCGCCGCCGCTTTTTGGAACCATGGCCGTTCTTGGTCGCGAGATTTGTTTAGAGCGCATTCGCCAGGCGGTAACCAAGCTGCAATCGCTCGCATGAGCCGTTGCAGTATGGCAGGACGTCTCAGGAAGCCATGAGGTAAGAAGCACATGAAAAGTCCTAAGGCGAAAATGTGGGTTATGCTTTTTTTCGGCCTTGTTGTGATAGGGCTTTTATTATTCCGCTCAGCGGGAACGATTCAGTATTGGCAGGCGTGGGTCTATCTTGCGGTAGGCGCCGTGACCAGTACGCTCCTTACGCTCTCTATAACAAAAGACCCGACACTCCTTGAGAACAGATCGAAGACCGGGGTAGCCGCGGAGCAGCGGCCCATTCAGAAGGTCATTGTTTGGTGTATGGGGCTTGTGTGGATCGGCTCGTTCGTCGTTCCCGGGCTTGACCGCCGCTATGGCTGGTCGAGCATGCCTACGTGGCTTTCCATTGGAGGCAATCTCCTCGTCATAGCCAGCATGTGGATGGTGTGCCGTGTGTTCAAAGAAAACTCTTTTGCTTCCGCGACCGTCGAGATCGGTGAAGAGCAAAAAGTGATCACTACCGGCCCTTACGCAATCGTGCGCAACCCGATGTATTCGTCTGCAACGGTATATTTTATTGCAATGTCCTTGGCGCTCGGTTCGTATTGGGGACTCATCCCTTCCGTCCTCATGACCCTGGGCTTTGTCTGGAGGCTCTTCGACGAAGAAAAGTTCCTCGCTCAAAACCTGGCTGGCTACACGGAATATTGCGCCAAAGTGCGTTGGCACCTGATCCCGGGAGTTTTTTAGCGATTGGGTTCGGTTCGGAAAATGAATCGAACACATACCCTCACTTTCAAAAATCCAAGGGCCGCCCAGATCTCGCCTCTTAGATTTGGGAGACGACCGATAGCCGGCCTTTTAAGCGTATTTTCTGCCCAATTGGCGTCAAAAACCGCCCATTTAGGGCCTTTTTACAACATTTATTCCACTTTTCGCTGTACTTCTATGTACACGGTGCGCGGCGCCTTCGCACGACAACAGGTGTATCTCAAGCGTCACCCCTGCCTGGCAGTGACGGATGAATCCAGGTCTCCGGCAAATGGGATAATAAATTCAGCCATGAACAACTCGAATCCGGAAAGCACAAAAACTCCAACTGTCGACGCTCCCGCTCCCTCCAACTTCCTTCGCGACATGATCGCCGAGGATGTGCGCACCAAGAAGTACGGCGACGCCGTGATCCAGACCCGCTTTCCTCCTGAGCCCAACGGCTACCTCCACATTGGTCACGCCAAGGCCATCTGCATCGACTTCGGCCTCGCCGATGAATTTGGCGGCAAGACAAACCTGCGCTTCGACGACACCAATCCCGAAAAGGAGGAGCAAGAGTACGTCGATTCCATCATGGCTGACGTGCGCTGGCTCGGTTTCGATTGGGAGCGCCTGTGCTATGCCTCCGACTACTTTGGCCAGCTTTACGAGTGGGCTTTGAAGCTCATCAAGGCCGGCAAGGCCTACGTCGACGACCTGACCGCCGACGAGATTCGCCAGCACCGCGGTACCCTGACGGAACCTGGCAAGGACTCGCCTTATCGCAATCGCACGATCGAAGAAAATCTCGACCTGTTTACCCGTATGAAGGCCGGTGAATTCCCTGACGGGTCCCGAGTTTTAAGAGCCAAAATCGACATGGCGTCGCCGAATCTGAACATGCGCGATCCGGTCATGTACCGCATCCTCCACGCCTCGCACCAGCGCACCGGCGATGAGTGGTGCATCTATCCCATGTACGACTATGCCCATGGACAATCAGATTCCATCGAGCGCGTCACTCACTCCATGTGCACGCTCGAGTTCGCTGATCACCAGCCGATTTACCGCTGGTATATCGAGCAGCTCGGCATCTTCCCTTCGAATCAGACAGAATTCGACCGCCTCAACATCACCTACACCATGCTGAGCAAGCGCAAGCTTCTCCAACTCGTGCAAGAAAAGCGCGTAAACGGCTGGGACGATCCACGCATGCCCACTCTCTGCGGCCTCCGCCGCCGCGGCTTTACCCCAGAAGCCATCCGCGCCTTCGTCTCCGCCAGTGGAGTGTCTCGCACCAACGGCAGTACCGACGTCGAAATGCTCGAACACTTTCAGCGCGACGACCTCAATCACCGCGCCAGCCGCGCCATGGCCGTCTTGCATCCGCTCAAGCTGGTCATCGACAACTATCCCGCAGACAAGCAAGAGT
Organism: Occallatibacter sp.; assembly: GCA_049520075.1. Taxonomy (GTDB): domain Bacteria; phylum Acidobacteriota; class Terriglobia; order Terriglobales; family Acidobacteriaceae; genus Telmatobacter. The sequence goes on along the minus strand of JBEKQD010000053.1, from coordinate 3,324 downwards.
TCGTCGAGGCAGCCAATAATCCCGAAGACCCCTCCGCTGGGACCCGTGAGGTTCCTTTTTCCAGGGAGGTTTACATCGATCATGAAGACTTCCGCGAGATTCCGCCGCCCAAGTACTATCGCCTGTCGCCCGGCAAGGAAGTTCGCCTCCGCAACGCATATTTCGTAACAGCGCAAAGCGTAGAGAAAGATGCGGACGGTAACATCGTTGAAGTGCACTGCACCTATGATCCGGCCAGCCGCGGCGGAAACTCTCCCGATGGCCGCAAGGTCAAATCCACCATGCATTGGGTCTCAGCCGCGCACGCCATCTCCGCAGAAATACGTCTCTATGACAAGCTCTTCGCCAAGGCCGATCCTTACGACCTGGAAGAAGGACAGGATGTCCTCGACAATCTCAACCCCAACTCACTCGAGATTCTCACGGGCGCCAAACTTGAGCCTTCTCTCGCTAACGCCAAACTTGAGGATCGCTTCCAGTTCGAGCGCGTCGGCTACTTCTGCATCGATCCTGATTCCACGCCGGAGAATCTGGTCTTCAATCGCACCCTTCCGCTCAAAGACTCATGGGCCAAAATCGAGAAGAAATCCGGAGCGTGAACAGGCCGCGATCTTTGAGGGTTCTATAAGACCCGCTTAGATTAGTGTTTTGTAAAAATGAGTAAAACTAATGGTTATTGTTCTAGCAACAGATCCGCGCATAACTGCGCCGTTACGTAGGTAATGTATCTAGGCGGCTCAAGAAGAAATATCTGGAGTCGAAGATCAAAATTGAGGGTAACGTTACTTCCTCAACGAGTTCTTCTTACAGAAGAGAGCTTAGTTTCCGGGATCTCAAGCCTCTCTGACTAGATAATCGCGCACACTTCCTCATTTTATGAGATCGACTGGATATGCATCATTTGTGTCTAGGAAAGATGATTTCATGCCGTTGCAAACTGCGTTTCGATCGCTTATGACTGAAACTTGTTGTCCTAGTTAGATTCTGGCCTGCGAATCAACGGATTCTGCTCTACGCCACATGAAGTGTCTTATCTCATTCAGTTCTAATTGACCTCTCATCGGTAATGCAGGTGAGTTTCAACTCGCATGTCTTCCGTTCGAAAATCCAGTAAACAAATAACAGATTCAGCGTGATATCAGTTGGCCCCTGGCGTGCAACGCAATTGCACGAGGCCATACGATGAACCGCTTTTACTACCTATTTGCCTGTGTCTTGCTAGCGGGCTGCAACTCGTCGATTTCACCAATGCTTTCCACTGGAACTGGTTCTACTAATCCCCCTGGAAATGTCTCTGCGCCAACGATCAACTCTTTCGCGGCCGATTCTGGAAGCATCAACTCCGGTTCCAGCAGCACGCTGAGTTGGTCGACAACTGGAGCGACGAGTATTGCCATCACGCCGGGGACATTTACGTCCACATCGGCGAACGGTTCAACGAGTGTGAGTCCAACAGTCACAACCACCTATACACTGACAGCGACTAATCTTGCCGGCTCAGTCACATCTACGCAAACCGTTACGGTAAACAGCACTGGAAGCGTACCAGTGATCAGCTCCTTCGCAGCCAGTCCCACAAGCATCAACTCGGGTTCCAGCACTACGCTGAGTTGGTCGACAAGCGGAGCGGCGAGTATTGCCATCACGCCGGGGACGTTCACGTCCACTTCGGCGAGCGGTTCGACAACCGTCAGTCCTACGGCGACGACCACTTATACACTGACAGCAACGGACGCAGCGGGCTCAGTGACATCTACGCAAACCGTTACGGTAACTACCCCACCAACAGTCGTTTCGTTCATAGCCAATCCCGCTAGCATCGCTTCTGGTTCCAGCACCACATTGAGCTGGACAGCGAACGGCGCGACGAGTATCGCCATCACGCCGGGGACATTCACTTCGACATCGCCGAGCAATTCGACGAGTGTGAGTCCTACGACGACAACTACCTATACGCTGACAGCAACAAATGCCTCCGGCTCAGTCACTTCAACGCAAACCGTTACCGTAAGCGCGGAAAACAAACCAACGATCAATTCGTTTGCGGCCGAACCGGAAAGCATCAACTCCGGTTCCAGCAGCACGCTGAGCTGGTCGACAAGCGGAGCGACGAGTATTGCCATCACGCCAGGGACATTCACTTCCACATCTGCGGGCGGTTCAACAATCGTCAGTCCGACGGCGACAACCACTTATACGCTGACAGCAACAGATGCTGCGGGCTCCGTCGCATCCACGCAAACCGTTACCGTAAACGCGGAAAACAAACCAACGATCAATTCGTTTGCGGCCGAACCGGAAAGCATCAACTCCGGTTCCAGCAGCACGCTGAGTTGGTCGACAACTGGAGCGACGAGTATTGCCATCACGCCGGGAGCATTCACGTCGGCATCGGCGAGCGGCTCGACAACCGTCAGTCCTACGGCGACGACCACTTATACGCTGACAGCTACAGATTCGGCGGGCTCAGTCACATCTACTCAGACCGTTACGGTAAATGCGGGAAGTGTACCAACGATCAGCTCCTTCACACCCAGCCCCGCAAGTATCGCCTCGGGTTCCAGCAGTACGCTGAGCTGGTCGACAAACGGCGCGACGAGTATTGCCATCACGCCAGGGACTTTCACGTCCACATCGGCAAGCGGTTCAACAACCGTTAGTCCTACAACGACTACCACCTATACCTTGAGAGCAACAGATGCCGCAGGCTCGGTCACATCTACGCAAACAGTTACCGTAAATGCAGGAAGCGTACCGACGATCAGCTCCTTCACATCCAGTCCCGCAAGTATCGCCTCGGGTTCCAGCAGCGCGCTGAGCTGGTCGACAAGCGGAGCGACCAGTATTGCCATCACGCCGGGGACATTCACGTCCGCATCGGCGAGCGGTTCGACAACCGTCAGTCCTACGGCGACGACCACTTATACGCTGACCGCAACGGACGCAGCGGGCTCAGTGACATCTACGCAAACTGTTACGGTAACTACCCCGCCAACAATCGTTTCGTTCATAGCCAACCCCGCTAGCATCGCTTCAGGTTCTAGCACCACATTGAGCTGGACAGCGAACGGCGCGACGAGTATCGCCATCACGCCGGGGACGTTCACTTCCACATCGCCGAGCAATTCAACGAGTGTGAGTCCTACGACGACAACTACCTATACGCTGACAGCAACAAATGCCTCCGGCTCAGTCACTTCATCGCAAACCGTTACGGTAAATGCGGGGAGCGTACCAACGATCAACTCCTTCACACCCAGCCCTTCAACTATCACTTCCGGTTCCAGCAGCACGCTGAGCTGGTCGACAAGCGGAGCGACGAGT
>JBEKQD010000052.1:0-45180 GCA_049520075.1 Occallatibacter sp. | reverse complement strand
GTCGCGTCGGCAAAGCGGATTACTTCGTCGCGTTGGTAATGGTGACCAAGAAGGAGGGTTGTGGCGCCAAGCTTGGCGCGGGCTTTGGCTATGCGCTCGTCCATGGTATGGTCGGGCAGCACGAGGTAGTTTTCGAGGCTGCAAGCACTGCCAGCCTCCGGCGAGGCCGCCGTCAGATCGTCGAGAACCAGATTCACCGTCTTCCGCCTTCAGTCCAGCTCGCTCTTACTTCTGAGCAGCGGACGGGGATGTTGAAAGCAATTCCAGCTTGCAGTAGATGCACTGGCTTTGTTGAAGACCTGTCAGCACTTGCGGCTAACCGCTTCACAGAAGCCCCCACCTACGGGGTTGTTGCAAGCCTTACTTCTAGTTGGACGCGGCTCAAAGCCATAGGATTCGAGAATCCGACCCGGCAAAGACCCCGCCCACTGACTGCTATTTTAACAAGAGCTTCACGGAGAATTCAAATGAGACTGGTTGCCGAGCACCTATCTCCTTCATTAGTCAATCGATGCAACGGGGCCGCGGTGCCTCGTCAGGATATGGAGCCAGCGACCGTACGTTTGTTCGCCCCGTGCGCGGGAAGGTATCATAAGCCTTCATGGGAATGACGCCGCCAATTGAAGTTGCCAACCTGGGGATGTGGGATTCGTTGATCCTGATGGTGATGGCGCTGGTGGTCTTCGGTCCGCGACGATTGCCCGAGATTGGCCGCCAGATCGGCAAGCTGATGTATGAGGTTCGCAAAGCCTCCAACGACTTCAAGTTCCAGATGGAAGAGGAGTTACGCAGCGCCGAAGATGCTGACCGGCGGAAGAAAGACGAGGAGCGGCAGCGTGCGCTGGCGACTGCTGCGCAAGTTGCGGGAACATTTGAGACTGTCTCTCCTGCCCTGGAAGCGGGAGCCGCGGTACCCGTCACAATCGCTAGTCCTTATCCTAATGAAGCCGTCTATCCGCCCATAATCGGAGCCGCTGCTGAAGCCAGGGCGGAGGAAGCATATCCGCGAATTCTGCCGCCCTCAACTGGCGAGCCTGTTCCGGCGGCGCGCCCGGGCAGCCCGGCTGCGGAGGCTGTGTCCGATTCTCCAGCCGCTGAAGAAGCCAGTCCAACGGCAAGCGCCGAAAAGCCTAAGCGTAAGCCGCGCGCACGAGCAAAGAAAGCTCCTATCGATCCGGAGATTCCCAATGGTTGATCCCGCGGAGGCAATCGGCAAAGCACGAGCGGCCGTGACGCAGCGCGCTGAACTGCCCGGCATGAGCCTGATGGAACACCTGGACGAGTTGCGCAAGCGCATCGTCCGCTCCGCCATTTTTCTCGCGCTGGGTTTTGTTGCAGCCTGGACCTTTCACGACCGGCTTGTCGCGTTCATTCAGGCGCCGCTCGTTCACATTGGCAAGACGCTGGTCTTCACTCACCCCATGGACCCGCTTAACCTGGACTTGCAGGTTTCGCTGATCGGCGGCGCAATTCTGTCCTCACCCTTCATTCTCTTCCAGGTGTGGCTCTTCATTGCGCCGGGGCTCTACAAAAAGGAGCAGCGGTTTGTGATTCCCTTCATGGCGGCCACCGTGGGACTGTTTCTGTCTGGCGCGGCCTTCGGCTACTACTACGTGTTGCCCGGTGCGATGCAAATCCTCATCGTGAATTTCGGCCACAACTTCACGCCCATGGTCACCATTGAGGAGTATTCCAGCTTCTTTTTGTCGATCATCCTGGGGCTGGGCATCAGCTTTGAGCTGCCGATTTTGATTTTCTTTCTGGCTCTGTTCGGCATCGTCAGTCCGCGCTTTCTTTGGAGAAATATCCGCTACGCCATTCTGGCGGTCTTCGTTGTCGCGGCCGTCATCTGCCCCAGCCCAGACCCGTGGACCATGTGCATCTACGCTGTTCCCATGCTGGTGCTTTATCTGATCGGCATCGGCGTGGCATGGTGGGTTCATCCATCGCGGCGCAAAAAGAAAGAGGCCGCACAATGAGTTTCTTTTCCTTTTGGAAGATGATGCCGGAACAATTGTTGGGTGCCCCATCCTCGCCGCGTTTTTGTTTTTGCGGCAAGGGTGGGATAGCACGATCCTTTGTTTGTATTCCGCGTATGAAGAGAATTGCGACGGCGATGCTGTTTCTTTTTTCCGTGCCGATTGCCGCCCCCGCACAGCAACACTTCAACGGGTCTGCGGCGCTCGAATATGCGCGCCAGTTTGTGGCTATTGGGCCGCGCTGGCCGACCAGCCCAGGGCACGCGAAGGCCGAGGAATTCCTGCGCAACCACTTTCGCCACGACCAACTCGAAGAGGATGCCTTCACCGCATCGACGCCTATTGGCCCGGTGGCCATGCGCAACTTCATCGTGCGCTATCCCGGCAAGAAGAACGGCGTCATTGTGCTGGCCACGCACTACGAGACCAACTACTGGCTCAAGAACATCAACTATGTGGGCGCAAACGACAGCGGGTCGACAACCGGGCTGCTGATGGCCATCGCCGACCGGCTTCGCGCCGAGACAGCCGGCGGAAAGATGCTCGACGGCTACTCGGTGTGGCTGGTCTTCGACGACGGCGAAGAGGCGATTAAGAGCTGGACCGATTCCGACTCGGTCTACGGCACAAAGCATCTGGCCGCCAAATGGGCGCGCGACGGAACGCTGGGAAAGATAAAGGCCTTTATTCTGGCCGACATGATCGGCGACAAGGACCTCGACATTCTGCGTGAATCGCAATCCACCGACTGGTTGGTCGCACTCGTCCGGCAAGCGGTGAAGAAATTTGGCTATGAAAAGTATTTCTTCAAGACGGACGGAGCGATTGAGGACGACCATCTGCCTTTCCTCCGGCGCGGCGTGCCGTCCATCGATATCATCGATCTGGACTACGGCCCAAATAACAGTTACCACCACACCGACAAAGACACCATGGACAAGATCAGCGCGCATAGCCTGACGATCGACGGCGATGTCTTTATGGAGACGATTCGGCTGATCGATCAGCGATAAGCTTTTCCCATAGCCTTGAAGGGAGGATTTTCCGATGACATCCAATCAGGCAGACGTTGCTACTCTTTTCCTTGAATCTTCTCGCCACACACTGCTGGAACTATACTTGCCGCGGTTGCGCGAGTGCGTCGGGCCGCTCACCGATGCGCAAGTCTGGTGGCGGCCAAACGATGCCTGCAACAGCATTGGCAATCTCTTGCTGCATCTGAACGGAAATGTTAGGCAGTGGATCGTAGCGTCGTTCAACCGGCTGGAAGACAATCGAAACCGGCCAGTGGAATTTGCCGAGCGGGAGCTGATCCCGGCCTCCGTGCTCCTTGATCGCCTGGGCGCAACGTTGCAGCAGGTGTCGGATGTTCTTGCGCGACTTACCCCCGACGATCTGGTTGCGCAGTACGAGATCCAGGGTTATAACGTCACCGGCCTGCGAGCTGTTTACCATGTAGTGGATCACTTCGCAATTCACTACGGACAGATTCTCTATATCGTCAAGACGCTCAACGGCGCGGATCTGGGCTTTTACAAAGAGCTGAACAAGACCGGCCGGCACTCCTAAAGGTTGGCATTGATGATTGCGGGCGTTTCCTGGGTTTGGTGGCTGGGATTTCATGCGGTGGTTGCGGCGCTGCTGCTAGCGGATTCGCTTCTCGCTGGCCGTCAGCGCGAATCGCGGCGCACCGCAATTTTCGCGTGGCTCTGGACGGCTCTCCTTGTCGCGGTCGCAACCGGCTTTGCGGCGTGGGTGGCTGTTGTCATGGGTCGGCAGCCGGCGCTCGAATTCGTAGCAGGCTACGCCATCGAAGCCTCGCTCAGCGTGGACAATCTCTTCGTCTTCCTCATCATCTTTCAGGGCTTCCACATCACGCCACAACGTCAGCATACGGCTCTGCTCTGGGGCGTGGCTGGAGCGGTGGTGCTGCGCGCGCTGTTCATTGCCGCTGGCATCACGCTGCTTCGGCGCTTTAGCTGGATCACCTGGGTCTTCGGCTTGATTCTGCTCTACGCCGCATGGCGGCTCGTGCGCGGTGGCTCAACTCGCGCTGCAATACCTGAAGCGCCCGGGACTCTTCGGAATCTGATTCACAAACTGCAGCCGGCCAACGGCTCTCTGCTTCCGGTAATTCTGGCCGTCGAAATCACTGATGTTTTGTTTGCGTTCGATTCCATTCCCGCCGTGCTGGCCGTCAGCCATAACCCCTTCGTGGTCTACACCTCGAATATCGCCGCCATTCTCGGCCTGCGTTCGCTATATTTTGCGCTGGCTTCGTTGCTGGATCGCTTCCGCTATCTGCATTACGGCCTGGGCGCAATACTAGCGTTTGTCGCGTTGAAGATGATAGCTGTCCGCTGGATCGATGTACCCATTACATTGTCGCTGGCGGTGGTGGGAGCGGTGCTTTCGGTTTGCGCTGTCGTGTCCTGGATCGCAGGGAACAGGACAAATAGCCTGTAGCTCTGCCGAAACTAAGAGCTAGCAGCTAGAGGCTAGAAGCCGACTTTTACCACTCTTCGAAAACTACCTTTCCATCGCTTCCAACAACCGAATGTTTGCGGAGGTTTTCGTCATCACGCTTTGGAAAATCGTTACGGAAGTGAGCGCCACGGCTCTCGGTGCGGGCCAGCGCCGAAGCCAGAATGACGCGCGCCACGCCGCTCATCGCATGAGCTTCGACAAGCCGCCTGCTTTGCTTGCCTTGCCCGAGCTGCTCCAGATCCGCAGCGCACGACTCTTGCGCGGCAAAACCCTGCCGCAAAGTTTGTTCGTCGCGCAGTAGCCCGGCGTAGGCCCACATAGAGGCTTGCAGCGTGGTGATGATTTCTTCCAATCGAGTCTCTTCTTCCCCGGTTAACTGCGCGTGTTGCGGCAAAGGCGCCTCAGCATTCTGTCCCTGCGGGGGTTTGTCATCGAGCATCGCCTGCGCGGCTCGCGCTCCGAATACAAGGCCTTCGAGCAGTGAGTTCGAGGCCAGCCTGTTTGCGCCGTGAACTCCTGTGCAGGCAGCTTCTCCGGCGGCATAAAGTCCGGGCAAATTGGTGCGGCCAAACAAGTCCGTGCGGATGCCGCCCATCAAATAATGTGCGGCCGGACGCACAGGGATCAGGTCGCGTCCCAGGTCGAGGCCATACTTTGCCAGAAAAGCGCTGATACCGGGAAAGCGATGGTGCAGATCGATGCCTTTCACGGAACGCATGTCCAGATGCACCACGCGAAATTCACCCGGCGCAGAGCCTATCCCTTCGCGCGTAATGGCTCGTGCCACCACATCGCGGGGAGCGAGTTCCAACAGCGGGTGATAACGTTCCATGAAGCGCTCGCCGCGATCGTTCAGCAGGATTGCTCCCTCGCCACGCAGAGCCTCAGAGAGCAGAAAGCGCGGCGCGCCGGTAAGCGAAAACGCGGTGGGATGGAACTGATAGAACTCCATGTCGGCCAGCGCGGCTCCGGCCCGTGCGGCCAATGCGATGCCGTCGCCGGTAGCAACGGCGGGATTGGTGGTGTCCGAGTAGACTTGGCCCGCGCCACCTGCGGCCACCAGCACCGAGCGAGCACTGACTCGCTCCAAAATGCGCTGTGGGCGGCGCTCGCAGTTGAGTAGGTCTGCACCAATCACGCGGCCGTCGGCGACAACCAGGCCGGTGACCGTAGTCCACTCGGCAAAGCGGATGCGCTCATGCGCCAACGCAAATGCCGCCAGCGAGCGGCTGATTTCGGCTCCCGTGGCGTCGCCATTGGCGTGCAGTATGCGTGCGCGGGAGTGCGCGCCCTCGCGAGTGCGCAGCAGCTCGCCGCCTTTGTCGCCGTCTGCACGATCAAAGTTCGCGCCCCACTCAATCAACTCGGCCACGCGCACCGGTCCTTCGGCCACCAGAACCTGGGCCGCGGAACGATAGACCAGCCCATCGCCCGCGTTCATCGTGTCTTCCAGGTGCAGCGAGATGTCCTGGTCGCCTTCCGTGGCGACCGCAATTCCGCCTTGCGCATAGTGCGTGTTGGACTCGGCCACGGACTCCTTTGTGACCACCAAAACAGAACCGTAACGCGCCAACTCCACCGCCGCGCGCAGCCCGGCTACGCCCGCACCCATCACCAGAAAATCTACTTGAGATGAAATTTCCATTAAGCTTGAGGCTATCACTGTGCGCCGGGGAACAGTTATTCCTGGCGTTGCGCAACTCTTTCCGCAATCCTGTGTATAACCACTCAGGAGCGGAACAGGACGGCGGTACACAGGACGCGAAATTTCTATTGCCCAGGATTGAGCCTTGCTGCTAGAGTCAAATCGTTTTACAAAGGTTCGGCTGCAACTCCGGCGTCGTGAAGGAATTTCAGGAGCGGATTCAAAAACCCTTACGGCAGATGCTGTTGCCCAGGCTTCCCGAACGGCAACAGAGCGTAGCACGCAACACAGGCAATCGCAGATACCTCAGGAGGGGTCACATATGCGAGGACTCAAAACTCTACTCGGAGCGGCAGTATTGCTTTCAGGACTGGTCATTGTCCCAGCCGCGAAAGCTCAGATTGCCGTCGAAATCGGCGTTCCACCCGTCTGTCAGTGGGGCTACTATGAATATCCGCCCTATGGTTGCGCGCCCTATGGATTTTACGGGCCGGGGTACTTCTACAACGGCATCTTCCTCGGCGTAGGCCCTTGGGCCGGCTGGGGCTACGCTCACGGTTGGGGCGGACATCGCTTCCATGGTGAGGGCGGTGGCCGCTACCACGGACGCGGCGGCTGGGAGGCCGAGCACGGTCATTATGCTCACGGCTACGATGATCGTGGCCACGGCGGGCCGCACGGTGGACCGCACGGAGGCGGAGAGCGTGGCGGACCCCACGGCGGACCCCATGGCGGTGGCGAACATGGTGGACCTCACGGTGGACCGCATGGCGGTGGCGAACACGGTGGACCTCATGGTGGTGGACATCCTGCCGGCGGACACCCTGGTGGCGAACATCGGTAAACAATAGCCGCGAATTCAGGCGGCGGATAGCACAGGCGGCGGAGCTTAATAGCTCCGCCGCTTTGCGTTTGCAGGGTTGTTTTGCGGATGATTGGCGAAACAAATCTGTAGTCGCGAAAGCAAAACTCGCGCCACTCAGCGGTGACACAGTGTAAGCTGTCTAGCAGATTAAATTCAGAGGACGATTCGAATGGAGATTTACAAGCAGTTGCCGTCAGAGGCTGTGCAGATTGTTCTGGTTCTCTTCTTGTCATTCCTGATAGGACTGGAGCGCGAGGAGCGTAAGGCCAACGGCTCGTCTTATTCTTTCGGAGGGGTGCGCACCTTTCCGCTGATTGGCCTGATTGGTTATTCCGCCGCTCTCATTTCAGGCCCGCAGATGCTGCCGGTGGCCATCGGCTTTCTGGTCGTCGCCGCATTTCTGCTTGTCTCTTACTGGCACAAGATTTCCACCTGCGAGACAGCCGGAGTTACCACCGAAATGTCCGGTTTGGCCACATTTCTCGTGGGTGCGCTGGTTTGCTACGGGCACCTGTGGATCGCTACCGCACTGGGCGTTGCCAGCTTGCTATTGCTCGATCTGAAGGCTGCGCTTGAGAAACTGGCAGCACGCATCGCGCCCAACGAAATTCTTACCTTTTCCAAGTTTCTCTTCCTCAGCGGAGTTATCCTGCCCATCCTGCCTAATCAGGACTACCCCCCGTTCCATATCAACCCTTTCAAAACCTGGTTAGTGGTTGTGGCCATCAGCGCCATCTCCTATCTCAGTTATGTTTTGCAGAAGATGACCAAGGGGCAGGGCGGAATTGTGTTGGCGGCGCTGCTGGGTGGCGCTTATTCCTCCACAGTCACTACCGTAGTCATGGCACGCCGGGCTGCGCGCGAGCAACAGCCGCATCTCTTCGCAGGCGGAATTCTTATTGCCTCCGGCGTCATGTACGTGCGCCTCGTCATTCTGCTTGCGCTCTTCAACCGGCAATTGATGCTCCTGCTTTACATTCCATTTCTTGTACTGGCTGCTCTGGCAGTTGGCTTCGGCTGGCTCTGGACGCGCCGTGCGGATAAAAGCGCACAGGATATTCAGCGGGAAGCCGATCCCAAGAACCCGCTGGAACTGATGACCGCGTTCCTTTTTGCGGGACTGTTTCTCGCCATGCTGGTCGCCACTCAGTTAGCCGTCACTTATCTGGGAAGAACGGGAGTAAATGCCTTGGCCGTTCTCATGGGAGTCAGCGACGTTGATCCGTTCATCATGGGAATGACGCAGGCCGCTCCCGTTCCCACTGCGTTCAAAGTCGCCGCCGCCGCTATCGCCATCGCCGCCGTCAGCAACAATGTCATCAAAGGGATTTACTCCTTCAGCCTCGCCGGCCGCAAGACCGGTATCCAGAGTTTGGCAATGCTGCTGGCTCTAGCCGCGCTGGGACTTGTTCCGCTGTTTTGGCTAGGGTGAAATGCGTTCAGCCGCTCCCGTGATTAGGGTGCTTTAGGATTAGAGTACTGTGCAAACGATACGAGTAGAGACACCTTCGGCTAAATACGACGTAGTAGCAGGCAGCGGGCTGGTGGAGACACTGGCCCGGCGCATCGAGCGCGTTCATGGCAAGCTGCCGCGGCGGGTATTTGTGCTGACCTCGGCGCCGATATGGGCGCTGTGGAATGAGCCTTTTCTGGCTTCGTTCGCCGAGCCGCCGATTGTGCTGTTTCTCCCACCTGGCGAAGAGCAAAAAACAATTAAGAACGTAGAAACCCTGCTGCGGGAGATGGCCCGCGCGGGTGGCGATCGCGGCAGCCTGCTGATTGCTTTCGGCGGCGGAATTGTGGGCGATGTGGGCGGGTTTCTGGCCTCGATCTTCATGCGCGGAATTCCCTATGTGCAGGTTCCCACCACATTTTTGGCGCAGGTGGATTCGTCCGTAGGCGGCAAGACCGGCGTGAATTTGCCCGAAGGCAAGAATCTGGTGGGCAGCTTTTACCATCCGCTGGCGGTCTTTGCCGATATCGGCGTGCTGGCGACGCTGCAGGAGCGCGAGTTGCGCGCCGGGCAGATGGAGAGCGTAAAGGCGGGCATCATCCGCGACCGCTCGCTGGTGCGCTTCATGGAAGAACACGCGGACGATGTGCTGGGGCGCGACGCCAAAGCTCTTGAGAAGGTGATTGCCGCATCGATCCGCATGAAGGCCGGGGTGGTGAATCAGGATGAGCGCGAGCGCGGCCTGCGCATGATTCTGAACTTTGGCCACACGGTGGGCCACGCGCTGGAGCAAGCCACAAGTTACAAAGTTTTGCTACACGGCGAGGCTGTGGGCTGGGGCATGGTTGCCGCGCTCTACGTCGCACGCCAGCGCGGAACGATTTCTCGCGCACAGTTCGAGCGGCTGGAAAACTTGATAGCTCTCTACGGGCCGCTGCCGCCCCTGAAGCTGCGCGTGCCTAAAGTGGTGGCAGCTACAGTGGGCGATAAGAAAAACGTCGGCGGAGTCACGCGCTTTGTGCTTCCGGTGGGCATCGGCGATGCGGGCGTGGTGGAAGATGTGACGCCGGCTGAGTTGGAGGCCGCAGTGGGCTATATGCTGACGCAGGCAGCGGAGCTGCATTCCTGATGACCACCACCGGAGCCAAACCGCAGGGAGCAACCGATGAAGTCAGCGCGGCAGAAGCCGTGCGGGAGATGTTTGATTCGATTGCGCCGCGATACGATCTGCTGAACCATGTGCTCTCGGCCAATGTGGACCGACTGTGGTGGTGGCGGGCGGCGCGACAGTTTCGCGCGGTGCTCGCCAATCCCGATGCGGCGGTGCTGGACATCTGCTGCGGCACGGGCGACATGACCATGGCCCTTCTCAAGCGCAGGCCACGGGGCGCGCGCCCGATTCTGGCTGCGGATTTTGCGCGGGTCATGTTGAGCCGTGGCGCGCAAAAATTTGCAGCGCGCGACGCGGGCGAGCCGTGCGCAATCCCGCTCGAAGCGGACGCGCTCCATCTGCCGCTGCGTTCCGAGTCGCTGGATCTGATTGTCTCGGCCTTCGGCTTCAGGAATCTGGCCAACTACGAGGCGGGCCTCAGGGAGTTCCACCGCGTGCTGAAGCCGGGTGGGCAGTTGGGGATTCTGGAGTTCAGCGAGCCGGGCGGGCTATCGGGAAGGCTTACGCCGTTTACTTTCGCCGCGTGCTGCCGGCCATCGGGCGTGCGATCTGCGGTAAGGCGGGAGCATACAACTATCTGCCCGCTTCAGTAGGCAACTTTCCGCCGCCGCCTGCGATGCTGGGGTTGATGACGACCGCAGGCTATGACGAGTGCGCGTGGCAACCCTATACCTTCGGCATTGCCGGGTTGTACACGGCGCGGCGCGGCGCTGTAGCCTAAGAGCGATGATCTCTGAAGCCTCCAAAGTAGCCGTGTTTTCCGCCGAGAAGCGCCAGGTGGCGTTGCACTCCATGCTGGCGGCAGCGGCCATGACATTGTTGAAGTTGGCCGCAGGGCTGTTCTCCGGCTCGCTGGGCGTGTTGTCAGACGCGGCTCACAGCGGGCTGGACATGGTGGGCTCGACGCTTACTTTCTTTTCTGTGCAGGTGAGCGACAAGCCGGCCGACGAGGACCACACTTACGGCCACGGCAAGTTCGAAAACATCTCGTCATTCGGCGAAGTGATTCTGATGGCCGCCTCCAGCGCGTGGATCATCTGGGAGGCGATTCAACGGATCATTCATCCCACAAAGGAATTGCATGACCTGGGATGGCCTGCCGCGGTGGTGGTGTGCTCCATCGGCGTGGACTTCTGGCGGTCGCGCCGGCTGCGTGCAGTGGCGGACCGGACCGGATCTTCTGCCTTGGCTACCGACGCTTTTCACTTTGCCTCGGACATTTGGTCGTCGGTGGCGGTGCTCGCTGGGCTTGGCGCCAGTTGGGTGGGCATGCAGTTCGGCATCGCCGCGCTGCGCTTCGCTGATCCTCTGGCGGCGGTGGTAGTTTCGCTAATGATTCTGCGCCTGACTCTACGCCTGGGCCGCGAGGCAGTGAGCGTGCTGTCGGATGAAATTCCTGCTGAAACGCGTCGCCGCATCCTGAACGAAGTGGAACGTGTGCCGGGCGTACTCGGCGTGGAACAGGCGCGAGTGCGGCGCGCCGGAACAAGCTACTTCGCTGACCTGACGCTGGCCTTGCCCCGCCGGTTCACCTTTGAGCACACCGGCGAGCTGGTGCAGGCGGCAACCGATGCAGTGCATCGTGCGCTTCCAGAAGCCGACGTGGTGATCCACACGGTTCCGCGGCAAGCCAGAGCGGAGAGCATCTTCGACCGTGTACGTGCCGTGGCCGCGCGCAATAACGTGAGCGTGCATGAACTGAGCGTGCAGTCGCGTCAGGGGCGGCTGCGCGTGGAGCAGCATCTGGAGTTGGACGAAACCCTGTCGCTGATTAAGGCACATGACTTCGTCTGTTTGCTGGAGGCTGAGATTCTGCGCGAGGTTCCGGAGATTGACGGTGTGCTGACACACATCGAAAGCGAACCGGCTACGATTGAGCCGCCGGAAGAGCAGGTTGCGGAGGATCGCCGCATTGACCACGCGATGCACCGCGCGGCGAAGGCGATCACCGAGATTGTGGATGTGCATGAAATTCTGGTTGCCCGCTCGGCGGAGCACATCCATGTTTCGTGCCATTGCACGCTGCCCGACGATCTGACCATGCAGCGGGTTCATGTGGCGATTACCGCCCTCGAAGACCGCTTCAAGCTGGACTGCCCGGAGGTGGATCGCGTTACGATTCACCCGGAGCCGGTGACGGATAATCTTCGGTGAGATGGCGTACCTAAAAAGCAAGGAATTTGAAACGGAAAAAGCCGGAGCCGCGGCGGTGTCGCAACTCCGGCCAGATGTTCACTTCTACTTTTTTACCACCCGCCATGATCGCCGGGAGCAAATGCAACTCCCCGCAGCACCTCGCGCGCATGGGCGCTTCGAATCGTCGTGAAGTGGCCCAAGAAATGGTCCCCCGTTGGCAGTGTTGTGTCGCTCACACGATCGGTGACCTTCACCAGTTTGTTCGGGTCAGCTCCCGTGTCGCCGTTGGCGCTGATCGTTGATGTGATGGCGAAGATGGTGACAGTCCCGTCATCGTTGTGCTTTCCTGTGATGTTGCGGCAGCCTCCCGTCGCCGGATTGAGCGCCGCCGGATACCATGGGATGCTGTACGGCACGCCAATATCCAATCCATCCTGAAGAATGTATTGCAACACCCATGTGCCGTTAATCAAGCGCCATTTCTGCAAGCCGGCAGTTGCAAGGGATTGGGCGTCAGCCACGTTTCCATTCACAGCGGGAGTAGCCAGCGTTCCGTCGCCCTCGTCGCAAACGTAGAGGGTGTCAGCGTCGGCGAACCAGATCCCGAAGGGAAACGCAGTGGACGTGCTCGCCGCTGTATTCGGAAATCCCGGCAAGATGGTAAGCGGCACTGCCGCAAGGCTGGTTGCTGAACCGGTCGGCAACGTACCTGCGCTTCCCGCCTGATACACCGTATTAATCCCATTGCCGCCGCTGCCCTTGCTCACGTAAAGCGTGCTATTGAAGATGGTCAAGCCGCGGAAGTTGGTATCCTTGCCGGGCTTGTCAGTTCCGAATAGCAGACGTCCAATCATGTCGATGTTCGGCGGGGTGGGAGGGACCAGACCCGGAAAGAGCAGCTCGGCTCCTGTTGCATTGGCCAAATCAATTCCATCAGTAGTCGTCGTCATCTGCTTCTTTGACAGGTTGCCGGAGTTATCGTTCCCCACCATGTAGTACAAGTCGTTACCGCCCTTGATCGCGGCGCGGCCATTGTCCCCGCTATAGGCGTTTCCATCGGTGAAGCTGATGTGGCCATCCTCATCCACTTCGGCGACCGCACGATAGTATGCCGCGGGAACAACAGGATCGCTTTCAAACGTCGTGATCACTGGGTTTGTCGGATCGCAAACGCCCGGCGTATTGGATGCCGACACATCCAGAAGATTCGGCTTCGTTGGCGAGACCGTAGAGCCTCCACAGCCGATGCCGCCCCTGTACCCCATGAAGGTGACGGACCGCCCGTCAACAGAGAGATTCAGGGCCAGCTCCGACTTTGAACTGAAGCTGGTCACCATCTGACTGGTGGGGATTGGGAGAGTTCCAAGATCCCATCCGTCCGTCGTCAGATAGTCGAGAAAGATGGGTGAAGTGACGCCGAAACTGCCGTCGGAGTTGGAGTTGTTCCAAACGTTATGCGTATCGAAAATGTTGGGATACTCGCCGTTGTCGGTTGCGATGCCGCACGGTACCGCAACGGCCACCGTGCCGCCAGCGGTAAGTGGCACGTTAACTGTCAAGCCGGTTGAGCCACCCTGGCAACCCAGCGGCAGCGCCTCGCCGGTGGTAACTGTAGAGGCCGTTCCCTCATATACGCTGCGACTGAGCACCAGTGTATCTGGTTGGGATCCAAAGCGGTGATTTTGATGGTCATCCTGGGCTGCTGACCCTGCCGGCAAAACGGACGCAGCGGCGAGGAGCAGAGCGACCGTGAAAGGGGAAGTTTTCATGGGTGTTCCTCCGAGCCCTAAACTTACAGGTACCGGTCGGACACATGGATAAAAAGTGCGAGAAAGATTTGTGAATGAATCATTAAAGAGTAAGGCGCTCGCAAATTTGGGAGAGAAGCGAATTTGATCCGGCCGGGACCTGTCGCTGGACGGGAAGTGATCCCAATTGCGAAAGAAGTTGGACAGGCTCTAGCAGGCTGCGGAAAAACTCATAGAACGTGTTTCAAAAATCCGCTTTGTGTCAGGGCACGGCTTCAGCCGTGCCGCAAACGCAACAAAATAATGGCGGGCTTTAGCCCCTGAGGGATGTACTTTTCAAACCTTGCCAGAGAATCGCAGTTTTTCCGCAGCCTCTTTATGCGAAGCGGTTCATCCCCAGATCGCGTTACCCTGCCAGCCCCACAATCGCATCGATGCGTGCAAGTTCGTCGGTACTGAAACTAAGGTTAGCGAGCGCGGCCACATTCTGCTCAATCTGTTCCACGCGGCTGGCTCCAATCAGCGCCGAAGTCATACGCCCATCACGCAACACCCAGGCCAGCGCCATCTGCGCCAGCGACTGTCCGCGCTGCTTGGCCAGCTCATTGAGCGCGCGAATCTGCTTCAGACGGTCTTCGCTGATGTCGCTCTCCTTGAGGAAGACGGCCTTGGTTGCGCGCGAGTCCGCCGGAATCCCGTGCAGATAGCGGTCAGTCAGCAGCCCCTGCGCCAGCGGAGTAAACGCAATCGCGCCAACGCCCTCTTTGCTCAACACATCCAGCAACCCTTGCTCCGGGGTGCGAACAAACATCGAATATTTGGGTTGATGAATCAGGCAGGGAGTTCCCAACTCGCACAGAATTTTGATCGCTGCCGCCGCCTGCGTAGCTTCGAGATGCCTGCGTAAAGCGCCTTGCCCGAGCGCACCGCCCGGTCGAGCGCTCCCATGGTTTCTTCAATGGGCGTCTCGGGATCGGGCCGGTGGGAGTAAAAAATATCCACATACTCCAGCCCCATGCGCTTCAGGCTCTGGTCCAGGCTGGCGAGCAGGTATTTGCGCGAGCCCCAGTCGCCGTAAGGGCCGGGCCACATATCGTAACCGGCCTTCGAGCTGATGATCATCTCGTCGCGATAGGCCGCGAAGTCCAGGCGCAGAATCTGTCCGAAAGTCGTCTCCGCGCTGCCGTAAGGCGGACCGTAGTTGTTAGCCAGGTCAAAGTGCGTAATGCCAAGATCGAAAGCCCGGCGCACCATGGCGCGGCTATTCTCAAAGCGGTCAGCGCCGCCAAAATTGTGCCACAGCCCCAGGGAAATGGCCGGCAGACGCACGCCGCTCCGGCCCGAGCGGCGATATTGCATGGTGTCATAGCGTTGTTCGCTGGCAAGATACAAAGGAATTCTCCTTGTTTACAACGAGTTAGTCGAATAAGTTTTCGCTTTACCGCAAAGTCCTGACGTACATGAGAGCGAGGTTTGCCAGCTGGTTAAGCATCAGAAGCGAAACCACCGCACCAACAATAATCGCCGTTTTCCTGGCGCGGCCAAACTCCCGATCCTCGGTTTTGATCCGTCCGAACCTCACCCACCAGCGAAGCGCCATCACCGGGGTAGCAAAGACGAGGAAATAGTAGCCAACGATGCCAAGCCAACCCGCGAACGGGACAAATACCAAGACCAGAAAAACCGGAACGGCGAGACCCATTACCTTCAGATAGCTGGCATCGCTGCAGGCCTGGTTCACCCTGGCCATGGCGTCCGCGGCCGCTTCAGCCGATCCGGGGTCGATGGCGGCAGAGCAGAACCGGCATTGCTGCGCCGATGTGTCGATGGTTTCTTTGCAATTCGGGCACTGAAAAACTCTTGCTGGAGCAGAAAGGCTTACACTTTCAAACATCCTGAATTCCTCGTTCCAAAGCTCAGATTAGAGACGCCTGACCAAGCAAAATGCCCTCATTTCCATGCAAGAATACACCCTGCTCCTCACCGGAGTCTTGAGGCGCCGCATGGGAAACAATTGGGTTGCCCGGCGTATAGCGGTTTTCCAGTTGGTGTAGAGAAAAAGCACGACCGCCAAGTGGCTTTTTCATCAAGAAAAATCCACATTTCACATATCTCAAGACTCCACGTGAACTGGAGAACCGCTCTAAATCTCTGATAAAGCTGTTGCATCCGGCACCCAACAGCTATAAGATGCGTCAATTGAGGCCCATGTCCTATTCCGCCACCAGCTCGATCTCTGCTCCGCCCGCCCCGGTCAGCCCGCGGCTGCGCTTGGCCAATCTCGGCAAGCTGTGCATAGCCATTCAAGCCGGGTCGCCGGAAGAGCTGATCAAGCGGGCTGAGGCGGCGCTCACCGAGTCCAGGCTGCTCGAGTTCCGGCTGGATTCGCTCCCCAAGCCGGCCGCTTCGCTGTCCGCTGTGAGGCAGTTTATGGCCGCTCATCGAGACGCGACAGTCATCGCCACCTGTCGGCGCAAGCAGTTTGGCGGGCAATTCGCAGGGGCTTTGAAGGCGGAGCTGGAGGTGCTTTTGCAGGCCGCCGAGGCTGGCTGCCAGATTGTCGATCTTGAGCTCGAGTCAGCCGAAGGAGCGACTCACAGGCAACTGGACGAACTTCGCGCCGGTTTACGCGCTGAGGGCGCGGCACTTCTGGTCAGCTTTCACGACTTTTCGCGCACCAAGGACCTGGAAGAGGTGGCCGAGCGCATCGAAACCTTCCTGCCCGATTTCGTCAAGATAGTCTCTACCGCCCGTTCTTTAGCCAACAACCTGGCCGTCCTGAAGCTGATTGAAGCCCGGTCCCGCTCCTCCGAGGTTGTGGCTATTGCCATGGGCGAAGAAGGCCTGCCCAGCCGCGTGCTGGGTCCGCGCGCCGGCGCGGCCTTCACTTTTGCCTCCATCTCTGACGGCCTGGAAATAGACTCCGATCAGGCAACCGGCCCCGGCCAGCTCACCGCCCGCGCCATGCGCGACCTCTACCGCGTCGAGCAGCTGGATCAGGCGACGCGCATCTTCGGAGTGGCCGGCAACCCCGTCACCCACTCGCTTTCGCCGCTCATGCACAACGCCGCTTTCCGCCGCGAAAACGTGAACGCCATCCTTCTGCCGCTCAAGGTCCACAAGCTTTCTGACTTGATTACCCTTGCGCGCGAACTGCCTTTGGCTGGCGCTTCCGTCACCATGCCCCTCAAAGAGGAAATCCTGCCCCATCTCGCCAACTCCGATTCGCTGACCGCCCGCATCGGTGCTTGCAACACAATTCGCACCGGCGCCGACGGCAACATATATGGATTCAACACGGATGTGGCTGGTGTGGTTCGCCCACTCGAGAAGCGGCTGAAGCTTCAGGGCGCGCGCGTCGCCGTCCTGGGCGCCGGCGGCGCGGCCAGGGCCGCTGTCTTCGGTCTCGTGGCTCAGGGCGCTGATGTCTTCGTCGTCAACCGCACCCATGAAGCCGCGGTGAAACTCGCTCGGCAGGCCAAGGCCAAGTCGCTCAAGCACGAGCTTTTCGCCAAGAGCCGCTTCGACGTGCTCATCAACGCGACCCCCTGCGGCATGGCGGGCAACAAGCAGTTGCTGCCGATTGAAGAAAACGAGCTGAACGCCAGCCTGGTCTTCGATATGGTTTATAACCCGATGGAGACGCCGCTTCTCAAGCTTGCCAAGGGCCGCGGCATCCCAGTCGTCAGCGGCGTGGAAATGTTTGTTCAGCAAGGCGCACGCCAATTCGAGATCTGGACCGGAAAGCCCGCTCCCGAAGCCGAAATGCTGCGCGTAGTGGAATTGGAACTGCGCCGGCGAGGGTGAAGGCAAGATTCAAAGACTGAGACTTTCTGGTCTTCAATATCAAAACCTGGACGCCGAGGGCAGGAAGACAAGACTCCGCTTACCGCGTCTTTTTCCCCGCCTTACCGGGCTTGGCTTTTGCGCCTTCCAGGTGGCCGACGGGTATCGGGCCCAGATCGGCGCCAGTCCGGCGGACTTGCGTATCGACCATCATGTAAGTAATTGTCCGCGGCGACGCTGGGCGTGCGATGCCTGTCTCCGGGTCGACGGTCATGTTGGGGCCGCTGGCAATCTGGAAGCTGAAAACCGGCGCGCTGCCGCCGGAGGCGGGCGTCACCCGCACCGGCAGATAGCCTTGTATGGGATGCAGCCGGAAGGCCGTCTCATAGCGATGATGCTTGATGCTCCATGTAAAGACGCGTACCTGGTCGAAGTCGAAAGGCAGTCCGGAACTTGGCGGAGCCAGCACGGTCACGTACTGCGGAACCTCGTGGTCCGGCGTTGTGGCATCGGGGTCGTGAATCTTGTTCAGCACGTAAACGCCCACATACCTCTGGCCCTCGCCATACGTGCCAATCTCGTCGGGCACATCCACATCCATGCGGCCGGCCAGCAGCCAACCGGCGTGACCCTGCGCGTCACGCACCAGCCACCAATCTTCCAGTACCGGTGGCGCGGCATCGGGCAGCCCGGGGACATTCGTTGCTCCAGAAGTAGCCGCCTTCGGCCCGGCAATTTGCGCGGGAGCTTTTGCCGCTTGGCCCGTCACCGGCGTCGCCTTGGCAGTTCGCTCCGCTCCGGGAGCAACCTTGGGAACCGTCGCCCGCGCCAGTAGCTGAATCTTCGCATTCGCCGCGAGCAGATAGAACCGCTCCGTTTCCCGGCCCGGCGTCAGATGCAGGTAGATGTCGTCGCGCACCACGCCTGTGGCCACCACCGGGTCAGCCTTATGCTGAACGCCAAGCTGGTCAAATGCCTTGAAGGCTTTGGCGTCGATTACCGCGTGCTCCTCAATCCAGCCGATCTCGTTCTTCTCGGTCTTGACCTTGAGAAAGCGGCGGCCATGTTCCAGCACTTGCAGAGGTTGGCCGTTGGTCACCTCGGCCACGCGGTTGGAGACGGCGGCCACGCGGTCATGCAGGTACATCTGCCGCGCTGAGACGTAAACCGTCTCGTGTCTTTCCTGAAGGAGATGTTTGCACCCGGAAGAAAACGCCAGCAATGACGCAAGAAGCAGCGCCATCGCGGGAGCCTTAAAGCCCCGCGCAAACCGGACGAATAGGATGGAAGATTGCGTAAACACAGCCTGTCGCGATCACCTTGAGAATAGCACTGAGGAGCAGGGAACAAGAACCAGGTAGCAAAGTGCAGAGAAACGGCGCTCCGTCGGTAATCTTTCTATTCCACATTGAATGGGTGCCCCAGGTCCCGGGGTCCCCACGGAGAGGTCTTCATCCGTGGGGTGGAGGTCCGGATTTTCGGACCTGGGAAACCGTCTCTTACGGCGCAGCGACAATGGCGATTGAGTTAGCCGGAGTCGTGGAAGTAGCCTCCGAATCCAATTGGCCGGCGTTGCTGGCGTCAAAGGTGTAGGCGTCGAAGTAGGGACTGCTTGCCCAACTCACTTCAAAGACATAGGATCCTGTTGAGTCTAATGCCATACCACTCGCCTGATCACCCGCCGCTACGGTGCTGCCCGTTGCCAGCGCATAGGAGGAACCGCTGCTCGTCACCGAGAATCCTGTGATACTGCCGGCCCCGTCGGCGACATAAACATAATCGGGGGTCGCAACGGGAAGGATAAAATTAGGCTTCGTCCCGCCGCTTGCGATTTTGGAACTGGAGATCTCAGATAAAGAGGGCAGCGAGCTGTAGTCAAAGGCGCGCAGCCCGCCGGTTTTGCCAGTGGTGTCACCCAGAGTCTGGCCAATATAGAACAGGCGAGGGGTGCTGCTCGGATCCACAGCCACCGAAAGTGCAGAACCGCCATTATCCGCCGGAATATAGGTATAGGTAACTCCGGTAGGCAAGGGATTGCTGCTGTTAAATGGGACCACGATTGTACCGCCAGTTTCAAGGGCAACAAAAATGAATTTGTTATCCGGCGAAATGACCATCTGACCCAGCGCCAAGGAGGCGTTTGCGATTGGAAAAGGCACGGTAGGTATGCTGCTATTGAGGATGTAAGTTCCGTTAGTGGAATTGATATTGACGGCGTTCAGTGTCACCCCGGCGTTACCGTTCGCGAGCGGGACCGCCTCCAGCAACCACGAATCGGTTGAATCGATCTGGATAGAATAGGCCAGATCCTGGGTAACCCTCACACCTGTCCCTAAAGCACCGCCTGAGATGGGGTACGCGTATACGCCGTCAGTCGAACTCACACAGAGGAATTTGCCGTTGGGAGCCATGGCGACAGCGTATCCCTCGCCGTTCAGGGTTGACGAACTGCCCGAGATGGCATGCAGCCCGCTCGCGTTAATGTAATACCCGGCAATGGTGTTGGTGCTACCGGTGTCGATACTACTGTTCAAGATATAAAAATTACCGCTCGTGGTGGCCGCCGTGGTGCAAGTGCCTGAGCCCACAACCACGCAAACTGACGTAGTCTCCGTAACACTGCCCGAAGTGCCGGTAACCGTAAGAGTGTAGTCGCCGAGTGTCGTGCCGCTGGTCGCGGTCAGCGTGGAAGATTGCGCCGTCGAACTGCTGAAGGTAAGCGAGGAAGAAGAAAGGCTGCATTGCGTGGGGCTCGTCGCGCCCGAGGGCGACGTCACTGCGCAAGTGAGCGCGACCGTTCCGGTAAACGAACTCGACGGGGTGACGGTAATGGTCGAGTTGCCGGACGAACTTGCGCTCAACGTGAGGCTGGTGGGGTTACTGGATAGCGTGAAGCTGGTGCTTCCGCTGCCCGGCGCCTCCCAGAAATCTCCGCAACCTGCCAAACCTGTCACCAGCGGCGCAGCCGCAAGCAACAACCATGCACGCTTTCCCATCTTCATTGCCGCTCCTCATACGCCGTATTTATAGCGTTTTCGGTTCAAGTGTTAACAAAACTTTGGGTGCCCCATCCATTGAGCGTTCTTTGCGCAATGGGTGGGAGACCACGGAGCTTCATCTTGATCGCAAACAGTTAGGTCGAAAACGCTCTAGTAGCCCGCTCTCAGGTTACCGCCTCGCTGCGCATCCTGTCTCACAGCCACACTGATGGCGCGCGCCCCAAGCCCATTATGGAAGTAGACGCAGCCCGGCGGGAATTCGCTTGTCGGCCTTATCAGGCGGCCTCTCCGCGCCCAGGCTGTTAAATTCGTATCAGGATTGTGTCAATTTCGACCCTCATCCACCCCAGCCGCGAGCGCGCACAGCAAGGAAATTCATCTATGTTTCACACCACTGAAGACCTCCGCATCAAATGGACAAAAGTCGTCCTCCCTCCCGTATTCCTTGAGGAAGAGCGCCCCGTCAGCGAGGCGGCCTCGGCTACCATCTTCGACGCCCGCAACGAAATCTCCGCAATCCTCAACGGCCAGGACACGCGCCTGCTGGTCCTCGCCGGCCCCTGCTCCATTCACGACACCAAGGCCGCGCGCGAGTACGCCTCCCTGCTGAAATCCGCCATTGACGAGTTCTCCGCCGACCTGTGCATCTTCATGCGCGTCTATTTCGAGAAGCCCCGCACCATCGTCGGATGGAAGGGGCTCATCAACGACCCCTATCTAGATCAGTCCTACAAAATTAACGACGGCCTGCGCCTGGCGCGTCATCTGCTGCTCGACCTGGCCGAGATGGGCGTGCCCGCCGGAACCGAATTCCTTGACATGATTTCGCCCCAGTACATCGCCGGGCTCGTCAGTTGGGGAGCCATCGGCGCGCGCACCACTGAGAGCCAGGTCCATCGCCAACTCGTCAGCGGAGTCTCCTGCCCTGTCGGCTTCAAAAACGGCACCTCCGGCAACGTGCAAATCGCCATTGACGCGGTGCTCTCCGCCGCTCGCTCGCATACGTTTCTTGGCCACACCAAATTTGGCCAGTCGGCCATCTTCGTAACTACGGGAAATCCTGACTGCCACATCATCCTGCGCGGCGGCCGCCGGACGGTGAACTACACGGCGGAGAGCGTGGCCGAGGCCGCGGATCTGATGGAAAAGGCAGGCCTGCCGCCGCGCATCATGATCGACTGCTCCCACGCCAACTCGAACAAGGACTATCGCCGCCAATCCATCGTCTGCCACGACGTCGCCGGCCAGATCGCAGGCAGCAACGGCCAGGGCGACAAACGCGGCGATAAGCGCATCATCGGTGTAATGATCGAGAGCAATCTGGTCGCCGGCTCGCAAAAACTGGTCCCCGGCCAGCCCCTCATCTACGGCCAAAGCATCACCGACGGCTGCATCGACTGGGAAGAAACTCACGCCTTGTTAGCCGAGTTAGCCGCCGCCGTCCGCGCACGGCGAGGCGCTTAATTACTATCCATACAAAGCCACTCTCGAGTTTGCCTCAACCACGGAGCCGGCCGAGCACCAAAGCAGCTGAATTCGACGAAAGTGCGCAATTCGGCACATCAATCTTCGATAGCTTATTGAATGATTGAGGATGCAGCTATATCGGAACCAACGACGCAGCACCCCGAGGCTATCGCTCTCCAGTTGACGAGACAATCAGGGAACGACCTCTTGAATTCAGGAGGATACAGCGGCCGTTTTAGTATTCGACTCTTGGTTTACCTCTGCGTTACGGATGCCCGCAGTTTTCAATGCCCTAAGAAGTCGCTCTCGAAAACAAGTTCCAGAAGAAAGAGGCTTTTGGACTAGCATCGGAGTTTAGATGAAGTCTTTGTCGTTCTCGGAGCGGAAAGTACAACTCACCCTCGGGTCTGCCATTCTTTGTTTAGCGGTTGTGGTCGCCGTCTCCTTTCGTGGTATGGCCGTATCTGACGAGAGCGCAATGTGGGTACGCCATACTCACGAGGTTCTTCAGACCCTACAGGATTTACTCCTGGCAGCGGACGGGGTAGATTCGAACTCGCGGGAATATGGGTTGACGGGCCAGGATTCCTATCTTCAGTCCTACAAATCCAGAAAACAATCTGTTGAACAGGCCCAGGCAGCCCTTCGCGAATTGACGCTGGATAACCCAGGCCAGCAGCTCCGCCTTGCAGGCCTCGAGTGGCTGACATCCCAGAAAATACTGCGCGCTGAGACAATCATCAGTCGACAAAGCAGCCACAATTTTGCCGCGGCTTCGGAAGCCGGCAAAAGTGGGGCGGACGATGTGCTCGACGATGAGTTTCAACGGTCAGTCCGCGATCTGCGAGGCGAGGAGCTTCGATTGCTGGTGGTGCGGGATGCCGACGCGAAGTGGCGCCTGAGCGTGGTTAAGGGTCTGCTGATCGCTGCCACCTGCATGGGCTTGTTGATCGCAACGCTCGCCGTATGGAGTCATCATCGTGAAGCAGCCAAACACAATCTGGGAGTGGCTGCACTCCGCAACAGCGAAGAGAAATTTCGATCGCTCATCGACGGAATTCCGGACTACATGGTCATCATGCTGGATCCGACGGGCACAATTGTCAATTGGAATGCCGGCGCCCAACGGATGCATGGATTCTCAGCGGAAGAGATCGTTGGCCAGAACTTTTCACGCTTGTTTCCTGATGAAGATGTCAAGAGGCGGCGGCCACAGAAGATTCTTCGTTTGGCTTACCTGGACGAACGGTATCAAGAGGAGATTCCCCGCCTGAGAAAGGATGGTTCAACATTCATCGCGGAGGTCGCGTTGACGACCTTGTACGACTCGTCTGGAAAGCTGCGTGGATTCTCTAAGATCAGTCGCGACCTCACTCATCGCAAAGATGCCGAGAACCATCTGGTCCGCATCAATAAGCAAATGGCTCACTTAGCCCATTCGGCCGAGCATGACCCTCTCACTGGTCTGCTCAACAGGCTCTTCCTGTGCGATCGTATTAACCAGGCGATCGCGTTGGCGCAACGGCACTCGGGAAAGGTCGCGGTGCTTTTTCTGGACTTGGATGGCTTCAAGCACATCAACGATTCCCTGGGTCACTCGGTTGGCGACAAACTTCTTCGATCCGTAGCAAAGCGTTTATTCACCTGTGTGCGCTCTCCGGACACCGTGTGCCGAAATGGAGGCGACGAATTCATCATTGTGCTTCAAGAAATGGAACAACCGAATCAAGCTGCCATTACCGCGAGAAGAGTACTAAAGGCGGTAGCGGATCCGCACAAAGCCGGTGAGCACGATCTTCATGTGACGGCAAGCGTGGGAGTGAGCGTCTATCCCGACGACGGCCCGGATGCGGAGACTCTAATCAAAAACGCTGATACCGCGATGTACCAGGCCAAGGAAAACGGTCGAAAAACGTTTCAGTTCTTTACGCCGGAAATGAATGTCAGCGCGGTCGAGCGGCAATCCGTCGAGGAGGGTCTGCGTCACGCATTGGAACACCATGAGTTTGCGTTGCACTACCAGCCCATAATGAACGTAAAAACCGGCGCTGTGGTAGGGGCGGAAGCGCTGATTCGGTGGACGCATCCCACTCGAGGACCGCTCTCTCCCATCAAGTTCATTCCAGTGGCCGAAGAGACGGGCCTCATTCTGCCCATTGGCGCCTGGGTCATGCGTGAAGCGTGCCGGCAAGCCCAGTCCTGGAAGGATGCGGGCCTGAGCACCGGAAGCATGGCCGTGAACGTCTCAGCTATCCAGTTCCGCGACGAAAATTTTCTCGAAGACCTATTTTCAGTCCTCAGGGAGACCGGCTTTGACCCGCACTCTCTAGAACTGGAAGTGACTGAAAGTGTTCTTATGAAGAATGCCGAAGTCGCGACGTCCACGCTCAAAGCGATCAGAGATATTGGGATTCGTGTGTCTGTCGATGACTTCGGAACGGGCTACTCCAGTTTGAGTTATCTTCGAAGATTCCCCCTTGACGCGCTCAAGATCGACCAATCGTTTCTCCATAAGATCTACGTGGCTCCTGACGACGCGACCATCGTGAGCGCAATCATCGGCATGGGAAAAGCCATCGGCTTGCGGGTCATTGCCGAAGGAGTCGAAACCGCCGAAGAGCTGGCATTCCTGAAAGCAAACGATTGCGACGAAGCGCAAGGCTACTATTTCAGCCGGCCGGTCCCAGCCGAAGAGTTCGTGAAGCTTCTCTTCGCGGCGTGACTTGTCTTAGAGCGTGTTTCATAAACTCGCTTTGTGTCAGTCGTCCGCCGGCTTCGCCGACCCACGGTTAGATGAAACAGTTGGTGCACTTTCTCCCGGAGGGAGAAGTGAAAATAGCCCAGGACAAGCGCAGCGCGGTCCTGGGGCAGCGTCCATCAAAAGTCACCGTCCCGTAGGGACGGTGTGAGATTCTCTCAAACGACCTTTTTATCGAATCAACCATTTAGAGGGTGTGCGAGAAGTAGCTTCTACTGCGGCTAGCCACCCCAGTAACGTTAGCTGGCCCTGAACCGAATTCGAGAGAAAGTCCCCAGGGAAACGTCGACTCTTATTGAGCAGTCTTGAGCATACGTGCGGCCGATTATGCGAAATACTTGCTTTAGTATGAAGGGGTTTTCGCCGGCCTGTCGGAGAGTTCCAAATGTCACCCAAATACGATGTCGCAACCGTCCTGGAGCGTGAAACGCAGACCACGATCGATAAATGGTATGACCGCGTGGAGAAGGAAAAGGAGTTAGTTACCATCCCATTGACCCGCGCCGAGCGATGCGCTCACTTGCCGGAGATGTTCCGCGACTTGGTGGGCCGTCTACGGAACCCGCTCCCCCTGGGCACACGTGCCCTCACGTCATCGGCCGCCCACAATCATGGGAGCCTGAGACGTGACCAGGGCTACTCCGCACCGATGATTGTTGAAGAATCGCGCATGCTGCAGGTTTCCATATTCCAGACGCTTCAACTGCACGTGGAAGACACAGAACCCGGAGTGCTGCTGCTCTACGTGATGGCCATCGCCGACGAAGTTGACTCGCAACTGGCTCAGGCGATGTCAAGCTACATCTCCGAGGCAGCCCTTGACGCCAAGCCGATGGATGCATAGATAGATCGCTGTAGCAGGTCCTTTGCGTGAACGGGGAATGTCTTCGCGGTTCGACGCCAGAATGCTAAGGCCATCGGAGGGAAAGCGGTTGCGCTGCCGCCCCGCACTTCCGTCCTCGGAGACTGTTCTCATTCTCTGTGCCCGAACTCCAGAAACCATTCGTTAAGCCTCCTCATGCTTCCCCAAACGCCGGGTGCCCCTGGTCCGGATTCTCGGACCAGGGAATCCACGAACCTCTCTTAGGCAGGCACCTGAAGAGCAGTTAGCCCCACCGCAGGCGGTTGCCGAAAATTACCCTCCGTCGGCGCACACTGGCAGATAGAAGAAATGAACACTCAACGCCTCGTCGCAGCGTCGGAGGTGCTCCCGGTTCACTATGTCCGACATCCGCCCGGTTTATACCACACCCAAGCATACCCCCCCCCGGGTACCCCAGGGGGGTATAAATTTCCCTCAAAACTTTGCAGATTATTTTTAACCCGTTTGGAATCAATGCCTGTTGAAAACTTTTCGACCCGTAATTCTCCCGCATGGCGAGATTTGGCCTCTGAAAATCACCGGGAAACCCCGGTTTTTGCCCATAAAACGCAGTCGAATCATCGCTCCAGCGTTCTTCGGCCAACACCGCTAACACACGCGAAGCGAGGCTGACTCCGCTGCCTCGCAACTCACGCTACGGTTTCTTGATTGGCAACGGCGTCGTTCCATTCACCACGCTGGCCGCCGAGAGCGTCGGCACCGTTTCGCTGTCGTTCTTTACCAGGATGGATATTCGCCGGTTCGACGGATCGAGAGGATTGCTTTTCACGCGCAGCATCTGGTCGGCGTAGCCGCGCACCTGGGTCACCTGGTTGGTGCGCACACCGCTTTCCTGCATCAGTCGCCGCGCAGAGTTGGCGCGGTCAGCCGACAAGTCCCAGTTGCTGTAGCCGGAATTGCTGGGGTAAGGCGTGGCGTCGGTGTGGCCCTCAATCAGCAGGGAATTGGGCAGGGTCTTCAACTCAGCCGCCAGCAGCGCCAGCAGCGCCTGTCCGCTGTCGCTCAGCCGGGCGCTGCCGCTCTGGAAGAAGGTTCCATCCTTGCCCTCGATCAACTCGATGCGCAGCCCCTCGGGCGTAATCGTAATCTCAATCTGCTTGGACAGCTTCTCCAGATCCTTGCGCGCCTTGATCTCCTCTTCGAGCTTGTCTTTAAGTTGCTGCAATTGATCCTTGGCGGCGGAGGCGACTGTTTCGCCGGTTCCGCTCACCACGGTGCCCATCAGTTTGCCGGTTCCCTTGGGGTCGTTGAAGTATCCGGCCACGGCCTTCTTCACCTGCTCGTTCGAACCCATCAGCCACAGCACGATGAACAGCGCCATCAGCGCGGTGACAAAATCGGCGTATGCCACCTTCCACGCGCCGCCATGATGCCCGCCGTGGCCGACGACTTTTTTGATGACGATGATCGGTGGAGTTCTGGCCGCCATGATGCCTTATCTCTCCTCGAAGCAGATTGCTTGCCTCATGCCGCCGCCTGTTCCATGGTTGCCGCGCGGCTCTTGCAAGTCTGTTCCATCTCGTCGAAGCTGGGGCGCACATGCGCGGGAATCGCGCGCCGCCCGATCTCGATGGCGATCATGGGAGCAGAACCCTTCAGAAAAGAGAGAATCAGCACCCGAAGCATATGCAGATATTCGTTCTGCGCGTCGGCGGTCTTGGCCATATTTGCGCTCAACGGGCCAACGACGCCATAGCAGAGAAGAATGCCCAGAAAAGTGCCCACCAGCGCTGCCGCGACCTTGCGTCCGATCTCCTCTTGCGGACCGCCCAGCGAGCCCATGGTGATAACCACGCCCAGCACCGCGGCCACAATGCCCAATCCTGGCAGCGCATCCGCCACGGTGCTCAAAGAGCTGACCGGCTGCATCGCTTCGTGATCGTGAACCTCCATGTCCAGTTCCATCATCTGGTCCATGTCGAAGGGCTCCACGCCTCCGGTAATGGCCATGCGCAGCGTGTCGCACACAAAGTCGCGAGCGTGATGGTCGGCGAGAAATTCTGGGTAGTTCTGGAAGATGGAGCTGTCCTCCGGCTTTTCCACGTCCATCTCCACACTCAGCAATCCCTCTTTGCGTACTTTGTTCAGAAACTGATACATCATCTTGAGCGTGTCGAGATAGCGCGCCTTGCTGAACGGCGAACCCTTAAGAACGCCCGCGAGTCCACCGGCGATTTCTTTGATGATGTGCGAGGGATTGGCAGCCAGCAGTGTGCCAGTGGCCGCGCCGGCGATGATCAGCAGCTCGGCCGGCTGGAGCAGAACCAGAATATGGCCCTTCTCCATCAGGAAGCCGCCGATAACCGACACAAAAACCAGCACAATGCCTATGATGGCGAACATGCATGCCTCCCTGGCGCGGAGGTGATGTGGTTTCCGCCCGCCCCAAAGCTGGAACACATTGCGTCTTTGGCCCGTTCCAGCAGATCCGTTAGAGTTCCCTCCCGTTCAGCCTGCGCCGCGCCGATGCTCACAGTGAGCGACACGCGGTCTCCCCACCAGCGGAAGTCCGCTGTCCGGGCCAGACCGGCAAGCGCTTGCGCATGTGTTGCCAACATCTCCGGCGTGCGCTCGTGCGACAGCACTAGAAACTCATCGTCGCCCCAGCGACCCATCTCTTCTGCCGGCCGCAACCCGCTTGCCATCGCCCGCTCCACCTTGGCGAGCATCGCATCGCAGGCCCCGGCGCCGTGCGTCTTCCGGAGTTCGCTTGCCTGATCGACGGTAATCCAAAGCACGCCGAAGCCTTCCCCGCCCTGCTGGTAATCCTCGAAGGCGGCTGCCAGCCGGTCTTCAAGCTCTGCCTGGCTGGCCTCCACGTTGGAACCTTCCTCACACTCGCCATGGGGCAGCGCATCCAGACTTTCAGCGGGATGAAAGATAACCGCAGTGCCCATGCGCCCGCCTAACACATCGCGCAGCACCATGGTGCGCGATATGACGGAAACGCAGTGGCCCAGCTGATGCTGAATGTGAACCATCGCGCCGTGTCCTGATTGTGATCCCGCACCTGTCTCCAGATCGCCAAGCCCTGAAAAGGCCATCAACAGCGGCTCCAGCGGCTCAGGAGCTTGCCGTGCCAGCAGTTCCGCGCTGAAGTAGCCGGTAATCGCCTCCGCCGCCCGGTTCCAGAACATGATTTGGCCTTCATTATCGAGCAACGCAAGACCCTCCGGAAGACCATTCAGCGCAACCTCAAGTAGCTCTGTGCGATCGGCCATCCGTTAACCTCTCTACAGCCTTCATCGGCATGACTCGCAACAACTTGACCGCCTACGGCCGCGGCGAAAGAGGTTGGTCTTTGCTAAGAAAGGGGGAGCTTCTTTGTGCGCAAACGCTTTAGCCGAAGCAGAACGGGCGCGCTCCCAGCTCGTGAGCCTCATCAGTAAACAGGGTCCGAAATCGACGGTTGCGAATTTTCGTGACCTGCGGTATCAATAGGCTGTAATCTCATTCGTAGGAAAACCGCGACGGAATAGCGAGGTTTTGCTCTTGGCCTATCACCAAGGGAATATGCCTCGCACGTTTTTGTATCAGATTGAAACAGTTCAAGGGTTTTGCGCGGCCTCGCCGATAGTCTCACAAAGAGACGAGGCCGTTGCCTGAGCCCTAAGCGCCGAATCTGTCTGGTGCGAATTGTGAGTGAGGGGGCTTCAACTCGAAGTTACGGGGATACGCAGCAGAAGAGGCGCGCATCATGAACAAGATTATCCTGGCCGATTCGCAGGCAATTTTTCGTGCTGGCACTGCCAAAGTGCTGGCCATGGACGAAGACGTGCGCATCATTGCTCAATGCACCGACCTTGATCGCATGCATCACGCCATCACCACGTTTCCCGGCTCCATAGTCCTGTTTGCCGCCACGCTGCGGCCGGATATGGTGCGTTTGCACACGCTGCTGGAGACCACCAACAGCCGCGGCATCGTGATTGCCGAAAACAACGAGAACGCCAGCACCTACCTGCAGCAGGGTTTTCGCGGCGTTGTCTTCCGCAATGTCACCGGTGCGGCTCTGGCTGAGTGCGTGCGCGCGGTGGCCGCCGGCGATACCTGGCAACCTCCGCAGCTTATGGTGGCCGACTCACCCGAGGAAGATATGGTGGGCACCAGGGTGCGCGACCGGCTTACGCCCAAGGAGATGCGGATTGTCGCGCTCATCGTGCAGGGGTGCAAAAACCGCGAAATCGCTGTCCGCCTGAAGACCACTGAGCAAGTCATCAAGAACTATCTGCGCTCCGTCTACGACAAGACGGGAGTCAGTGACCGGCTCGAACTTGCGCTGTTTACCATTCATCACCGCGTGCTGGCCGCGGCTGCGGCTGATGTTGGCAGCAAACTCGAAGCAGAGCAGGCTGCGCGGTCGCAAGCCATCGCGTAGCAAGTCACCCGTTTACGATTCGATCGACGGCGATTCGTCTGAGCGGGAGCAAAAACCGCGCAACACATCCATGCGCGTGATCTCTCTACTGGCTCTTGATCATCGTGACACGATTCTTTATGTAGGTTACGGTCCAGTGCTTCCCCGCCTGGTCGTAGGTCACGGTGCGGTCTCCGACAGTTCGGGCGTCAGAGTGCATCTTGTGCCCAACCGACATCTCCGTCTCCAACTCACTCATGCCTTGCTTGACTTGATGCGCATCAACGGCAGTCCACACATCCTTGGGCCAATAGTCGTAGATCGTGTGCGGGTCATCATAATAAAACAACATGTCACAGTAATAAGCTTCGTCATTGCCCTGCATGGTCCCGATGGGCGTGGCATACAGCGCTGCGCTTCCCGGCAGCGCGAAGACCGCGAAAGCTTGCCGGGCGCCGTGTCCCATGCTGTCATCTTCGCCGGCGGGCGCGGCCTGTTTGACAATCTTCTTCACATCGAGCCGCTGAGCTGCGGGAATCAGTCCCACACGTTTGCCAAACTGCACATGGCGGTCTGAGTAGAGGTAGTAGGGCATGATGTACCCGTTCTTCATCCACACGGTGGTGCCTTCGAGGCGCAGCGTGTCTTCAAAGTGCATGGGGAAGAACTCGCGCATCACAACCAGATCGTCCTTGCTCAGAGTCTGGCGCGTATTGTCACGAGGTATGATTCCGGGATTTTGACGGTGCCTCCACACGGAAAACAGATACGCGCCGCCGATAGCCAGCGTAACCAGTATGGAGATCAGAATTTTTTGCCAGGTCTTCACGCGTCCTCCAGAGATTCATGATTGCAGATGATTCCCGACAGGCGGATGGCCTGGTTTCCTCGGCCCCAAAACCGGGGCCGGGGAAGCCGTGCACGGAGTGAAGCGGCTTACAGCTTTTCCGCCACGCTCTTTGACTGGGTGAAGAGCAGCAGGTAATCCGGGCCGCCGGCTTTGGAGTCCGTGCCGCTCATGTTGAAGCCACCGAACGGATGCGCGCCCACCATGGCGCCGGTGCACTTGCGATTGAAATAGAGATTGCCAACATGGAACTCGCGGCGCGCGCGGTCGAGCTTGGCGCGATCTGTGGAGTAGATGGAGCCGGTCAAGCCGTACTCGGTGTTGTTCACCACCTTCAGCCCCTCTTCGAAGTTGGCAACCTTGATGAGCGCCAGCACCGGCCCAAAAATCTCTTCCTGAGAAATAACCGCATCGGGAGCCACGTCGGCAATCACGGTGGGCTCGAGGAAGTAGCCGCCGTCAGCGGTTGCTGGCGCATGGCCGCCGGAAATCAGCCGGCCTTCCTTTTTGCCGGTCTCAATGTAGCGCAACATGGAATCGAGAGCGCTCTTGTTGATTACCGGGCCGAGGTTGTGGTTGGCCGCAGGGTCGCCCACGGTCAGTTTTGCCACGCGCTCGCGCACCTTCTCGATGAATGTGTCATAGACCGAGCCCTCGATGATGGCCCTGGAGCATGCTGAACATTTTTGCCCACTGTAGCCGTATGCCGAGGCCACAACGCCGTCGGCGGCCGCGTCCAAATTGGCGTCAGCGCAGACAAGAATGGTGTCTTTGCCGCCCATTTCGAGAACGGTCCGCTTGATCCAGATTTGGCCCTTGCGGGTGTGCGCGGCACGTTCGTGAATCTCCAACCCAACTGCTTTGGAGCCGGTGAAAGAGATGAAGCGCGTCTTGGGATGCTCGACGATGGCATTGCCGAATGAAGCGCCGGAGCCGGGGCAGAAATTGACCACGCCCGCCGGCATCCCTGCTTCTTCCAGCACTTCAAAAAACTTGGCGGCGATGGTGGGAGCGTCGGAGGAGGGCTTGAGAATCACCGTGTTGCCGGTGACCACAGCAGCCGCTGTCATGCCGGCCATGATGGCGAAAGGAAAATTCCATGGAGGAATTACAGCGCCCACGCCGAGCGGAACGTAGAGCAATTCATCGCGCTCCCCTGGGTACTGGATGGGCGTCTTAGCGTCGGCAAGGCGCAGCGCCTCGCGCGCATAGAACTCCAGAAAATCAATGGTTTCGCCTACGTCGGCGTCGGCTTCGGCCCAGTTCTTGCCCACTTCGAAGGTGAGCCACGCGCAGAATTCGAATTTGCGGGCGCGAATGATCTTGGCCGCACCGAGAAGCAGAGAAACTCGTTCCGCAGTCGGCGTCATGCTCCAGGATTCAAATGCGTGGAGCGCCGCTTGCATCGCCTGTTCTGCAT
Source organism: Occallatibacter sp. (assembly GCA_049520075.1). Classification (GTDB taxonomy): domain Bacteria; phylum Acidobacteriota; class Terriglobia; order Terriglobales; family Acidobacteriaceae; genus Telmatobacter. Next base: position 13,179 of record JBEKQD010000052.1, on the reverse strand, counting down.
GCTCAGCACCGGCTTTCTGATGAATGCCGACCACCTGAGCGGGGCGCGCAGGATTTATGGATTGGATTTTTTCTTTGGTTTTGATGCGCTGACCGCCGATGGTCAGGTCATACTCGCGGCCAAGTTGGCTGGCGACTGTGGCCAGCGCGGCTTGCATCTGACGCGCGTTTTCCGGCGCCTTGAAGTCGGTAAATGGTTCATTCACAAACCCGCCCTGGGGCGAGCACGGTTGAATAGAGGTGGTGAATTCTGTGGTTGCCATAGCGCATAGATTGTACCAAGATCGGCTGACGCCCGCACGTGTCGCTTTGGCCGTGGCTAGGCCAGCGTTGGCGCTAATTTTGCCGCTGGAAATACGCGGATGCCAGTCAATTCAATCTGTGGAGTTAAGAAATTTTCACGTATTGGTTCTTGTTGAAGGAGGCCGGTGGAGAGGTATTTCTTGTTGTCGTCGGCAAAAACGGTGACGACGACCGCCTCCGGGCCTAGCTCCTGCTGGACCTTGACGGCGGCCAGGAAGTTGCATCCAGAGGAGATGCCCACGCCCAGCCCAAGGCAGGCAGCCAGATTCTGCGCCATGAGTATTGAATCCCCATCCGAGACCCTGATGGGGGCATCAAGGGAGCGGAAATCGATGATGGCTGGGATGAACTCATCGGAGATCCCCTGGATGCGATGGGAGCCAACTTTGCAGCCAGTGGACAGAGTGGGAGACTCGGCCGGCTCGACGGGAAAGACGCGAATGGAGGGATTCCGGGAGCGCAGGTAGTTGCCCACGCCCATCACGGTTCCGCCGGTGCCGACGCCCGCTACAAAAGCATCGGGGTGGAGGCCGGCCTCTTCCAATTGCATCCAGATTTCAGGCCCGGTGGTCTGTTCGTGGGCCTCGACATTGCCGCGGTTGGAGAACTGGCGGGGAAGAAAGACGCCGCCCGCAAGTGCAAGATCCTCAGTCATTTGGATGCTTCCACGGAATCCGCCCTGCTCGTGCGAAACGGGAATTACCGTGGCGCCATAACTCTCCATGATGCGGGTGCGCTCAATACTCATCCAGTCGGGCATGAAGATCTTGACGGGGTGGCCGAGCGCGTGGCCGAGCGCGGAAAAGGAGATGCCGGTATTGCCGCTAGTGGCTTCGGCGATGGTGTCGGTGGGCTGGATGGCGCCTTCCAAATAGGCCGTCTTGAGGATGTGGAAGGCCATACGGTCCTTGATGCTTCCCGTGAGGTTCCACTGCTCGCATTTGGCGTAGAGGACGCGGTCCTGGCCACGAAAACGGAAGTCGATGGCCAGCATGTGGGTATTGCCGATGAGGCGCGCCAAGTGGGCAAGTTTGGGTTGAACAGAGGTCAACCGCTCTTCGTCTGGAAGGGTGCAATTCATGGTTTGGAGTCTCGAACCATTTTACGGCGATCGGGGTTGGATGGGGTATCGCAGCCTCTCCGAAGTTTGCATGAACGGTTGCATTGGAGGGGCAGAAGTTTGCCTAAGTGGTGCAATTGCAGGAGGCGAAAGTTTGCACCAATGGTTCGAAAAAGTTAACCGGCTGACCGCAGGAGCGCACCGGGGAACTGGATTGGCGGCATGGGTGGTGCGGATTTCCAGGCGAAGGTTTGCATAGTATTAGCCAAGTTTCATGCAGAATCAGTTCACAGGGTTGAGTTTAGGGGCGGTTTGGGCGGCCGTGAGGGGTTTTTCGCCTGAAAACAGGGCAGGCCGCCGGACCTGAAGGGATGAAAGGGAGCGAGAGATGAGGGAACTGGGCAGGGAGATTGCGCTGCGGAATCTGGAACGGCAATTGCGACCATATCGGAAGGCGTTGAAGAATCGGCCACCATCCGTTGGGTGGTTGCGGGCAATGAGGCAGGCGCTGGCGATGCCGGCAGAGGATATTGCGCGCTATATGAAGCTGAGTCCGAAGATGGTCTTTCAGCTTGAGCGGTCGGAGGTGAAGAAGACGATCACGCTGGAGCGGCTGGAGGAGACGGCGCGGGCGATGAAATGCGATCTGGTGTACGGGGTTGTGCCGTGGGAGAAGTCGCTGATTGAGGTTGCCGAAGCGTATCTGGATATGCGGGTGTGGAAGAAGAGGCTCTCGCATCCGGGATGGTGAGAAAGGCAGGGAATAGGGAATAGGGAATAGGGACTAGGGAATAGAAAAGCGGCGAGTCAGCGAGTCAACGGGTCAGCGAGCTTGAAGAACAGGCGCAGGTCCTTCGACTCGCGGCGCTCGCTCAGGATGACAGGGAATAGATGGGTACCCGAAGTGCGAAGACTACTCGGCTGGCAGAAGTGGGAGGGTCAGGTTTTGGGCGGCTGCGGGACGGCTGCGGGGGGCCTTTTTGAAGGTTGCATCGCGGCGGTGGAGCGGGTACTCCGGCTGCTTGCCGTCGAGAATCTGCTGGATGGTGAGGATTTGCAGGCGGGGATAAGTGGTGCCGTCGGTGGATTTGTAGAGGCCGGCTTCTGCAGCTTCGCGAAGCATGGGCTTGGTTGGTTCGTCGAAGGTGATGAATGCGCCGATCTCGGCCTTTTCGCGAGAAAGTACGCCGACTGTTACGCACCGCCGTCATACGCGCTCTTTTTAATGCCAAATGCCAGAACTGGACACCCTCCTGATGCTCGATTGCTCAGCTTGGGAATCAGCTTACCCATGTGTGTTGTCGAATTGCCGAAGGAACGCCCTCTGCCTAACTCCTCGAAGATATCCTGCAGCTCACTTGCCCTTGTGATGATCGCGCCGACGCTTAGGACATTCAATTCAAAAACCTATCGCCCTTCGAGCCTTGATTCTGCGTAGTCTCTGGCTTGCTCCACAGTTACAGTCCAAGCACCTTGATGATCTAAACCTGCGGACCTCGATTCGAGCCTTCGCTTTGCACCTTCGAAATCTTCGGGGAGTAGCTCCCGACTTAGGTTACGCGATGAGATGGGACTGGATTCCAAATGACATGCTGGGCATCTGTCATTGCAGGCGCACGTCCATTCGTCCATCCACTCGGTTCCGCATCTTGGACAGAGGTGGCTCTTCTCAAACCATCGAACTTGAATCACTGGCTCGCTCTCCTTTGACGAATTTGTACAGTCCTCGCGCCTCAAATTGTAGTATGCCAGCGTCTCGAAGAACTTGGAGTTGCTGTCTGATCTTGGGACGCACATTATTGTTTTCGGGATATAGTTTGGCGAGATTTACTTCGAAAAGGTAGGCATCACTCAGGGAAAAGCGATCACCCGGAAGTTGGCGTAATAGGTTGAGCAGAGATGCCGCCCAACCTCTTCGCTTCGCAGGCATTTCCGACAGAAACTGTAGGCGTGCAAATGCCTTCCTCGAAGCACCCCGCGCATGAGCATTGCCAGCGGTCACTAATGGTATACGACCTTCAAGGGCGATCTTCGGCAAGACTATGTTGCACCCTATCCACCCGGCTCTGCGCGCCATCGGGCCTAGCGCCTTTCTTTCTTCAATGCAGTCTTGAGTTATCAGCGAATGGTGTAGTGCGGTCAGGCCTTCTACTTCCCAAGTTGAAGAGTATTCCATAAGTAAGAAGCTGGGAGTGCGTCCTTCACGAATCGTTGCCGTCATCGCAGAGAAGGCTCCATCCGCAATTCGGTTTCCGAATGCGCCGCGTTTGCTCTTCAATTCATATCCATGGGAGCACTGGGGACATATAAAGTCTCTTGTTCGGGTGTTCGCAACTGTTTGTAGGAGACTGTTAGATTCACAGGCCAGGCAGTAGCCGTTCCTCAGAACCCAGGCTTCGCTGACAATGCGAGCCCGCTGGGAATTGCCGGTGTAGCCTGCAATCAGCGACGTGTTGTCCCAAAAATCAATCAATTTTTATCGTGGCCACGGATTGGGTAGAGAGTATCACAAGGCCCGTGGCTAAAGCCGCTTCGACGAGGGATCTGCATTCAGTGGCCTGAAGGCCACTGCTCCCTCCGTCAATCGCCAGGACGCGTCGAGCACGCCCATGGTTCGACGAGGCGCGGAGCCATCATGGCGAGATAGGCCACCATGTCGGAGCCGCCGAGAAATGTGCGGAAGGCGCGGAGGGCATCGGCGACACGACCGCCCTGCTCGACGATTAGCTCATAGGCGCGCTCGGCATCGATGTTCCACTCCCATGTGTCCTCGAAGGCGTGAATCTGTGAGCTGGATTGGGAGCCGTCTTTCTCGGCGAAGAGGACGTTGTAGTCCTGGCGGGAGTTGAAGGGCGGATCGAGATAGACGAGGTCAACGGACTCGTCCTTCACGTAGCGCTGGAGGACTTCAAGATTGTCGCCGTAATAGAGCTTGTTCTTTTCAGTGGCCACTGGATTGGGTAGAGAGTAACACAAGAGCCCGCGGCTAAAGCCGCCTCGATTGGAGGGCCGCTTTCAGTGGCCTGAAGGCCACTGCTCCCTCCGCCATTTCCGCGGTATCCTGACTGGAAATATCAAGGCGCAATGATGGCCTGCTTTCCCAGGTCCCAAAAACGGGACCTGGGGCACCCGGCGTGAAGAACAAACGCAGGTGCTTCAGCTCCCCTTCGCTGCACTCAGGGTTGCTCAGGATGACGAATCAGAAAACGCTGCCGGCGTTTGTATGGCATTGGAGCTTGACGCGGCTTCGCCGCGTGGATTGATTGCCAAAGTCTTTTCTGTGGTTTGATGTACGGGCTGAAGCCCGTACCCTTCAAAGGAAGAGAAACAAAGCTCAGGGGCTAAAGCCCTTTTGTTTATTGGCATTCTCGGCACGACTGGAGTCGTGCCCTGACACAAGGCTTCGCGCGGTTGGGGTTTTGTGGTAACCCACCCTAGCGGCAAAAACAAAAACGCCGCGAGGGTGGGGCACCCGGCATATACGAGAGGCCCGTGGCTAAAGCCGCTCAAATTGCAAGCCTGCATTCAGGGGCCTGAAGGCCCCTGCTCCCTCCGAATCGAATCTTTCCGCAGGGGTTAAAGCTCGCTATTTTTTGCGGTTCTTTCGGCACGACTGAAGTCGTGCCCTGATACAGTGCGGCCGAAAATGCGGGCTCCTTATAGGGCTGTCGAAGGTGCCCTGCGGCTAACCGGCGAACTTGTCGGTGGCTGCGACAAGGGCGCGGCTGTTGGGCGGCTCGAAGGCGCTATGGCCGCTGTCGGGAGTGATGATGAGCTCTGCCTCGGGCCAGGCGCGGTGGAGTGCCCATGCGCTTTCCATGGGGCAGACAACATCGTAACGGCCTTCGACTATGACTGCGGGGATGTGGCGGAGCCGGGAGGCGTGCTTCAGTAGGTGATCGTCGGTCGAGAAAAATCCTTTGTGATAGAAGTAGTGGGCTTCAATGCGCGCGAAAGCCAGGGCGAATTCATCCTCTTCGTAGTGGCCGGCAAACGCGGGGTCGGGCAGTAGTTTCGATGTTGCGCCTTCCCATCCGCTCCAGATCTTAGCGGCGGCGAGGCGCACGGCTGAGTCCTCGCTGGTGAGGCGCCGATAGTAGGCCCCGAGCATGTCGGCGCGCTCGGCCTCGGGGATGTGGGCCAGATAGTGCTCCCAGGCATCGGGATAGAGGATGGATGCGCCGCGCTGGTAAAACCAGTCGATCTCCTGTTTGCGGAGGAGGAAGATGCCACGAAGAACCAGTTCCGTGACGCGATCGGGGTGGGTCTCCGCATAGGCGAGGGCGAGTGTCGAGCCCCATGATCCGCCGAAGACCTGCCAGCGCTTAATGCCGAGATGCTCGCGGAGCTTCTCGGTGTCGGCGACCAGGTCCCATGTGGTGTTGGCTTCGAGAGACGCATAGGGCGTGCTTTTGCCGCAGCCGCGCTGATCGAAGCAAATGATGCGGTACTTTTCGGGATGGAAGAAGCGGCGCTGTTTCGGGTCGGAGCCTCCGCCGGGGCCACCGTGGAGAAAGACCACCGGCTTGCCGGAGGGGTTGCCGCTCTCTTCGAAGTAGAGCTCGTGGACGGGCGAGACCTGAAGTCGGCCGGTGCGATAAGCCTCGATTGGCGGGTAGAGCCAGGTCCCCTGCTCCTTCATCTGGGCGGTGGGCAAAGTCTGGTTTGACATGCGGCAAGTATACCTCCCGGGAGAACCGGTACCGATCATTTTGAGATGGCTGTTACACAGGTATCAAAAGCGAGAGATGGGGCACCCGCCCGCTCATCGCGATGAAGCCGCGATGAACGGGGCACAGCTTCTAAAGGCTCAGGATCATTCTTCGGCGCTTATGAGTGGGCCACCTGCCGACGCTTCGGTAGAATCCCAGGTCCCCAAGCGCGAGGGACCTGGGGCACCCAGGTTTGTAGTTAATCTAAGGGCGGGTTAGAAGGGGCTTTTGTTGCCGCCGCCGCAGAGTTCGATGCCGTGGACCATGGCTTTGGCTACGCGGTTGGCCAGGTCCTGATCGAAGATGTAGAAATACCACTCGGTGTTTTCATCTTTTCGCGCTGTCAGCACATAGACGGGCGGGTCGATGCGGGCGTCCCAGGTAGGATGGCCGTCGCGTGTGTTCACTCTCTTGAGGAGTTGCTCGCGCGGCATGATGACGACGTCCTGCAACTCGGAAAGGAGGAACCAGAAGTCGGCGTCCGAGGTTACCTTGTCGTCCTTGGTTCTCTTCTCGTGATAGCTGATTTTGCAAGCGGAGGGATCGGCGACGACGTTGGTGTCAATGGTGCTGAAGTGGGTGACCCAATCTCCGTCTTTCCCGGCATTGTCGTGGTTGTATGCCGCATAGTTCGCTTGGCCCAGGCCATTGAGCTTGTCTTGAATGAACTGCATGGTGACAGCCAGCGAGGGACCACTGACCGGTTGGGGCGGGGGAGAAACCGGCCTCTGAGCGGACGCCGTCGCAACCAGTAAAAGGGGAAGGGAAAGAAGACAAGCGAGCCGCAAGAGACCTTTCATGAACCACCTCAAGACAGTCGTTGCCACAGCCGTTGGTTCAGTTTGAACGGGCAGGTGTGGTGAGAGAAGTATAGAGAGGCTTTGGGCGAAACGACAAGGAGATAATTCGCGGGTGATAAGGGGGTTGAATTAGCTTTTCGCAAGGGCTGAAGCCCGCGTTGGATTTGAAGCGTTTACGGCACGACTAAAGCCGTGCTCCGTCGACGAAGACCCGTCGATGGGGGCCCCGGTGATGTCGTACCCCGACACGATGAAAGTGAATGGATGGGTACGTATTGACGTGGAATCCCAGTCCGAAAATCCGGACCTGGGGCACCCACGGAATCTCGGCTATACGGTGTCGGTGAGGGCGTTGGTTTGCTTGGACATTTTGGCGGTGCGCTCGAGCTTTTCCCAGTTGAAGGGCTTGCCGTCGATGGCGCGCTTGACGGTTTTGGCCAGAACAAGAGAGAAAAGCTGGCGGTAGGCGAAGCGCTGGAGCCAGATGTGAAAGAGGAGCCAGTAATCTCCTTTGTTGGCGGGATGGCGGCGTTCGAGAGAGAAGGCGACTGAGGAAGTAAGGAAGTCGATGACGAGGAAGCCGAGGAAGTAGAAGACCAGCTTTTCGAAAGTGGCGGCGGAGGCGGCTTCGGGGTGGTAGTGACGGTCAACAAAGTAGTGCACGATGCCGGCGAGGAACATGAAATCGATAAAGGGCGAGAGCAGCGGCAGGAGCATTTGGAAGATGAGGATATTGGGCAGGGCGAAATAGCCCATAGCCTTGTTGCGGACGAAGGCCAGGCGATGCTTCCAGACGGCCTGCAGAATTCCAAAGGACCAGCGGAAGCGCTGGCGCATGAGGCCCTTGGCGTCGATGGGGGCCTCGGTGAAGGCGAGGGCGCGATCCTCATAGACGACCTTGAGCTGCTGTTCGAGGAGGTTCATGGTGAGGTCAGCATCTTCAGCGACGGTGTTGACGGGGTAACCGCCGGCGGCCTTGACGGGCGCGGTGCGCCAAGCGCCGATGGCTCCGGGGACAACGGTGACGACGTTGAAGAGATCGAGCGCGCGGCGTTCGAAGTTTTGGCTGGTGATGTACTCGAGGGCTTGCCAACGGGTCCAGAGGTTGACGCGGTTGCCGACCTTGGCATTGCCGGCGACGGCGCCTACCAGCGGGTCTTCGAAGTGCGGAATGAGCTTGCTGATGGCATCGGGAGCGATGACGGTGTCAGCGTCGATGCCGACATAAAACTCCTCAGTCAGGCGGTCGAGGGCGAAGTTGAGCGCGGCGGCTTTGCCTTTGTTGGGCTTGGTGAGCACCTGGATGTGACCGGCGGCGATTTCAGCGGCGTAGGCCTGACGAGAGATGTCGTAGGTCGAGTCACTGGAGCCATCGTCGATGACGATGATGTGGAGGTTTTCGTAGTCGGAGTTGAGCACCGAGCGGATGGTGCGCACGATGACTTTCTCTTCGTTATATGCAGGAATGAGCACGGCTACGCGGGGATTGAAGCCGGGCGAGGCGAGGGCGTGGGGATGGCGGAGGCGCTCGATGACTGCAAAGATGCCGACGAGCAAGAGGCGTGCGCTCATGAGGATGTCGCCCACGTAGAACATGACCATGATGAAACTGCCAATGAGGGCCAGGCTGGAGAAGGCGATGGAATCGGGCAGGGCGCGCAGGAATTGGAAGAAGGTGATCTTGGGCATTACGTCGGCGGTGGTTTTGCCGAGCAGAGTGGAGACGGGGACGATGGTGTAGCCGTGGGCGCGCAGGGCGTCAATGAGCACAGGGAGGGCGGCCACTGTGGCTGAGCGGTCGCCACCGCCGTCGTGGAGGAGGATGATGGAGCCGCGAAACTGCGGCTTGACCTTCATGTTCTGCAACTGGTCGAGGATGGTCTGGGTGATTTCGGCGGGCGACTTGCGCGGATGCTCGTTCCAGTCGTTGGTATCCATCTTGCTGCCGATGATGGTGTATCCATCTTTCTGGATGCGTTCGATGGGGGCGGCCTGGTCGTCGGTGTCGGGCTCCTCGTCTATGTCATAGGGCGGGCGGAAGTAGAGCGGCTGAATGCCGAGCTTGCTGGCAAATAGGCGCTCGGTGAGCGTGAGTTCGAGGTCGAGCTGGCGGATTGAGATTTCGCTGATGTCGGGATGGGTGTAAGTGTGGTTGCCGATCTCATGGCCTTCGCGCACAACACGCTTCATGAGTCCGACGTTCTGCTGGGCCTCTTCGCCGATGAGCATGAAGGTGGCCTTGGCGCCCTTGTTGCGGAGGATGTCCAGAATCTTTGGCGTCCATTTGGGGTCGGGGCCATCGTCGAAGGAGAGCGCGACCTGGTTGGGGTGGTAGCCGTATTGCTCGACGGTGTAGGTGCGGGGATAGACGTCCATGTGCTCATCGGTGATGAGCCTGCTTTTCAGGTCAGGTTCGTCTGTATCTTGCTCGATGATGCGCTTGCCGGGCTGGGGCTGGCCGGTGACGCGAATAATGTCGCCTTCGCCCTCGTCGTCAACGTCGTAACCGGGTTGCACCTCGCCGAGGGCATCGAGCGAAGCGGGGGCGCTGGGCTTGTCCCAAACGCTCCACAGGGAGCTGTCTTCCTCGCCGAGACGCCAGAGAGCGAAGGTCTGTAGGCCGAGGCCGCGGGCGGCGCGCATTTCGTTGAGCAGGGTGACGCTATCGAGGAACCAGACAACGTGGCGCTGATTCAGGTCCTCGTCAATGTACTCGAAGTGTGGGTTTAGCGTGTCGTAATCGAGGCTCAGGTCAGCGTCGACGTCGGAGGCGCGCTGCCATACATCGGAGACGGAGAGATCTTCTGTGTTGATTACCTGGGGCGGCTTGGCGCGATGGCCGCGTTTTTTCTGCGGAATGGACATCGTCCAGTCGTAACCGTAGTTACCCAAAGCGCAGATCAGCTTCTCTTTAGGAACGATCTTGAGCGCGCGACGGAGATTGTTGACGAACCACTCCTGGCTGGCGACGGGACCGGGATGGCTCTCGATCTGGTGCTCGTCGTAGTTCATCAGGATAAGGCCATCGGAGTTGGTGGCGATGCCTTTGAAGTCTTCGTCCGTGGTGGAGACCATGGTGTTGACGTAGAGGCGGAGATTGCGCGGATGCAGGTCGGCGTATAGCTCGCGGACAAAGCTGACATAGGCGGGCGAGGCGTCGTCGGGCAGGCTTTCGAAGTCGAGCGAGAGGCCGCGATAAGCGGGGAAAGCGGTAAGAAAGCGAATAATCTGCTGACGCAGGACGGCGCGTTTGGCGGGGTCGGCGAGCATGGCGCCGACGGCCGGGTCCCAACTCTGGGTATTGGGATTGAAGTTGGTGAGGTGAGGAAAGATTTCAGTGTCTTCCTTGGTCACCTCGATGACGTGCTTGATTTTGTTTTCTTCGTCGGGGTCATGCACGGCGGCGGGATCGATGACCGGATATTCATGGCGGTGATCGCCGCTCATGGCCAGGAGAATGGGCTGGGTCGCGTCGATGTGAAGCCATTGCGGGAAGAGCAGATCGATCTGATGGACGTGCGCCTTGAAGGAAGAGTAGCTGGCCGGGTCGTCCTCCACGTAGAAGGCGGCGCGCAGACCTTCACCGGTGTTGAAGGGAATGTCAGAGGGTTTGCGCGTGGTTTTGCGGCGAGCGGGGCGCGGGGCTTTTGGGCCGTGGAGAAGTGAAGAGCGATCGGGCAAGGCCTTGTAGTTGTGCCGGGGAGTGGGAAGCAGCAACTCCGGCAACTGCTGATAGCGGAGGATGTTGAACAAAAAAAGCGCAATGACCAGGGTGAAAATGACGGCGGTCACATCGAAAATACGGCGCAGCCGCTTCCAGCGTTTTCGTTGCGGGTCGAAAAATATCTGTCTATCGGGCATGAATGGGCCTGAAGTGCGTTTTGAGCGAAAATCTGGCGGCGAAAGCGAGCGCGGAAACCGCTAAAACAGACTACGCTATACATTACGAATCGTATGGAAGCTGACCACGAGAGTCAATTAATGGCCCGGCCGGGAATTTTGGCGCGAGTGGGGCCGGGCATCTCCGTCGCGCTGGCCCTTGCGTCTGGACTGGCGCTGCGGCTGTGGATGCTGAAGCATTTTTTTGACCTGCACGGCGATCCGCTGATTTACGGAGACCTGGCAAAGAACCTATTGCTGCACGGCAAGTACGCTCTCACCGGGGGCGGGGGAGAATTGTGCCCCACGCTGATACGGCTGCCGGGTTATCCAGCCTTTCTGGCTTTCTGTTTCAGCGTTTTCGGGATGGAAAACTACATTTCCGCCGCGTGGGTGCAGATTGGGCTGGAACTGGCGGGTTGCTTGCTGCTGGCTGATTTTGCGGGGCGGATAGCGCCGCGAAGCATCAGCCGCGGCACCGCGCACGCCACGCTGTGGCTGGCGGCGATATGCCCGTTTACGGCGGTTTACGCGGCCCAGCCGATGACCGAATCGCTGACGTTGTTTGTCATAGCGCTGGCGCTTTGGTCTGCTGCGCGTTTTTGTGACAGACCGGGATGGGGCGTGGCGCTGTGGTTCACGTTTGCTGTGAGCTACGCGGCGCTGTTGCGGCCGGACGGCGCGCTGGCGGGTGTGGCGTTGGCGCCGGCGTTGTTGATGGGGCTGAGGCATCCCTCAGGGGCTAAAGCCCAGAGTAAATCTATTGGCTTTTTGCGGGGGTTGAAACCCCCGCCTCCCTCCGGGTCGGCACGACTGGTGGGGTTGAGGCATTCCTCAGGGGCTAAAGCCCAGAGTCATTTCGAGGCATTTTTGGCACGACTAAAGTCGTGCCCTGACACAAATGCGGCAAGGGTAAAGTCGTGCCCAGACACAAATGCCGGAGGGATGAGTTCGTGCCCTGACACAAATGCGGCAAGGGTAAAGTCGTGCCCTGACACAGATGCGGGTACGAGCCAGGGATTCTCCGGAGCCGGCAATGTGCAGGCCAGTCAGACCAGACTGACGCGGATGGCGGTGGTTTGCCTACTGCTGGCTTTGACTCCGTTTGCGATATGGACGTGGCGCAACGAGAGAGTCTTTCACGTTTTTGTGCCGCTGGCGCCGAGGCTGGCCACCGATCCCGGCGAAAATCCGCATCCCGGCTGGGAGAGGTGGATGAAGAGCTGGTGCCTGGATTTTGTGTCAACCTACCAGATTTACTGGAACGTTCCCGGCGATGCTCTGGATATAAGCGAACTGCCCGTTCGCGCATTCGATTCGCCTGCGCAGTACGCGGAAACCGCAAAGCTGGCCGCAGATTACAACCAGGTGCAGGATCTGACGCCTGAGATCGATGCGCGGTTTGGCAAACTGGCGGACGAACGCATTGCCGCGCACCCGCTGCGTTCTCATCTGTGGCTGCCGCTGGGGCGCATGGCGGATATGTGGCTGAGGCCGCGGGTGGAGAATCTGCCCATCGACCTGGACTGGTGGGTATACGCGCACCACAATGCCGAGACGCGCTTCAGCTGGGCTTACGCAGGGCTGAATGCGCTTTATCTGCTGTTGGGATTTGCAGGGCTCATGATTAAACCGCGCTTCTGGCTGCCGATGCTGGCTTATTTTGCGATGCGCAGCGCCATGCTGATGACTGTGGAAGCGCCTGAAGCACGCTACACGTTGGAATGCTTTCCGATGCTGTTTGTGCTGGGGGGCGTGGCGACGGCGCGGGGTTTTCAGCGGATTACGAGATTGTGGTCGCAGAAGGATAAAGAACTATAGATAGGTGGAGCTATCGGCCTTTGTGCGTTCCCGCCCATGGTCACCCCAACGAAGAAGACCTGTCGTTGGGGACCCCGACGCTGCAAAAACAAAGCTGCGGAATGGATGGGGCACGCGGCGGGGTAAGTTGTCGGATTTGAGGCAAGGGCCTCAGGGCTAAAGCCCTCGTCGATTGAGGCGCATTAATGCGGGGGTTGAAACCCCCGCCTCCCTCCAGAAAACCGCCTTGTGTAGTGTCATCCAAAGCTACCTGCTGACGAACACGGTCTGCTTGTTGGTTTTGAGGGTGAAGGCGTCGGCGGGCAGAGGCTGATTGACCTTGATATTGAAGTAGACACTGACGCGGTATTGGCCAGGGCCTTCGTCGAAAATCTGCTTGAGGCTCACACCACGCTCGGGATCGACCCAGACGGTGACTTTGGGAAGGTTTTTTCTGATCTCCGGGTCTTTCGCGACCAGTTCAAGCTTGGCAACCTTGACGCCGTCGAGCGTTTCCGAGGCGAGATAGGTAATCTCCCACTTGTCTTCGAGGTCTTTGCCGCTGGCGCCGAATCCGAGCATCAGGTAGCTCTCATATCTATTGAGCTTGCTGTAGGTGGTGACTT
>JBEKQD010000051.1:0-57329 GCA_049520075.1 Occallatibacter sp. | reverse complement strand
TCGACGCCGATGCGCAGTCCGGCGGGCAGGGGATCCTGGGTGGCCATGATCTCGCGCACTTTGGCGACGGCCTGGGGGGTCAGGGTGAGGGGGGCTTTCTTGACGGCGTCCTGTGCGGGTGCGACGGTTGTGGTGGCCATGAAATCTCCAAAAAACTGAAATGCGTGCCGTAAATCTTACTGTACCGCTCAGCGAGGGGGGATTCAAGGCCCCAGGAGCTGTCCTACTCCCATTCGATGCACTAAAAGTGGCGAAAGTTGCAGAAGCAGCGGGCTTTGGCGCCGCTGTCGATTTCCGTGGCTAGGGGCGTTTTGGAGGCGAGCGGAAGGGCCGACGGCAATGCCTAGCGAAGAGTCAGATTTTTAATGACTCCGCAGTGACCGTTCAGCGTTATGATGTTCACCGAGACGGCTCCTCTACTTTGCGGGTCCGGAAATTCTTTTGGGTCCGCCGTTTTTCGGGGCTGAAAGAATGTTCGGAGGTGGTGTATGTCGCTTGTTCTGGTAATGTGGTCGGTTTATGGAGTGGTGGTGGCGATCACTGCAGTCCTTTACATTTATCGCGGGAGACTGCAACGCGACGAAGAGGACCAGATCTTTCTGGACGACTCCTTTGAACATGAAAAGGCCGAGCAGGAGGCCATTGCCACCAAGGTCAACAAGCTTGAGCCTTCGCTGCGCATCATGAAGTGGCTCGTTGCTTTAGCGACGGTGCTCGTGATCGTTTATTACATTTGGGACATTGTCACCCAGTTCAAATAGACCGTTATTTTTGAGATATTTCACTGACGGCTGATCGAAGATGCAAGGGCGTCTGAGGGCAAGTGTGCGCCTACGCTTGATTGATTTCGGCTGGGCAAGCTCAGGTAGGGACTTAGCTTAAAGTCGATCAGTATCCGTTGGCTACGAGCCATACCTCGGTCAGATCCAGATCGGGCTTTTTCTCGGACAGCATTTGGGCATGCGCCAGCTTGACCAGAACGTCGGCCTCGACGTTTACCGGAGCGCCGGCGGCAAGCGTGTGCAAATTGGTTCGCCAATAAGTCAGCGGCAAAATCGCAATGGTGATGGTCTCGCCGTCGAAATCGGCGATGGTCAGGCTGATGCCCTCGACGGCCACCGAGCCTTTATGCACCATCCACGGGCGCACTTTCTCAGGTACCTTGACCTTGAGGGTCCAGTCGGTGGTTTCGCGGCTGAATTCTGAGCTTGATTCTGGTATGACCGGGTCGAGTGCGGTCATGGTTCCGCAGACGTCTACATGCCCCTGCACGATATGGCCGCCCAGGGGGCTTCCGGCCGCGGTGGGCAGTTCCAGGTTGACCTTTGAGCCCGGAACGAGCGCGCCGAGTGAGGTGCAGTCGAGCGTTTCCTGGGCAAGATCGGCGTGGAAGAGGGTGGGATTCACGTCCAACGCCGTAAGACAAACGCCGGAGACGCCCAGCGAGTCGCCTTCGCGGAGTTGGCCGGCGAGGCCGGGAGCTTCAACCGTGATGCGGCGGACGCCGCCGCGGTTTTCGAGGCTGATGAGCGTGCCGGTTTGTTCAATGATGCCGGTGAACATTGTTCTATTTTAAGGGGTCAGCGGGCCAGGGGTCGCGGAGCAGGGAGCAGAGGCCGAGATCGTTGCCGTAGCGCTCGACTTCTACTTCAGCCATGTGGATGGCGTGGGTCATGCCTTTGAAGGCGGGGACGGCGTCGGAGCCCATGATCTGCGGGGCGACGAAGAGATGGATGCGGTCAACGAGGTCGCCAACCAGCAGTGCCGTGTTCAGCATGGTTCCGGTTTCGGTCAGCAACGTCAGGATTCCTTCGTCTCCCAGGATGTCCAGAAGCTTGCCCAGCGGGACGCGTCCGGCTTCGGCGGGAAGGACTTCAACACGGACACCGCGGTTGCGTAGTTCCGTGGCGCGGGCCTCGTCCTTAGAGACGGTGAAGATGATCAGATCATTGTGGGCGGTAGCCACCATTTTGGAGTCGAGCGGCATGCGCAGAGCGGAGTCCAGAACGATGCGTTGCAGGGGCCGACGGCGTCGCATACCGCTGCGATCGGTGAGCATGGGGTCGTCGGCGAGGACCGTATCCACGCCCGTGAGTGCGGCGTCAGCTTGCCAGCGGAGCGGTTGCACGGCAGCGCGTGCGGCTTCAGAGGTGATCCAGTAAGGCTCGCGCAGCGTATGTTCGCCGGGCGGTGGCGCGATGCGGGCATCGAGGGTCATGGCTACCTTCATCAGAACGAGCGGCCGATGGTGCTGGCTCCAGCGCGCGAATCCCTCGTTGAGGCGGCGGGCTTCGGACTGGCAGATGCCGAGGGTGACGTCGATTCCGGCGGCGCGCAGTGCCTCGACCCCGTGACCGGCGACGTCGGGGTTGGGGTCGATGGTGGCGACGACGACGCGGCTGAGGCCGGCGGCGATGAGAGCGTCGGCGCAGGGCGGAGTGCGGCCTGTGTGGTTACAAGGCTCCAGGGTGACGTAGGCTGTGCCAGCGCACAGGCGCTCGCCGGCGTGCTGCTGGGCGACCTTCAGGGCGATGACTTCGGCATGGTCGAGCAGGTCGTACTCGTGCCAGCCTTCGCCGACAACCTGACCAGCGCAATCGAGAATGACGCAGCCCACAGCGGGGTTGGGCGAGCTGACGGCGATTCCGCGGCGGGCCAGCTCGAGAGCGCGCTGCATCCAATACCGGTCTTGATCTGTCTGTTGATTCATGAGTCGGTCATTCGGGAACCCTTCTAGTGTAAATGGGACGCGCGCTATTAAGGCAGCGTGTAGCGATCCTCGAATTTGTCGCTACCGATCCTTCGAGCCCAGCTGACCATTGATTCGTCACCGCGTCAGGCTCAAGGAACTGGACATCCATTTGCGTATCAATGATGCTACAATTCTGCCCAAGATCTGCGCAGGGAATCGCGGCGGCTGAAACCAAATCCACGCGCACGGGTTCAGGAGGAAGCCATGAAGATTCTTCGTTCCGTGAATCGCAGGGGTTCCACAATAGGGTCTGCCGGATACTTTAGCGTTCTGAATTCCAACACATGGTTTCCCGCTTCGCGTCTACGGGAGAGCTTCGGCGATTCCTTGGGCCAATCCGAGGGGGCTGCGCTTCCGCATCGGCCGAAACCCATACTGGCGCAGGAGGCTCCAACGGATGCTGACAATCAGGAAACGGCAATGCCATTGCAGATCTTGACACCGAGCACGGCTGGTCACCGTCCGATCCGGGCGGCGTTGATCGTTTTAACGGCAGCAGCGATCACATTGATTATGTTGTGTTGGATTGCGCAACCCTAAAGAGCGGTTTACCCGCCGCCGCCGTCTCAGGAATTTCACTGCGTCAGGGCCACTGCCTGAATGTCAGCTTGTGTGCTGTTTCGCGAACTTATCCCAGTAGCGAATCTACAAAATCTGTGGGGGAAAACTCCAGCAGGTCGGTCATCTGCTCGCCGACACCGGCGAAGCGGACGGGTAGGTTGAGTTCCTGGGCGATGGCCACGGCGATGCCGCCCTTGGCTGTGCCGTCGAGCTTGGTGAGCACGATGCCGGTGACGCCGGCGGACTGAGTGAATTGCCGCGCCTGCTGCAATCCATTCTGGCCCGTGGTGGCGTCCATCACCAGCAGGACTTCGTGGGGCGCGCCGGGAATCAATTTTGCAGCCGTGCGGCGCATCTTGTCCAACTCGTCCATGAGGCCGGTTTTGGTGTGAAGGCGGCCGGCGGTATCCACAATCAGCTCGTTGATGTTATGCGCCTTGGCGGAGGAGATTGCGTCGTAAAGAACCGCGGCCGGGTCGCCGCCGTGACGGGTCTTGATCATTTCGACGCCGGAGCGCGAGGCCCAGACTTCAAGCTGTTCGATGGCCGCCGCGCGGAAAGTATCCGCAGCGCAGAGAAGAACGGTGTGCCCCTGGGCTCGGTACCAGGCGGCCAGCTTGCCGGCGGAAGTGGTTTTGCCGGTGCCGTTGACGCCAACGAGAAAGATTATGTGAGGGCCGTCTGAAGGCGAGGGGCTTGGCTGGTTGGCGATGGGAGCTTCAAGGATCGTGCGGATCTGGGCCTTGAGCAGATCGCGCAACTCGTCGCCGCCTTCGATGGCCTGACGGCGGGCTCGATCGCGCAGAGCTTCGAGAATGGCTGAGGTGGTCTGCACGCCG
Organism: Occallatibacter sp.; assembly: GCA_049520075.1. Lineage (GTDB taxonomy): Bacteria > Acidobacteriota > Terriglobia > Terriglobales > Acidobacteriaceae > Telmatobacter. The sequence continues at coordinate 53,177 of JBEKQD010000051.1, read as the reverse complement.
AGGTCGCTGGAGAGCAGGACGGTTTCAAGATCGCTCAGCGTGGATTCATCGACCGTGCGCGTGAGGGCGATGACTGATTCGATGCGGGACGAGAGCGACTCGCGAGTACGCGAGACGGCCTGCTTCATGCGGCTGAAGAGGCCGGATTTCTGCGGCTCGCCCGGCTCAGTATCGAGCGCGGGATTGTCCGGAGTGTCTTTTTTGCCGCCAAAAAGCTTCATCATCATGTTGAGTTTAGAGCATTGACGCAGGCGAGCGCGACTGGGCGGTCTTCAGCTCAGAGACGGGATTTCGCGCCAGAATGGGCGGCTCGGCGTCAGACGAGGAACTTTTTGATGGGGTCCCAGTAGTGGTGATACCAGCCCCAATCGAGATGGTCGTACTCACCGGCGGGGAAGCCGGTGTGGTCGAAAATGAGAGTGGACTCGGCGGCGCGGGGCTTGAATTCAAAGTGGACGATGGAGTAGATGCCTGGTTCCCAGTGCGTGGGGCGCCATGCCTGGACGATTCTAGGGTTGGGGACCTGGTCTGGGATCAACTCGACGTTGCGGCCGACGATGAGGCCGCCGAACATCGAGAAGGCCCCGCCCGGCGTAGGGTCGATGGTGGCTGGAAGACCGGAGAAAGCGGTGAACTGCTTTTGGTCGAGGATAGCCTCGTAGAGGCGTTGCGGGCTGGGATGGAAGTCGATTTCGTAGTGGATTGAAGTGCGGGACTGGTTGGCGGCGGTGGAGGGTTTTTGTTCCATCTCCGGCCGCTGGACGCGCGCACGGGCGAGGGGAACGGCGGCGATGGCCACAGCGATGGCGGCGATGGCGCTACGGCGCGTGGGAACTGGCGCGGATGGGACGGGGATTTTGCTCATCGGGACCTCCGGGAGGTTCTAGCGGGACGGCTATGCCGTGGAGTTATGGGAACACGAGAGATTGACTCTGTTCAAGAGTTGGTTTCGGTCAACTGGATCGGTGGCATGATCAAAAAAATGCTTGCTCTTTTCGCTGAGGTTGGGCAAGAATCGCCAAATGGACCTTGCGGACGTCCGGAGGAGGATGCCGGAGCGGGGAGAAAAGGAGAGCCATGAGCACGGTACGGGTACTTGTGGGAACGCGCAAGGGCGCATTCATCCTGACTTCAGACGGCAAGAGGAAAGATTGGCAAGTGAGCGAGCCGCTGTTTACGGGCTGGGAAATCTATCACTTGAAGGGGTCGCCCGCGGACCCGAACCGGCTGTTTGCTTCGCAGTGCAGCGGCTGGTTTGGGCAGCAGATTCAGCGCTCGGACGATGGCGGAGTGAACTGGGAGCCGGTGGGGAACAAGTTTACTTATGACGGCGTGCCCGGCACGCACCAGTGGTACGACGGCACGGCGCATCCGTGGGAATTCAAACGGGTGTGGCATTTGGAGCCATCGCTCGCTGATCCTGACCTGGTGTATGCGGGAGTGGAGGACGCTGCGCTCTTCAAATCATCAGATGGCGGCGCGACGTGGGAGGAACTGGCCGGGCTGCGCGGTCACGATACCGGGCCGCATTGGCAGCCGGGCGCGGGCGGCATGTGCCTGCACACAATCATTTTGGACCCTGCCGATGCGGGGCGCATGTATATTGCCATTTCGGCCGCGGGGGCTTTTCGCACGGATGACGGCGGAAAGAACTGGAAGCCGATCAACAAGGGACTGGTGTCGAACTTTATACCCAATCCCACGGCAGAGGTGGGCCACTGCGTTCACCATGTTGCCATGCATCGCGAGCGCCCTGGAGTGCTTTTCATGCAGAAGCACTGGGACGTGATGCGCAGCGATAATGCGGGCGAGAGCTGGCAAGAAGTGAGCGGCAATCTGCCTACAGATTTCGGCTTCGCGATCGATGTACATGCGCACGAGCCGGAGACCCTGTACGTGGTGCCGATCAAGAGCGACTCAGAGCATTTTCCGTTGGAGGGCAAGTTGCGGGTCTATCGCAGCCGGACTGGCGGGAACGAGTGGGAGGCGCTGACGAAGGGGCTGCCGCAGAAAGATTGCTATGTGAATGTGCTGAGGGATGCGATGGCGGTGGATTCGCTGGACGAGTGCGGGGTCTACTTCGGGACTACGGGCGGACAGGTGTATGCGTCGGCTGATGCGGGCGACAACTGGACGCCGATAGTGCGCGACCTGCCGGCTGTGCTCTCGGTTGAGGTGCAGACGCTGGCATGAGCGGCGCGATGCGGACGGTCAAGGTGGTTCTGCCTTATCACCTGCGCACGCTGGCGAAGGTGGGAGCGGAAGTCGAGGTCGAGGTTGCGGAACCGGTGACGGTGCGCCGTGTGCTGGATGCGCTCGAAAACAGCTATCCAATGCTGCGTGGGACGATTCGCGATCATGAAACGCAGAAGCGGCGACCGTTTCTGCGGTTCTTTGCGTGCGAACAGGATTTGTCGCATGACGCGACGGATGCGCCGTTGCCGGATGAGGTTGTCACAGGCAAGGAGCCGCTGCTGATTATCGGGGCGATCGCGGGTGGATGAAGTCTTTCGCGCCGGATACTGAGATGTGTGATGCTATCAATCCGGCAGGCGGCGGAGCCTTCCCTCGGGAAGCAATTCATAGGGGTCACCGCGGTAGCGCAGCTTGCGCGAGCCGAAGTAGCTTCTGACCCAGAAACAGAAACCCATGAAGTCGCGTAGAGGATAGAGCCAGGCCTTGTGTGCGGCGGCGCAGTCGTGGACCACCGAGCATGCAACCAACCGGCAGAGCATCATGCGGTCGAGGATGGTGAAAGCCAGCAGTGCGACGCCGAGAGCGAAGTGGCCGGCGGCGCCGAGAACGGCCAGACCCAACAGGCCAAATGGAACCGCGTAGGTCAACACTTCGCCGAAGTGGCCCATGGGGCGCGAAAAACGCGTGCTGGTGGCCCAGCCCTGCTGATGCGCGATGCTTTTCTTGAATGCGGCGTTCAGGATATGGTGCTCGACGATGTACGTGGAGAGCGCGACAATTTCGCCGGCCTTGGTTGCAGTCCAATTGCCCAGCACAAAGTCGTCGGCGTAATACTGCGCGACCTCTTCGAAGCCGCCGATCTTTTCGACAGTACTTTGGCGCATGACCATCGAGGGTCCGAGCGCGAACTGCATTCCTTCGAGCATCTCGGCCACCAGGACGCCGGAGGTCATTTCGATGGACATGCCCATCGCTTCGAGTTGCGCCCAGAGCCCATGGCGTGTGACGCCGCGATAGAGGCAGGTGACCATGCCGACTTTGGGATCGGCGAGAGGCGCGACCACGGAAGCAAGGTAGTCGGGACCGACGCGCACGTCGCTGTCAGATGTGACGAGGATGGGATAGTGGGCATCGCGTCGCATGATTTCCAGTGAGAAGGTGCGCGCGTTGGGCCAGGGAGGTTCGCCGCAGGTGAGGATGCGTGCATTCACCTTAGGAAATCGCGCGGCCACGCGGCGAGCGGCTGCCAAGCCAAGGTCGTCGCTATGGCGGGCGCAAAAGAGAATCTCGTACTCGGGATAATCCTGCTGAAAGAAGCTGGAGAGATTCTGTTCGAGATCGGGTTCGTCGCCATGAACGGGCTTGAGGACGCTGACAGGAGGCAGGAATGCGCCTGGCTGTTTGGCGGCTGCGTGGTGGCAAAGGCGGCGCACGCCCACGGCAACCATCAAGCTATAAATGGTGGAAGTGATCACTCCAAAGACAGCAAGTGCGCCCAGCGCGAAAGAAAGAATGGATCCGAAGGTCATGGTGGCGTGGTCGATCTCAAAGCCCGATTCCTGCACTCGATCCACTATCCCCGGAGCTTTGGACAGGCATAGAAGAGTCGTGGAAAAAGCAGTGCACCAATCTGAAATTTTACCTTAGCGGGCGAGGTTTCTCATTCTTGCGACAAAGAGTGTCGCAAGAATGAGGCACCGTGCTATTTCAGCGGACGGTCAGTCCAAAGGGCCTTGTCGGCGATAGATTGGACGGGGTAGAGGCGGCCGGCCAGCAGGCTTTCCACTTTCTGCTGATTGACGTCCTGAGCGAACAGCCACTTGCGGTTGCCTGTTCCCCACTCTTTGGAGAGCTGATCCTCGCTGAGGAAAATATTGGGCGCGTCGGGATAGCATGATCCCCACAGCAGCGTGGTGCCTTCTCCATGCTGGCCGCAGCGCGGCACCACCATCAGCGCCGGTTTGCCTTGGAAGAATGCGTGCGTATAAAAGACGACGGAAGACGCGTCGGACTGCTCGCCGTAGATGATGAAGGAGTCGGCGGGCGTGGCTTTTTGCATGATGGTGTCGGCCAGCGGTTTGGAGCTGAGCATGGGCTCAAAGCGGGCAAATGCGATGTGCGCGGCGATGAGAAAAACCGTCAATGTAAGAGCCACGCTGACAGTGGCTGCCAGGTGTTTGCCTTTGACGCGCAGAATCCATCCCACGGCCGGCCCAATGAGAAGAGTAATAGCAGCCAAAATGGCGGGCAGGCGCAGAGCGGCAAAGGATGCGCCGGTAAGGTCAAAAAAGTGCGACATGGAGAGCGTGTAATCTCCCACGCCGCGATGCGCCAGCACAGTGCCGATGTCGGAAACAAAGGGCAGGCGGCGCGAATCCCATAATCCCCAGCCGAGAGCCGCGGCACTGAGCACGCCGACCACGGCAAAGACCCCCTGCGCATAGCTGAGCCAGGCTGTGGAGAGCAAGGGCTTGTCGCCCAAAGCGCGATCAACAGCGCTGCTCTGCTCGATGCCGGCCAGGACTGCGGCGATGAGGATGAACATCGGTGTCCAGACCGGGAATGTGTAGTACTCCTGATTGGTGGAGAGGGAAAAGAAGAACAGAGTCCACGCGGTGAAGAGGCTAAGCAGCCAGATGGTGTGGGCACGGAACTTGTGCTCGAAGACCAATTCAGCAACGTCGGCGTGGGGGTTCTGGTCAAGAACGATATCTACGGCCTGGCCATCATCGTGGCGGATGTTCTGCATCCAGTTGTGGCGTGTCTTCCATGCAACAGCTACAAGTGCGGGCAGGAAGAGGCTCCAGGGAAAGAGCCAGACCAGGTGCAGCAACCAGTAGGCAACGCCCGGCAGTTTGTTGTAATCGTGCGGGTACCGCTGACCGAAGAAGCGCAGGTAATGCTCGTTGACGAAGTAGAAATAGAAAAAACCGTGGACGTTGCCGATGGTGGGGTGGTTGCCGATGGGGTGTCCCTGATCGGGATTAGCCAGTCCGCAAAGAATGTGCCAGGGCGCGGCGATAGCGAGGAAAAGCAACGGGCCGGTGACAGGCTTCAACGCCCGCCAACGACGCCAAAGGCCGGTGAGAAACAGGTAAGGAATGGCCGCGCCGAAAAAGAATGTTGGCGCGATGAGACCCTTGGTGAGCAAGGCCAGCGCGAGGGCCGCCCACATCCAATAAAAGCGCAGAGCCCGGCCCCGCTCGAAACCAGTGAGCAGGCCGTAAAGGGCGATGAGTAGAAAGAGGCTCAGCTGCGCTTCGGGAATGATGAAGCGGGTAAACAGAAACGGGCCGACCGAAGTGAGCACTCCCAGGCCGGCATAGAGCCCGGCGCGATCGCCCCATGCGCGGCGCGCCCACAGCCACGCCAGCCAGGCCAGACCCAGCATGGCCAGCGCGTTGGGCAGGTGCGAGGCAAAGACATTCTCGCCGAAGACCTTGTAGAGAGCGGCGGAGAACCAATACGGAAGCGGCGGCTTCTCGATGTAGCGAATGCCGTTGACCCTGGCCGATATCCAGTCGCTGTGCTCGGAAAAATACTGCGCGGCCTGGGCGTGGGAGGAGTCAACGTCGTCCAGCAGAGGCGGCGTAAACAGCGATGCGAATTGCACTGCGGCAAAGATCGCCGCGAAAAGTATCCAAGTGGCCAGCGCGGAAGGCGCTGTGCGCAGGCGAGAAAGGGAGTTCGGTTGGTCTGTCATTGTTCAGTGAACGATCAAAGCAAGGATAACAGTTGGACTTCGACCCCGGCGACAAAGAACGGCCGCTCGGAAAAACATTTCATTTGTGTTAGCAACGGTGAATTGTTGGATAGTTTCCATAAGCCTGGGGGGGGCAGAAAAACCGTCTGGGGTAAATAGCAAGGTGTAACATGAACGGCAGAAAGGACGCTGCAATGCACAATCGCAGTTTACTTTTCCCTTTGGTATCGTTTCTGACAGCCAGTTGTGCGCTTTGTGGAGTTTCTGCAATTGCTGCCACGCCGTTTGCGATCACGGCCACCAACTTCACTTGGTCGTCAGCCGGCCCCAACTCCAGCCAGTACACCGTCACCGGGATCCCCGCGGACGGAACAATCGTGATCAATTGCATTTACGCGGGAACGGCGACGGCCAAGTACCCGATTTGCGGAGGCGGCCCAGTCGCCCAAGTTCCCGTCACGGCCGGGCAGACACTGACGGGGGTCATCGGCTTCCAGGCGTGGGGCACACCCGTGCCTGTCAGCCTGCCGAGGACACCGCACCATTCAGAATATTTGCCTATCGCAGGCGTGTCGCTGGTCGGTGTGTTTATGGCCGGACTCGGTCGGCGGCGCGAACTCCGACGCTGGATTGCAATGGTAGTGTTAGCGATGGGTGCGCTGACGGGGCTGGCTGAAATCAGCGCCTGCGGCGGCACTAATCCCTTCGCGATGACGCCGGGAACCTATCCATACACGATTTCTGCGGTCTTTCAGGAAACAGGCAGCAATGTGCCCCAGCCAGTGAGCACAACGATCAGCGTCGCCGTGCCGTAAGTGTGATATGAGGCATCTGGCGTTTCCCAATCTCCGTCATGCGCTGCGGGGGAACTTGCGTAAGGCGCGGTGCGTAACCTGAAACATATGAAACCTGTACACGTTCTTCTCCGCATCAGTGTGGTTATGGTTGGCGTTTGGCTTGTCCTCTGCGTTGCAATCGGTATTGTGGCTGGGGAGTGGGCGCTGCATCCATGGCGACGCGCATTGAGCCCGGAGGATGAAGCGCTTGCGCGGGCGATTGCGGAGCGCAATCATGCGGCGCTCAGCGACGTTTCGATTACTGCCGATGACGGCGTTACACTGCGCGGCTGGAACATCAGGCCCGCTGCCGGCAATGGCGACGCGGTGATCCTGCTTCATGGCGCGGGGGACAATCGGGTGGGCATGTTGGGCTACGCTGACCTGCTGCTCATGCACGGGCATGCGGTCTTGTTGCCTGATGCGCGGGCGCATGGAGAGAGCGGCGGGGAATTGGCAACTTATGGAGTGAAGGAAGCCGCCGATGTGAGGCGCTGGTTCGATTGGATTGAGAAGGCTGAATCTCCTCACTGCGTCGACGGGCTGGGTAACTCGATGGGCGCCGCGCTCGTGCTGGAATCTTTGCGCACAACGCCGGGGTTTTGCGCCGTAGTGGCGGAGTCACCGTTCGCTGACTTTAGGGAGGCGTCTTATGACCGGCTGGGCGAGTGGAGTGACACGGGTCCCTGGATAGGACGCACGCTGCTTAAGCCCGCGGTCTTGGTTGGCTATCTGGATGCGCGCTGGATTCATAAAGTTGATTTGGAGCAAGCGTCGCCGGAAAACGCAGTGGTGGGCAGTCGCGTTCCTATCCTGCTGATTCATGGCAAGAAAGACAAGAAGCTTCCACGGTATAACTCGGAAGAAATTCAGGCGTATAACTCAGCTATAGTTTTGTGGGAGCCACCGAATGCGGGGCACTGCGGCGCGATTGGCACAGAGCCGGCAGAGTATGAGCGCCGAGTGACTGGATGGTATGAAAGCCACGATGCGGCGCGTTAGATTGCGCCGCATCGTGAAAAGACTCAAGCTCTACGATTTCTTTCCAAAGCTGATGGGGAAGCCAGTCTCGAACCAGATGCCGTTGCCGCTGGGCTTGTTTTCGACGAGCGTGTCGCGGAAATACTTCACAGCGAAGGCGGTGTGTTTGGTCATGAAGACGCGAAGCTGAGGGCCGACGGCCAGATCGCGGCCGCGATTGCCACCTGGGACAGCCAGGCCATTTGATTGATCATCGGTGGTCTGCTTATAGAGGTAGCCGTTGAAGCCGATTGCTGCCTTCTTCGAGATTGCACGCATGGCAGTGTACTCCCAGGTCAATTCGTTGCCGCTGCGATAATTTGTGGCTCCATCTTTGAAGTTCACGATGTAATCCACCTTGGAGCTGGCTTCCCACTTTTCCTTGTTGGACAGGTAGGTGAAGGCTCCTACAGGCGAAAGGGCGAAGTTATGTTCGCCGATGTTGATCGGTGCGGTCTTCGAGTAGGGTGCGCCAGGCGGATAGAAGTCGACCTGATAAAAGCCGTGCCAATTTCCCTTCCTGTAGGCGACTCCAATGGGAACGAGAAGGCAGTTGCTCAGGCCGAACTGTGTGTTTTTGTCTGACAACGCCGGAGTTGCCCCGGTGCGTAACTGCTCATAAATGACAGGGACCGCGATGGTGCTCTCCAGCATTCCGCCCAGGACGGGAATGCCCCAGTTGTGCTCGACCTTGACAGCATTGGCTAGAACTCTGGCTTTGAAATCCATCGGGACAGGGTTGCCGTTGGCGTCACTCAATTGGTTGGCGGTGTAGAGAAGGCTGAAGGTGGCCCCGCCAGTTACGTGCGGAGGCGGCATTAGGCCTTGCAGCACGGTTTCAGCGCCCACAGGATAAACGCTTCCATCGTTTTCGGTTGCGCGCGCAGATATGCTCAACAGCATCCCTGCCAGCAGGCACCCCACGAGGCGGCCCCAAGCGCAGATTCTCATTCTATGTGTACTCATTCTCTTCAGTCCTCTGAACATGACAGTCCTTTCCTCTCGTTCCTGTTGGGAACGGCGGGCAGTTTGATTTATCCACAATTTTCGAAACGATATTGAAAACGGGATGGACGCTATTGCGTATGAACTCTATCGGCATAAGCCTTGAAACGGGATAGGGTTAAAAATCTGAGCAAGAATTATTTCCTTCTTTGCGCTTTCACGCCGCCAATGGCGCCTGAGCTGACTGCGGAGACCCGGTCCGGTCGTGTATGTTGGCAGCAGAGATCAATTTAGGTTGTTGGAGTAGACGAGATAGTCATGCCTACATTTGCCGCCATCGATATAGGTTCCAATTCGTGCAGATTGAAGATTGCCAAGGTTGCCGCGCATCAATTGAAGACGCTGCACGAGGATCGCGAGGTGACACGGCTGGGAGCGAGCGTCTTCGAGTGCGGGCTGGTTTCGCCGGATGCGATGGCAGCGACGCTGCAGGCGCTCAAGCGTTTTCAACGGGCGGTGCAGTTGCACGGGGCCGATCGGATTCGTGTGGTGGCTACTTCGGCCATGCGCGACGCGCGCAACGGACCAGTCTTTCAGGCGATGGTGAAAGCCGAGACGGGCTGGGATTTGGAAATCATCTCCGGTCTCGAAGAAGGCCGGCTGATTCATCTGGGTGTGATGGGAGGCGGCGAAGCTCAAGCCGAGCATCGAGCTGGGGCTGGCGCAACGGGCCGTGTACTGCTGGTGGATCTGGGCGGCGGAAGCTGTGAGATTACGCTTTCCGAGCGCAAGCGCATTCAAGAGACTATTAGCCTGCAGTTGGGCGCGGTGCGGCTGACGGAAGAGTTCTTGCCGACTGACCCGGCGCCAGCCGAGGGGCTGGAGCGGATGCGGAGGTTGATTGCGCGCGAACTGCGACTGGCTCACAGCAAAATTAAGCCCCAGAATGTTTCGCGTGTCATCGGCACATCAGGCACGGCTGCTGCACTGAGCGACGCGATTGCGGCGGCGGTGCGGGATGGAAGCGGCAAGGCCGGCAAATCTGGAAAGAAGTCGGCCGACAAGGCAGTGCAGGCGCTCGCGGCAAGTCAGGCTGTGGTGAGCGTGCCAGTGACCGGAGTCACTCCCACGCGCGATGTGCGCAGGCTGGCCGACAAGCTTGTTCCGATGACGCTGGCCGGGCGCGTGGCAATCCAGGGAATCGGACCGCGGCGCGCGGAGATCATCGTGGCCGGCGCGCAGGTTTTTGCTGAGTTGCTGGAGAGTTTCGGGCTGCTTGGTTTCAGCTACTCGCCTCTGGGGCTGCGCGACGGAATTCTCGCGCAGATGCTGGCCGAGCAAGACGCGCGCGCCAGCGCTCACCGCGAGTTTGAGCATCAGCGCTGGGAGAGCGTACTGGCCACGGCGCGGCGATACGGCGTGGATTTGCATTACGCCGAGCCGGTGCGCGCGCACGCCGTACAGCTTTACCGCGAGTTGCAGGCGCTGCACGAGTTGCCGCCAGAGTATGAGGGCTGGCTGGCTGCCGCCGCCATGCTGCGCGACACTGGAAAATTCATCAACTATCAGGGCCATCACCGGCACACGCAATATGTTGTTTCGAGTTCGGAAATTTACGGTTTCACTCCGGTGCAGCGGACTCTGGTTTCGGCCGTCGCGCGCTACCTGGGCAAGAGCCGTCCGCAGCCGGGCGATCGCGCGCTACGCAATATTCCCGCGAGTGAACACCAGCACGTGCATCGCGCCGTGGTGCTGCTGAGATTGGCCGTGGCGCTCAACCAGGACCGCGCCAGCGACGTGCTGCGGGTTGCAGTGAAGATCTATCCCAAACGGGTTTATCTGGAAATCCAGCCGGGACGGACGGGCGCGGAGCTCGAGCTTTGGTCGCTGCGCAAAGAGGCGGATTATTTCCGCGAAGTATTTGGGCGCGAACTCTTCTGCACGCTGGCGTAAATGGCGCGTGCGGAGCGCGGATCGATGAGCCATTGGAGCAGAGGCGGATGGCGATCCAGATCAATGCGCGCCACGGAACCCTTTCTCATGCGAATAGCCGCGCCGCCGTTGCCGCTAATCAGCCGGCCAAGAAATTGGAAGAGATTGGGATTGTGTCCCACGACAAGCACGCCGTCGTATTGGGCGTAGTGCGCCAGCATCTGCTGAAAGTCGCTATAGCTGGCGTCGAGACCCAGCGCAGGCGAAATCTCAACCCTGGCATCGTAGCCCATCTCCGTGCCCACAAGCTGCGCTGTTTGCAAGGCGCGCTTCAATGGGCTGGAGACGATTACGTCCACCTGTATTTTGAGTGCGTTTAACGTGCGCGCCATAAGGATGCACTGTTCCTTACCCTCTTTGATGAGGGAGCGCTTATCGTCGAGAAGAGGATTCTCGCGGCGAATTCCAGCATTGGCGTGGCGCATTAGGTATAGATTCATGGGGAAATTTGTCCGGCGGGCTATAGGTGTCTGCAAGCTCCTAAGTTTTCAATGGTAACACGAGTGTAATATTGCTTGGAGATTTTCCGGATTGCTGTGGTCAAATAGATCCCTGTTCCAGCCTCGAAATGCGATGACTTTCCCTGTTGACCGTTTAATTATCTGCAAGGTCTTGAAAATATAAATAGGGGGGAGGGGGGTACCCGTCAGTGGACAGTGGACAGTGGTCAGTGGTCATCCTTTGATTGTGCGCCGGTGGGAGATAATCTTCCGCAAAACGTGACGGTGGAAAGTTGCGATTTCCCAGGTCCCAAATGCGGGACTTGGAGCACCCGGCACCCGGCACCCGGCACCCGGCTTGTGCGTCAATCCGTGGCATCGATTGCCAGCAAACGACTCAAGAACCTCATCCCGGATGGGAAGACTGTGAAGCGTGGAACCCACGTTGAGTCAGTTGTTGCCACCTCAGCGCCAAAGCCGAATGATTGCAGACGTGCGAGGGACGCACGAATGGCCATCTGGTTTTGAGCGGTTATGAAGTTTTCATGCGATAAGTCTTGCCACACCGAACGCGTATTGTTAACAATATCCATCTCCTGGAATAAGCGGGGAAACTTCGTGGATTGTTTAGCTGAGATATATGATAGGACACGAATATCGTCGACCGTCAGTTCCACGGCTGCGCGCATCATGTCGTCGAGGCTCTCCGAGCTAAGATCTTTTTCTCTCACGCCATTGGCAAGAATCAGTGCCATACGATTCAGCCGGTCCTTCTGAGTCGTGCGCAATGCTTGAAGCGACGCGCTTGCCATACCATTCTTGAATTCCGGGCTCTCGATGCGAGCCTTGATTTCCTCTATGCTTGTTCCATGCTCTCGAAGGGTGTTAGCAACTCGATCAAGAGCATCTTCAGTAGCTTGACCAAGCGAATCAAGGTTCTCGTCGACCTTGGAACTACCGAGTCTCCGAAACCAATCCACAATGCCAAGTCCGCCGATGATACTGCCCGCAACGGCCAGTCCAGTCGCTGTATTTCCGCTGGCAACCAAGGCAGAAGCTACAGCTACCGCGGGCCTCGCCACGGAAATTGCGCTCTCGATTACACCGCCAACAGGAGACTTGGAAAGCTCTTCCATTCTTCTCCGCTGGTTGTCGGCTGCTACTTCGTTTTCCGGTAGGCTCATCGCCGGTTCCCTTCGGTTCAAATTTTGTCACAGTACTAAAAACCACAGGTCGATCGACTACGCTGCGCTTCGGTCGCTCGGGATGACAGTGTATTGGGGAGTAACAAATCGGGGCGGGCGATATAACATCACCCACCCCGCTGTATGTCCGGCTGTTTCGGCAATTCTTCCGGGGCTAAAGCCCGCGGATATTTTGCCAACCATATGCGGGGGTTCAAAACCCCCGCCTCCCCCCGGAAAACCCGGTTACTTCTTCTCTTCCACATCGACATACTCGGCGTCGATTACGCCGCCGTCTTTCTTTTGTTCGGCGTGAGGTTCGGCACCGGGGTCGCCTGTGGGAGGCGCGCCGGATGCTGCGCTTGCGGCGTTGGCCTTGTAGAGGATCTCGGCCAGCTTGTGGCTGGCGAGGACCAGCTTCTCGTGCTGGGCCTTGAGTTCCTTCGACGTGGGCGTGCCTTCGAGCAGCTTTTTGGAATCGGCAAGCACAGACTCGACCTCAGCCTTGACCGGAACGGCTTCAGCACCCTGCATCTTGTCGCCGGAGTCCTTGATCATCTTGTCGATGTTATAGACCATGCTATCGAGCGTATTACGTGCCTCAATCTCATCGCGCTTCTCCTTATCTTCGGAGGAGTGAGCCTCGGCTTCCTTGGCCATCTTCTCCACCTCCTCCTTGCTGAGTCCGGAACTGGAGGTGATGGTGATGCGCGTGTCCTTGCCGGTGGCTGTGTCCTTGGCGGTGACGTTGAGGATGCCGTTGGCGTCGATGTCAAAGGTCACTTCGATCTGAGGAACGCCGCGCGGCGCCGGGAGAATGCCGCCCAGCTTGAATTTGCCCAGGGTGCGGTTCAATGCCGCCATGGGACGCTCGCCCTGTAGTACGTGGACCTCGACCTCGGTTTGCGAATCCGCGGCCGTGGAGAAGGTCTCGGTCTTCTTGGTCGGAATGGTGGTGTTGCGGGGAATCATGGCTGTGGCCACGCCACCCAACGTTTCAATGGACAGGGTCAAAGGTGTTACGTCGAGCAACAACAGGTCCTTGACTTCGCCGCCGAGTACGCCGGCCTGCACAGCCGCGCCAATGGCGACCACTTCGTCGGGGTTGACCCCGCGATGCGGCTCACGACCGAAGAGCTTCTTGACCAACTCCTGAATTTTGGGCATGCGCGTCTGGCCGCCCACGAGGACCACTTCGTCGATGTCAGCGAAGGAGACGCCAGCGTCGGTGATGGCCTTCTTGCAGGGCTCGAGCGAGCGGTTGAGCAGGTCCTCGACCAACTGCTCGAGTTTGGCGCGCGTCAGCTTGCGGACCAGGTGCTTGGGTCCGGTGGCGTCGGCGGTGACAAAGGGCAGATTGATTTCTGTTTCGATGGTTGTGGAGAGCTCGATCTTGGCTTTTTCAGCGGCGTCGCGGAGACGCTGCAGAGCCATTTCGTTGCCCTTAGAAGCGAGGTCCAGCCCCTGCTCCTGCTTGAACTCGGCAATGAGCCAGTCGACGATGCGCTGGTCAAGATTGTCGCCGCCCAGGTGGGTGTCGCCATTGGTGGACTTAACTTCGATGACGCCTTCGCCGACTTCAAGAATGGAAATGTCGAATGTGCCGCCGCCGAAGTCGTAGACGGCGATGGTTTCGTCCTTCTTTTTGTCGAGGCCGTAAGCAAGAGCAGCCGCGGTAGGTTCGTTGACGATGCGCTTCACATCAAGGCCGGCGATCTTGCCCGCGTCCTTGGTGGCTTGGCGCTGTGCGTCATTGAAATAAGCCGGAACGGTGATGACCGCCTCGGTGACGGTCTCGCCTAGGTAGGCTTCGGCGGACTTCTTGAGCTTTTGCAGGATCATGGCGGAGATTTCGGGCGGGGTATACTCCTTGCCCTGAGCCATGATGCCAACATGGTCGCCCTGAGGCACCACCTTGAAGGGCACCATCTTCATCTCGTCGCTCACTTCGTCGTAGCGGCGGCCCATGAAGCGCTTGATGGAGAAGATGGTGTTCTCCGGATTAGTGATGGCCTGGCGCTTGGCCACTTGGCCCACCAGCCGCTCGCCGCTCTTGGAGAAGCCGACAACAGAGGGAGTAGTGCGCGCACCCTCTTCATTTGCGATGACCTTAGGCTCGCCGCCCTCGAGGACCGCGACGCACGAGTTGGTGGTGCCGAGATCGATGCCGATAATCTTTGCCATAGTTGAAATCCTGCCTTGGGAAGTTAGATTCTGACTTTTCCATCATGACAGATTGAGTGACTTATTGTCAACCTTATTTGATGGTATTCGCATAAGGAATATTTTGCGGCTTCAGAGGCGACGACCCTCTTGCAAGCAATATCGGACTGATTTAGTCTTTTTTAAGTATACGACTGATTTAGTCGTAATTCCCGGGGAGGATTTGACTTTGTTATCGATACTGTTCAAGAAGGCGCTCGACCGAGCCTGTTGGCTTGCCGTTTGCGCTACGACTCTGATTTCAGCGGCCGGGAGGGCGCAGGACAAGCCCTACTTTGTGACGTATTCGCACGATTTGGAGGAGCCAGGCAATTTGGAGATCGAAACCAAGACAGCGCTTGGCCGGCCATACGGCGGTGACAATTTCGGGGCAACGGCGATGGAGTTGGAGTATGGCACGCGCGCCTGGTGGACGACCGAGCTTTACCTTGACGGGCAGGCCACGGGTGGCGACTCGACGCTGTTTACCGGCTGGCGGCTGGAGAACCGGATCAGGCCGCTGATGCGGGACCATGCCATTAACCCAGTGTTCTACGTGGAATATGAAAACACATCCGGCGCCGACAAGACGATTCTGGAGGTTACGGGGCACGATGGGCAGGCCGATCTGGCAGAGCCTAATGGCGAGGCCCGCAAAGAGCATCAGCACGAGGCTGAGCTGAAGCTGATTCTCTCGTCCAACGTCAGGGACTGGAACATCAGCGAGAACTTCATTTCGGAAAAGGATCTGAGCCACGCTCCCTGGGAGTTCGGCTACGCGGTAGGGGCCACGCGTCCTTTGCGCAGCGCGGCCAGCAGCCGGGAGTGTACCTTTTGCGCCGAAAAGTTCATTGCAGGCTTTGAGGGCTACGGCGGGCTGGGAGATACTTTTGCGCTGACCATGCGCGATACCTCGCATTACGTGGCGCCGCTTGTAGGCTGGCAACTGCCCAAGGGCGTGCGATTCAGCTTTTCGCCGGGCTTCGGGCTGACCAGTACGAGCCTGACGCGGGTTTACCGTGTGGGTCTGGCTTATGAGTTCAATCAGATTGGCGGCTGGTTTCACGGCTCCCATGGAGTCACGGAAGGAGGTGCGGAATGATGCGACGGAGCCTTGCAGTTGTTTTGATTATGCTGAGCGCTGCGGTGGCAGTTGGCGCGGTTTCCAGTGCGCGCTGGGAACGAGTGCCGGCCAAGGATCACGTCCGCATCAACCCCCTGACCGGACAACCGGAGGCGGCCATGGCCGGTGCGCTCCTCTATCGTGAGCACTGCGAGCAATGCCACAAGGCCAACGCGCGGGGCGACGGGCACAAGCGGCCTTCGCTTCGCAGTGAACGGTTGCGGGCGGCCAGCGATGGCGACATCGAGTGGTTTCTGCGTCAGGGCGATCTGGGCCACGGCATGCCTTCGTGGTCGAGTCTTCCCGAGGCGCAACGATGGCAGGTTATCGCTTATTTGAGGTCCATTCAATAGAGAGCTCCAAGTTCCTCGATCTTCCTTTTTTCAGCCCGGCTGATCCCAGCCGTGTCTTTAGGGCCTGTAAACACTACTGATGCAGCATCTCAGTAGCGTTTACAGGCCTTGGCAATCTTGCATTCAACTTGCTTTGCTTCGGAGACCATCGTCTACTTAGATAACCAGGCAAAAGCAGCTTCCCCACCCCGTCATACAACGAATTATCGGAGTCATATGTCCTCTTTGGATCCTCGGGCTTTCGCGTCGTCATTTGGGAATTCGCAGCTTGTGACATGGGAATGGAATCCCGACACGGACGAACTGCAGTGGACCTCTCGACAGGCGGAGATTTATGACTATTCGGCGAGCGAGATCAACTCTTCGGCCGCATGGATTGCGATCGTACATCCGGATGACCAGATGAGGGTCCGGCTGGCGATGAAATGGGCACTCGAATCCATGCCGGGCTTTCGCGAGCACTTCCGCATAACCACAAAGGACGGGAAAATCCTCTGGATTCTTGGCTATGGACAGTTCGTCCGGTTGCCTGACCAATCGGTCCGCGTGTTGGGCATGAATATGGAGGTCACGGAATGGGTTGAAGCGCTGGCTGTAAGCGAGTCAAGATTCAGCGCGACATTCGAGCAGGCGGCCGTTGGAATCGCTCATCTCGACCTCTATGGGAGATTGCTGACTGTGAACAGTCGATGTTGCGAGCTCTTGGGATATACCAAAGAAGAGCTGATCAAGCTGACAGTGTCTCACCTTACACATCCAGCCGATCTGCAGTCAGACCGGGAATTGATTCAAGAGTTGCTGCGCGGCGATCGTTCGAGCTATTCTGTGGAGAAGCGGTACTACGCCAAGAGCAAGCTCCTGGTCTGGGTCAATCTGACGGTTTCGGTGGTGCGCCAGAGCGACGGAAGGCCCGATTACTTTATCGCGGTGATTGAAGACATTGCGCCTAGAATGCGAGTCAAAGCGCAGCGGGACGAAATGATCGAGATGCTCGAGGAGCGCGTCGTTGAGCGAACCGCAGCGCTTGAGAAACTCTCCATGACAGATGCGCTTACCGATGTTGCCAACCGCCGCCGCCTTGACGAGCAGATGGGGCTGGAGTGGGACCGCGCGGTGCGCTCCAAGAAGCCCCTCTCGCTGCTGATCATCGACATCGATCACTTCAAGGAGTTGAACGACACGCTGGGGCACGGACCCGCCGACAGCGCGCTCGTCGCCTTCGCCAGTGAGCTGAAGCAGATCGCCCGGCGCCCCGGCGACCTATGCGCCCGCTATGGAGGCGACGAGTTCGTTCTGGTGCTGCCTGAAACAGATTCCAACGGTGCAATGTGTATCGCGAAACAGGTTCAGATGGCAGTTGATCGGCTCGATCTCTCCAATCCCGGATCGCCCATTTCTGCAAGATTGACCGTCAGTCAGGGCGTTTCCACTGCATGGCCGGCAAAGAAGGGAAACACCAACTACCTGATGCTCCATGCCGATAAGGCGCTCTACGACGCAAAACAAGCGGGGAGGAATCGTTTCTCCTGGACTGCCTGCTCCGAGTCGTAAGTCGAGGGCGAATGAAGGGGTGACGATCTTAGAGCTCTTGGCCTTCAATGGCTGAAATGGTCTCGCCGGATCTCTTCTCTTCTTGCCATGCGCTTCCAATTCCCAACTCTAAATGGCGTGGTGGTCGAGTCTTCAAAACCGGTAGCGCATGGCCAGCTGCATCAGGCGCGGGGGCATGGCGTTAACGGCCGTGCCGAAGCTGCCGCTGGAGATATTGCCCTCGACACTAGCTGGACCGAAAAACTGGGCGTGGTTGAAGAGGTTGAAAGCTTCCGCGCGCACTTCAAGTGCTTGAGTCTTCTTGATCGGAATTGTCCGCGATAGCGTGGCGTCGAGATTTTCGAGTCCGGGACCGGAAAAGAAGCGGCGGCGCGCGTTTCCCATGGTTCCCAGCGGAGGCAGCGTGAGTTGGGAGGCATCGAAGACAGGATTGCCGCCTCGAGGATTCAGATTGAGATTGAGGGATTGGCCGCTCCAATCCGGGGTGTCGACGCCGTTGTTGTTGATGCCGTTGGGGATGGTGCCGAGCAGGGATGTGTCGTTGTTGTTGAGCAGGGTAATAGGCAACCCCGATGTAAAGCGCGCAATTCCGGCCACGGACCAGTTTTCCGTCGCGACGCGAAGCGGCCTGAATGTCTTTGGCACAGGCATCTGATACTGAAAGCTTGCTACAAAGTTCTGACGCAAATCGAAGGCGGAAAGGCCGCGGCTGAGCGAGGGGTTGACGGGGTTTACAGGCTCCGGCAATCCGGCGGATTGGTCAATCGATTTAGAGAATGTGTAACTGACCAGAAGACTCAGATTGTGTGCGCGGTGGTTGAGCGTAACTTCGAGAGCGTTGTAGCCGGCATTGGCGATGGTGCGCTGCAACTCGACGCTGCCGAAGGCGGGACCGAACTGAGTGCGGGCGGCCTGCTCATTAAAGGGGCCGCAGAGAGTTACGCCCAGACTCAGACAGAGCGTTGGATTGGCGGGGTTGGCTTCTTCCAGCGCGAGCAAGTGGTGCGATGCCGCGCCGATGTAGGCGATGGAAGCAAGTGTGGCCGTGCCTAGCTGACGTTCAACGCTGAGCATCCAGTGTTCGGCGTAGGGCGTCACGTCACTGGGGTCAACGGCGGGGATGCCGACCAACGGCTCGAATTGGCTCCAGTCGACAGTTGTGTTGGGATTGGAACGGCTGGCGCCGTAAGCCACATTTTGGAGCGGAAAGCGCTGGCCTGCATTGGCGCCGGTCGCAGCGACCGTGAAGGGCGAAACGAACAAAGGCGGCGCGGCAGAGGTGTAGGTGTAGCCGTAAGGCGGATTGGCACTCATGATGCCGGCCGATAAGCCCTCGTAGGCGGTATAGAAAATTCCGTAGCCGGCGCGAACGCTGGTTTGACCCTCGGGGCCGGTGAGCTTGCGCAGAAACGGCGCGCTGAAGGCGGGCGTCCAGGCGACGCCGAAACGCGGGGATACGTCGTTGCGTGCGTTGGCGAGAGATCGCGGCACACCAGCGTCACCGGGAAAGACCAAACCCAGTGGGGCGCCGGGAAAGACTTGAGATTGCTCGCCTTTGACGAGCGTTTGAAGCTGGTTATATTTCTCGCTCCAGGGACGGATGCGATCCCAGCGGACGCCGTAGTTAATTGTCAAATGGCTGGAAGCTTTCCAACTGTCCTGCACAAAGGCTGCCATATAAAGGTTGCGATTGTAAAAGCTGTGCGCCTGGCCTTGCGTGTAGCTGGACGGCACGCCTAGCAGGAAGTCGGCAAAATCGATGCCGGTTTCCGATCCGTTGAAGGCAAAGCTTCCGTTGAAGATTACGTCGGGGTGGGTATCGATTTGGTTGGCATGGATTTCGCCGCCTGCCTTGAGGCCGTGCTTGCCGACAATGCGGCTGAAGGCGTCGCTGACTTCGTAGATATTCTCAGCCTGCACAAGGGCAGTGGTGTCTACACCCAGGGTGAAGTCGTTGAAGGCAATGTTTTCAATGCCCTCGGTGGAAGGCTTCAGCGCTACGATGGTGGGCTGGAGGGTGACGGGATCGACGAACCCCTGCGAGGCGAGCGACGAGCCGACACCGCCCTTGGGTTGGCCGACTGAGTTGGCATTGCGCATAAAACTCAGATGAAACTCGTTGAGCGTCGACTGGCCGAAGGTGATGGTATGGCTGAGACTGCCGAGTTGCGCGAAGCCGTTGGAGGTTGCGTCGAATCCGGGAACGCTGGCTCCGCCTGTGCCGGTTGGGTAGGGATTGTCAAGGGAGTAGCCGTCAAGGAAGTAGTAGCCGGTCAGGGTTCCCTTGCCATGGGTCCAGTCCAGGCGCAGCGCACCCTTGTCGTCCTGGAGGGTTTCAGCCTGGTTCGCAGTGGCGAAGAGTGCCGCTCCTACGTTGGGCTGAGGGACGGATGCGAGCAGGTACTTTGCCGGTGCTGACCAGATGGATGCAGGAATCTGGGCAGTGGGAAAGACAGTGGAATAGGGCTCGCCGGCAGTGACGCTGCCGGTCGGGCCGAGCAAGTTGGCGTGCCGGAGCAGCGTGGTGAGCTGAGCTGCCCAGGCGTTGCCGTTCACGCTGCCGGTGAGCGGGTTCTGGCTGAAGTCGCCGCCACGCTCGGCTTTGGAAGGAACCGTAATCTCGCCGGTGTCAATTCCTTCGGTGAGCCTTGTGCCCTGGTAGTCGGCGAAGACGGCCACGCTCTTGTGAAATGGTGTTGCGCCCACGGTGCCGCCAAACTGATTTTGGCGATAGGCGGCGCGATCGAGGGAAAAATAGTTGCGCGCGTCGAGTGATGTGTTACGCAGGAACTCGAATGCGGAGCCGTGCAAGTCGGCCGTGCCTGACTTGGTGATTACCAGCACCTGTCCGCCGCTGGAATTGCCGTACTCGGCGTCGAAGTTGCTGGTGAGCACGCGGAAGCTGTCAATTGAATCCAGGTTGGGCACGATGGAGGTGCCCATATTCACGTCTTCTTCGGCGTCGCTGCCGTTCACCCTGAACCCATTGGAGGCTTCGCGCTGACCGCTGATGGAGAGGTTGCCGGGGTTGGCGTTGCCGGACGGCGGCGTCGAGGCCACGCCGGTCATGATTACCGCTCCGGGTTGCGCTGTATTCACGGGAACAATGCCCGGCTGGACTGCCATCAGGTCGGTAAAGCTGCGCCCGTTCAGAGGCACGCTCACGATCTTTTTCGTGTCCAGGGTCTCGCCAAGCTGCGTGCTGGTGGTCTCGGCCGCAAGGGTGTCTGCGGTTACTTCGACGGTTTCCGTGTGCTCGGCAACTGCGAGCGTCATGTCCAGAGTGGCGGCCGAGGGTTGGGATTGGCTCAGATCTGCTTTGGCGGCAAGGGGAGCAAACCCCTCCGCGATGATTTCGATTTGATAGTTACCCGGACCCGGTACCTGGACGAGAAACTCGCCTTGGTCGCTTGTACTGGTCTCGATGGGGGTTGGCAAGCCGATTCGGCTCACGGAGACATAAGCGTGAGGGATGCGATTGCCGCTTGAGTCGTGCACGACGCCGGAGATGGTGAAGGGGGGTGCGGCTGGGACAGGAGCGGCCGAAACTGGGACGAGTGCATTGAGAAGAAAGAAGAAAGAAAGTAAGACGAGCTTCAAGAAACGTACCCCGGGATTCCGTAAAATTTGCGTGCGAACCGGTTTGGGTCGAGATAACTCGGCGCGTGCCGGGAGCAAGCGAAGTTCAATATCCGACAAATTCAGTCCTTATTTAATATACGACTTATTCAGTCGGGAATCAAGAAGGGGCCGGGAAAAGGGCTCGGGCCGGGAGGAAATCGCCGGTGCTCGGGGAGCGTCTTACAAGATGTCTTACGGTGCTATCGGTCGTCTTGCGTGTCTTACGCGCTGTCTTACAGGTTGCATGCCCGTGCTCACTGGCAGCCTGCGCCCTCATCATTTAATCTCAAATATTCCACCACTATGCCAAACGCCGCCGCCCAAGCCCGCTACCCGCTGACCCAGGGCGTGAACCCGTGGCTGGTGACGCTCTCGGTGATGCTGCCCACCTTTATGGAGGTTCTGGACACGGCGATTGCGTCAGTGGCCTTGCCTTACATTGCTGGAAGCCTGTCGGCGTCGAACTCCGAAGCCACATGGGTGCTGACAAGCTACCTTGTGGCGAACGCGGTGATTTTGCCGGCCTCGAACTGGTTCGCCCGGCGCTGGGGCCGGAAGAGGTTTCTGCTGATCTGCGTGACGATTTTCACAGTCGCCTCGTTTTTCTGCGGCGCGGCGCCCTCGCTGGGAGTGATTCTGCTGGCCAGGGTGATGCAGGGAGCAGGCGGTGGCGCGCTGCAGCCACTGTCGCAATCGATTCTGCTGGAAAGCTTTCCCGTCCAGAAACGCTCGATGTCGATGGCAGCCTACGGCCTGGGCATTGTGGTTGCGCCGGGACCCGCCTTACATCAAGAACGCCAAGGTTGGCCCTTTCGACAATATCGGCTTTGGCCTGCTGATGGTGTGGACCGGCGCCTTGCAGATTGTGCTGGACAAGGGCCAGGAAGACGATTGGTTTGGCGCTACGTGGGTGCGCTGGGCCGTGACGGCGATGGTGGTTGCGGTCATTCTCTGGATCTGGCGCTCGTGGGCCAATCCCAAGGGGCTGGTGGATCTGCATGTAATGAAGGACCGCAACTTCCGAACGGGATGTTTTCTGATCGCGATGCTGGGTATGGCGATCTACATCACCATCGCCATTTTGCCGCTCTACTTCCAGGAAGTAATGGGTTACACGGCATTTACGGCAGGGCTGGTGGTTTTCCCCCGCGGCGTCGGCTCATTTATCGGCTCTCCGGTGGTTGGCATTCTGGGCTCACGCATCGACAACCGTAAGCTGCTTTGCGCAGGCTTTCTAGGCTTTGGCATTTGCGCACTGTTCTTCGGCATGGTGAATCTGGATATCGGTCCGTATACGCTGCTGATTCCCATTACTCTGACTGGCTTTGCGCTGAGCTTTGTTTTTGTGCCGCTGGCCACCATGGCCACCTCGACCATTCCTCGCGAGGAGATGGGCAACGCCACGGGCGTATTCAATATGCTGCGGAATATCGGCGGGTCGGTGGGGATTTCGATGGCCACCACGGCGCTGATTCGCCGCGCTGCTGTGCACCAGACGGAGATTGGCTCGCATCTCGGTACGTCGAGCATGGTCTTGCAGCAGAAGTCGACGGCTATTGCAGGCTACCTGGGCCATCACATCGGCCCGGGCGCCGGCAGGCCCGGCTCCATGGGTTTCATCTACGGCTTGATGGAGCAGCAATCGGCGCTGATGGCTTATGTGGATGTCTTCCGTTGGACGGCGCTGCTGGCGTTTTTCTGTGCGGCGGCGGCGTGGCTGTTCAAGAAGCCGGAGAAGCACGCCCCGCTGCCGCCGGGCGTGCATTGAGATAGTCTCAACTTGCTGATCGGTGAGCGAACGGCAACTTCCAAAGGCCGCGGGCACTCGGGATTTTGATTGAAATCGACTAAATGTGTCCCTCCAGGGCTGAAGCCCGCAGTAATTTTGCTGGCTTTACGCGGGGGTTGAAACCCCCGCCTCCCTCCCCAGCGACAAGGACCCATCGCAGAGGCCCCGTCCTCCCTCCGAATCGAATTCCCCCTCAGCCTGTTCAATCAGGAAACCCTCGTCGATCATGCCTCTTTCTGTGTCGATCATGCCTCTTTCTGTTCGGTGGCGTTCATTTTTGCTGCCCGCCGGGAGCCGAATAGATAGCTAAAATTTAATTCTTCCAGCCAATGAAAACGGGTGTACGCTCTCTGCGAGCGGATTTCCGGATGGAATTCCGGTCTCTAAATTCCCCGATTCCGTTCTGTCGTCTGCTCCAGCCTGATATGGAGGACTTTATGGAAATCCCCACCCCGCAATTGAAGATTCCTACGGAATTGCTCACTGCATTCCAAAAGGATGTGCGCTTCGTCCCAAACCACTTACCGGTCGCGGGTTACATCACATTCGACCGGGCAATGCTGCTATCAATTCTTCGCACTCAGGATCCGGCGGCGAGAGATCGTATGGTTGCCGCGCTGGAAAAGCTCGATCCCCAATGGGAACTGGTATTTGTGGCCCCGGTTGAGGAGAAGACCGCTGCTGGTAACTAAGCTCGCAAGTTGAGGGTGACTGAAATGAAGGAAATTTTAGACCCGCCATTCATGCGCAATGTCGGTCTGCTGGTGACTTATCATTGCCAGGCGGCCTGCGACCACTGTGTGATTCGTGCCGGACCTGACCGGCACGAGGAAGTGGCCCTGGAGGATGCTCGCGTCTGGATTAGCGAGATTGCGGCCTACCGGGACCGGTATGTATGCGTTCTCTCGCTTACCGGGGGCGAGCCCTTCTCCAACTTGAAGCTTCTGCGGGCGGTAATGGAGATGGCTGCTGAGGCCGGCCTCTTCGTGTCCGTGGTTACCAATGGCTTCTGGGGCACAAGCCGGGAAAGCGCTCTGAAGTTGCTCAAGAGCCTGCCACAGATATGCTTCCTGTCGATCAGCACGGATATCTATCATCAGAAGTTCGTGCCGTATGAGAGTGTCAAGAACGCCATTTGGGCGACCCGCGAATGCGGCATCCCTTACTATGTTTCCATCATCACCGACCGCGACGATGACACTGAGTTTCTGCGCGTGAGGTCTGAAGTGCTGAAGACCTCGGAGGAAGAAAACATTCGCACCGGAATTACTTTTCCAGTGGGTCGCGCCTCTGAGATCAAGGCGCAACTGAAATACAGCGTGACCAGTGAGCCGCCAAAGGAGGCCTGCCAGGCTGCCAGCTCACCTTGTGTCTTCCCGGATGGGCGCGTGTATGGCTGCATTGGGCCGCTGATCGACTTGCAAGCCGACCACCCGCTGCTTTTGGGAAACCTGCGGGAAACCCCGATGCATGAGATTCTGGATCGCGCGGAAACCAATGCCGTTCTGCACGCTTTGAGGCTTTGGGGGCCAAAACGCCTTATCACCATGCTGCGGGAGGCCGGGCTGGGGCGGCATCTTCCTTTCGAGTTCGTCGCCGGCAGCATCTGCAACGCGTGCTTCAGCCTGATGTCCAAACCCGCTGTGCGCGAATGGCTGCAGCAGTTGGAACAGGATGCCGAGTTTCGGCGCAAGGTGGCTTACGGACGTCTGTACTACCTGCACGAGAGCGGAATGCTGGAGGTCGGCGGCTTTCCTCAGTACGATGCGAGCCCGGGACTCGTGCATTGACGCAGTTGGCAATTAAACTACGCCGTGGCTGTGTGGCTGTTCAAAGAACCGGTGAAGCGCGGCACGCTGCGGCCGGGAGAGTATTGAGAATTTTATTGCATTCAGTCCGGCAGGAACGGTCACGGATGATCGTCCCCGCCGGATAGATTTAAGCAGATGTTCAGGTCACTGCGGCTGCGTGGTGCTCCCGGTAATTTTGACGGTTTTTCCGGGTTCGGCAAGAATCACCGCCTGGCCGTTCAGGGTAATATTCGTTCCGAACCCGAGGCCTTGAAACTCGGTTGCCTGAAAAACGATGGTCTTATTTGCGCAGATATGATTCCCATAGCTGAGAACAATATCCAGAGGGCTGAATCCGCCGGTGGTGCCGTTGAAGAGTGTGAAGTTTTGATGTGACAGGCCAAAATCGTCAATCTGAACCAGGCGGATCATCACAGTGCCAGTTGGTAGCTGAATAGCCTCGGAGGTGCCGGGACTGACAATGAATCCCTCCAGGCAAAAGGGGCCGTTGCGCGAGGTGACGGTATACCAAACATTCGATGGTGTGGCCGCCGACAATGTCTCTAAGGGGATGGAAACTATAGAGAGACGCATCGGATCGTTGGATGACGCCGGTGGAGCGCCATAGGCGGGGGCCGCGTGGAAGGTCATGAAGAATCCCATCACGACGGCGATGCATGGTAACGCAATTCCGTTCAAACGGGTCAATAGCCCTTTCATAAATCCTCCTTTGTGAACCGGAATCTTCTTCCTAATTTGCTTTCGGGGAAGAAGATAACCGAGTGAGATGCGATCTCAGGAGTTATTGCCGGATGCCGCCCAAGAAAGCAGCACGCGGAGTAGATCAGGACCGGGCACCGCGTACATATCCGCTCAGGAGCAGGCAAGTATCACCGTCAGCGCGCCTACTCGCGTCACCTTTTTTTACTCTGCGTTCGATCAGTGGACGGTGACAGAAATCACTGAGGACAGGCGGGCGTCTTCGGCTCAATAATCGACCCTTGCCGCGGGGATTGTTCAACTCACGCACCCAAGGCAGTTCTTCAATATGCCCCATAGAGGGTCGCCGAATACCCGCCCGCCTGTCGCACGGCGTCCGCTTCGCGTCGATTCCACAACCCTACTGCGCGTAAACTCTCTGCGATTTATCCAACCAGCGGCAAGAACTGCCCGGTTTTCTCGTCATACTGCTCAATGCGGCCGGTAAGAATGTCGTAATACCAGCCGTGCACTGTAACACGGCCCTGCTCGATCGCCCGCGACACCGACGGCTGGGCGCGCAGATTCGCCAACTGCGCGACCACGTTGCCGCGAATCAGCGAGGCCAGCTCCGCGCTCTGCCCGTCGGCCAGGTTCAACGGCTGGCGATGGTGGAAAGCCGCCTGCACGTGGTTCAGCCATCGGCTGGCTTTGGGCAGGTTTTCCAAGCCCTCGCGTTTGAGCGCCGCCGTGATCGCTCCGCAGTCCGAGTGGCCGCACAAAATGGCCTCCTTGACGTGCAGCACTTCGACGGCATACTCGATGGTCGCGGTCACGCCGTCTACATCCGTGCCGGTGATGGGCACCACGTTGCCGGCGTTGCGCGTGATGAACAGATCGCCAGGCCCGGTGCCCAGAAACAGGTCGGGCACCACACGCGAGTCCGAACAGGTGATAAACAGCCACTGGGGCGCTTGCCGCTGCGCCAGCAATTGAAACTCGCTCTTCCGGCGCGGAAACACCTCAGCCAAGAAATGCTTGTGCCCCTCAATCAATCGCTTCATCTGACCTCCATTGAACTCCGGCTTTGTTTTCCGTCCGCTTGCACTATGCGTTGTCTGGTGATTCTACCGAGCATTCCTCGAGCGAAGAAAGACATCCCTCAAAGCCTAAAGGCCGCATTGATCTTGCGGCATTTACGGCAGTCAGGGCTAAAGCCCTGACCTACCAGTCGAGCCCTGACACATAGCCCGTCGATTTTGGATACACCTGAGATTTGTCAGACACTGCTTAACCCAACTCTGGCCGAAATCCCTTGGAGAAGCCGCCTCTGATACCTTAATCGTTGTCGGTTCAATCGGCATACAGCCGCGTGCGGAGGAGATTTGTGGCGATGAAAAAGCTGAAGTGGGTTCTGGTTTGCATGTGCGTGATGGTGATAGCCTCGGTTGCCGCACGGGCCCAGTCGATCAATGCACTCGATCCGGCCATTCGAGAGAGAGTTGACCGCATCGCGAGACAGGTGCTGGAGCAGACTGGCGTTCCCTCGGCTTCAGTGGCAGTGGTGAAGGGCGGCAAGCTGGTATACACGCACGCATACGGCAAGGCACGGCTTGCCGAAGGAGATGCGCCTGCCGTGGACGCCACGCCGGAGATGCGCTATTCGATTGGTTCGATCTCGAAGCAATTCACGGCCACGGCGATTCTGCTTTTGCAGGAACAGGGCAAGCTCTCGCTGGACGACACAGTGGGCAAGTACATTCCCGGCCTCACGCGCGGCAACGAGGTAACGATTCGGCAGATTCTCTCGCATACCTCCGGCTATCAGGATTACTGGCCCGAGGACTACGTGATGACCACGATGATGCATCCCGAGACCGCGCAACAGATCATCGACACGTGGGGCAAGAAGGCGCTGGACTTTGAGCCGGGAACGCAGTGGCAGTATTCGAATACCAACTACGTCATTGCCGGCGCAATCGTGGAAAAGGTTACTGGTCGGCCGTACATGGAGTTTCTTACGCACCACATCTTCCGCCCGCTGGGGATGCAGTCGGTATGGAATTCGGACGCGGAGAAGCTGACGCAGGTGGACGCGACGCCGTATTATCGTCACGCACTTGGACCTCTGCGCGTGGCTCCCAAAGAGGGACTCGGCTGGATGTTCGCAGCGGGCGAGCTGGCCATGACTCCGCATGATCTGGCCTTGTGGGATGAGAGCCTCATTGCGCGAACGGTGCTGAAGCCTGAGAGCTACAAGCAGATGTTTGCTGAAGTGAAGTTGAAGGACGGCAAGGGAACGCATTATGGGCTAGGCGTGGATGTGCTGGATCTCAACGGCCATCTGGAAATAGAACACAGCGGCGAAGTTTCAGGTTTCGTTTCCGACAGCGAGGTGCTGGTGGATGATGGCGTGGCCGTGGTTGTGCTGACGAATCAGGACGCAGTGGGCGCGGCCATCATCATTGCGCGTCTGGCCACTCCGGTGGTGGCAGATTTCCCGCCGACGGATGCGGAAAAACAGGCCATTGCGATCTTCCATGATTTGCAAAAAGGGCACATCGACCGGAGCCTGCTGGCGCCGAATTTGAGCGACTACTTCACCGCCGAGGCGCTGGCAGATTATAGCGAGAGCCTTGCGCCGCTGGGCGAACCGCTCACCTTCCACCAAGTCAATACTGAGCAGCGCGGCGGTATGACCTTCCGCAGCTTCCAGATTGTCTATCCCGGCAAACAGATGAGGTTGACAACCTACACCTATCCCGACGGCAAGCTGGAACAATATCTGATTTCGCTGACGGAATAGGTCTTGCAGACGGCAGCCGCCTTTCGGGCCATGGGCTGATCCCATTACCCGGCGCCCAGGTCTCCATATTGAGACCTGGGATTCTGCGGGTTCCGTTCCGCCGTCCGCAGGACGCTCCACGATACACTAGTAGTTGACCTATGTTTGAAAACCTTACAGACAAATTGCAGCGCGCCTTCAAGACCCTTCGCGGGCAGGGCACGCTTACCGAAGAGAACATCACCGATGCTCTGCGCGAGATTCGCGTGGCGCTGCTTGAGGCCGATGTCAACCTCAACGTTGCGCAGGACCTGATCGAGCAGATCCGCGTGAAGGCTGTGGGAACCGAAGTGCTTACAGCGCTTTCGCCCTCCGAACAGGTAATCAAAATCGTTCGCGACGAACTGATTACGCTGCTGGGCAAGGACACGGCGCGCTTCAAATTCGCCTCGCAGCCGCCTAGCGTGATTTTGATGGCTGGGTTGCAAGGCTCGGGCAAAACCACGACTGCCGGCAAGTTGGCCGCATGGCTTAAAAAGGGCGGGCATCGGCCCATGCTGGTTTCGGTGGACGTTTATCGCCCCGCTGCGCGCGAGCAGCTCAAGGTCGTGGCCAAATCCATCGAAGCCAAACTTTACGAGGGCGACGAGAAGGGTGAGGCAGCAGGGTCGGCGCTCGTGGAACGTCTGGCGCAAGAGGCGCGCCGCGAGGCTCGCAACATGGGCTGCGACACACTGATCGTGGATACCGCGGGACGCCTGCACATCGACGAAGAGTTGATGTCGGAGATGGAGCGGCTGAAAAAGCTGCTCAACCCGAGCGAGATTTTGTTTATCGCCGACGCCATGACCGGGCAGGACGCGGTGAACTCGGCTGCCGATTTCCACAAGCGGCTCGGTCTGACTGGCGTTGTGCTGACGAAGATGGACGGCGATGCACGAGGCGGCGCGGCGTTGTCGATTCGGCATGTCACCGGCCAGCCAATCAAGTTCATCGGCGTGGGCGAAAAGCCGGACGCCTTCGAGCCGTTTCATCCTGATCGTATCGTCGGCCGCATTCTCGGTATGGGCGACATGCTCTCGCTCATCGAAAAAGTCGATACGCTCGACCGCAAGAAATCCGAAGACCTGGCCAAGAAGGCGCTGCTGGGCGACGGCTTCTCGCTTGATGATTTCCGCGAACAGTTGCGGCAGATCAAGAAGATGGGATCGATGGAGTCAATCCTCAAGATGATGCCTTCGGTCGGTCCCTTCGCAGGGATGCAGCAGGCTGCAAAGAACGTGGACGAAAAGCAGTTTGTGCGGCTGGAGGCGATCATCAATTCAATGACCCCCAAGGAGCGGCGCAACCACGAGATTATTTCGGGTACGCGCCGCAAGCGCATCGCGGCCGGCTCTGGAACGACAGTGCAGGACGTCAACAACCTGTTGCGCCAATACGCGCAGATGGCCAAAATGTTCAAGCAGATGGGCAAAGGCGGGCTGGCAGGCAAAATGATGCGGGGCGGCATGGGCGCGATGGGGATGGGCGGCAGACAGAAGTTTGGGCGGTAAGGTGAACGATGACCCTCACGATAGAAGCAATCCGGGCAACCGAGGACAACGAAGAGCTAGTTCACCTGTTCATTGCGGAGTTGCGGCGGCTTCTACCCGATAGTGTGCGGGAAGATCGCGAACACTTCCAGCAAACCCTGGATTCATTTCCGCGCGGATTGCGAGCCATGGCGGGAATGGAAGAATTCGATCTTAGTATGGCTCTCGACGGTCTGGCTTGGCATTTTGAGAACCATCACGATGAACGCGATTTTGAGGAAACGCTGAACGGTTTGCGAGAGTTTGAGTTGCCGGAGATTGCGGAGATGTTCGCGCAGATGTGTGAGTTCATGAAGCCGCACTTGGCGACGTTGCAATCGGGTGACTTTGGCGGTAAGAAATTTTCAGATTGGTTCGAAGATATCGGAGCAGAGGATTTCGCTCATGACAAGGACCTTTACATCTGGGATTACTGCGACAAGCTCGGCAAACTAGGCATGCTTGAAACCTGGCCGAAATATGCCCGCAAATACCCAGAACAGTGTGTAGCGGCAGAGGCACTGCTATGACCACCCTTCAGGACCGACTCGACGACATTACGGCG
The DNA here is from genome assembly GCA_049520075.1 of Occallatibacter sp. Classification (GTDB taxonomy): domain Bacteria; phylum Acidobacteriota; class Terriglobia; order Terriglobales; family Acidobacteriaceae; genus Telmatobacter. Next base: position 22,812 of record JBEKQD010000051.1, on the reverse strand, counting down.
CGCACGCGGCAACTCGTGCAGGCGGAGCGGCTGGCTGTGGGCGAGCGGGCGATTGAGGAGTTGTTCGCGTCCGGCATAGAAGAGCGCATATTGCCTGTAGGCTCTCTGGCGCCGGAGTTTGAACTGAACGATTCGCATCGCCGTCTGGTGCGCTCGGCCGATATGCTCGCGCTGGGGCCGCTGGTGATCAAGTTCTTTCGCGGGCGGTGGTGTCCTTATTGCGTGACGGAGTTGGAGGCCTGGAGCGGGCTATACGGACAACTGCGGGAGCACGGGGCGCTGATGGTGGCCATCGGACCGCAGACCGAGCGGCAGAACGACTTCATGGTTGGCCAACACCGGCTTCCCTTCGCTGTGCTCTCGGATCCAGCCTGCGCGCTGGCAGAAAAATTCGGCGTGGCTTACACCGTACCTGAGTACTTGCGCGAGTACTATCTCTCCGTGTTGATCAACGTGCCATTTGTGAACGGCGACGAGAGTTGGCGGTTGCCTATGCCGGCCACATATGTAATCAGTCCTGATGGGCGCGTAATCTTCGCCGACGCGCACGCAGATTTTCGTGTTCGGGCTGAGCCGGAAGAGGCGCTGACGGCGGCGTTTGGCGCCAACAGCCTGTAGAAACAATTCAAAAAAGTTGCCGCATGTTCTATGGCGCCGATGGTTAGGTTAAGGGCCGGTCACCTGCCTCGCTACGACCCGCTCATCGCATAAAGCCGCGATGAACGGGGCACAGCCTCTCATGTTGTCGTAGTACTTTCGGGGTTGGAGAGCGGGCCATCTGCTACTGCAGGCATGTGTGATTGAAATGCAGGTTCTTCGACTCCCCTTCGCTGCGCTTCGGGTCGCTCAGGACGACAGCGGTTTGGTTGCCGCTCACTCCGACCAGACGGCAAGCAGGTTTCCCGCGCCATCGGAGAACTGAAAGCGGCGTCCGCCGGGAAACTCGAATGTGGGCACAACGATGCTGCCGCCGGCTGCCACAATGGCGGCCTCGGTGGCTTTCAAGTCAGAGGAGTAAAGCACGACCAGAGGGCCGGACTTGCCTTGCGGATCGCCCTTGACAAATCCGCCATCGATGCCGACGCCTGCAAAGCTGATGTACTCGGGACCCCAGTCCTGAAAGCTCCAGCCGAAGACGGTGGAGTAAAACTTCTTGGTCCAATCAATGCTGGTGGTGGTGAATTCAATATAGGTGACCTTGTGGTGCAGCGCTGGATTGCTCATGAAACTCCTCCTTGGCGTTGAGTTCGGGGAAATTGGGGAAAAAGCGGCACGAAGACGCGACGATGCGCTTTGACCATGTCGAGGTCTCGGCGCAAGATTCATTCTCTCAGATAAAACTGGATGCAGCGGAAACATTCGGGGCGCGCCTGCGTTGTGGCGACGCCAGCCCGATGCCGCCTAAAGGTTTGACAGGGCGTTGCGGGCGGAGCGAACCTCGGCGGCCAGCACTTGAAGCATTTTGAGCGCGAGGGGCGGCACGGTGCGCATGAGGGTTGTGACCTCATCGCGGGGGATAAAGCTGAGCCGTGCGCCATTGCGAGCGATGGCCGTGAGCGAATAAGGCTCGTTGCCTATCAGCCCCGGCAGGCCGAGCAAGGAACCGGCCGACGCCTGGACGGACACCAACTGCTCACCCGTTGGCGAGGTCATAGTCAAGGTAGTCTCGCCCTGATCGAGGATATAGAGTCCTTGAGGGTTATCGCCCTGGGTGAACAGGACTCGGTCGTCGCCACAAGAGATTGAGGTGGAGCGTTTTTCGAGCTCCTGGATCAACTCCGGGTCGGCGACGAATGCAGACGGGTCTAGCTTCATGTTGGGCCTCCCCTTTGAAGTGGCGAGTGAAAGAGCAGCAGTGACTCTGATGCCCGTTCACTTATGGTGCCACCGCAGGAGGCCTGTTCAAGGTGATGTGTGTCACATATTGCTGGTTACGCTAACCGTCAAGGAGCGGTTCCTGGGAAAAATGCAGCAAAAGAGCGACTGACATACGAGGGAATATCCGGCGGAAAAAGGACCTCATTATTCCGGAGGCAGAGTTTCCTGGAGGCTCCCGCTCTTCGAGAGAAAAAAAAGCTTCTTCGCGCCATCGTCAGAGACAGCAAGACCGTCATCCGCCCACGCGAGCCCGGAGGGGCTGCGGAACTGGGGAAGTTTGGCGAAGACTTTGGGTCCGGCTTTTGGCTGCGCAATGGAATAAGACATGATTCTTCGCGCTCCGGCATCGGCAATAAAGAGTGTCGACCCATCCCGAGACAACTTGAGGGCCTGCGGGCTGGTCAATCCGCTGAAAAGCATCGAAGATTTGTGATTGGCTATATCCACTTTGTAAATTGCGCCCATCACGAGATCGCCCACCAACAAAGCTTTTTCGCCTGCGTCGTAGAGGATCGGTCCCAGGCGCTGACTGCCGGAAGCCTGGGCGACAAACTCCGGCTGGCTACCGTTTGTCATGGCGATCCGAAAGATTTGGGGAGTGCGGCCGCTGGCGACGTAGAGGGTCGAGTCTGCTGCGTCATATTCAATTCCTGCAACACCGCTGCTGAGGGGCCACGACCGGATTAGAGTCCCCGTTGCGGAGTACATGCTTACCTGGCCTGTCAGCCCGTAATTAACGGCAATGAACAAGTTGTTCTGGCCGCCGACTTGTGCGCTGACAATATCCGAGCCCGCCCAACCGGAGGGAAGGCGGAATGTGCCCGTTATGACTGGCTTTCCGCCCTGAAAATCCACGGCGCGCACCACCCCCTGCGCACCGAGTACGAAGAGAGAGCCTGGGGGCAGCCTGTCTATAGCTACAGGTCGTCCAAGCGCTTGATTCTGCGCCGAGATAAGTTGCGCGCTTGCGATGAGCAATGCCGACAGGAAAAATTGCGCTAGTTTTTTTTGCATAGGAAACCTCAGAATTTGATTGCCTCTGAAATTTTGGAAACTACCGGCGGACCGCCAGCGACAAGGATAGCTACCAGAAACGCCGGCGCCACCTGGGATGGATCCAGTGAAAAGCCGAAGACAACGACATTGGTATTGGTGTTGTTGAAAAGCACCAAACCAAAAAGCTCGACAATAACCGCGGTCGCCACACTGAGGAGCAAATCACGAGCCCATCGCGGAAATCGTCCTTTGGCAGGCGTAGCGGCGGCGTCCGTGGCGGCATCGGAAGCGGTAGCTGAAATGAGCCGCCTGATTCCAAATCCAATCAACGAGCCCAGGATGACCGCCGATGTCAGATAAAGAAAAGACGGTGAAAATCGAACTGGAACCTCGATTTTCTGAGGAAGGCTCGGAAGTCCGCCCTGACTCGGCGTGCTGGTTACATAAACGGCAAGCGTGTCTTGCGACTTATGCGTATCCACCGCGAATGCGGAGGCGTACAACGCGTACAGGGTATTAGGCTGCACCGTGAGAATCAGCGCGGATGCCCCGCTCGGCTGCACGGTCGAGTCATAAGTCGCGGTCAGCTGCCCCTGCCAGCATTTTGTACAAGTGGTCGAAGAAATTGTAACTGCGTTAATACTGGTTTGGAGGTTAGTGAGATTGCTGACTATTGGAATACTGATTTGCGAACTGATTCCCAATTCCACCGAAATTGGATTTGCGCCGCCGGTACGCGAAAAGACATCGCCCTCGTACTGCGCATGAATGGGGATGTCAGTGAGGCTGGCGCTGTCGGCAATTCCCGCGGATTTTATGCTCATCACCACGGGCGCAATGTAGTCAACGAAGACGCCCACCGGATCTTCGTAAACATGAAAATGTTCCGCGCTGGAATCGCCGGTTTTCTGGACATACACATCAAATTGAAAGCGATTGACCTTGTCGCGGGAGAACGATCCTGTATCCACGCTTACGGTGAAGTACTGTTGGTCGGACTGAAAGGTTTGCGGGGACAAGTGTTGAAGGTCACTGCCAGTTACTGAACCCCAATCCTGGGAGGTAAAGTTGACGCTGCTGGTGGTTGTGGGCAGGAGCGAAGAAACTTGAATCGTTATCTGTCCTACGCACAGGCTTGCCGGCCCAAGAAGGGCAGCAGCTGTGAAAATGGAAGTTAAACCAAGAAAATTTCTTTGAGTTCGCAAAGCTCGCGCCTTTCCGGCCGCTGGACTCCCGTGCGCCCCCAGTCGGGAATGTCAGTTTGCCTTGCGATAGAGCCATTGTCAAGAGGAATTTAGGGGAGGGGAGTTTCCACTGAAGTCAATTAAGCACGAGTTAGCGGAGCCTTCGCCGAACAAGGTCGAGCGCTTGCTGGGCTGCCCACTGGCGGATGCGGTCGCGGTCTCCGCGGAAATTTTTCTCGACGGAGTCAGTTTTCTGCACATCGCTAAGGGCAATGTAGACCAGGCCGACCGGCTTGGCTTCGGTGCCGCCTGTGGGACCGGCGATGCCGGTAACTCCGAGTCCCAGGGTCGCTCCGGTGTTGCGGCGAATGCCGTACGCGAGGGCTTCGGCAACCTCTCGGGAGACAGCACCGTACTCGGCGATCAACTCGTGCGGAACGCCGGCAAAGGCGGTCTTCAATTCATCGGAATAGACAATGGCCCCGCCCAGAAAAGAACGCGAGCTGCCGGGAACAGAGGTAATGCGCTGCGCGATGAGTCCGCCAGTGCAGCTTTCGGCCACGGCCAGAGTGGATTGGCGAAGGCCGAGATAGTAGAGGACTATTTGTTCCAGAGACTCGGAAGAATCGGAAGACTCGCCACTGGAAGAATAGAGCCAGTCTTCAAGAGCTTCTTCCATGCGGCCGGCCAGCTCATCGACGCGGGCTTGGGCAGCGGCGGCGTTGGACTTCGAGCAGAGCAAGGTGAGTTGAATGTCGCCCGAGTGGGCAAGGATGGTAGTTTCCACATCTTTGTATTCGGTGTAGATGGGCGCGAGCAGCTTGTCGGCCTGGGACTCGGGAATCATGGCTGCGCGGAGAGTGCGCTTGGCGATATGGCGAGCCGGCAGGATTTCGCGCAGGCGCGGGATGCATTCGGTGTCGAAGAGCGCGCGGCACTCGTGAGGCGGGCCGGGAACCAGCATGAGCAGCTTGCGATAGCTTTGCCACGTGGTGTCGAGCCATTGGCCGGGAGCGCTGCCGTTGGCATTGGGCAGCAGGGTTGCGCCTTCGAGCACGTCGGCCTGCTTGAGATTATTCTCGGGCATGGGCATGCGCCAGGTCGCGGCGCGCGCGGCCAGAGCGGCCACTTGCGAGGCGTTGCGGCTGAGGGTGAGCGAGAGCGTTTCGGCCACGGCCTCGCGCGTGAGGTCGTCTTCGGTGGGTCCCAGGCCGCCCATCAGAACCACAATGTCAACGCGGGTGAGTGCGATGCCGATGGCGTTGACCAGGTCTTTGCGACGGTCGCCGACGATGGTTTTGAAGGCTACGGTGACGCCCAGCCCGTTGAGTTTTTCCGTGAGATAGAGGGAGTTAGTGTCCTGGCGGAAAGGGGTGAGCATCTCGGAGCCGACAGCGATAATTTCGGATTTCATAAGAGCAGCTTCTAGCCTCTAGCTTTTAGCTTCCAGCCCCCTTTTTCTCCACATGAACCTTCGAGTCACTCCGTCGTGCCACTTTCAAGCAAAAAACTGCAACGGACAACGGAATTACCAGAAAGGGCAAAATCGTCAGAGGAAGCTCGCCATGCAAGATCTGCGTTAGTCCCCCTAGCGTTCCTACAAAGAAGATCACCGAACAGGCAAAAAGGGAAAACCTGCGGGGGCGAGGCTTGGCGCCTTCATTATTTGAAGCTGGCCCTAGCGAACTCATTTTGCGGCGTAGGAAGAGGGTATTGAAGATTAAGATCGCCGGCAAAAAAACTGCTGCCAGAATCAAGAGGGATGATGGTCTCCACAAGAAAATCGTGAAGAAAAGAACAAGCAAAGCAGCATCAACCGCAATCATTGCGTAGATTGTGCGTTGAATAATCTTGCGTTTCTCCATCCATTCACCCTGCGTCTGCTTGGGCGGTGCCCTGCCGAGCTTCTTTGGCATTAAGTGACAAGTGCTTGCTCTACTGCCGCGCAAGCTAAGAGGTAGAAGCTAGAGGCTAAAAGCTGGCAGTTCAAAACAGATTTAGTCCCTCGACTCCCAGGTCAACATCATAAACTGCTTCGTTAGTGGCGAGGACGGTGGTTCCCAGTGGAGAGAATGCGAGGCCCACGAGGTTTGCGCCGGCGAGAGCGAGGGTTGCTTCGCCATTTGGCGTGATGCGCACCAGGCCGCGGCGCCCGCGTAGGCAGGCTGCGAGATAGACGTTGCCTTCCTTGTCGAGCGCCAGGCCCTGCGGACGGCCGAGGCCGCGGAACCAGGCGCGAGCTTCGCCGTGCGTGTCGATAGCCCAGATGGCGTCGTTGGATGAGAGCGTAGGACCGCAGACGTAGAGTGTTCCCGCGGCGTCGAGAGCGAGATGATAAGCCGCGACGCTGGGCTCGAGCGTGGCGTAAACAAAAATTTGGCGCTCGGGATTGATCTTGAAGATGGTACCGCTGCGATCACCGACAAAGAGGTTGCCGTCGGGGTCGAAGGCTGCGCCTGTGGCCACGCCCATGCCCTCGGCGTAGACAGTAGGCTCGCCTGCGTCGTCAATGCGGTAGACGTTGCCCTCGGCGCGCGAGGTGACGAAGAGGTCTCCATCGGGATTGAAGGCCATGCCAGTAGCGTTGAGGATGCCGGTGACGAAGGGCGTTCCGCGGCCATCGGGGCTGACGCGCACGATAGAAACCGGGGTTTGCTTGCCGCGTTGACCGGAGATGGTGGCGTAGATCATGCCAGAGCGGCTGACCACCGGATTGGTGACCGGGTGCAGACCATCGGAGAGCTGGTGTGCGATGCGCAGTGGCGCGGCGTTGCCCGAGCCGGCGGAGTTGCTCACCTCGATCATGCCGGTGGTGGCTTGCTCGGGGACGCGGAAGGCGAGGCGCGAGGGGCGGCTCATGACAACTTGCGCGGGCAGACCATCCACCAGAACGCTGGGCAGTGCCGGGCCGAGCGGACCAAGATTTGCGCCGGTCAACTCGACCTCGCCCGAGGGCAGCGCCGCAGCGGGCACAACATCGTCAATGCGTGGCGCGGCGAAACTTTCGGCGGCGGATTGGCTGGTGGCTTGGGGCATGGCCTAAATCCAAAGGTGCAGCAAAGATGCTACACCCAAAGCATACAACCCCGCGCCAACATCATCGAGTACGATGCCCCAGCCTTCGGGGAGAGCTTCGAGCTGGCGAACGGGGAAAGGCTTCGTGATATCGAAGAGGCGGAAGAGGACTAGCGCGATGAGAGCGTGAAGCCAGTTGGCGTGGCTGCCGAGCAAGGCGATCCACTGGCCGGCGACCTCGTCGATGACCACGAACTGCGGATCGTGGCGGCCGGATTCGCGGGCGACGATGGTGGACGCGGGAATGCCGAATATGAGCGTGAGCGCAATACCGGCGATCAAGGCGTAGAGGAGCGTTTGCGGTGTGGGATGAAGGCCCCAGGCAAAACCCGCCCAGAGCAGTACAGCCGCTATAGAACCCCAGGTGCCGGGACCGGGCTTGCCGAAGCCCGCGCCGAAAAAGGTGGCGACGGTCCAGGCCCAGTACGTACCGTTCTTGTTTTGGACGCGATTTGTGGAAGAGTCAGTCTTCAAATGTGTCTTCCTTCTGGCCGCGACCCAGGTCTTCGAGGACCTCGGGGTCGAGAATGGGCGAGCTGATCTTATAGACGCCCATAGCCCACTTGCCGAGGTCAATCTTTCGGCAACGGTCACTGCAAAACGGGAAGTCCTCGTCTTTGATTTGCACGAGCATGCCGCAGGTGGGGCAGTGGAGGAGCTTTACGGATTTTTTCTTTGAGGGCATTCGCAAATTCCTGCTTAGGGGAATCGATTCATAAATATGGTACAGCGCGAGGCGGCCGAAGTGCGGCTTGCTCCGGTGGCGGGCGCTCGTGTAGGCTTCGGAGAATTCTCCAGGAGGGTGTGATCGTGCTCGATGCAAGACAAAGCAATATGCAGGATGTGACCACTTACGCGCCGGTGCGGATTGCTCTGTTGGGCATCGTGCGGGCAATCTTCGGGGTGTTAATTGCATTGATGGGAGTGGCTACCGTCTGGGCTACAGCCGCTGGGGACACCGCTCCCCGGCAGCCGGGCGACATGCCGTCGTGGTGGTTATTGCTCGTTGGCCTGGCGCTGGGCCTTGGCGGTATTGCGATTGCTTCAGGCGGCGTGGGGCGCCTGATAAGCGCATTTGCTCAGGATTGCTACTTTCGCGCGGGTCCGGACGGTGTGGCGATACGGGTTCCCTTGCAGGGCTGGTTCAGGCGGTTCCGGCTAACCGAGTACAACTTCCGGTGGAGCGAGATCAACCAACTGGTCCACTTCACGCACAGCGTCAATCTTATTCCCGTTTCACGGGAGTTGCGCATTGAGCTTGAGACCGGCAAGACAGTAATCATCAAGCGCTATTATTTCTCTGCCAGCGTGAAGAGCCTTCAGCAGCATCTTATGACGATACAAGCGTCGGTGGGCAGATAGAGAGATCTACAGCCGGCCAGAGACGACGCGGGCGACTACGTCGTAGTCGTGAGCCTCGGTAATCTCTGCCTTGTAAAAGCGGCCGGGTTCGAGAGCTTCGAGCGCGCCGAAGTCGTTGATGTAAACTTTGCCGTCGATCTCGGGTGCGTGGAACTGGGTGCGGGCTTCCCAGAGAAGCGGAGTCTCTTCGCTTTCGCCTTCAGCCAGCAGAACCAGCTCGCGGCCAACCCATTGCTGTTTGGCGCGCTTGCTGATGGATTGCTGAAGCTTCATCAGCCGGCGCTTGCGGGCTTCGATGGTGCGGCGAGGCACTTTCTGGTCGAGCGAGATCGCTCCCGAACCTTCTTCATCGGAATAGTTAAAGACGCCAAGCCAATCGAACCTTGCTTCGCCGATAAACTCGGCCAAGATATCAAAGTCGCTCGTCGATTCTCCGGGAAAACCCGTGATGAACGTCGTGCGCAGAACGATGCCGGGAACGGCGGCACGCACTTTTTCGAGCGTCTTGAGAAAGATTTCCGCGCTTCCGCCGCGCTTCATCCGCTTGAGTACTGCGGGGGCGGCGTGTTGGAGCGGCAGGTCGAGGTACTTGCAGATGTTGTCGTGGCGGGCGATTGTTTCGAGTAGCTTGCCCGTGATGCGATTGGGATACGCGTAGAGGAAGCGGAGCCAGCGCAGGTTGGGGATATGTGCGAGCGCATCAAGGAGCTGGGCGAGGCCGTCCTTGAGGCCAAAGTCTTCGCCGTAGCAGGTGGTGTCCTGGCCGATGAGGGTAATCTCGCTGACGCCGCGGGAGACAAGCTGCTCCGCTTCGGCGACGACTGACTCAAAGCGGCGCGAGCGAAATTTTCCGCGCAAGTTGGGGATGACGCAGAAGCTGCATGGGTGGTCGCAGCCCTCGGCGATTTTGATGTACGCCGAGGATTTTGGCGTCGTCAAGAAGCGTGGCGTGGTTTCGTCGTAGAGATACATTGGCAAAACGTGTGTCGCGCCTCGCCACGAGTCGCGGCGGAAGCGGCCCTGCTGCTCGCGGTGGTCGCCTTCAGGGCGGAAGGCTACCTCAGGGGCTAAAGCCCCCGTTGAACCGGCTGCGCTCATGTACGGGCTAAAGCCCGTGCCCTTCACCGAACTGACGCCCGGACCCTTTGTTGGAGCATGGTCGTGCTTGTGTGTGCCGGAGAGAGATTCTTTGCCGGCGTGCTTTACGACTGCGGCGCTGCTGGTGAGAATGTTGAAGAGCGAGGGCGCGGCTGGTGACGGTGTGAGGCCTGCGGCTTCGAGAATGGATTCCAACTCGCCGGTGCCGATTACTGCGTCCACTTCCGGGATGCTTTTGCGAATCTCGTCGCGATAGCGCTCTACCAGGCAGCCGGCCACGATGAGTTTTTTGGCCGAGCCAGAGGTTTTGTGGCGGGCCATTTCGAGGATGGTATCGACCGACTCCTGCTTGGCTGTGTCGATGAAGCTGCAGGTGTTGACGATGAGGATTTCGGCCTCTTCGGGATGAGAAGTCAGGCGCGCGCCGGCGCGGTCGAGCAGGCCCATCATCACCTCAGAATCGACGAGGTTTTTGGGGCAGCCTAAGGAAATAAAGCCCACAGTCGGGGCTGTGGGTGGGGAGAGTTTGGTCACACTTCTATTGTACCGGCAGGGTGTACTCGGAAGGTCACGGCCCGGTGGGCGTACCCCCACCCATATTCTGTAAACAAAATCCTTGTTTTCAATGAGATGCGAGGAGTGCTTCGCTGCAAAATCCTCTAAACAAAGGAGTTATTTGCAGAATATTGATTCTAAAGGTAGTTAGGGGTGAATTCTGGCGGTTGCAGGAGATCTGAGGCGAATCCGACTCGAAGAAGAGCGCCGGTCGCGGGCACCCGTTTGGACTGTGCGAAGCCATAGTAAGCAATCGAGGCATAATTCTAAGCAATGCTCTGCGGTTGATTCTGTGAGAACGAATCAGGAGAACCACGTCGATCGGATCTGGCGGCTGGGAAGCCGCCAGCACAGCCGGCCAGGAGGCCGGCGCTACAATCTCCGGTGAGGAGACGGGCGCTACTATTTGCGGATAGGGTCAACCGGATCGAATCCTGGTGAGACACAATGGGCCGATTAAGAATTTACCTGTCCACTCGTTGCCATATCTGATCGCCGCTGGCAAAGTTCTTGGTATTGCGGTAATGCAGGTACAGATCGTCTCGAAATGGCTGTAGATGATCCGGCAAATGGCTTTGCGTGTCAGGTAAGTACATTCCGGGTCTCAAAACGATTACCGGAACCTTTGTCTTCTCTATCCCCTCCACGATGGCGGTAACCTGTTCCGGCCGCGTATATTCCCCCGGGCCCATCTCAGCCATCGGAGTAGGGTTTCGCAGTTCGAGGGCAAGCGTGAGTGGGGGCAGGCCGAAATACCACTGACCTGGCTTCGTATTCTCCGCCATCCAACGGTAGACGTCGTAATAACCCGCTCTTGGCGGGATCGCTACGCGGCCCACCGGGAGATCGAGAATCTGCTCCGGCCTGAGCTGAATTTCAGCAATCGCGACCAGCGCGAGGGCAGAAGAAACCACACCAAGCGCGACTGCTGTTCGCGCTTTTCCGTTCCTGCTCAGCAGCCATGTCAGAAGCAACAAAGCCGGAGGGCTGGCCGTCGAAATTCTGCGCATCGACAGCGCCGGCGCAACCGCTGCCAGCATCGCAATTCCCACCACTGCCACGAGCATCAATTGATTCCAAGGCTCTTCCGGCTCAGCCTTGGCTCGCCGCAAGCGCACAAAAAACCACACATAAATAAGGGGCACTGCGAGGTATTGGAATGGGAAATATATCCATTTCAGCCGTCCGGTAGACTCCACGAACTGCGCAGGCGCTCCAGTCAAGTTATTGCCCGAAACAGAGCCGAAATAACGCACTGGAAACACCATCACATCCCAGGCCCAATGCCCCGCACCGGAGGCCAAAATGAACGGACCGTTGATGACAACAAAGACAGCCAGCGCCGAGCAGCACAAGACCAAGCCCCTCCGCCACCACTGTCCGGTCTGGTCCTTTTCCCGCACTGCGATCCAAATAAAATACGCGACCAGAGCAATGACGGCTGCCGCTCCCTTGGTCTGCGTAAAGCTCGCCGCAAGGCCGCAGAACGCGCCGGCCCCAGCCACTCGATACAGCGACTGCCCGTTGAATAGCATCCACACCACGCCCATCAACGCTACGGTACTGAACCAATGATGCGTGGGGTCGAGCGAGTAGCCCAGGACGAATCCGATTAGAAGCGCCGCAGGCAGCAACACATACCAGCCGCGAACCAAGCGGGCTGCACACCATGTCATCCACAGCGCCGCCAAAGCCGCCAGCGCGGCCATGACCAGATGTATCGCCCACAGTGACACTCCTAGGAAACGGAAGACCAGTGCGTAGACGAGGTCAGTGCCCGGCGTGAGGAACTCAAAGAAATCCCCGTAAGGCAGTTCGCCCGAGAGTAACCTCACTCCCTTTGTTGCGTATCCCGGCGCATCTCCCCAGAGCAGCAAGGGGGTATGAGGCAACACAAATAGGCGCAGGCAGCAAAGCGCAAACGTCAGGGCAGCAATCAAGGCCATAAGCCAGTTGAGGCGAATTGGTGTCGTACTCAGCGCAGCCTGCGAACTGATCTCCTCGGTCGACTTTGTCTTGCTGCTCATGCAAAGCCCCTTGATTTCCGCCTGCATTTGACTGCCACTCCAAACACTAATATGAGTTACCGGCTTAAGTCGCATAAAAATTTCGTGCTAAATTCCTAAAACTGCCGGGACCGGGTCTTGTGCCCCTACTCCAGGAAGCGTCCAGCCATAGTCGCTTGCGGAGCCGCCTGGAGCAGCTCCAGTTTGCGCCATTTCAGATGTTCATAGTTCATGGTTGACGTTCGGCCTTCTCAAAAAAAGGAAAGGGCCCCGAGGATCGCCCCGGAGCCCTTTCCTGTTGCGGGCAAGAGATCTGCCGCGCTTTAAGACTGATGCTTACTGCCAGTGTGCCGTGCGTTCCGCGGCGTCCACGATGCGATGCGCTTCATCGATGTGCATGATTGCGCGATCGCGCAGTCCACGCGATTCGGGTACGTCTTCTGCCTTGGAAAGATCGTTGTGGGCCGACCAGAGAAGTTCGATGGCCTTGCGGAAGCGGTCATGAGGGCTCAGGTGGGTGTCGATGGGGAATGGATCGTTCAGCGATTTGCCGTCGTCGATGGCTGCGCGCTTGATCTCGCCTATGGCGGCATCGATCTCGCGAATCGCCTCATTATCCTCGTGCCTCACCGCGTCCCACGCCCAACCGTCGTTGAGGTAGTGCCGTGCGGCACGCAGATCGCTCAAAGCGTGCAGATAGTGTGGATGTGGCCCGGGAACTTCCTGTGCCTGCATCGTTGTGGGTACGAAAAACGCTAAAATCCCAGCTGCCAAAAAAACTCCGCGAAAAATACTGCGCATGTCTTCTACCCTCCACGGGATTGATTGTAGAACCTTACTTGATGATACCCGCGCAGTGTTAAGAAGTCGCGCTCGCCAGGGAACGAATTAAGGGGGTCATGTGAATTGGGTGTCAACATTCATTGCGTTGTGCACGACGCGTACGGTGCAGATCACATTAGATAAAGAGTCGGATGAAACGGTCGCTGGGCGAGCAGGAGGGCAAACTCCCTGGGCGGGACGGGGTGGCTGAAATAGAACCCTTGCGCCTCGTCACAACCGTGCGCCTTCAGAAATCCCAGATCCTCAACCGATTCGACGCCCTCGGCGATGACCCGCAGGTTGAGGCTTTGGCCCATGCTGATGATTGCGATCGCGATGGCCGCGTCGTCAGGATTCTCGCTGAGATTGTGGATGAACGACTGATCAATTTTCAAGGTATCGAGCGGAAGCTTCTTAAGATAACTCAAGCTGGAGTACCCCGTGCCGAAGTCATCGACGGACACTGTTACTCCCTTATCCCTGAGTTTTTTTAGAATGGAAGCCGCAAGCTCGGGTTGCTGCATCAGTACGCTTTCGGTCAGCTCCAGCTCAAGGGATACTGGATCCAGACCGGTTTCGGCGAGTGCCGCAAAGATGCCTTCCAGAAAATGCTCCTCGCGGAACTGGACCGCCGAAACATTCACGGCCATGGTCGTAAAAGGCAGTCCTTGATCGATCCAGGCGCGGGCTTGCGCGCAGGCTTCGCGCAGGACCCAAGCGCCGATGGGAAGAATGAGGCCAGATTCTTCAGCGATTCGAATGAACTTGAGCGGAGGGACGCATCCTCGGGTGGGATGCATCCAGCGGATCAGCGCTTCAACCCCAGTAATAATTCCGGTTCCGATATCGATCTTTGGCTGGTAGTACAGCGTGAACTCGTTTCTTTCCAGGGCATAGCGAAGATCCTCCTCAATGGATTGCCGCTCCACAGCCTGAATATTCATGGCAGGTTTGAAAAACTTGTAGCATTGACGCCCGTATTCCTTTGCCTGGTACATCGCGGTGTCGGCGTTCTTCATGAGTGCATCTGCATCCAGCCCGTCCTCGGGATATATGCTCACGCCGATGCTTGCGGTGACGAACAGATCGTGCTGGTCGATGGAATGAGCCTGCGACACCGCCTTTAACACTCTCCTTGCGGTTACGGCGACATCTTCCGGCCCTCGGACTTCTTGAAGCAGGAGAACGAATTCATCCCCTCCCTGCCGGCTTACGGTGTCTGGCGTGCGTACATGCTGCTGCAAGCGTCCTGCAACGGATTGAAGCAGCTTGTCGCCGACCAGGTGTCCCAGGGAATCGTTAATGTGCTTGAAGCCATCTAGATCCATGAACAGAACCGCGATATGGTCCTTGTGGCGCTTTGCCAGCGCGATCGCCTGGCCAAGACGGTCGTTGAGTAGCAATCGGTTGGGCAGACCGGTAAGAGCATCGTGCTCGGAGGCATGGCGGATCTGCTCCGTCAGCGCTCGTGCGGTAGTTACGTCACGGAAAATAATGACCGACCCGGTAACTTCGCCCTCGCTATTGTGAATGGGGGATGCGGAGTCTTCGATGAAGATTTCATGGCCGTCCCGATGGATGAGGACGCAGTTTGGAGGCAAATGGCCGGTCCTGTTCAGTTTGACGGCCTCCTGCATTGGGTTGGCGATGACTTCGCGCGTCGTGGGATCGACGATCTGGAACATCTGATCCATGGGACTGCCACAGGCTTCCGGCTGCGACCAGCCGGTCAATCTTTCCGCAACCAGATTGAGCAGCGTGATGTTGCCCTGGGAATCCGTGCAGATGACAGCATCGCCGATGGAGTCGACAGTCACTCTGAACCACTCCTCACGCCTCCATATCTCATGGAGATGCTTTTCGCGAAGATTCATTTCGAGAAGGATGAAATAGGCCAAAAGAATCAGACTCACGCTGCGCAGAAAGCCGGCCAGATAGATGAAAGCGAGCGTTACACGAATGCTCCTTTGTAATGCGAAGGTCCGAGAGGACTCCAAAGAGGTCTCTTCCTGCTCCATCTGGGCGATGAGGTTGTGGATTTTGTTCATCGTCACAAATCCCTCATCCGACAGAACCAGTGCCTTAGCTTCGTCGGGACGGTTTGAAAAGTGAAGGGAGATGGTCTGGCCGAGTTCAGCCAACTTAGCGTCGGCCAGGCTGCGCAACTCAGGAATCCTGGCTTGCTGACGAGGATTGTCCGCGGTCAACCGCGCGAGGTTATTGATGTGCTGATCGACCTCGCCAATGGCGAGGTTGTAGGGCTCGAGATATTTCACGTCGTTGGTATACAAAACGCCGCGCTGGCTTGTTTCGGCGTCTTTGAGGAGCGATTCCGTCTGGTTCAACTCGGAGATAACCTGCCGCGTGTGCGTGACCAAATCCTGATTGGCAATCTCAACCAGCAGACGACGCCTGAGAACCATGGTTGTTGCGAATAACAGGATCAACAAGATCGCGAATCCGGCAATGATGGCGAGCCGCTTGAAAGCCACATGCTTTTTGTGACTGTCGGTCTGTGGGTGGTGGTCAGGGCTCAAAGGCATATTACCGGACCTTTCCATGAAATCTGCATTTCGATGGAATCGCGAGTCACATGGGGCGATCCATTTCTCCGAAAGACACTGACATGATTGACCTTTCGGTGAGCACACTTGCCCCTTGTCTCCATGGAGTCAAAGGAGTTCCTCACTGGATTTATAAGAAAACGTCAGTATTCATCGTTGCAGATACTCGCGTCGCGGTCTGGTCTGTTCTGCTCTGAGCGAAGTTGGGCGGAGAGGAGCGGGTGCACAGCCCGCCAGGGGGCCGGCGCTACATTACCAGGATGGAGAGGCATACAGAATCGGGCTTCGTGGGTTCCCACTCATGCGCCAGAACAAACGCGCATGGATGGGGCATGGAGCATTGAGACGGTGCCGTTTCATGGTTCCCTAGCCATCGGTACTGGGGTGTTAAAATCTACAAGTGCCGGGTCCTACGCGACGTAATCCCGCCAACCCCGCCAGGTCCGGAAGGAAGCAACGGTAACGGGCTCATGCGTGTGCAGTGGGTCACCCGGCGCTTTTGTTCGGATAGAAGTTGAAGCGGGAAACGCAAATGCAGGTCCTTCGACTCGCTGCGCTCGCTCAGGATGGCAGATGTTTTGGGTAGTGGAATCCCAGGTCCGAAAATCCGGACCTGGGGCACCCAACTCAGGATGACAATCGTAGATAGCTGCAAGGAGAAATACATTGACCCTTAGTGTTCGCCCGATCGTGGGCCGCCGCGCAAAGATTACGGCCATTGGAGCTTACGTCCCGCCTCAAGTTCTAACCAACAAAGACCTGGAAAAGATGGTGGATACCAGCGACCAGTGGATTCTGGAGCGTACGGGAATCCGCGAGCGACATGTGCTGGCCAAGGGGCTGGGCGTGAGCGATATGTGCACGGAGGCGGCCAAAAAATGCCTGGCGATGCGCGGCATTCCGGCCACAGAGGTTGAGGTCATCATCGTGGGTACAGTGACCCCGGACATGGCGTATCCCTCGACGGCTTGCCTGGTGCAGCACAAGATTGGGGCAGCGGGAGCCTGGGGATTTGACGTTTCGGCTGGCTGCTCGGGATTTGTCTTTGCGCTGCAGGCGGGCGTGAAGCTGGTGGAGAGCGGTGCGCATAAAAAAGTTCTGGTTTGCGGCGCAGACGCGAACACGCGGATGACCGACTACACCGACCGGACAACATGCGTGCTGTTTGGAGACGGCGGCGGCGCTGTGTTGCTGGAGCCGGCGGCGGAGGGCGAGATCGGCTTCATCGACTATGTGCATGAGATCGACGGATCGGGAGGTCCCTTCCTGTGCAAGCCGGGCGGCGGCAGCCTGAATCCTTCAAGCCATGAAACCGTGGATAAGAAGATGCATTTCATCCATCAGGACGGGCCGGCGGTATACAAGTTTGCGGTGCGCAAGATGGCCGAGGTTTCGACAGCCGTGTTGGAGCGCAATGGCGTGGCCGGCGCCGAGTTGGGCTGCTTCATTCCCCACCAGGCGAATATGCGAATTATCAAGGCGACCGCAGACCGGCTGGGCATGAGCATGGAGCGGGTGATTGTCAACATTGAAAAATACGGTAATTGCTCTGGCGGGTCGATTCCGCTGGCCATGGGAACAGCCTTTGAAGAAGGCAAGCTGAAGAAGGGCGACCTGGTGCTGTTGGCCGCGGCCGGTGCGGGGTTCACGGCCGGTGCGGCGTTGCTCAGGTGGGAGATTTAGAGACAGCGGAGTTAGCAAATAGCAGTTCCAGCGAGGCTTTCAGCTGGCAGCTCGTCCGGCCCAGTGACCGCTTAGAGCGTTCTCGGCTTGACTGTTTACGATCAAAACGAAGCTCTGTGCTCTCCCACCCATTGCGCAAAGAACGCACAATGGATGGGGCACCCAGAGTTTTGTTAACACTTGAACACAAAACGCTATAGCCGCAACCCACAATTCGAGGTGTTGGCGGCAACTGCCAACTCGATTGCGCCGGATTAGCTACGACTCCGAGGGCCGCCTACTGCATTTCCTTCGCCGCCGATTCGATGTAGATATCCACATTCTTCTTGTCTACGAGCGTGGTGCCGGTATCCACAAACACCGGGTACGGCGAGAAGGAGTCAGTTTCGAAGTCCTTGTTTAGCTGTTTGGGCGGCGCGTGGAAGACTTCGTCCAGGCCCTTTAGCCCGATGTAAGCCATGGTGAAGGGTTTTTGCGCGATGGTCGCGTCGATCGTGCCGGCCTTGATCCCGTCCAGCGTATCCTGATTCACGTCCCAGGCAACCAGCAACCGGTCGGTTATCTTGGACCGATTGATCGCGTCGGCGACCACCTTGCCCGACGCGGATTCCAGGCAGACAAAGGCATCGATCTTCTTTGCTCCGGTCAGGGCCAGGAAATCCCTGGTTTTGTCGAACGCGGTGCTCACATCGCCCTTGATGTCCACTACATCTGCGATCTTGATTTCCGGCCGGCTGATGAAGATGTCCTTGAATCCCTTGAGCCGCTCTTCCGTGTTGGGCTGGCCGGCTATGGTGAAGAAGACCACGTTGCCTCTACCGCCCAGTTTCTCAATTACCCGATGGCCACCCAGCCGTCCGGCCTCCAGGTTGTTGGTCCCGATGAAGTAGAGCCTGTGGCTGCCCACGGCATCGGAATCCATGGTTATCACCGGAATCCCTGCGTTTACTGCCGCGTCGATCTCCGGCTGCAGCGCCGAAGCGTCGGCTACGGAAATCAATATGCCTGACGGATGGACCGCAATCGCCTTCTGGAGCTCAGCCAGCTCGGCTTGCGGATCGTAGCCCGCAGGCCCCACCACGCGGGCTCTAACCTCGTATTGCGCCGCTGCCTGTTTAAAGCCGGCCGCCGCGGTCTGCCAGTAGGGCAAAGCCGTATTTGCCGAAATCAGGTAGTAAACTTCCTTTTTCGAGTGCCTGCCGCCACACCCCGACGTGAACGCGACTCCCAGCGCCAGGATGACTAACACAACGTTCTTGATCCTTTTCATGTCCGCCTCCCTGTTGGCCCAAGGTCTCCATTTTGCTTCTCGGCTGCGAACCAATCTACCACCAGTTGCCTCTGCCAGCGATCTTTTTTGCAATCGTTGCAACGCCGAGTGTTCGGGCTGCCCAATGGGGATGCCTCTGGGACAATAGGCCGTCCGCTTCTAGCTTTCGGATATTGGTTGCAATACAGGACGGCCGGTTCCTTCGAGGATCGTCCTTTTTGTTGACATTCGCTAGAGCGCGTTCTGATCATGACTGACGTGTGACTGTTGCATTCGCTCAGGGGTTAAAACCTCTCGCTCCTTGTGCCCTTTTCGGCACGACTGAAGTCGTGCCCTGACACGAGGCGAGTTTTTGAGACCCGCTCTGACGATGGTAGCGCTGCTAACTTGCTGACTTGCTAGGTCCGCTGGCCGGCTAGCTCACTGATCGAGAAGCTGTACTCGGGCAGGGCGCCGGCCTGGGCGGCCATGCGGAAGAAGACCTTCATAGCTTCGAGACATTCGTTGTCGAGGACGTAGTGGATGTTGGTGGTCAGATAGGCGCGGATGGTCTGTTCGGAGAGAGGCATGCGGGGGGACCACTCGGCCACCAGTGCGTCTATGTTCTCGAGTCCGTGGTTGCGGGATTGGATGAAATCCTCGGCAACATTCTCATCCAAAAGGCAGCCCGGCGCGGCGGCCCAGACGGCGGAGACGAAGGGCATGCCGGTGAGGGTGTGCCACTCTTCGGCGAGGTCGTGATAGATCAATTCTTCGCTGGTGCGTTCGAAGCGGTTGGCGCGCTCTTCGAGCGCCATGAGCGCAGGGTCGCCGATGAGGATGGCGGCGTCGGCGCGTTCGAGCATGGAGTCGAGATCAGCGACAGCCGGTAAGAAAGGCACGTCGGGATTGCCCCAATGCCGAAAGAGGATGCGGGCGTGGGCCAACGTGGTGCGGCTGGCCATGTCAGCGGCCACGGTGCGCAGTGCATGGAGCCGCTGGCTGGCGCGGCGCACCAGCAGCAGGGAACGTACTTTGCCTTTTGATGCGATGGTGCAGCCGGGCAGGATGCGCAGGCCGGAAGTGGTGGCCAGTGCGGCGGTAGGGATGAGGCCGATGTCGGCGGTGCCCGAAGCCAGGCGCGTGGCGCACTCGGAAGGCGACATGCGATCAATTTGATAGCGAGGTGCAAGCTCGGCATCGAGCGGCGGATGCTCGAAGTCCCACATGAGGGGCGCGGGGTTGAGAAAGCCGATGCCGGCAACGCGTAGACGAGATGGGGAACGGGAATTCATGTACTTCTAGAGTACCGCCATGAGGGAAATAATGCGTGCGGCGAGTGTGAGATGAATCTTGGGGGTCAACGGGGCGGGTGCTCCCTGGCTTGACTTCTTCTAATGAAGGAGGGTAAGGTGGGCAAAATCACCAAAAAGTGCAGACTTTGCTTTCCTGTGAGGAAAATTGTTCTGTGCCGTTATTGGACAGACGGACTAAACGATGAGCACATTGCCTCAAGAGACGATATGCACGGCGACTACAGCGCTCGATGAGGAGCGGCTGGCGTGGCTCGCGCTGGTGCTGGCGCCGGGGTTGGGTCCGAAGCGGATTCTGGATGCGGTAAAGAATCTGGATTCGGCCAGCCAGATTTTTACGTTGCCACTGACCTCGCTGGAGGGGCTGAGATTTCCCGCTCAGGCGGCGCAGTTCATCTTTGACGGCAAGGCGCGACAGGCGGCCGAAGAAGAGTGGGCACGGGTAGCTGTGCAAGGAGCGACGCTGGTCACATACAGCTGCGCGGAGTATCCGGAGCGGCTGAAGGAGATTTACGATCCGCCGCCGGTGCTGTGGGTGCGTGGCGCGGCCAAATTGCTGAGCAGGCCGGGGATTGCGATTGTGGGCACGCGGCACCCGTCTCCGTATGGCTCGGGGATGGCGGAAATTCTGGCGCGAGATCTGGCAGTGCGGCGGCTGCTGATTATCAGCGGCATGGCGCGGGGCGTGGACAGTTGCGCGCACAAGGGAGCTCTGGCGGCGCGCATGCCCACCGTGGCTGTGTGGGGCACGGGCATCGACGTGGTCTATCCCAAGGAAAACAAGAAGCTGGCCGAAGAGATTCTGGCTTTTGGCGGAGCGATTGTGAGCGAGCTGCCGATGGGGACTTTTCCGGCGCCGCAGAATTTTCCGCGCCGCAACCGGATTTTGAGCGGCTTGAGCGTGGCCGTGCTGGTGGTGGAGGCGTCGGAGAACTCAGGCACACGGGTGACTGCGCGATGCGCGGCTGAACAGAATCGTGATCTTTTTGCGGTGCCGGGGAACGTGACCAGCAAGGGATCGTGGACTCCCAACACGTTGATTAAACAGGGCGCCAAGCTGGTTGCGACGTGGGAAGACGTGTGGGAGGATCTTACTTCGCCGGTGCGCCTGGAACTGGAAGCCGAAGCGCCGGCTGCATCCAAATCCGAGACCACCGCATCTCTCTTGCCTGAGCAGGTTCTGCGGCCTGAGGAGGCCATGGTGCTGGAGGTGCTGCGCACCGATGAGAGCCTGCAAATCGACGAAATTCTTGAGCTGGTGGAGACGCAATTGACCTCTTCAGAGGTTTTTACAGCTCTCTTCGAGCTTGAGATCACGGGCCGGGTGCGCTGCTTGCCGGGAAAGAATTACGTGCGGACGATGTGATAAGGACAGGGAATAGGGAATAGGGACTAGGGACTAGGGAACAGGGAACAGGGAATAAGCGACGTGCCCAGGGCAATAAATTTGCAGGACTCAGGAATAATGTCTTGGGCGCGGGCGAAATGTTTGAGCATATATTCTTCCATTCCAATAGAAACTAAGGATTTGCGGGGTTTTTCTCATCCGCGGAAGGTATGCTGCGCGCACTGGAAATGGGGCAAACGGTGAAGGAAAAATTTGTTGCGAGTGGAAATGAGGCGGTGTTCCGTGGTAGTGTCCAACATTTGCGGGCGGTTCTTCCGGGTGTGGAAGCGCGGCCGGCGGCGCGGGCAGTATTTGAACCGCTTGCGAAGACAACGGAGTTGGCGCGCACGGAGTCAAAGAGGCCAGACAAGATAGAGTGGGGTTGGAATCAAGGATGGGAATGAGCAAATCACTGGTGATCGTCGAGTCGCCCGCCAAGGCCAAGACGATTGAGAAATATCTTGGCGCGGGCTTTGAAGTGCTTGCTTCGGTGGGGCACATCATGGACTTGCCCAAGAACGAATTGGGCGTGGAGCTGGAGAATCGCACCTTCGAGCCGACACTGATTGTGTCTCCGGGCAAGGAGAAAGTTGTCGCGCAGTTGAAGAAGGCAGCGGCCAAGGCAGACGAAATCTATCTTGCGCCTGATCCTGATCGCGAGGGCGAGGCTATTGCGTACCACCTGGCGCTGCAATTGGGAACGACGGCCAAAGAGCGGAAAAAGATTCAGAGGGTGACCTTCAACGAGATTACGAAGAAGGCGGTGCAAGAAGCATTCAAGCATCCCCGAGACCTGGATCAGAATCTTGTCGACTCGCAGCAGACGCGCCGCGTGCTCGACCGGCTGGTGGGCTACCAGATTTCGCCGCTGCTGTGGGATAAAGTGCGGCGTGGCTTGTCGGCGGGGCGCGTGCAGACTGTAGCTGTGCGGCTGATCGTGGAGCGGGAGCGGGAGATTGGCGCATTTGGTCCAGTGGAGTATTGGACGCTCGACGCTGAATTGCATCCGGAAAAGCAGGCGGAGAAAAAGCTCAAGGCGCGCTTTGTGGGCATCGACGGCGAGCCGGCGCGAGTGGCCACGGGCAAGGACAAGGAAGGAAAAGATCAGTTCGTTGGCAATGCGCTGCCGGATGAGAAGCAAATGAAGGCTGTGGTTGCGGCGCTCGACAAGGCGGAGTGGTCGCTGGCTTCAGTGCAGTCCACAGAGAAGCAGAGGCGGCCTCAGGCGCCGTTCATCACCAGCCAGTTGCAGCGGGATGCGGCCAGCAAGCTGGGCTTCAATGTGCGCCGCACGATGGGCGTAGCGCAGCGGCTTTATGAGGGCATCGATGTGGGCGCCGAGGGCGCAACCGGACTAATTACCTACATGAGAACGGACTCGCCGCGCGTGGCGCCGGAGGCGATCGAAGGGGCGCGCGAGTGGATCGGCAAGCAGTTGGGAGCCAGGTATCTGCCCGCGTCGCCGAATGTGTACAAGGGCAAGAAAGCCGCGCAGGATGCGCACGAAGCGATTCGGCCCACCGATGCGTCGCGGACGCCCGAGTCGATTGCGCGCTACCTGACTGAGGAGCAACTGAAGCTCTACCGGCTCATCTGGCAGCGGTTTGTGGCTTCGCAGATGACGCCAGCGATTTTTGACG
>JBEKQD010000050.1:0-31730 GCA_049520075.1 Occallatibacter sp. | reverse complement strand
ATGATGGGCAAGGCCCGTACGTGCGCGTACAGGGCTTTGGCTATCTTGCGCGTCGCGGATTCGGCGGGAAACAATCGGTCTTCGTGGATCAGCATGGCTGCAACTTTGCCCTTTCGCGGCGAAGCGTCGAGGTCGACCCCGTAGTGGTCAGACCACAGTATACACATCTGGCAAGCAAACGACTGAGCGCCCCGAAAAATTTCTCCGGCACGGACGAGGGTCTTCAGTGTTAATCTCGTCTTGCCCAGCATTTTGAGAGGGTGCCGGCTCTATATGCCACGGACGAAGCAAGACCTGACGGATACGCATCGAACCATGCAAGTGGTGAACCACATCCGTGCCCTCATAGAGAATGGCAGCCTGCAACCGGGAGATAAGATCCCCCCGGAGCGCGAGTTTGCGCGCTCTTTGAATATCAGCCGCGCCAGTCTGCGTACCGGGATTGGCTACCTGGCGGCGATGGGGGTTATGAAGGTGCGACATGGGGTGGGGACATTCGTTGCCGACGGCCCTGCCGAATTCGGCAAGGCATCCTTCAGCCTGATGGGCGTGCTGCACGGCTTTCAATCCTGGCAAATGTTTGAAGTGCGATTGATTCTTGAGAGCAATCTCGCCGCTTTAGCCGCGGAGCGCGCCAAAGAAGAGCATCATACCGCACTGGCGGAGGAAGTAGCGGAAATCTTTGCTGCCATAGACAGCCCATCCGATTTTCTGATCCACGATGTGCTTTTTCATCGCATTCTCTCGCAGGCTTCCGGCAATCCTATTCTGGCCGCGCTGATGGAAACCATCACAACAGCCCTTTATGACAAACGCCGCAAAACTGTTGAGCGCTCGACCGACCTGCGAGAGTCCGCGGAGATGCATCGCATGATTTATCGCGCTGTTCGAGCACGCGATCCCTTGGAAGCGCGAAGGCTTATGGAGCAGCATCTGCGCATGGCACAAGCCGCGCAGGGCATGGAACGCTTAGGTGCGCGAAAGGCGGCCAAAGCTGCTGCCCAGTCAAAGGCCCTTGCTCCGGACCTGGATTCTGCCCCCGTCTGACGATAAACGGGCAGTCGGCGGAAGCCTTCTGACGGTAGCGGAGCGGCCTAATATCCCATCCTGTGCGTCGTTCGAAAAGCCAGCAAGGTCTGACCATTGGCTTGGCAATGCATTACTTTGGTGCGCGTCAACTCGTTTGTTTTGTTTGTATTTCATGGACTTTTCCAGACATGTGCAATTCTGGCTTGACAGATTAATACGCTGTGCACGAAACTATTGTGGTTCAATAGTGGTCTGACCACCGTGGCAAATCCACCTGGGAGGACTATTTGTGTGGATCGGGAACCAAAGCGACAAGTGAACAATTTTATGGAGGCTTGAATGAGAAGTACTGCCGCAAATGGACGGTTGAGAATGAGCGAATCATTGACGAACCTGAAGCATGGGATCTTGCTGTGTTCCAGGTGGGTATGGCTGGTGCTTCTAGCCATTTCCCTAATGGCGCCCCAGGGCGCGAAGGCGCAGCTTGGCGCATCGGCAACCATCCAGGGCACGGTCACCGATGCCACTGGCGCTTTGGTTGTCGGCGCGAACGTAACAGCGCAAAACCTCGCGACGGGAGTGAAAATTTCGCGTATCGCCGACAGGGCGGGCTATTACGTGCTTTCTCCGCTCGACCCGGGCGACTACACCGTCACTGCCACGGCTATGGGTTTTGAGTCGCTCATCCGCAAGAACGTTCATGTGGACGGCATGCAGGTGCTGGGACTCAACCTCTCGCTGAAAGTCGGCACGGCGAGTTTGACCGTGACCGTCACCGACGCCCCGCCGCCTCTGGAAACAGAGAATGCGACGCTCGGCGTTGCAATGGAAAACGATGCTTATCAGTCGCTGCCGCTGGAGATGGGCGGCGCAAATGGCGTCAGTACCGATCAGCGCCGCTCCACCGACATGGCTATCCTCATGCCCGGCGTCACCAACAACGAGACCAAGAACAACGAATCCGATGAGCCTATGGTGGTCAACGGCAACGCTCAATCTACCGTGATGTATGTTGAAGGCGTTCCGCTGGAGTCCGCTTCGGTCAGCGGCGACCCGCGCTACATCTGGTCTGCCATTTCGGTCGAGGCGGTTGATCAGTTCCAGCTTAAGACCACGGCTTACTCGTCTGAGTATCAGGGCCTGGGCGTAGAGAACTTCACCATTAAGTCCGGAACCAACAAAATCCACGGTTCGGTCTACGACGTAATGCGCAACACCGCATTCGACGCAGCGGGCTTCGTTCCGGCTCAATACCCGGCTTCCTACCCGCAAAACCCGGCTCTGGCAGGCACATGGTACACACCGCCGGAGCACATGAACGAATACGGCATAACCCTCGGCGGACCTATCTGGAGGAACAAGATCTTCCTCTTTGCCAATTACATGGGCTTCCGGTATTCCACCCTCACCAAGCCGCAAGTTGAAACCGTTCCTACCGCGTCTGAGATGTGCGGCGACTTTTCTGCGCTGACCCCAGCTACCCCCTTCGTCAGCGGCTCTGGTCTCTCCAACATCTACGATCCGACAACAGAAAAATACACCGCCGGCGCTTACACGCGTTCGCAGTTCGGCACAACCGCCGCTCCAAACGAACAGTACAAGTGGGACTACAATGCCAAAACTTGCGTAGACCAGGGTACCAAGGCGGCGAACGTGATCCCGCAGAATGAGATATCGCCCATTGCCCTGTATATGCAACAGTGGTCACCCGCACCGAACATTACCCCGAGTTCTACCCTTACCAATGACTACGTCGGCGCCTATATGTGGGGCCTGAACAACTGGTCAACGACAGAGCGCCTGGATGTCAATCTTTCCGAAAAGCACAGGTTGAGCTTGATCGGTGCAGCGGGCCGTCAGGGCTTGGTCGGTTTGGCCGGAAGCCAGACGACGAACGTGGGTCCGATGCCCTATTTCTATGCGAAGACCTATGCCCCCGTTACCAGGCTTGCGATCGTCCAGGACACTTATGTAATCAGAGAAAATCTGGTGAACCAATTCAAGTATGGGGCTGCGCAATACCATGCTCCCGACGGCAACCCCAGCTTGAGCACTCCGGCATACGCGGCGACCGCGGCCGGCATTACCGGCCTGCCCTCCACCGGACAGACTCCCACAAGCTTCCCGATCGTGACGTTCAGCGGGGACGCGGCCCCTTCGACGTGGGGACCCAATACCGGCGCCTATGTGCAGAACACTAACACCTTTGTACTCACTGATAACCTGCAGTGGATCAAGGCCAAGCATGCGCTAACCTTCGGCGGACAGTTCGAGTTCCTCGAATTCAACAACCTCACTCCTATCGGAGGAACCAACCCGCTCACGCTCGCTTTCTCCGGTACGGAAACTTCGCTGGTCACCGGAGCATCAGGCACCAAGGGCTCGAACGGCACCGTTGGCGTGCCATACGCCAGCTACTTGATGGGCGCGCTCGATTCGAGCAAGTTCAACGAGTACGCGCCAAACGCCCAGGAGTCCGGTGCTCGCTACCATCCATTCGCTGTCTATGTTAACGACGATTGGAAGGCGACCGGCAAGCTGACGATCAACGTGGGCCTGCGCTGGGATTCGATGCCGCCGGTACGCGAAGCGCAGAACCGTATGTCATTCCTGAACCCAACCGCGACGAATCCATACACAGGAACCAATGGCGCGCTGGAATTTGCCGGCAATGGGACCAACAGTTGCAACTGCTCTACCCCAATCCATACGTACTATAAAGACTGGGGCCCCCGGCTGGGTCTGGCCTATGCAGTTAACAGCAAGACAGTCATCCGCGCTGCCATTGGCACGTATTATGCCCATGGCGGTGGCACCTCCGGCGGCTATACCTCGCTGCTGAGTACCGCGATGCAGCTTGGCTACGAAACAACGCCAAATCCGCCGAGCCCTGGCGCTTCGCTTCCGGCCTTCTACCTGAACGGCACTCAGCAACCGAACAGTCCCTTCACTAACGGTACGGTCGGTCCCAATAATTACGCCAACGACCCGAATAACACGGCCTTTGGAGGCCCCGGATATAGCATTACCGTACCGGGAGCCACGACGCTTAACCCCGGCTACGGAACCTACTATTCCACCGCGTCCGTGGCGCCCAACAATGTTTCCTCCTCACTGGCTTACCTCGATCCCAAGTATGGCGGCCGCACGCCGACCTTCGAGGGATGGTCGTTTGGCTTCCAACAGCTACTCACCAAGGACCTGACCGCTACCTTAAGTTACGTGGGCAACCAGGGACACTTCCTGCAGCCATACACGGGCGTTAGCGGCGCAACCTCCGTCCCGCGCGGCTACTGGGGCAATCAGTTGGATCCGCAGTACCTGGCACTGGGCATCACCCTTCTGGGCTTGCCTGTCTCCACCGCAGGAGCTTCTTACTCGCCATACCCGACCTTCAACAATGGCTTGAGCGGCGGTGTCGCTACCCTCGCTGGTAGTGGCGCAGTCAGCCAGGCGTTGCTGCCGTTTCCACAGTACAGTGGCGTCACCGATACGGTCGATTCGATGGGCAACTCCAACTACAACGCGTTGCAGGCCACCGTCGTGCAACGCCTGAGCCACGGCCTTACCATATTGGCCAGCTATACCTTCAGCAAGACCATCGACGACGTGGGCAGCTTCCGCACCGGCTATGCCATTCCTGCCGGCGCCCTGGCAAACAACCCGACAAAGAGTGTGCCGATAGACCGCATTGAGCGTTCGCTCAGCACACAAGACCAGAAGCAGAACCTCGTCATCACCACCACCTACGATCTACCCTTCGGCGCAGGGCACATCGGCGGTGGCAACCCAGTCGTGCGGAACATCGTCGGCGGGTGGCGCATCTCCGACATCGTCACCTACGTCTCAGGCAACCCGCTGACGATTACCGCGACATCGGGCGATTGCAAGGCTCCGGGGCAAGGCACCTGCATGCCCGCTTACAACACGGCCTTCACTCCAGCGGGATCGGGAGGAAACGCAGCACGCCAAAACGGAAAATGGGGCCAGGGTGCAACCAGAACGACCTTGTCTTCGATTCAGTACATCAACCCGAATGCATTCGTGACGACAGCCACTCTCTCAAACCCCAACTGCACAGCCTCAGCGGCGGCTTGCTTGGGAACGGTGATTGGCGACGTTGCTCGTACCGCTCCCTATGGTTTGCACGGTCCTTCCAACTACGACATCGATGGCACGGTTCGCCGGACCTTCGATATCTGGAAGGATGGCAGGGCGAAGTTCATCTTTGAAGCGAGCGTCTTTAACGCCGTCAACCACGTCTGGTTTGGCAGTCCTGCGGCCACCGCGGACGGCTCGATCGGCTCGCAACTTGGCGGATCACAGACCTTTGGCACAATTGCCGGCCAGGCAAACAACCCCCGTCAGTTCCAATTCGCGGGACACATCACCTTCTAAGACGCTCCTGCGCCTTAGCACACCAGGAGGGGTTGGGAAACCAGCCCCTCCACTTTTTTGCGAGCACATTCCCTACGGTTGAGAAGTTATATGCTGCCGCTCACAACAATCAGCGCGACCCGCTGCCTTTCCAATAGGAGACTTATGCGTTCCATTTTCCGTTTTTCGCTCTCTGCCTCGTCGCTGTTGTGTTTTGCTCTGGCGTTATCCGCTCAGGACACGCGCAAGGTCATCGAACCCCATGTTCCCGCCGCCTGCGTCACTCTGAACGCAAGCATCGGAGCAGAGCACGGGTTGGTCGCGCCTGAAGATGAGCAGAAATTGGATACTGAGCGCATTCAGCATGCCATCGATAACTGCGCTGAGGGCAAGGCCGTTGTCCTTCACGCTGACGGACGGAAGAATGTGTTTCTCACCGGCCCCATCGCCTTGCGCGCCGGCGTAACGCTGGTGGTGGATGCCAACACCGCGCTGGTGGCTTCGCGCGATCCGCGAATTTACGATCTCACGCCCGGTAGTTGCGGCATTGTCAGCGAACATGGCCACGGATGCAAGCCGATGATTTTGGGCGATGGCGCAAAAGGCGGCGGCATCATGGGCATGGGCTCCATTGACGGCCGCGGCGGCGCCAAATTACTGGGTCAGGACGTGACGTGGTGGGATCTGGCGCACCAGGCCAAAATTACAGATAAGCAGCAAAGCGTTCCAGTGATGATTGTGTTGCGTCATGCGGATGGCTTCATCATGTATAAAATCACGCTGCGCAACTCACCCAACTTCCACGTTGCGGTGAACGAGACAGACGGCTTCACCGCATGGGGCGTGAAGATCATGACGCCCAAGACTGCCCGCAACACCGACGGCATCGATCCGGGCTCTTCGCGCAACGTGACCATCGCTTATTGCTCCATTCATACCGGAGACGACGACGTTGCGGTTAAGTCCGGCAGAGCTTTGCCATCCTCGAATATTTCCATCCTGCATAACCATTTCTATACCGGCCACGGGATGTCTATCGGCAGCGGAACCAGCGGCGGAGTGGATCACATGCTGGTTGACGACTTGACCATCGACGGCGCTGACAACGGCATCCGCATCAAGTCCGACCGCAGCCGCGGCGGCCTGGTGCACGATCTTCTCTATCGTGACGTTTGCATTCGCGATACAAAGAATCCACTTGTTTTCACGCCGCTCTACACAACCTTCACCGGAGACCAGCTACCTGTTTATCGGGATATCACGCTCGACAATGTCCACATTCTGACGGCGGGGAGTTACACCTTTCTTGGGTTGGACGCACAGCACAAACTCGGATTGAAGCTGGACAATGTATTTGCCGACGATCAGGCGCACTCCACTATGTTGGTCAAGGACGCCGAAATCGTTATCGGAGGCAAACGAGGGAATCTGGAACCAAGCGGAGACGATGCAACCGTGCAACAAACGCCCGGCTCAGCGCCCGGCACGCCCCTGGCCTGCGAGTCGCGCTTTGTTCCCTTTCCGTCTCTTGCCACGGCTCCTGAGATGGCAGGGACGGTTCAGCCGGAAGATCAGACCTTGTATGTCGCAGCCGACGGCACAGGTGATTTTTACTCCATCCAGCGCGCTCTCGATGCCGCGCCAAAGGACGGAGCGCTGGTGCTGGTCGCTCCCGGAATCTATCGCGAAGTGTTGACCATCGACAAGCCTAACATTCGTCTGCGCAGCGCCAACGCTGATGCATCCAAAACAGTGGTAGTGAACGATCGCAGCGCGGGAGCGAATGGCGGCACGTTACATTCCGCTACTGTGAACGTTACCGCCGACAACTTTTTTGCGGAGAACATCACCTTCGAGAACGATTTCAATCGCACGCATGAGCAGGTTTATGCCGGCTCTCAGGCGCTGGCTTTGCTGATCACCGGCGACCGCGGCGTCTTCCACAATGTGCGCCTGCTGGGCAATCAGGACACGGTCTACGCGGGCAGCCGCAACTGCAGTCCAGACGGGCAAAACTGCATCCCCGCGCGGCAATATTTTTCCGATTGTTATATAGCCGGGAACGTCGATTTCATCTTCGGAGACGGCAAAGCTGTCTTCGATCGGTGCGAAATTCACAGCACCGCGCATGACGGCGGATTCATCACCGCACAAGCGAAACACTATCCGGAAGAGGACTCGGGCTTTGTACTCAACCTCTGCAAGCTCACTGCCGACTCAGGCGTAACCAAGCCAGTTTATCTGGGCCGGCCCTGGCGCCCTTATGCCACGGTCGTCTTTCTTGATACCGAGATGGGCAGCCATATCGATCCGGCAGGCTGGCGCGAGTGGCATCCGGGAGAGACGCATTCCATAGAAACCGTATTCTATGCCGAATACAACTCCACTGGTCCGGGCGCGCGGCCTGACCAGCGCGATCCGCATACTCATTTTCTAACTCAGGAACAGGCCAGGCAGTTCGCACCTTCTGTTTTTCTGCGCGGCGCAGATAACTGGGACCCCTTGCAAGCTATCAAACAGTGATTTGACCGTGTACCACTGTTGCCGCGAATTGCCATTAGTGACTGCCAGCGGGTTTTTCGGGCAAAGGAAAAGCCCGCTGATTGAGCGGGCCTTAACGTTCAATATCTGGTAGCGCTACCGGGAATCGAACCCGGGTTTTAAGATTGAGAATCTCACGTCCTAACCCCTAGACGATAGCGCCACAATTACGGGGAACAGCCGTTGCCGGCCACTTGTTTACTCTAACAAAAATAAAGGCCGCTGCCAAAGGTGAACCGGCCAGCCGCTCCGCTTCAGATGCCCAGCTTGCGCACTTCGTCGTTATAGTACTTGCGGTAAAGAATCTCCCATTCCTGCGAGCCTTCCTGGATGATCTTGCGCTGGTTGGCGATCTTCGTCCGGGCGGCTGTGTCGATTGCGGCCTCCTGCGTAAGCAGAACCGTCAGCGCCTTGCGCGCCTCCTGGCGGATGGTATTGCGATCCTCCAGGAACCCGACCTCGTCTATCTCGGCCAGGGTGTCGGCCACGGTGTGGGCCAGTTTATTGAGCTTGTCGGGGCTGATCCTCATAGCACCGCCTTGTACTTCTTGCTCAGCTCAGTCTTCACCTTTTTGAACATCTCGGCGTATTGCGCGCCCGACTTGCGCATCTCCTCGGAGTACGTTTCAAGAATCACGCGTACTTCCTCGTTGATACGGTCTTCCAGAGACAATTCCTCGACCATCCCCGCATTGACGCGCGCTTCGGTCACCTTCAAGTCGCTGGTGGTGATCATCTTGGCATCGACGAGGTGTTTGACGGTCCGGCGGGCAAGATACCCTATGTAATCGCGCGAAAAGATCATGGATTAGGCTTTAGAATATCCCATCGGACCGCAACCTGTACAACTGATTGCGAAAAGCGCTCAGAAGCTGCGTTCAAATGCTCAAATTCACATCGAGATTCGATCCGCCGCCGTTCGCCGGTAATGCCACTTCAAGGCCCTGCCGCGCACTGCCCGCAAGCAGCTTCGGCACGGACCCCTCGTAGCTCACGGCTTCGATCTCGTAGCTCAGCGAAACCCCGCCTCGCGCGCTCTCCACTGTCCAGGAAAACGGAATCTCCGCCACACAGGTAGCCGTCGAACCGGTCACCATGACTAGCCCTGCGGTAGCCACAGGAAACGCCACTGACCGCGAATTCATCAACTCCTGCCCGCCCTGATCAGGTGCAATTCGCGCTCTGCAGAGAATTGCACTCCCGGCAGGCAGCTTTGATGCCATGTTCAGATGAAATGTGACAGAATAGACCCCGCTCACAATCGTCAATGGGGCGCGCTCTCGCGGAACGCTGGCAGCCAGCCCATCCTGTGCCGCAAGCAATGCAAAGCAAAGCAGCAACGAAATGTGAAAACGCGCCATGGTGAGCCTCCATGCCGCGCTTATCGGCGCGCTCAAAAGAAGAATGAGGTGACCACATTACTAAAGGAAAGTCATATTCGGGTACAAAAGTCCCCCATGGTCACGCATCAGTTCTTACTCAATTGCAACACCGCAAATGTACTCGAAATTTACATCCAAATCCTCGTTTTTTCCCTTGCGCTCGTGCCACTCCCGGTGCGTATACTCGCGTTAACAACAAGCTTGTAGAGTCGATGCCCGTCAACGGCTGCCCTGAATTTTCTTTCATGGTTCAAGGCGGACGTGACCTCTGAATTCACGAGCCAGCCCCAGGCTCCAGGAGGTCCGAATGAGGTTTATGGGCAAAAGAGGCATGTCACCTTTCTAGGTATGCGGGGATGGTCTGCATCGCGGGCCCGCGCCTTGTCCGGGGTAAGTGAAGAGTTTTAGTCGCTTTCATGATTTGTATCTGACTTGAGCCATGCTGAGCAGTCGGGAAACCATTCGGAAGCTGGAAAGGAATCTCGGATGAATCGTCGGATTGTGTTGCTGTGTTTGGGAGTTTCATTGATAGCCGGTGCCGTGCGGGTTCATGCGCAAGCTGTGCCTCCCCCTCCAGAAGCTTTGTCGCCTGCCGTAAGCACGCCAGCTGTAAGTGCGCCTGCCGACAGTGCGCCGCAGGATGCGACGCCGGCTATGGCCGCGCCTGAGGTGCCACTGCCAGATCTCTCCAAAGACCAGTTGGCGAAGCTGGAAAAACGTGAACGCAACCAGTACAAAGACTGCACCTCTCCCAAAAAGAATCCCCAGTCTGCGGCTGCAGCCTGCGCAGCGGTAGCGGATGCGTTGCAGACCAGGCTGGGCGACCTCGCCATGGCAAGCTCAGCGCGGCAGCGGTCCTGCAATCTGGGTAACGAAGGCGGCTGCATAAGTTACGGCAAGGCCTTTGAGGCGTCAGGAAATATTGCCGCGGCGCGCAATGTCTGGGCCGGCGGGGTGTGCGCCGCTTCCAACGCGTGCAAGGAAGTGCTGTTTTATAGCTACGCGAACGCCCAACCGCCGGATATGGCCATGGCCGAGCAATTAGGCTTGCCCCTGTGCGAGCAATTCGACAACGATCCGGTATGCAAGCGCCTGGTCGAACTGGGCTCCACTATCGACTATGCGGCCATTCAGGAGCGGAGAAGGCAGAAGCAGATTGCGGCTCTCAACAGCCAAATTGGAACAAGCGACTTGGCCATCCCTGTGCTGACGGCGGAAGTCGCCGTGGCTCAGGCTGCCGTGGATCGGTGCAGTGGCTTTATAGGTTGCGGCATCGCCAATGTCGCGTTGATTACGTGCAAAAACAATCTGGCGTCAGCGCAGGCTTCTAACGCGGCATTGCACCAGCAGCGCGACGCGCTTGTGGCTGCCGGGCCGGGGCAATAACAATCTTTGCGAGCCGAATCCCAGGCCCTGAATTCAGTACCTGGGATTCGGCTTCCAGAATTCTCACTCCGAAGCGGGCAACTTTTGCGATTGACGCATTCGTCCGCGATGCGGAATCCTGAAAGTTAAGCCCGTCCAGGGAGTGAACCTCCACTCCAACTAGAACGAAACGGTTACGGCGATGGGATAATCCGGGTAATTGCGGTCATAAAGATAGTACCCGTCGCCAGTGTTGTCGAGGTACACGTCGTCGGTCTCATACCAGTCAGCGCCCCAGGATTCCGGCCACGGATCCATGATCGTAACCCAGTAGCCGTCGTACTGGAAGCGCGGTAATCCGCCCACGAATACCAGAGGAAGACCGGTGATGCGGAAGAAGTGGTCCCGTCCGAAATAAAGCCGGAAGCGTGCGTCTGGAATCCGATATCCGTTATAGCCACCTCGCTGACTCCAGCTTTGATGTTCGTCCTTCCATGAACCGGCGCGCGACTGTACAAAGCCGCTGCGCACCTGCGCCTGCTGCTGCGGAACGCCGCTGTGGTGGACCCCGCCGAATGTAGGGCCGTTCGGCTGCACACCGCCGTGATAAGCACCACCATAAGTCTGTTGCGGTCTTGCCTGACTTTGTGCGGGCCTGGCAGCCTGCTGCTGATGCATTTGCTGCGCGGGAGGCGCGGGCCGAGCCGGTTGCGCTTGCGGCGCCGGTTTCGATTCATGCTGGGCATTCTTCTGC
Organism: Occallatibacter sp.; assembly: GCA_049520075.1. Classification (GTDB taxonomy): domain Bacteria; phylum Acidobacteriota; class Terriglobia; order Terriglobales; family Acidobacteriaceae; genus Telmatobacter. The sequence continues at coordinate 20,282 of JBEKQD010000050.1, read as the reverse complement.
TGATCGTGCTGGGCATTCGCAATCGCCGCAACTCCGAAAAGCAGCGACAGAATCGTTGCACTGATTACACTGGTTTGTTTCATTTGGGGAGATTCCTTTCAAGCGCGTTCAGCGCCTTAACGCTCATGTCTTTCACCTGTTTCAGGCAGGAGCAGGATACACCTGGTGCACGGCTTCGCGCTCCCTTCCGAGGAATAATTTTCGTCCCTCAGAGACGTCAATTTCCGGCGTCAGCCGCAGTGCGGGCAGTTTTTGTTGTTCAGACATTCCTCGGTGATGCGCAGCCGCTCCACCGGGCGTCCGCCAACCAGGTGCTCGGACACAATCTCGGCCGCGTCCTCCGGCCGCACGTTGCCGTACCAGACCACGTCGGGATAAACCACCACCGTCGGCCCATGCTCGCATTGGTCCAGGCAGCCGGACTTGTTGATGCGCACGCGACCGCCCAGCCCGGCCTCCCTGACCAGCCTTTGCAATTCGGCATGAAGATCACTCTTGCCGTCGGGCGTACAGGAGGGCCGCGGCGAGCCCTCGGGACGTACGTTATGACACACAAACACATGGCGCTCAAATGCAGGCAAGCTGGGCTCCTCTTGGTTCCGGTATGCCTTTAGATTAACGTTTCGCCCTCCATCCGTGGCGAAGTTTTTATGGCTTGCACAACCCACCCCGCGCGCGTCTGCGAAAATAGATATTGACTATGAGCACAGACAACCTCCTCCCGCTTAAAGACGACATGGTGGCCTTCATTGAAGGCCATGGACTCAAACGCCTGCCCGGTTACGTGACCGAGGATATCCCCTCCATTGTTTGGGAGGGCCAGGAAAACCCCGACGCATGGAAAGACTTTGTTGAGATGGCCAAGCTCGTTGGCGCTCCATTCGTAACCTTCAGCGAGATGACTCTGGAGACCGAGGAACTGGAAGCGCTGATCGAGGAAGCCGGCGAAATGAACTTCCCCGACGAGGAAGCCACGGAACTGGTTGAGGCACAATGGCTGCGCAAGTACGCCGGAAATCTCGGCTACATTCAACTGGGCTTTGTCTATCAGGGCCTGGTCTTCCTGCACGAGACCACCACCGAGTGGTATGAGCGATTCCAGGCGCTTCTTGAAGACATCGAGACCTTCCAGGAAATCGTCGTCCGCGATCACGAGCACGATCACGAAGACGAGGACGAATAGCCGCGGTGGGCGCGCTGGGCGTCGAAGTCAAAGGGGAGCTTCCGAGGCAAGGCGCGCCGCGGAGGCTCCTTCGCCAGCGCTGGACCTTCACCGATCCGCATCCGGCCGAAGCCGCTGCGCTAGCCAAATCCGCCCGCCTGCCGCAAGTGCTGGCCGAGTTGCTCGCCTCCCGCGGCATCACCCAGCCTTCTGAAGCCTTCGCCTTTCTCAATCCTGAAGTTGCCCAGCTAAACGATCCCTTCCTCATGCTGGGCATGGACGCCGCTGTCGAGCGCCTGGAGCGCGCCATCGCAGTGCGTGAGCCTGTATTGCTCTATGGCGACTACGACGTGGATGGCACCACCGCCGTTGTCTTGCTCAAGACGGCAATTGAAATGCTTGGCGGAATCGCGCGCTTCCACGTGCCTCATCGGCTGCTTGAGGGTTACGGCCTGCAATCGAGCGTGCTTGAAGCCGCATATGCCGAGGGTGCCCGTCTCGTCATTACAGTCGACACCGGAATGAGAGCCTTTGCGGAGGCCGAAACCGCCCGCCGCCTCGGTCTGGACCTCATCATCACCGACCATCACCTGCTGGCTGCCGGCGACAGCGTGCCCCCGGCGCTCGCCATTCTCAATCCCAACCAGCCCGACTGCGCTTACCCGGAGAAATTCCTCTGCGGCGCGGCGATTGCGATGAAGCTGGCGCAAGCGATTCTCGAGCGTCGAGACCCTGCCCGCGCACGCGAAAAAACCGTGCCAAGTTTTCTGAAAATGGCCGCCATCGCCACCATCGCCGACGCCGTGCCGTTGAAGGGCGAGAACCGCGTCATCGCGGCTTTGGGATTGCGTGAGCTGCGACGCCCTGCCGGTGCCGGCCTGCGCGCACTCTTCGCCGCCGCTGCCCTCGACCCGGCAGCCAAACCAATCTCCGCATTCGACGTGGCCTTCCGCCTTGCGCCACGCATCAACGCCGCCGGACGCATGGACGTTGCCTCCGAAGTCGTCGAGCTTTTCACCACGCACGACGCGGCCCGCGCAGCCGAACTGGCAGCCAAGCTGGAGCGCCTCAATCGCGAACGCCGCGATACTGAAACCACCGCTCTCACCGCCATCGACGCCGTGCTCTGTGTCGATTCTCAGTCAGGTGCGGAACTCGCTGCCGACCGCCTTTTGGTCATTGACGGCGATGGATGGCACCGCGGCGTCATCGGCATTCTCGCCTCGCGCGTCGTCGAGCGCACCGCCAAACCGGCCATCGTGGTCAGCGTCGAGGATGGAATTGCTTATGGTTCCGGCCGCTCGGTGGACGGCTTCCAATTGCTCAATGCCATCGAAAGCTGCGCCGATCTCTTTACGCGATTCGGCGGGCACGCCTTCGCCGTCGGATTCGCTCTGCCCGCCGCTGCCCTGCCCGAACTCAAGCGCCGCCTGCGCCTTTACGCTAACGAACATCTGGCCGCCCGCGAGCCTGAGCAAGTGCTCCGCATCCACGCTGAGTTGCCACTGGACCGCGTTACGCCTGTACTCGCCGGCTGGCTGCGCAAGCTTGAGCCGTTCGGCCACGGCAATCCCGAGCCGGTCTTCGTAGCCCGCCGCGTGCGCCTGCTCAGTTCGCCGCGTGTAATGAAAGAGCGCCATCTCCGTTTGGAACTGGCGCAAGATTCCATTCAGCCTCGGCCCCGGCCCGGCGCAAGCGGAGCATTGCGCGCCATCGGCTGGGATCAGGCAGCCCGCGCCGCCGCTCTCTCGCTCACGCACGGAAGCCTCATCGACCTCGCCTACCGCATCCGCGAAAATCAGCACCCCGAGTACGGCGGCCTCGAAGCAGAAATCGCCGGAATCGAACTGGCGTAGCAGTTGCTACTGGCGGAACTCATGGATTAGCGCGATAATCAGTGCATGGCGACTCTGCCCATCTTCGAAAATTCCCAGCCGGAATTCATTTCCGTGCGCGAGTATCTCACCACGAGCTACCGCCCCGACTGCGACTATGTGGACGGTCGGATCGAGGAGCGGAACGTGGGCGAGTACGATCATGGCTATTTGCAGGCGCTGCTGGCGCACCTGTTTATGAATCACCGGGAAGAGTGGGGGGTGATACCGCTTCCCGATGTGCGCGTGCAGGTAAGGCCCACCCGTTTTCGAGTGCCCGATGTGAGCGTTCTCCGCGTTGGAACGCCGCGGGAACAAATTCTCACTCATCCGCCGCTGTTGGTCATCGAAATCCTCTCCCCGGAAGACAGACTCAGCCGCTTTACAGAACGCACGGATGAATATTTAGACTTCGGCATTGAAAATATTTGGATCATCGACCCCGCGCGCCGTCTGGCGTATCGCGTAACAAGGGCCGGATTCGAGCTGGCACCCGCTGGCGAAATCACGGTTCCGGAGACGCCGATTCGCGTCGTGCTAAGCGAGCTGTTTGCGGAGTTGGACCGGGCGTGATCTTTCGAACTCACAAACGAGCCGCCTTCTATTTCAGACTCGCGGGTTTTTTTATCTTTCTCACTGCGTTCTTCCTTCCAGCAGTCAGGACTGCGGAATCTGGGTCAGGATTCCGTTCTGAGATTGGATTCGTCTGTGCTGTGTTTGCGCTTACGCCGTCAGTTCTCATCTTGCCCGCCATCCTGACTGGCGCCAAACCTGGATCGCCCCTTCTCCTCCTAAGCGGGTGGGTCAATCCACTCGTGCTGGTTTATCTATTGTTTTGCATTTGGCCGAAGTTCGTGCGAGTTCGGCGCGGTCTTGTTGTAGCTATACTCATTTGCATTATAGATACCTGGATTTTCTTTCTTCATTCGTACACTATTCCACTAATCGGCCATTTCTTTTGGGTCGTGGGCATTTTGATGATGATAACTCCGGAAGTTCTTGGAAGCAGCGCTCGTTGCGATGGTTTGGAAAAGGACAGCGAATCGACAGATCAATCGGTTCACATCTGAACGTGCTTCAGCTCTTTGCTTGTGTACTCCGCTTGCGGAAGACCACCTTCAGTTCCCGCCGCCAATGCTCGGTGAGCGCGATTAGCTCCCACTCCACCTGCGGAGAAAAGTAGCGCAGCACCGGCTCGTTGGCGGGGTGAATGCGCAAGGCCGGCGCGGCCAGGAGCAAGCGCGGCTCCAAGGTGGAAACTTCCGCCCCTGCAAAATATCCCTGCCGCTCGAAAGCCGATAGCGGCCTGCCGCCTTCGTTGCCCGCCGCGGGTTGCCGGTCGTTGTTCAGCGCGCGCACACGAATCCAATAGTCCAGCGCCTGCAACGGCAGATGCAAATCCTCATCGGCCTTCAGCTCGATCACCGCCAGCCGTCCGTTGCGATCCAGCGTCAGCAAGTCCAGCAAGCCTCGGTCACCAGCCGAAAGCGCAGGAACCTGCGAATAAAGCAAGTCGCCGCGCAAACCCGGCAGCAGTTCGACAATTTCACGGCGCAGCCGCGCTTCCAGCCAGCGTTCCGGTTGTAAGCGAAAGAGCGGGTCCGTGTGCGTGCCGTCGCCGTGGCGGCTCAAAAAAAGCCGTGAAAACAGATCGCGGCAGAGCGGCTCATTCTCCGTCGTGAGCGGCGTTTCGTTGGCTCCCGCGCCGAAGCTGATCTCGTCTTCGCGGGTGAATGTGTTGGCGGCAAAACCCTGCCGAACCCGCGCAAATTCCAACCCATGAAGCAGCAACCCCACCTCGGTCGCCGAACTGGGCCGCACCTCGACGCGGTCCTTCGCGGACGGCGGGACCAGAGAGAGCAAACGGGCAACACCATCCCGGCAGCGCTCGATGGCCGCCTCGGCGGAAAAAGTGTGCACCAGCCGCGACTCCAGATTCCCGGTGTCGCGAAAATCCACCGCGGTGAGCTCTTCGCTGCGCTCATCGAGCGTGAAAAGCTGAAAATCGGCGGCCGCATGATTCAGCCAGGCCATGCGCTCTGCCGTCGTTCGCCACGCACCGGCCGGCACAATCACTTTGAGCCCGCCGAAATGCCGCCGCCCGTCGCCGTGCTGGCGGCAGTGGTCCAGCCAGAGAATTCCCAGCGTCAACACGCCGTCCACAGTCGATCCCGACTCCGCCTCGCTGACGCCGATTACTGCCTCCGCCGCTGTGCCTTTCAGCAGCCGCCCGCGCACATAAGCCGGCCCAAAACTGTGCTCCAGGTCCATCGCCGAACGCAGCCCATCCACCTTGGAACCGATGAAATGGCGGGGCAGCACGCGCTCCAATAACCGCTGATAGCTGCGGCGAGTGGCTTCGCGAGCCGTGGGAGTGCGGCGATCACTGGTGGGCACCAGTTCCAGCGTCTGAGGCCGGGCCGCGCCCATGCGGCGTGTGGCCAGCCGCAGGCATTGCGCGCGCTCCTCCACGCCCGCCACGGTGCGCATCAGATTTCGCTCTTCGCTCCACAGTTGCAGCAGGCAGCGTCCATGCTGTTCGCTCACCGCGTAGCGAGCGGAGCGCATGTCGAACAGCACACGGCCATCCTCCAGCAGCGCGGCTGCGGGGTGGTCGGCGAGATAGGTTTCGATTTGCCGGGCAAGCAACTCAGCAGATGCAGCCTCAGCGACGGCGGGCACGGGCTTCTACCAAGCCATTCGCGTGCGCAGGCTGGTGATGTGCGCGGTGTGATGGCGCGAGTGCCAGTCGTACATGGCCAGCACCTTGGCCAGCATCTCCCGGCCCCGCTCGGGATGGGTGTAGCCCTTGCGGAAATCCTCGTCCGTGAGCTTCTCCAGCAGCGCGACCCAGTTGCGATGAAGCGCCTCGACGAAAGCCAGCGAGTCCTCTACGCGTAGCGCACTGCTGTCAGGCAGCCTTTCCCATGCCGCCTCGTCGTAGGGCTTGATGGTGGGCCAATCTTCGGTCAGAGCCAGCTTGAAACGGATGTAGGCGTTGGCGTGGCTATCGCCCACATGGTGCACCACCTGACGCACGGTCCAGCCGCCTTCGCGGTAGGGTGTATCAAGTTGAGCCTCGCTCAATCCTGCAATCGCGGTACGCAGGCGTCCAGGCAGTTGGCGCAGCGTTTCAATGTGCGCCGCGCGAATCCCCGGCAGGCTGCTGGCCGGCGGATTGAAGTGGCCAACGGGATAGCGGAGATTGTCCAAGTCTGTCATAGCTCACACCTTACCATGTTCGCCAGCGGGCATAAAACTGCATCGACTCATCAAGCCGCAGCGCGAGCAGGGTTCGCTCTATGCGTGGTGGTGATGATGAGGATGGTGGTGGTGGGACGGATGAGCAGAATGATGGAGCCCAGGATGTTTCTCGGCGATCGCCGGGCTGGCAAATACCATCAACAGCAATACGGCAGCTAGTATTTTCTTCATGAAAAAAATGTACCACGAAGACGCCTCCAGCGGTAGAGCAGGACTCAAGACAGGAACGACCCCTGCCGGAACCGGCCGAGGCGTAAACTTAGAGGTACGATGAGCATACCGGCAGTTTCCCCGCCTCCCAGTCATCAACGCTACTTTTTTGACAAGTTCGGCATCACCGACCGGCTTTTGGAGCGCTGCCTGGGCGAAGCGCTCTCGGCAGGCGGCGACTATGCCGACCTTTACTTTGAGTCGATGACGGCCACCGCTCTGGGTGTCGATGAGCAGATCGTCAAATCCGCCTCACAGGGCGTCAGCGCCGGCTGCGGCATTCGCGTGCTCAGCGGCGAGCGCACCGGCTACGCCTACACTGACAACCTCAGCCCCGAGCGCCTGCTCCACGCCGCACGCACTGCTGCGCTCATCGCCTCCGGCCCCGCGAAACAGCCCGTGCAGGGATTCACAGAGCCATCCGCAGCCGATCTTTATCCCGTTCCGCTGGGCGGTTACGATCTCGATCTGGCCGCGCGCCTCGAGCTGATTCTGCGCGCCGACCGCGCCGCTCGCGCATTTGACCCGCGCATCGTGCAGGTCCGCGCCAGCTACTCAGAGGAGCTCCGCCGAATTCTGATTGCAGCATCCGACGGCGCACTTGCAAGCGACACTCAGCCTTTATGCCGGCTCAACGTTTTCGTCATCGCCAAAGACGACGCAAACACCACCAAAGGCACGGCGGGCGGCGGCGGACGCGCCGGGATTGAACAATTCGTGGGAACGAAAAGCCCTGAGGGCCTGGCACGTGAAGCCGCGCGGGGCGCAATTTTGCAACTCGGCGCCGTGGCTGCCCCCGCCGGCGAAATGGAAGTCGTGCTCGGTCCCGGATGGCCCGGGATTCTGATCCACGAGGCCGTTGGCCACGGACTTGAAGCCGACTTCAACCGCAAGAAGACTTCAGCCTTTGCCGGGTTGCTCGGTCAGCAGGTCGCCAGCCCCAAAGTCACCGTGGTGGACAACGGCGTCCTCGCCGGCCGTCGTGGCTCGCTCAACGTGGATGACGAGGGCACGGCCACACAGGAGACTGTCCTCATCGAAGGCGGAATCCTGCGCGGCTATCTCAGCGACAAGCTTTCGGCGCGATTGATGGGCGCGGTCAGCACCGGCTCCGGCCGCCGAGAAAACTACCAGTCCATCCCCATGCCGCGCATGACCAATACCTACATGCTGGCCGGTGACGACGCGCCTGAAGACATTCTGCGCAGTGTCAAGCACGGCCTCTACGCGGTCAACTTCGGCGGCGGGCAGGTGGATATCACCAACGGCAAGTTTGTTTTTTCCGCGTCGGAAGCTTACCTGATCGAAGACGGCAAAATCACCGCCCCTGTGCGTGATGCCACACTGATCGGCAACGGCCCCGAGGCGCTGAAGCACGTCTCCATGGTGGGCCACGACCTCAAGCTCGACGAAGGCATCGGCACCTGCGGCAAAGACGGCCAGAGCGTCCCCGTAGGCGTCGGCATGCCGACGATCAAACTGGACAAGATGACCGTGGGGGGAACGGGAAGATAATCGCTTCACCGCACCAAGGAGCTACTGAGCCGCATCCGTGAGCCGCAAAGATGGCAGCCGATCATTCACGTGCCGGACGAATCGCCGTGGCTCTGACTACGCGATTCCGTCCTTCATTTTTTGCTTTGTACATCGCGCTATCGGCGGCCTCAAGCAATGCTTCCGGCAATCCTTCCGCGGCCTCGCCTCGCTGCACAAGAGCGGTGGCAACGCCCACACTCACGGTAATCCAGCCATTGCCCTCCGGATTGCCCTCATGACTCAGCCGCAAAGCCTCAACGGCACACCTCACTTTTTCAGCAGCTTCCGTCGCGCCGGCGCTGAAGGTTGAGGGAAGAATCACGGTAATCTCTTCTCCGCCATAGCGGGCGACACTATCCGTGACGCGCACCGCCCCGCCCACCGCAGCGGCAACTGCGCGCAGGCAATCGTCCCCTGCATGGTGTCCGTACCGGTCATTGAACCGCTTGAAATGATCAATGTCCAGCATGAGCAGAGAGATTTGCGCGCCATAACGCACCGCGCGTTTCCACTCCCGCGTCAGGGCCTCGTCAAAGGCGCGGCGATTCATCAGTCCTGTCAGGCTATCGGTGAGCGCCAGCGTTGACAGCTTTTTCTCCAGATCTTTGCGCTCTGTCATGTCGCGCATTACGATTACGTACTCTTTGGGCTCCGCGGTGACAGGATCGCGCACCAGGCGGACGTTGATCTCCACCCACACCACCGACCCGTTCTTTCTCCGCATCCGGATCATCGCGATGTCGATGTGATCTTCAGCGGCGAGAATCTTGTCGCCCGCCGTATCAAGCATTGGTAAATCTTCAGGCAGAATGTAGACTTCGGGCCCCTTGCCTATCAGCTCTTCCGGCTTCCAGCCAAGCAGATTGAAACAAGAGGGGGAAATATATCGAACTATCCGATCAAAGCCGGAGCAGCAGATGACGTCCACGCTGTTTTCCACTAGAGCTTTGAAGTCGATTGTGTCACCACTAGATATCGGGTCCGGCACCATCAGCTCCTGGGCAACTTGTGTGGAATCTCCATTTTACTTTCCGGTATACGGGAACTATACCATTTGCCGCATTCTCTCGCTATCCTGACCGAGCCGCTTTCAGAACCCAAATGACGCGAGTAACAATCTGAGTCTGTGCCGGGCGATTTGTCCCATTTCGAAACCATATCGCAGCCACTTTCATCGTCGCGGACAGTTTAAGCTTGGATTGACGAAGGGCAAGCAGGAGAGAGGTCTCTGATGAAAGTGTTGATCTTTGGCGCTACAGGGATGGTGGGACAGGGAGTTTTGCTGGAGTGCCTGCGCGCTCCGGACGTGGAAGTAGTGACAGCCATCGGGCGCAATGCAACCGCTATGCAGGACCCGAAGCTGCGCGAGATTGTGCACAAGGATTTGTCGAGTTATGCGGCCCCCGAGCGAGAACTTGCCGGCTTCGACGCCTGCTTTTTTACCCTGGGTGTGTCGTCGGCCGGAATGAAGGAAGCCGATTACGAGCGCATCACTTACGGTTTTACCCTGGCGGCGGCAGAAACGCTCAGCCGGTCGAATCCGGAGATGACCTTCATCTATGTTTCCGGCGCTGGAACCGATAGCACCGAGCGGGGGCGCGTGATGTGGGCGCGCGTCAAGGGACGCACGGAGAATGCCCTTCTGCGTCTGCCCTTCAAGGCATTCATGTTTCGTCCCGGTCTGATTGAGGCGCTCGACGGGATTCAGTCTAGGACGCCGCTCTATCGAGTCATGTACCTGTTTTTCAAACCGCTGCTGCCGCTGCTTCGCCGCGCGTTCCCGAACCAGGTGGTTTCGACGCGCGATATTGGCCAGGCCATGCTGGCCGTGGCGAGGCACGGCTATGCGAAGAGGATCATGGAGACCAAAGATATTCGGCAGGCGGCCCAAAGCTGATACCACCCCTTCAAGCACGTAACCCTGGGCGCGTATTATGGCGGGTATGAACATTCAAGCGATTCAGGCAGCCATACGCGAGGCCGGCCATGACGGCTGGCTGTTTTATGACCACCATCACCGCGACCCCATCGCCGGGCGCATTCTCGGCATGGACGAAAAGGCGCTCGTCACGCGGCGCTGGTACTACTTTGTGCCGGCCGCGGGAGAGCCGCGCAAGCTGGTGCACCGCATCGAGCAGGCCCGGCTCGACACGCTGCCTGGAACCAAGGCGCTGTATTCAAGCTGGCAAGAACTGGCCGCCGCCCTGGAGGCGATGCTGACTGGTGCACACACGGTTGCCATGCAGTACTCGCCCAACAACGCCATCATGTATGTTTCCATGGTTGATGCGGGCACAATCGAGTTTCTTCGCGGATTGGGCAAGCAGATCGTCAGCTCCGCCGATATGGTCAGCCAGTTTGAAGCCACTCTGAGCGACGAGCAGGTTGCCAGCCACGTCACGGCACAGCGGGCCATCGATGTCATTCTGGCCGAGGGTTGGAAGCAGATTGGCAACCGTTTGCGGCCCGGTTCCGGCAAGGCGGGCACATACTCCGAATTCGATCACATGCAATGGCTTTGCGAGGCCATGCGCCGCGAGGGACTCGTTTGGGACGACGGTCCCAACGTCAGCGTCAACGCCAACTGTTCCGACTCGCACTATGAGCCCACCGCCCAGCGTTCGGCGCCCATCAAAGAAGGCGACTTTCTACTCATCGACATCTGGGCCCGGCCCAACAAGCCCCGCACCATCTTCTACGACATCACATGGACCGGAGTGGTGGGTCGCGAGCCGTCTGAGCGCGAACAACTGGTCTTCAATACGGTTGTGAACGGCCGCGACGCTGCCATCCGTGTGGTCGAGAACGCCTTTGCCGAGAATCGCACCATTTGCGGATTCGAGGCTGACGACGCGGCCCGCGCCGTGATTCGCGCGGCCGGCTTCGGCGACTTCTTCACCCATCGCACCGGCCACAATATCGGCCAGGAGCTGCACGGCGCGGGCGCGCACCTCGACAATTTGGAAACTCACGACGAACGTCGCCTGTTGCCCCGCACTTGCTTCTCGGTCGAGCCGGGCATCTATCTGCCGGAGTTCGGCGTACGCAGCGAGATCAACATGATCACCGCTCCCGGCAAAGCCTGGGTCACCGGAAAAATCCAGAAGGAGCTGGTGAGGATTTAAGGAGGGGAAAGAGCCAACGGCTGCGGCTGCATTTTTCCGGTCTCCGCGGGAACCGGCTCGTCCTCGATATCGTACCTCCTGATGGATCGACATCCTTCAGGAGTGTACCGCTCAATGAACAAGCTTCCCCTTATCCGCATGATGCTTTTGCTCGTGCCGATCCTCGCTGCTCCGTTATTTCTGGCGGGCGCGCAGGACAATCCAGGCGCAAAAGCCAGCGACGAGCTGGTTTCGACCATCACCGCGCTGGACGCCGCACTCTTCGTCGCCTACAACCGGTGCGATCTGGAAAAATTCAGCTCGTATTTGGCCGATGATCTTGAGTTTTATCACGATCAAGGCGGGCTGATGGTCGGCAAGCAGAAGACGATCGATGCCGTGAAGAACAACATCTGCGGCAAGGTGCGCCGCGAGTTGGTTCCGGGAACTCTGGAGGTGTATCCGATTCACGGCTACGGTGTCGTTGAGATTGGCGTTCACCGCTTTTACCACCCCGGCCTGCAGCCTGATTCGCCCGGCGAGGCAAAATTCATTCATGTCTGGCAGTTGAAAGACGGCGCATGGAAGATCACCCGCGTCATCAGCGTCGATCATCACGGCCTGCCCCAATGACATGCATCACGGCCGACCCGGTGCAGGCAACACCCCGGCAAAGCGGAACTCCTAAACAGAAGCAGTTTCAGGGGAACTGGTTGCAATCGATTTGCCGCGGCTATATGCTGCGCGCAGGAGTATTGCCATGACTGAAGCCGCCGCCTTTCCCTACGAAACCCGCCTCAACATCCTGCACGGACCAATGGAGGTCATTGGCGTCAAGGCCCTTGCCGATGCCTGTGAATACAAGTGGTTCAATCAAACGCTTTGCAAGGTGAATGAATCCGTAGTACGCATGGCTGTAATCGAAGGCGAGTACCACTGGCATAAGCACGATGAGGATGACGAGTTCTTCTATGTCGTGGAAGGCAAACTGCTGATCGATCTTGAGGGCCGCGTTGTGGAGCTTGAGCCAGGACAGGGCTTTGTAGTTCCGAAAACAGTGGTGCACCGCACGCGCGCGCCCAGGCGAACCTTCATCCTGATGGTCGAGAATGCGGGAATCATTCCCACGGGAAACTGACCGGTCATCCGCGCTTGCCCCAGCCCCGGTGCGATATAGTCAAAAGTGCATGGCAACTGAAGAAAACAAGAACGCCGCGCCGGCAAACGGCTCGAAATCGGCATCGCAACAGGGCTTTGTCTACCTCCCTTTGATCGTCGGCTGGCTGGTGCCCGGCGGCGGCCATTTCCTGCAGCGAAAATGGGGACGCGGAGCGCTGCTCGGTGGCTCTATCCTCGCCATGTTTGCCTTGGGCATCGCCATGCAGGGCAAGCTTTACGCGGGAGCTCACGATGTTCTCGACATTCTCGGACTTGCCGGCGATCTGGGCAATGGCCTGCTCTACTTCATCAGCCGGATTGCGGGCTGGGGCGCTGACCAGGTTCTGGTAACCACCGCCGACTACGGCACCCGCTTCATCGTTGTGGCCGGACTGCTCAACGTGATTGCCGCCGTGGACGCACACAATCTTCGCACCGGGAGGAAGTCGTGACTCACTTTGCGGCGGTTGTGCTCTTTGCCTTCTTCGCTTCCATCGTCTTCGGCATCACCCAGCGCGAAAAGCCCCGGGATATGATCCGCTACGGAATCTATTGCTTTGTGCTCTTCGTTGCCTCGGCCATTGTACTTAGTTGGGTAATGTATTTGATAGCGCGGTAAGCCCGCGTCTTTGAGTGGCCCCTGAAAATATCTATGTTTTGAAGGTGCGCGGCTTCAGCTCTTGACCGGCAGCTTCTTCAAGCCATCTTGTCCCGCTGCCACACTGCTGCGTCAAATTTGTGTGTGCAGTCATACCCTTCGGCTAGGTAGAGTTCGATAGCGTCTGTGTTGGCTTCGGTGACAGTGAGCGAGATCTCGCTGACGCCCTGGCGCAGGAAGCAGGAGGCGGCCAGGGTAAGCAGCATGCGTCCCAGTCCGCGCCGGCGAAAATCAGGATGAACGCAGATCTGCGTAATGTGGCCGCTCTGCGGGCTCACCCTTGAAGCCAGCACCAGTCCCACCACCTCCCGGCTCGCGCGATCCACGATGATGTGCGAAACCTGTGGGGAGAAGACGCCGCAGCCGGCGTAGCGGACAATGTTGTTAAGGAAGCGCAGTGAGCCGTGCGTCGAGCGATACTGATCGTTCACCACCCCGTCGGGATGGCCGAGGTAAGCCGCTGAAATCAGCCTTGCTGCGGCAGGCAGATCCTCGTCGCGCCAGGGACGCAGTTCCAGCCCGGCGGGCAATTTCATGTTGGGCGCGGCAAAGAAACCTTCCAGCGGACGCACCATGAAAAGCCTCCGGTGAACGTCAAAACCCGCATCCAGAAAAGCACCGGAGTGGGACCCGGAGGGGTGCAGCAGCAGTTGCGATTCCACGCGGTCCACATGCGGAGAATTTTGCAATAGTTCGAGCAGATGGCGAAGAAGCATCTCCTCGATTTCATGAGGCGTGAGTTCGTGAGCGGGAATTTCACCTGCCTGAGCCTCGAGACCCCCATTTTCGTTGGCTCGCGAGCCCGGCAGCGCAAACAGATCGCCGATGACCGCCTTGGTCTCTTCGTAAACGCAGAACGTAAAGCCGGTCACCTGCCCTGCTTCCACGGCTGCGTAGCCGGGTAGCATGCGGTTGTCTAGATATTGCATCAGCAGGTTGGCCGAGACGCGGTAGTCCCAGTGCAGGCGCTCGCTCCATATCTCGCTCTCCGCCGCCAGAACGGGCCGCAACACCGTTGACGCAAAGTGCCTCAGGTCGAGGATCTCGATAGGCGAGCCCGATGCCATGGTTCCCCTCTTACAACAGTGGACAGTGGACAGTGAACAGCGGCCGCAAAGTAGCTATCGCCAAGGACTGCAACCTTCCCACAGACCACTGTTCACTAACCACTGCTTTCTGATAATTGACAGTTTACCGGCTGCCCACCATGTACACCACCAGCCCCTGCTCCGGCCAACTGAAAAGCTGCTCATACGGCCGGCCTTCGAGGTACTCTTCCAGGGCCGCCTGGGTATGCAGATCCACTCCTCCACGCCCCGTCACCCTTGCCACCAGAAGGTGCTGTTCGTTCGGCACGCCGCTTTCCTTGTAGTTGACCACTTCGCGATTGCGATAGAACGAGAGCCCGTATTCGGTCTGCGGGCGAACAAGAAAAACTGCCACCGTTTCGTCTGCGGGTGCGAAGCCCGCCAGCCGCTCAGCCAGCGGCCGTGCGGAGTAGGAGTCATCCAGCAGGTGAATCACCTTCTTGGTCTGTCCAATGGCGGGAATTCCGAAGAATGGGCCAACCCCATACAGAAACAGCACAAGCACCATCAGCACGGCCGTCGTTACCAGGCGCAACTTGGCCACGCCAAAGCCCTTCACTACCACCAGAATCAGCAAAGCCGCGCCGCAGGAGGCCAGCACGGCCACGACTACCGCGTTCACGGGAGGCATCACCCGTCCGTGAACCACAAACCACGGCAGCAGGAACGCGGACAGCGTCATCACACCGCACAGTCCCGCATGACCGAGCAATACCCAGCGGTTCAGTCCCAACTGACGGCGGCGGAAGAGATAATCCCCGGTGAGAATGGTGATGGGCGGAATCGACGGCAGAATGTAGCCGGGCAGCTTGGATTGCGAAAAAGAGAAAAAGACGATAGGAATCAGCGCCCAAAGGACCAGAAACTCCGGAAAAGCGTCACCGGGTCTGCAATTGCCCTTTAGGCATTGGCTGAAGTGGCGCGATCGCCACTCCTGCACAGAGGTTGCGATGCCGTCAATAAACGCCCGTACCGCGATAATCGTCCATGGCATCACCGCCAGCACCACTACCGCCAGGTAATACCAGATCGGCTGCTGGTGCTGGTAGCGATCGCTGGCGAAGCGCTCCAGATTGTGTTCCAAAAAGAACTCACGGAAAAATGTCGGATTCTGATGCTGCACGGCGATGAACCAGGGAAGCACCATGGCAAAGTAGAGCACCACCCCCGGCCACCAGAACGAGCGCCTCAGCAGCGACCACTCGCGGCGCAGAAATGCGAATGCCGCCACAATCGTAATAGCCAGAAACGGCGCCACCGGCCCTTTCGCCAGCGTGGCCACGCCCGTAAAAAAGTAAATGTCGAAGAGCCAGAACTTGGAGTCGGTTTCGTACCACGCGTACCAGCCCAGCAACCCGATGGCCAGCGGAGCCGCCATCTGCATATCCGTCGATGCGCCGCGCGCGAAGCCGATGATGCCCGCGCAGGCCACTGTGATCAGCGCCGCGTCCAGGTGGCCGCCGGGGCGGAATCGCCTCATATGCAGGTAAATGAGCGCCACCATGATGAAGGCGAAGGTAGCCGAGGGCAGCCGCGCCGCCCAGTCGTGCACGCCGAAGTCCTGGAAGACGAACATCGCCCGCCAGTAATAAAGAGCCGGCTTCTCCAGCCAGGGGTGGCCGTAAAGATAAGGAGTGACGCAGGCGCTCAGCCGGCTCTTGATGGAGTCTGCCGAGTTAAACCGCACCAACATCTCGTGCGCAATCTGCGCGTAGCGAGGCTCGTCGGCGCCCACAAGTCCCATCCCGTCGCCACCGAAGAACGGCGTGACCCCGTAGACGAGAAAGGTGACCGTGAAAACCAGGAAGGTAGCAACCTCGCAGACTCCCGTCCAGCGAGGCAGGCGCCAGCGCAGTTCACCGGGGCAGCCCGGATCCGGTGGCGCCAGAAAAGGCTCAAGGTAGCCGAGGAGCCAACTGGGCAGCCGTGTGCTTCGGCTTTTGGGCGGGTCCTGCGCAGATGGTTCCTGAAAAGTTTCCACTTCCAGCGCTTCTCCAATGGAGCGTTCACACAGCCAGGCAATTCGTGCGCCGGTCATGGCATCTGGGGGAGGCCGACCGGTCCAGGTAAGAGTCCGCGCTCCAGGGAAACGCGGAAATCGTGCTGCGCGTCAACAGGGACAAGGCTAACAGATTTGGGCGGAATCGGGCCGAACCCTCAACTCTCTTCCCCGTCCAGCGCAGCCACGCAAGGGCGCAACTCGGCCAGAATCTCCTCGATCGCGCGCTCCAGAGGCCCAGCCAGCGTGCAGCCGGCGGCGCTCTCGTGCCCTCCGCCGCCCAGCCGCTCGGCAATCGCTGCCACGTTCACCTGGCCCTTGCTGCGCAGGCCAATCCGGATGCGCCGCTCCGGCAGCTCGCGCAAAAACGCCGCTGCTTCCACTCCCGCAACGCACAAAGCAAAGTTCACAATGCCTTCGCAGTCCTCGTCGTTGGCGCAGGAACGCAAAACGTCCTCGTGAGTCACCCACAGCCAGGCCAGCGCCCCTTCGCGATTCAGATTGGTCAGCGCCGCGCCCAGCAGCAGCAGCTTCGAGGCTGGCGTTGAAAAATACACGTCCTGCGCAATCCTCACCGGGTCAGCCCCCGCCACCACCAGTTCCCGCGCCATTTCAAACGTCGAAGCCTGTATGGATCCGTAGCAGAAGCCCCCCGTGTCGGTCAGCACCGTGGTGTAGAGGCAATGGGCCATCTCAGGCGTAACCTTGGCGCCTGCGGCCTTCACCAGCCTGTGGACCAGCTCGCCCACGCTCGACGCGTCGCGGTCAATCCAGTTCACGTTGGCGTACTCGTGGCCGCTGGCATGGTGATCGATATTGATTTGGAAAAACGGTACCAGACCGGCTACTCCGGTGCGTTCCAGCCCGTCGCACTCCAGCAGAATCACGGCGTCATAAGGACCGTCTACAATCTGCGTCACGCGAATCTCTTCCGCGCCCGGCAACCCGCAATAAATAATCGGAATACTGTCTGCCATCACCAGATCGGCGTGCTTGCCCAGTTGCCCGATGAATATCCCCATGGCCAGCATCGAGCCCACCGCGTCGCCGTCCGGCCGCGCGTGAGAGCAGACCAGGAATCGATCGCCCCGTCGCAAGACCTCCAGAACCGCATCCATCCGGTCACTATGCGCTTCCGCCCGTGGGGGACCGGGCACAGCTCTCCTCGGGCGGAAGGGCTGACTGCGTCTGGAGTGATCCATCTGCGCCTACTCCACCTTCATCTTTTCGTCCGCCGCGGGCGTTAGCCCGGCAGCCGTCTCCGCTGTCGCTTTCTGTCTCTTTCGTTGCCTGCCCATCAGTTCGTCGATGCGCGCCTGGTAGCGTCCCGAGCGGTCGGCAAGAAAACTGAGCTCGGGCACGTGGCGCACGCCCATCCGCTCCTTCAGTTCCACGCGAATGTAACCCTTGGCAGCTTCCAGACCGGCCACAGTCTCGTCTTCGGCTTTGACAATGTCCGTTACTCCGCTGTCAACAGCCACATACACCCGCGCCGACTTGCCGCCGGGATTCAACGCCACCTCGGTCACGTAGCAAAGATTGATGCGCGGGTCCACTAGCTCGCCTTCAATAAGGACGCCGATCTCCTCGCGCAGCGTCTCCGCCACGCGGTCCTGATGATGCTTTCGTCCCCTGTGCTCTGGCATGAACCCTCCTCGTCCGGGCAGACCATTCAGGATAGCAGAGGGGCGCATGCAATGTGCATAAACACGGACAGAGGCAGGGAACTAACGGAGGGAGCGCTGTGAATTAGCGGAGGGAGCAGGTGCCTTCAGGCACCTGAATAGCGCAACCTAACAACGGCCTTTAGGCCCGGACCTTTTTCCCCTTTAGCTGGCTGCTCGATTGGAATGCGCTGAACAGAAGCAGGCTTCGCATCCTAAGAACTGTACAATACGAGCAACTCCGTTCTGAAATTAGAGTTACTTGGATTGCTTTTGTTCTTCCGTCTGCGCGTGCTTGATTGCACTCATCAATTCGTCTAGCCGGACCGGATCCACATCGCTGATCGCAACTGCTTCCAGGTCGTTCGTACCAAAGCCCATCACATGAAATCCCGAGCGTTCTGTCGGCGATTGGTCCATCTCTGACGGGCCCATTCTTTGTCGAAGAAAGACAGAGACACGATGCCGGCCAATGCTGTAGAGCAGTTGGGCAACGGGTTGATTGTGCATGTAGGTCAGGTTCGCTCCATCGAGCGTAGTGTCACTCGGCAGGCCCTGGGGCAGATTGAAGCTGAACGGGATTTTGCCCTGGAACCACGGCTTGACCGTGTGCCGGTCAGTGGAAACCACCTGCAGCGGCAAATTGCCGGCAAGCGTGGCAATGTGTTGATCGAAGACCTCGCTGACCAGCGCACCCCGTTCAGCCGAGGCCATCTCGGCTCTCTGATTGGCGCGCTGAACAAGAGTGACGGTCACGGAGGCAACAAGAAGCACCGTCGTGGCAGCCCAGCCTAGCAATCCAAATCCCCGCATTGGCCGCGACGAAGAGCCTGATGCAGTGCCGATATTTGAAGCCTGCGACCGTGAATCTGCCTGAGTTCCCAGCCGCGCGAGCCGCTCCAGCAAATGAGCCGGTGCCTCATACCGCTGCCCTGCCTTTGCCGTGGCTTGCTTGAGAAGGCATTGATACAGAGCATTTGAGGTGCAGGCCGGGCATCCGGCAAGATGCTGGTTTGTGCTGGCCAGTTGGCCCTCAGAGAGCTCACCGTCCGCCAGCGCATTCAAGATGGTCTGAGACAGATGATCAGTCATGCGCGAAACTCCCTCGGTGGTCTCTGTTGAGCCGCAAGCGATGCGCGAAGGGCCGCGCGTGCTCGTGCAATCCGGGAC
The DNA here is from genome assembly GCA_049520075.1 of Occallatibacter sp. Classification (GTDB taxonomy): domain Bacteria; phylum Acidobacteriota; class Terriglobia; order Terriglobales; family Acidobacteriaceae; genus Telmatobacter. Next base: position 1,395 of record JBEKQD010000050.1, on the reverse strand, counting down.
ATAACCGTTCCCATGGGAATCTCAAGCGTTGCGGCAATTTCCCTGTACTTCATCTCTTCCACGTCGCAAAGGAGTATGACCTCAAGCAACGGCGCAGGGAGCGATTCCATGGCCGTCTGCAGCGCCGCGCGGTCCGCCATCTGCAGCAGGTTCACCTCAGGAGTCTGCCGTTCAATGGCGGCCTCGGGAACCTGCGCTGGCCCCGACTCGCCGCTCTCGCTCAACTCATCCTCAAGCCCAACCGTACGCCTGGCCGCCAAGCCACTCCGCGATGTCAGGTAGCTGTTCCGCAGAATGCGGAAGATCCATGCCTTGAAGTTGCTGCCCGGCTCGAACGATGCGAATCCGCGCAGCGCCTTTAGGAACGTCTCCTGCACCAGGTCCTCCGCATCGTGAGTGTTGCGGCAGAGCCAGAACGCGACGTTATAGAGCGAAGGAAGCAGCGGCAATGCCAGCTCCTCAAACGTAGGCGTTTGAGCAGCTGCCTCGCGTGCCGTTCGCTTCCATGGCAACGGTATTGTCACAACCGTACTATCTCATCTCCTCTGCAAAGATGAGAACTGAAATTGCGCAAAATTATTCTCCCGGACCGGGAATAAATTGCGCGAATGCCGGTTTGCATCCATGGAGGAGTTCCCCATGAAGAATGCAAATCCCGTTTTCCCCGCTCAACCGCAGCTTCAATCAGCCGAGCCTGAAATCGCAACACATGAAAGCCCGGCCAACGATGGAATCGACCGGAGAAACTTTCTCAGTTGCATGGCCTGGGCAGGCACCGGTCTTCTGTGGACCATGGCCGGCGGAGTACCGACGTCCAAACTTTTCGCGGCCACGGGCAGCGGAGATGCAGCGCATTCAAAGTCCGGTTCCGGCTTCAGCTTCGTACAGATCAGCGACAGCCACATCGGCTTCAACAAGGCAGCCAACCAGGATGTGACCGGCACGCTGAAGCTTGCGCTCGACAAGATCAACCGGCTGCCCGTTACGCCAGATCTTCTGCTGCACACCGGCGACATCACACACTCGTCCAAGGCGGCTGAATTCGACACTGCGCAGCAGCTCATCAGAGGCGTGAAAGCCGGTGAGACCTTTTATGTCCCCGGCGAACACGATATCGCAACCGACGACGGCGCAATGTACCGAGAGCGGTTCGGCAAAGGAACGCAAGGCAGCGGATGGTACAGCTTCAACCACAAAGGCGTTCACTTCATTGGCCTCAACAATTGCCAGCAAGTCGACGCCATGGGCCTCCTCGGCGCCAATCAACTGCGCTGGCTCAAGGCAGACCTGGCTTCGCTTTCGTCTTCCACACCGATCGTCATCTTTGCTCATATCCCGCTGTGGATGGTGTATCCGGAGTGGGGATGGGGCACTCCGGACGCAACGGAGGCGCTC